>JAZQAG010000012.1:0-49595 GCA_045545095.1 Phocaeicola sp. | reverse complement strand
ATGAAAGTGTATCTTTGCCATAATGTATTTACTATGCCTAAAGATACAAAAACTTTAGGATATATCAAAGCCCCAGCTTGTGAAAGTAGGGGCTTTGTGATATAATAAATGAGGGCGCATCATTTTGACACACCCTCATTTTTATTTTTAGACACAGATAACACGGACAAACTATAACCTATCGGATTAAAAATAAGATAAATCTACGTTATCTTGTCTAAAAAAGAATTATGAAACACTCTCAAGTATTTTTATCCGTTGGGCGCTTCATCCTTTTATGATTTTTTCGGATAATCAATACTGAAGTGCAATCCACGGCTCTCCTTACGCTCCATAGCCTGTCTGGTGATAAGGTAACCCACATTAATCATATTGCGCAATTCACACAATTCCCTTGTAGCTTTACTGCTTTTGAAAAGTCGTTCAGTCTCTTCATACAGAATATCAAGACGATTCCAAGCACGTTTCAAACGGGTATTACTCCGCACAATACCCACGTATGCTTCCATTATCTGGTTCACCTCCTTCATACTTTGGGTGATGAGTACGCGCTCCTCATTGCTGATGGTTCCTTCATCATTCCATTCCGGAATATCTTCATTAAAATCATAACGGTCAATGACACTCAACGCATGTTTGGCTGCTGCATCTGCATAGACCACTGCTTCAATAAGCGAATTACTGGCTAATCGATTTCCTCCATGCAGTCCTGTACATGAACATTCTCCAATAGCATACAGTCTGCGAATGCTACTCTGCCCGTCCAGATCCACCACAATACCACCACACAGATAATGGGCAGCCGGAGCCACAGGAATATAATCCTTTGTGATATCAACACCGATTGAAAGACATTTCTTATAAATATTGGGGAAATGTTTCTTCGTCTCTTCCGGATCCTTATGCGTCACGTCCAGATAAACATGTTCATCTCCTCGTTGCTTCATCTCATTGTCTATGGCACGTGCCACGATGTCACGCGGAGCCAATGACAGACGGGCATCATACTTTTGCATGAACTCCTTTCCATCCTTCGTACGCAATACTCCACCATAGCCACGCATAGCTTCCGTTATCAGGTAGGCAGGCCTGTCTCCCGGATGATAAAGCGCTGTAGGATGGAACTGGATAAATTCCATATCCTTCACTGTTCCTTTGGCACGGTACACCATCGCAATACCATCGCCCGTCGCCACCAACGGATTGGTTGTTTGACGATATACCGCTTCACATCCCCCCGTCGCCATAATTGTTACTTTGGAAAGGAAAGTATCAACCTCGCCCGTCGCCTCATTCAGCACATAGGCTCCATAGCAACGGATTCCCTGCGTATAACGGGTCACAATGATACCCATATGATGCTGTGTAATGATTTCTACAGCAAAGAAATTAGGGAATATCGTGATGTTAGGATGAGCCTTTACCGTTTCAATAAGAGAAGTCTGAATTTCGGCACCAGTATTGTCTTTGTGATGCAATATACGGAATTCACTATGACCTCCCTCTTTGTGCAGGTCAAAATCTCCATTGGGTTTCTTATCAAAATCAACTCCCCAATTGATCAGTTCCTTGATTTGCTCAGGAGCTCCCTTCACCACTTTCTCTACAGCGGCTCGGTCATTGATATAATCACCTGCTATAAGTGTATCTTCTATATGCTTCTCAAAATTATCTACCGACAAGTTCGTCACCGAAGCAATACCACCCTGTGCAAAATAAGTATTGGCCTCTTCCATCCCAGCCTTACAGATAAGAGCCACCGTACCCTTATGGGCCACTTTCAGTGCGAAGCTCATTCCTGCCAAGCCCGAACCGATTACCAAGAAATCATACTTTCTTACCATCGTATTATTTTCTGTTTTAAGCCTTGCGGGAATCCCCTGCAAAGCAATTTGTTCGTAAATCTGTGGCAAAACTACGAATAATCAGTGAAATGACGTATCTTTGCAAACAAATTTCTTATCTATGAACCGAATATTTCATGCTCGTGTACCTTGGTACACTCTCTTTTTCCTCATTTTACTGCTTGCTCTCACCGTCTGGGCATACTGGCAACGTTTCGGCCTGATAGCCATGGGCTCCCTATTATTAATGGTACTCCTCATAGAAAGAACCATACATACCCACTACATTGTCACCACAGATGGCCAATTGGTAATCCATCGCGGCCGCTTCTCCAAACGTATCGCCATCCCGTTGGACGATATCCGTCGCATCGAGCGGCGGCACAGTGTCCGCATCGGTTCTTTCTCTTTCACCAACTATTTGCTCATCCACTACGATGAGCCAGAAAAGAGCCTTTCACTCATTCCCTCCGATGAGGATGGACTGATTGCTTATATCAAAAAAATGAGAAACAAATGAGACTATTATATATCATACTTGCCACATGGGTCATATGGATACCCACACATGGCCAAAGTACTTTGGTTAAAAGGCTTAACCATCTATTGGCGGACACATTGCTGGACGATTCAGAGGTCGGGCTGATGGTTTACGACCTCCATACCGACTCACTCCTTTTCAGTTATCAGGCAAACAAGTTATACCGACCGGCCTCTACTCAGAAAATTGTGACAGCTATCACCGCTTTGGAGTTCTTGGGAGCTGACCATCCATTCACGACCACCCTTTACCACACTGGGCACATCACTCCCGACAGTCTTCTCGAAGGTCACCTCTATGTCGTGGGAAGTTTTGATCCGCTCATTGGCCAAGCAGACATGAATGCTTTTGCCGAAGCGGTAAAGGATATGGGCATCCGCCAAATTAACGGCCGGCTGATAGGTAATATAGCTATGAAAGACACACTGAAATGGGGCAGTGGTTGGTGTTGGGACGATGACATGCCACCTCTCACTCCCCTGCTCTATGAGCGTACAGACAGTTTCATGCAGGCCATGTACCATTCATTGGCTAGCTATGGAATAGCTGTCACCGACTCCATTCCCCTCTATATGGCATATGCACCAGATAGTGTGATGACCCAAATAGCATACTGCCACCGTTCGTTGGAACAGATTCTTGACCGCATGATAAAAAAGAGCGACAATTTGCATGCCGAGGCCCTATTCTACCACTTGGCCGCCAACTATGAAAGCAGAGCCTATGCCACTGCCGAAGATGGTGCCGAAATGGTAAAAAAGATGATTCGTCGGTTAAGCCACAATCCCAAGAAGTACATCATTGCCGATGGTAGTGGTGTCTCGCTCTACAATTACTTGAGTCCGCAATTACTGACAGACTTCCTACGCTATGCCTACCAGCACCCACACATTTACGTTCCCCTACGCAAATCATTACCTGTCGCAGGTATCGACGGAACCCTTAAAAACCGCATGAAAAAATCCCCAGCCTACCGCAAGGTCTTTGCCAAAACCGGCACACTCACTGGAGTAACCTCCTTGGCCGGATATGCAGATTCAGCATCGGGACATACGTTGGCTTTCGTCATTATCAACCAGAATATGCTTACTCCCCGTGCCGCCCGTTCTTGGCAAGACAAAGTATGTATTGAATTGAGCAAGTACTGAACATTAATTTGACAAGGCGGATTAAAGTGAGAAACAGAGGAGAAAGGATTCCGACAGATAAAGAAATAAAAGTGAAAAACGTTACGGAACCTCCTCGAAATCCACATATTCACCTTCGTCATCGCCTATAATCTTAGGTGACTTTTCCGATGTGGTGGTAGCCTGGTCAGTATATCCTTGACGACGATTGTTTTTTTGCTGACCATCCTGTCCATATCCTGACTGGAAAGGAGTAGATGAAAATCCAAACAAACGGAGTATATAAGAGACACCTTTAAGGGCCAGAAGGGCCAGAATAAAGATGATTATAAGGGGCAGTATCAAAAATAAAAATGCAAATATTCCCATATATCAATAGCTTAATGCATAACAGTTCGACAATTTTCTGTTATAATAAAACAAGCATCGTGCCAAAAGTATCTCCTGACACACTTTTTTAAGATTGATTAGGATTTCCGTTGGGTAATTAGAGAAAGCAAAGCATACCATATAATGATGGCAGCAAAACACCCTACACCAAGGAGAATGACCAGAGGAATGCACACCAGCAAGAATATGAAACGCACCTTATTATCGGCCCATGTCAAATTCTTAAACTTGAGGGAGAACATAGGAATCTCAGCCACCAACAACCAAGAAGTAAGAATGACCAATGCCACAATGCCAAGAGCACCACAACCATCTGAAATAAGGAAATCATGAGCACCGACAACCAACGAACCCCAAAAAAGGGCATTGGCAGGTGTAGGTACACCTATGAACGAAGAAGTTTGCCGGGTGTCGATATTGAACTTGGCCAAACGCAACGCTGAGAATACAGCAATTAAGAATGCCGCATAGGGAAGACTGTCTGATACAGGAAGTAAAAATTCTGGTACATGCGCCTCCTTCAACAGGGAGTACACGATGAGGGAAGGGGCAAAACCAAAACTGACGCAGTCTGCCAGCGAGTCCAAATCCTTTCCAATAGGAGAACGGGCATCAAGCAAGCGGGCTAACATCCCGTCAAAGAAATCAAATACAGCCCCCAAGAGGATAAAGGCAATAGCGGCCTCATAGTTTGCCTGAAAGGCCATCACTGCAGCTATGCACCCTGAAAAGAGGTTGCAACATGTCACAGTGTTCGGAATATGACGGGTAATGCAATTGGCCATTGTTCAAAGTCTTTTATTAGGATTACTTAAGGTGCGCAATGACAGTTTCATTACCCACAGTTTTCTCTTCCATGGAGACAAGAACCTCAGTACCTATTGGCAAATATACATCCACGCGAGAACCGAATTTGATGAATCCCATGTGCTCGTCAATGTAACAATCCTCTCCTGCCTCCGCATAGGTGACAATGCGACGGGCCATGGCTCCTGCTATCTGACGAGCCATAACCTCCACACCTTCAGGAGTCTCTATGACAACCATCGAGCGTTCATTTTCTGTACTGGACTTGGGAAGATAAGCCGCTTGGAAACGTCCGTTCTGATGAGCCACTTTTTTGACCGTACCATCAACCGGATACCAATTGGCATGTACATTCAGGGGGCTCATGAATATGCTGATCAGCAAACGGCGGTCATGAAAATACTCATGTTCATCAACTTCTTCTATGCAGACAATCCTGCCATCTGCCGGAGCCACAACAACCTGCTTGGTATCACCCTTGAACAGTCTAATAGGACACCGGAAAAAGTTGAGAAGCAATAACCAAACGACAACACTTGCTGCCGCTACTACCAAAAAAGGCCATTTGGGATTGATGTAATAATAGGTCACCGCACTGAGGGCCGCCAACAAAATAGCACTTATGATAAGTGTGTCGGTACCTTCATGGTGTATTCTGATTCTTTTTAGCTTTTTAAGTCGCTTCATTGTCTATCACAGTATATATTTTACCGTGCAAAGGTAAACTATTGTCTTAAAATATGCAAATAAAAACAGGCCTATTTAATAACAAGATAGGAAAAAGATGAAAAAACAAGCTTCCAAAGAACTTTTTGACCTTACCCTAAATACTATTTGGCAAAAAAGAGCTACCTTTATGCACTCATTCAGCAAAGTTTCTATAAAGATGCAAGATTTTGTCCATTTACACGTCCACACGCAATATTCCATTTTGGACGGTCAGGCCAGCATTGCCCGCCTTGTAGATAAGGCGATAGCCAACGGCATGCGTGGCATGGCTGTAACAGACCACGGTAACATGTTTGGTATCAAGGAGTTCTTCAACTATGTAAAGAAGAAGAACGGGGGTACGAACGATACCATCAAAAACCTGAAAAAACGTATTTCTGCTTTAGAGAATGGAGCAGATGCAGGCGAAGAATGGGACAATGCCGAAGCGGAGCTGGCAGACTGTCGGCAAAAGATGGTCGAGACACAGAAGAAACTCTTCAAACCTATCATCGGATGCGAGATGTATGTGGCACGCCGACGGATGCAAAACAAAGAAGGCAAAGAGGATCAGGGCGGATACCACTTGGTGGTATTGGCCAAGAATGAGAAAGGATACCACAACCTGATAA
Source organism: Phocaeicola sp. (assembly GCA_045545095.1). Lineage (GTDB taxonomy): Bacteria > Bacteroidota > Bacteroidia > Bacteroidales > Bacteroidaceae > Phocaeicola_A. The sequence continues at coordinate 43,546 of JAZQAG010000012.1, read as the reverse complement.
AGTTGGTATCAAAAGCATGGACTGAAGGTTACTATAACCGCCCCCGTACAGACAGGGTCGAATTGGAGAAGTACCGGGAAGGCCTCATTGTATGCAGCGCCTGCCTAGGTGGTGAAATACCAAGGAAGATATTGGCTGACCGCATAAACGATGCCGAAGAAGCCATACAATGGTACAAGCAAACTTTTGGCGAGAACTATTATCTAGAGTTACAGCTTCACAAAGCATCTGTTCCACGTGCCAACCATGAGACATACGGACTGCAGCTACAGGTCAACGAGAAGTTGATTGAGCTCAGCAAGAAATACAATGTCAAATTGGTATGTACCAACGACGTGCATTTCGTCGAAGAGGAGAACGCCGAAGCACACGACCGGCTCATCTGCCTCAGCACCAGCAAAGATTTGGACGACCCCAACCGCATGCTTTACAGCAAGCAGGAGTGGTTCAAGACACGCGAAGAGATGAACGAATTGTTTGCCGATGTCCCCGATGCTCTGAGCAACACATGTGACATCTGCGACCAGGTAGAGTTTTACAGCATAGACCATGCTCCCATTATGCCCAACTTTGTCATTCCCGAAGAGTTCGGAACAGAGGAGGGATACCGCCAGACTCTGACAGAGGAGGATCTGTTCAATGAGTTTACCCGCGATGAGAATGGCAATGTAGTGCTAAGCGAAGAAGCCGCCAAAGACAAGATAAAAAAATTGGGTGGATACGACAAACTGTACCGCATCAAATTAGAGGCTGACTATCTGCGTGAGCTGACCATGATAGGAGCAAAGAAACTGTATGGAGACCCACTGAACGAGGAGGTCAAAGAGCGATTGAACTTCGAGTTGCACATCATGAAGACTATGGGTTTCCCCGGCTACTTCCTCATCGTACAGGACTTCATCGGAGCAGCAAGAAGTGAGCTGGGAGTCTCTGTAGGCCCTGGACGTGGTTCCGCAGCAGGTTCTGCCGTTGCCTACTGTTTAGGCATCACCAAGATTGACCCCATCGCCTACGACCTGCTGTTCGAGCGCTTCTTGAATCCCGACCGAATCTCCTTACCAGATATTGATGTGGATTTCGATGATGACGGCCGAGGAGAAGTCTTGCGCTGGGTGACAGAGAAATACGGAGCCGAGAAGGTAGCACACATCATTACCTATGGCACCATGGCCACCAAAATGGCCATCAAGGATGTGGCACGTGTCCAAAAACTCCCATTGGACGAGTCCAACCGTCTTTGCAAACTGGTGCCCGACCGCATCCCTGACAAAAAACTGAACCTGCCGAATGCCATCGCCTACGTGCCCGAGTTGCAGGAGGCCGAAGCTTCTCCTAACCCCATATTGCACGACACCATCAAGTATGCCAAGATGTTGGAGGGCAACGTACGCGGCACAGGTGTACATGCATGCGGTACTATCATTTGCCGCGACGATATCACCGACTGGGTCCCTGTAAGTACAGCCGAGGATAAAGAGACTGGCGAGAAGATGCTGGTCACCCAATACGAAGGAAGTGTAATCGAGGATACAGGCCTCATCAAGATGGACTTCTTGGGACTCAAGACCCTCTCCATCATCAAGGAGGCAGTAGAGAACATACGACTCAGCTTGGGACAGGAGATAGACATTGACTCCATCGATATCAAGGACCCTGCCACCTACAAACTGTACAGCGAAGGAAAGACTGTCGGCACATTCCAGTTCGAATCGGCCGGTATGCAGAAATACCTGCGCGAATTACAGCCATCCACCTTTGAGGATCTCATCGCCATGAATGCTCTATACCGTCCGGGGCCTATGGACTATATCCCCGACTTCATCGACCGCAAACATGGCCGCAAGCCCATCGAGTATGATATCCCCATCATGGAGAAATACCTCAAAGACACGTATGGTATCACCGTGTATCAGGAGCAGGTGATGCTCCTGTCCCGCCTGTTGGCAGACTTCACCCGAGGCGAGAGCGATGCCTTGCGTAAGGCGATGGGTAAGAAACTGCGCGACAAGTTGGACCAGATGAAGCCCAAATTTATCAAAGGCGGACAGAAGAACGGACACGACCCCAAGGTATTGGAAAAGATATGGGGTGACTGGGAGAAGTTTGCTTCTTACGCTTTCAATAAGAGCCATGCTACCTGCTACTCATGGGTGGCTTATCAGACGGCATGGCTGAAGGCAAACTACCCGAGCCAGTACATGGCCGCCACCATGAGCCGTAACATCAGCAACATCACTGAAATCACCAAACTGATGGACGAGTGCAAGGCCATGGGCATACAGACCTTAGGACCTGATGTGAACGAGAGTAACCTGAAGTTTGCTGTGAATGCAGCAGGAGATATCCGATTCGGCATGGGAGCCGTCAAAGGTGTGGGCGAGAATGCCGTAGCGGCCATCATCGAAGAGCGTACTCAAAATGGACCTTATAAAAACATCTTTGATTTCGTACAGCGGGTGAATCTCTCTGCCTGCAACAGGAAGAATATGGAATGTTTGGCTTTAGCAGGAGCTTTCGACTGTTTCCCCGAAATCACTCGCGAACAGTTCTTCGCTGCCAATGCAAAGAACGAGACCTTCTGCGACCAATTGATCCGATACGGCAACCGTTATCAGACAGACAAAGCGGAAGCTGCCAACAGCCTGTTTGGAGGATTTGACGCCGTAGAGATTGCCACACCGGATATACCCGCAGCTGAGTCGTGGAGCGACTTGGAGCGGTTGGACAAGGAGCGTGAGTTGGTAGGTATCTACCTCTCTGCCCATCCTTTGGACGAGTTCTCTGTCATACTGGAACATGTTTGTACCACACACATGGACAGCCTGAACAAGGACCTGACCCCACTGGCCAATCAGGATATCACATTGGGAGGCATCGTGACCGCTGTGCGGGAGGGATATACCAAAAAGGGGAATCCCTATGGCATTGCTAAAGTTGAGGACTATTCCGGTTCTGCCGAATTCCCTTTGTTCGGACAAGACTGGATAGACTGGGGCAAATACATGCGCCAAGGTCTGTTCCTATTCATCAGGGCCAAGGTACAACCCAAGCAATGGAGACAGGATGAACTGGAAGCCAAGATAAACAAAATCGAGCTGTTACCCAATGTCAAGGACAAGATGATTGAGAAACTGACCATCAGCACCAGGCTCGATACCCTGAACAATGAAGTGTTGGCCGAACTGAGCTCACTCATACTGGACAATCCAGGGAATGCCGAACTGCATTTCCAGATAAAGGACCCGGAACACATGGCGCAGGCCAATCTCGTATCCAAGAAAATGAAAGTGTCCGTGAGCAAAGAACTTATCAACTATTTGAAAGGACAAGAGACTATGGAGTTCCATATCAACTGACCAAAAACAAACCTAAAGCTCTGTCTCACAAGACTGACAGCATTTTGTCAAGAAAATAAATAGGGTTTTATTTTGTTCTTCGCCAGCCTTGTACTATCTTTGTCCACGAAATATGTATAACCTTTATAATATATAAGAACTATGGCATTAGAAATCACAGACAGCAACTACGAAGAGTTAGTTGCACAAGGGAAACCTATCGTTTTAGACTTTTGGGCAACATGGTGTGGCCCCTGCAAGAAAATTGCTCCAGACATTGAAGCACTGGCAACAGAATACGAAGGACAGGTAATCGTAGGCAAATGCGATGTTGACGACAACGACGACCTGACCTCACGTTTCGGTGTTCGCAACATCCCCACCGTACTGTTTATTAAGAATGGAGAGGTTGTTGACAAACAGGTTGGCGCTGCTCCCAAATCAGCTTTCGAAGAGAAGCTAAAAGCATTATTGTAAAAACTATTCAGACAAACCTTCTATCCGATATAATTATGAGTACTGAAGACGAACTTTTTATGGATATTGCTGAAGATGATGCAAGAACCATCGAATTTATAAAGAACTATCTGCCACAAGAACTGAAAGAGAAGTTCACCGACGAGGATTTGTATTACCTTTTGGACCTGATAGTTGACTACTACTGTACCAGCGGCTGTCTGGACTGCGAACCCGACGAGGAAGGCTACATCAATATTGATCAGGAAGAGATAGTGAAATATGTGATGGCCGAAGCAGAAAAAGACAATATGGCAAAGTTTACAGAAGAAGAACTGCTGTTTGTTGTCCAAGGCGAAATGGAGTATGGAAACAGTCAGGTAGAAGAATAAGTTTCATAAATTTTTCGTCCGCACATTTCAATAAGAAAAAATCAGGCACGGCTCTTTGAATGGGAGTCCGTGCCTAATTTGTATGCTATGAGCAAACTATTTGCCACATTTCCCCTGCAATTGTTGATATAATGTGTGTCTAATAACGAAGTCACTGGAACTATCCCCACGCTAACATACAGAGCAAGCACATCCTATTTGCATTAAAAGCACTGGATACAGAATCTTTTCACAGATGTGAAGAGATATCTTCACACCTGTCAAGAGATCTCTTCACATCCGTCAAGAAATGTCTTCACAACTGTGAAGAGGTATAAAAGTGCATGTTCTTATGATACAAGACGCATAGTTTTATCACATAAAACGCATGCTGTATCAAAGTAGAACAGCAAAACGTCCCTAAATCTTCCTCCTATAAAAAGCCCGCCCATTGCCTGCATACTCCTCTCTACTGACCAATGCCTCCATGGGCAGAGAAGGAGCACCGACTCCTTCTGTCAAAGAAATTGGAGCACATTCCACATAGGCTTCATCCCATGCTGAGGCATCAATAAAACTCTGTAACAGAGTGGCACCACCCTCCACAAGGACTGACTGGATATGGCGAGCATACAATACCGACAACAATTGGGGCAGAATATCTTCCGAGAAGTCCAACACCACATACTCCACAGCAGCATGCTGGGAGACGGGAGAAGCTACTTCTGTAAAGACAATGGTCGGAACAGAACCGTCAAACAGATGTAAAGACGAAGGCAATGTCCGATGGCGGTCAATAACCAATCTGATGGGAGACTCCCCCACCCAATGGCGTACCGTCAAAGAGGGATTGTCCAACAAGGCCGTACGACGCCCTACCAATATAGCTTGCACACCTGCCCTCAAACGATGTGTCAACATACGGGTCTGTTCATTGGAAAAACATACCGGTGGCTCATCAGCTGATGAACGTAAACGATCAATGAATCCGTCGACAGATTGAGCCCATTTGAGAATCACATATGGCCGTTTCAATAAGTGAGATGTCATAAATCGGCGATTCAGCTCGCGACACTCTTTCTCAAGTACGCCCACTACGACCTCTATCCCCGCACGACGAAGTTTCTCAACTCCCCTACCCGACACTTCCGAAAAAGGGTCTATACACCCTATAACCACACGTGGTATCCCTTTACGGATAATCAGATCGGCACACGGAGGAGTCTTGCCATGATGAGAACAAGGTTCCAAACTGACATAGATGGTGGAACGGACCAACAACGGTTCATCCTCAGGAGAGACAGATGATATGGCATTAACCTCGGCATGAGCTGTACCGCACCGTATATGAAAGCCTTCACCGATAATGCGCCCATCGCACACAATCACAGCACCCACCATGGGGTTGGGAGCGGCATGAACCCTTCCACATCGGGCCAATTGGATGCATCTGGCCATATATTTTTCATCTTCACTCATGGTTTATTCTTTTTATTGGTTTATCTTTGCACATCATATTATTATCCGACATGCCCAACATCATCAGCACACTGCGCACCGAGCTTCAGGAACATTACTCCCAAAGGGAAGCCACATCCATTATCCTCCTTGTATTGGACGAACTCTTTGGTATCAGCCAAACGGATATTTACATGGGCAAAGATATACATTTATCAGAAGATGACGAGCAAAAATTGAAAAATATTATCGTACGCTTGTGCAATAGTGAGCCTGTGCAGTATATCTTGGGGAAAGCACGCTTCTACGGAGAGGACTTTCTGGTTACTCCAGATGTCCTTATTCCACGTCCCGAGACAGAAGAACTGATAGAACGGATACTTTCCCAATGCCCAGCCCCACCGGCACGGGTACTGGACATAGGAAGCGGCAGCGGATGCATCCCCATCACACTCGCCCGACACTGGAAAGAGAGCCATATCGAATCATGGGACATCTCTCGCCAAGCACTGGAGGTGGCCCAGAGCAACAACAGGAAACACGGCACTCATGTACACTTCATCCTACATGATATCCTCTGCCCCATCGACTGGAACTCCATACCGACAGAAGGATTCGACCTCATTGTCAGCAATCCACCCTACATAAAAAATGGTGAACGAGCATCCATGGAACACAATGTACTTGACTGGGAGCCCCATCTGGCACTCTTCGTCCCCGATGAAGACCCACTGCTGTTCTACCGCACCATCGTGGAACAGGCTATTGGTGGCCTGCTCAAGAAGGGAGGCAGACTGTATTTTGAAATCAACAGGGAACATGGAAAAGAGACCGTCGAGCTCATCACCTCCAAAGGATTCCGCCAAGTGGAACTGTATCCTGACATTTCGGGAAATGACCGGATAGTGACTGCTACCCTATAGGATTTATGAAGAAAATCAATTGTTTATTTTGTGAATCCAACTTCTTTCTCTATTTTTGCACCATATATCCTTTAAGTATAATCAATTTATGAAAACATTAGAGAAGCTTTTTGCCGAAAAACTCTTGAAAGTCAAGGCTATCAAACTGCAACCCGATAACCCTTTCACTTGGGCATCAGGATGGAAGTCACCGTTCTATTGTGACAATCGCAAGACTTTGTCTTACCCCGCATTGCGAAATTTCGTAAAGTTAGAAATTGCCCGCCTTGTTCAGGAACAATTCGGTGAAGTAGATGCCATTGCCGGTGTAGCAACAGGCGCCATTCCACAAGGAGCTTTGGTAGCAGATGCATTGAACCTGCCATTTGTTTATGTACGTTCTACTCCAAAAGATCACGGTTTGGAGAACCTCATTGAAGGTGAGCTCCGTCCGGGAATGAAGGTGGTAGTTATCGAAGACCTGATTTCAACAGGTGGCAGCAGCCTTAAAGCTGTTGAGGCTATCCGCCGCGACGGATGTGAAGTTATTGGTATGGTAGCATCATACACATACGGATTCCCCGTAGCCATCGAAGCTTTCAAGAATGCGAAGGTGAAGTTAATAACACTGACCAACTACGAAGCTGTACTCGAAGTGGCACTGAAGACAGGATACATCAGCGAAGAGGATATCCCTGTGCTGAACGCTTGGAGAAAAGATCCTGCACACTGGGAAGGATAAAGTAAATGTACAATTTATCATTTACAAAGTACAATTCAATAGTTTCATACAAATGGATTGTACTTTGTATTTTTGTATATAACCGTAATTCGTAAATTGTAAATATAATATAGTTGTGACGACATTTGAAAGTAGTATCAAGGTAATCCCCTTCAGTCAGGAGGCGGTTTACTCAAAGATCTCGGACCTCAATAACCTGGAAGGGGTAAAAGACCGTATCCCTCAGGATAAGATTCAAAATTTTGCATTTGATGCAGACTCTATCAACTTCACAGTTTCGCCTATGGGTAATGTTTGCCTGCGTATCATTGAACGCGAACCGTGCAAATTGGTAAAGTTTGAAACAGCCAGCTCACCACTCCCCTTCAACCTGTGGATTCAATTGGTGGCTATCGATGAGACACAATGCAAGATGAAGTTGACTGTCAAAGCTGAGCTGAACCCTTTCATCAAAGGCATGGTGTCCAAGCCCTTACAGGAGGGGCTAGAAAAAATGGCAGATATGATTGCACAAATACCTTATTAATATGTTAATGTGCCAGCTAATAAGCCTTAGGAACATTAACACATTAATCACATTAGCATATTGGCACATTAATACATTAGCACATTAAAAAAACATGGCTCAAAAACTCTGGGAAAAGAACGTACAGGTAAACGAAGAGATTGAACGGTTCACCGTTGGTCGCGACCGCGAGATGGACCTCTATCTGGCCAAGCATGACGTACTTGGTTCAATGGCTCACATCACCATGCTGGAAAGCATCGGACTACTGACAGCCGATGAACTGAAGATACTGTTGGCCGAATTGAAGAACATCCATGCCATTGCCGAACGTGGCGAATTTGTTATTGAAGAGGGTGTGGAGGATGTACACTCACAAGTGGAACTCATGCTCACCCGCAAATTAGGTGATGTAGGCAAGAAGATACATAGCGGACGTTCGCGCAACGACCAGGTATTGCTCGACCTCAAGCTTTTTACCCGTGCACAATTACGCGAAATCACCGAAGAAGTAGAGATTCTCTTCAAGGAACTCATCGCACAGAGCAACCGCTACAAGGAAGTGCTGATGCCTGGCTACACCCATCTGCAGATAGCCATGCCCTCATCCTTCGGCCTGTGGTTTGGAGCATATGCCGAGAGCTTGGTGGACGACCTCACCTTCCTGCAGGCAGCTTATCGCATGTGCAACCGCAATCCCCTCGGTTCAGCTGCCGGATACGGTTCGTCATTTCCCCTCGACCGCGAGATGACCACCCGTCTCCTTGGCTTCGAATCCATGAACTACAACGTAGTGTATGCCCAGATGGGACGTGGTAAGATGGAACGCAACGTGGCCTTTGCCCTCGCCTCCATAGCTGGCACCATCGGCAAGTTGGCCTTCGATGCCTGCATGTTCAACAGCCAGAACTTCGGATTCGTGAAGCTTCCCGATGAATGTACCACAGGGTCCAGCATCATGCCTCACAAGAAGAACCCCGATGTATTCGAACTGACACGCGCCAAGTGCAACAAGATTCAGAGCCTCCCCGGACAGATTATGATGATAGCCAACAACCTCCCTTCAGGATACTTCCGCGACCTGCAGATTATTAAGGAGATTTTCCTCCCAGCTTTCGAAGAGCTGAAGGACTGCTTACGCATGACAGCCTACATCATCAACCGCATCAAAGTGAATGAGCACATCCTCGATGATGACCGCTACCTCTACATGTTCAGTGTAGAGGAAGTGAATCGCCTAGCCGCTGACGGTATGCCCTTCCGCGATGCCTACAAGAAAGTGGGACTCGACATCGAGGCAGGTCACTTCGCCCACAACAAGCAGGTGCACCACACTCATGCAGGCAGCATCGGCAACCTCTGCAACGACCACATCGAAGCACTGATGAACCAAGTCATCACCGGCTTCAATTTCGATGCTGTAGAGAACGCTGAGAAGGAATTGCTGGCTACTGGCAAATAAAACACAGGGATTTTAGGCACGGATTAAAACGGATAAATTTAAGATCAAAAAAGGAGTCCCATTATTGGCCACTTATTTGAAGGAAACGTGTTTTTGCAGACAGGAATAATTAACCCCTAAATAATTGAGAAATGAATTACCAACCTTCTCCCGACCGTTACGAGCGGATGAAGTATGCCCGTTGCGGACAGAGCGGACTGCTACTTCCCCGCCTATCATTGGGGCTATGGCATAACTTTGGCGACGTTGACGACTTCAGCGTAGCTACAGACATGATATTGTGTGCCTTCGATAATGGCATCACCCATTTTGACCTGGCCAACAACTATGGTCCCTCGCCCGGCTCAGCCGAAGTGAACTTCGGGCGCATCTTCCGCGAACACCTGAGTGCCCATCGTGACGAGATTATCGTATCCTCCAAAGCCGGACACTTGATGTGGCCAGGCCCATATGGTGACGGTTCGTCGCGCAAGAACCTGATGGCCAGCCTTGACCAAAGTCTGAAACGTACAGGATTGGAGTATTTCGACATCTTTTACTCCCACCGTTATGACGGTTTTACTCCTGTAGAGGAGACAGCCCAGGCACTTATCGACATGGTGCGTGCCGGAAAGGCGCTCTATGTGGGCATCTCAAAATATCCGCCCACACAAGCCAAACAAATGTACGACCTACTACGTGCAGCAGGGGTGCCCTGTCTCATCAGCCAGTACCGATACAGCATGTTCGAGCGTACACCCGAGCAGGAGAACATCGCACTGGCCGCACAAGAGGGGTCAGGTTTCATTGCCTTCTCGCCTTTGGCACAAGGGTTGCTTACCAACAAATACCTCAATGGGATCCCTGAACATTCACGTGCCACACGTGGAGTATTCCTAAAAGCAGAACAAATAACACCAGAAAAGTTAGCCATCATCCGCCAGCTGAACGACATGGCTATCCAGCGCGGACAAACTCTCGCACAAATGGCATTAGCATGGGTACTGCGCGATGAACGAGTGACTTCTGTCATTATCGGCGCCAGCTCTGTCCGACAGTTAAATGACAACTTGCAGACAATAAACCGCATGGATTTCACGTTGGAAGAGTTGGAAACCATTGACAGGATTTTAGGATGAGAAGAAAACATACAGAACACAGAAACACAGAGACACAGAAATCAAAAAAGTTCTGTGTTTCTGTGTCTTTATATCCCCTGAAATTCCTTGGCCTTTTGACTGTCCTCTTTTTCTCCATGCTATCATGCGAAGATGCTTACGACGATTTTCCCCGTACAGAGGTTCGCTTTACATGCAGTCTGAAGCATTCTCCTTATAGTTTCATCACTACTCCCGGACAATTCCTCACTGTTACCAAGAAAGGTTCCTCCTACGTAGTGGAATTCCCTGGAATACCTTCATACACAGACGGCAAGCAAGGAGTATTCTTAGGTTTTGGTGGTCTTATTTTAGGTTATCCGACCATCAATATGGATGTCAGCAGCCAATATGTTGCTTATGACCGCGCCTGTCCGGTAGAGGCGAAAGAGTTGGTCATCTCTCGGCTCAACATCAATACAAGCCGTGAGGCCAAATGTCCCAAATGCGGCACCATTTATGACCTTGATACAGGATTCCCTAAACAAGGCGAAGGAAAAAAACGGTTGAAGACTTACACCGTTTATACCTCCAACACCAACGCAGTAAACAGTTTGACGGTCAGAAACTGAATCTTCCCTCATCCATTTTCAAGCCTGACGAAAGCCTTTCTCTTACATTAACGGTATAAAAAAGTCCTAAAAAACTTTGTAGGATTCAGATTTTGCCCTATCTTTGCAGCCGAATTTGAGAAGCAACCCTCATTTATGCGGAAATAGCTCAGTTGGTAGAGCACAACCTTGCCAAGGTTGGGGTCGCGAGTTCGAGCCTCGTTTTCCGCTCTTCCCTCCACAAAGGATGCTCGAATGGTGGAATCGGTAGACACGAGGGACTTAAAATCCCTTGGCCATTGCGGCTGTGCGGGTTCAAGTCCCGCTTCGAGTACAAACCACAAGCCCTTTAAATCGAATCGATTTAGAGGGCTTTTTAATTAACCACACTTAAGAAACAAAATACATAACGATATGATAACAACAGAAGTGACATTCAGACATTCGATGCCTGCACAAATCAGATTCAGCGATGTGGACCAGTTCGGACATGTAAACAACTCTGTCTATTTTTCTTTGTACGATCTTGCCAAGACCACCTATGTCAAAGAGGTTCTTGACGGCCGCATGAAATGGAATGAAGTAGGTATCGTAGTGGCCAGCATCAATGCCAATTTCATGAGTCCAGTCTATTTTATGGACAATATCAATATTGAAACTGCTACTATCGAAATAGGCAACAAAAGTTTTACTTTGCTCCAACGCGCTGTCGATGCCAAGAGCAAAGAGGTAAAATGTGAATGCCGGACAGTGATGGTTGTATATGACCTGAAGACCCAAGCCCCCATGCAGATGCCTGATGAATACCGGGCAGCTATTTGCAAATACGAAGGACGTACCACAGAAGAACTGGCCAAACCACGCCCTTGAACAAATACCCATCAAATAAGAACGATACGGATTAGGTTGAAAGAAAAAATGGAGGAACTGTATCACACACTCCCTCCATTGCAAACATAAACAATCTTTTTCTAACAATCTTTCCTAATCAAGCTTACTTCAACACAGAAGCATTGCTCGCAATCACCGCAGTAAGCACTATTGCCACGATGAAAGTTGTCAAAATACTCATAATCTTTTTACCTTAAATTAATACCAATAATTACATTTTCAGCAACTGCCCATTACAAGCAGTATGCCTTCTTATTGTTGTTATCCTAATGTCTCCTCAGAAACACGGTGCAAAGATAAGGGCTTTTTATCTATCCGGCCAAGCGTAAACATGTTTTATGGCCAAAAAGACTCTTTTTTTTGACTTGCATCAAATCATCAGGAAAGGCGCCTCGGAAGAAAAAACAAACGAATTTGTTTTGTTCTTCTCTCGGCTTGCACACTTTGCTTCGCCAAGATAGGCGGCGCCTCGGAAGAAAAAACAAACGAATTTGTTTTGTTCTTCTCTCGGCTTGCACTATCTTTGCACCCAATATATTATATAATAAGGTATAATCACATAATAAATACATTAAAGATATCCGCTATGGAATATAATTTCAGAGAGATTGAGAAGAAATGGCAACAACGATGGGTGGAGCAGAAGACCTATAAAGTTGCTGAAGATGACACCAAAAAGAAATTCTATGTACTGAATATGTTCCCCTATCCATCAGGGGCCGGACTGCACGTGGGCCATCCGCTGGGCTACATTGCCAGTGACATTTATGCACGATACAAACGCCAACAGGGATTCAACGTGCTGAACCCCATGGGATATGACGCGTACGGATTGCCGGCAGAACAATATGCCATACAGACCGGACAACACCCGGCCGTCACCACAGAAGCAAACATCAACCGTTACCGCGAGCAGTTGGACAAGATAGGTTTCTCATTCGATTGGGATCGCGAAGTGCGTACCTGCGAACCGGGATACTACCATTGGACCCAATGGGCCTTCCAACAGATGTTCGGCAGTTTCTATTGCAACTCTTGCCAGAAGGCACAACCCATCAGCAAACTGGTGGAACACTTTGCCCAAAAGGGTACTGAGGGACTGGACGTGGCTCAAAGTGAAGAATTAAGTTTCACCGCCGATGACTGGAATGCCATGACAGAGAAGGAGCAGCAAGAGACATTGATGAACTACCGCATCGCTTATCTAGGCGAAACTATGGTAAACTGGTGCCCGGCCTTAGGTACAGTATTGGCCAACGACGAGGTGGTGGACGGTGTATCTGAACGCGGCGGATTCCCCGTAGTGCAGAAGAAGATGCGCCAATGGTGCTTGCGTGTAAGCGCCTATGCACAACGTCTGCTTGACGGATTGGACAAGATAGACTGGACAGAGTCACTGAAGGAGACTCAGAAGAACTGGATTGGCCGTTCAGAGGGCGCCGAGGTACAATTCCGCGTGAAAGACTCAGACATGGAATTCACCATCTTCACCACCCGTGCAGATACCATGTTCGGCGTCACCTTCATGGTGTTGGCACCCGAAAGTGAGTTGGTTGCCCAACTGACAACTGCGGAGCAGAAAGAGGAGGTAGAGGCTTACCTTGACCGCACCAAGAAGCGTACCGAGCGCGAACGTATCGCCGACCGCAAGGTGACAGGTGTATTCAGTGGCTCGTATGCCATCAACCCCTTCACCGGTGAGGCTGTGCCCATCTGGATTAGTGACTATGTATTGGCCGGATACGGAACAGGTGCCATCATGGCCGTACCTGCCCACGACAGCCGTGACTATGCTTTTGCCAAGCACTTTGGCTTGCCCATCATCCCATTGGTTGAGGGATGCGATGTGAGCGAAGAAAGTTTTGATGCCAAAGAGGGTATCGTGACAAACAGTCCGAAAGAGGGCGTAACCCCTTATTGTGACCTCGTGCTCAACGGACTTACCATCAAAGAGGCCATCGCCGCCACCAAGAAATATGTGAAAGAGCACGGACTTGGCCGCGTAAAGGTGAACTTCCGTCTTCGCGATGCCATCTTCAGCCGCCAGCGCTATTGGGGCGAACCGTTCCCTGTATATTACAAGGATGGTATGCCCTACATGATTGATAGTAGCAAACTTCCTTTGGAACTCCCCGAGGTGAGCAAGTTCCTGCCTACCGAGACAGGCGAACCACCGTTGGGCAATGCGGCCAAGTGGGCCTGGGATGTACAGAAAGGCGAAGTGGTGGACAATGCCCTCATTGACAATGTGAATGTATTCCCCTTGGAACTGAATACAATGCCAGGCTTTGCCGGTTCAAGCGCCTACTATTTGCGCTATATGGACCCGCAGAATGACAGCGCATTGCTGAGCCGGGAGGCTGCAGGCTACTGGCAGAATGTGGACCTTTATGTAGGTGGTACCGAACATGCTACAGGACACCTTATCTACAGCCGTTTCTGGAACAAGTTTCTCTATGACTTGGGAGTCAGCATGAAGGATGAGCCATTCCAGAAACTGGTGAACCAAGGAATGATTCAGGGACGAAGCAACTTCGTATATCGTATCAAGGATACCAACACCTTTGTCAGCCATGGTCTGAAGGGCCAGTATGATGTGACACCCCTGCATGTCGATGTGAACATTGTGAGTGCCGATGTGTTGGATGTGGAAGCTTTCAAGGCATGGCGTCCTGAATATAACGATGCAGAGTTCATCCTTGAGGATGGCAAATATATCTGCGGTTGGGCCGTAGAGAAGATGTCAAAATCGATGTTCAACGTGGTGAACCCCGACATGATTGTAGAGAAATACGGTGCCGACACTTTGCGTATGTACGAGATGTTCTTGGGACCTGTAGAACAGAGCAAACCATGGGACACTAACGGAATCGATGGTGTACACCGCTTCTTGAAGAAGTTGTGGGGATTGTTCTACAGCCGTACGGATGAATATCTGCCCACCGATGTCCCCGCGACAAAAGAGGAGTTGAAGTGCATCCACAAACTCATCAAGAAGGTAACTGGTGATATCGAGACCTTCTCATACAACACCAGCATCAGTGCCTTCATGATTTGTGTCAACGAACTGACCCAATTGAAGTGTCGTTCTACAGAGGTTCTGCGTCTGTTGACCACGCTGATTGCGCCTTTTGCTCCCCATTTGGCCGAAGAACTTTGGGAAATGCTGCATAGTGACGAGCTGCCAGTTACCAGTGTCTGCGATGCCAAGTGGCCGGAGTACAATGAATCATACCTTGTAGAGGATACCGTAAAATATACCATCTCTTTCAACGGTAAGGCACGTTTCACATTGGACTTCCCTGCAGATGCCGATAATGCAACCATCGAAAGTACTGTGATGGCTGACGAGCAGAGTCAGAAATGGATTGAAGGAAAGACTCCGAAGAAGGTCATCATCGTACCGAAAAAGATTGTGAATATTGTACTTTAATTTTAGGTTTTAAGGTTCAAAGTTTAAAGTTATTGACCTCTGACAGAGTCTTGTCATGTTGGACCTTAAACTTTGAACCTTTCAAAATTAGCAAACTATGATTAACCATATGAAGCTTTGGCGAGAAGCCAAGGATTATATTACGATAACCTTGGGCTTGATGGCCTATGCACTCGGATGGACCCTTTTCCTGTTGCCGTATCAGGTAACCACGGGAGGAGTAACAGGTATCTCGGCCATCATATATTATGCCACAGGCATTGAGATGCAAATTTCCTATTTCGTCATCAATGCGGCCTTTCTGGCAGTAGCCCTCTATATATTGGGATTGAAATTCTGCTTGAAGACAATCTATTCTGTATCGGTACTGACATTCTTCCTGGATGTATTCCAAGAGATGATGAAGAACCCCGAAACAGGCGAACTGCTACAAATTATCGGTCCCGGACAGGACTTTATGGCTTGCGTCATCGGTTCCATATTCTGCGGAGTAGGTATTGCTGTGGTATTCATAGTAGGTGGTAGTACGGGTGGTACGGACATCATCGCCGCCATTGTCAACAAGTACAAGACCATCACTTTCGGTCGCATGATTATGGTGTGCGACATTGTCATCATCTCTTCCTGCTATTTCATTTTCGAGGATTGGCGCCGCGTTGTATTCGGTTTTGTCACACTCATCATCATCAGTGTGGCCATCGACTACATTGTCAACAGCGCCCGACAGAGTGTGCAATTCCTTATCTTCAGCAAGAAGTACGAGGAGATTGGCGAAGCTGTCTTAACGGAAGTGAACCGTGGTGTCACCATACTGGATGGTACAGGCTTTTACAGCAAACAGCCCATGAAGGTGCTTTGCATATTGGCCAAGAAGAGTGAGGCCATCCACATTTTCCGTCTGGTGAAGGACATAGACCCCAATGCCTTCATTTCGCAAAGCAACGTGGTGGGTGTCTATGGCGAAGGATTTGACCAGATTAAAGTAAAGAGCAAGAAAAAATAAATTCATGTACAATTTACCATTTACAAGGTAGATAGAAAATGAAAAGATACACATGGATTGACTATGCCAAGGTGATATCCATCTGTTTGGTCATCTCCTTTCATACTCCACCACGCCCTGATGGTTATTGGGGAGAAGTGATAGGGATGTTGCGGATGCCTGCATTCTTTTTGATTGCAGGATTCCTTTTCAAAGCCGAGCGTTATGCCACTTTGCGTGATTTTGTCCGTCATCGCAGCATCCAACTGTTAGTCCCCTATGCTTCATTCTTTTTTATTTTCTATATCTTGTGGCTCCTTATCGGGCGCGATTTGGCTGGCCCCGAGGATTTGGCTATTCATCCATTAACCCCTTTGTGGGAATTCGTTACGGGAAATCCTGTGACGGTAATAGCTCCCTGTTGGTTCCTCTGTTGCTTGTTCAGTATGCAGGTCATTTATTATATACTGACAAAATATCTGCCACATTTTTGGGTCATTACCATTGTTCTGTCAATGCCCTTCCTCAATTGCCTGACCAACCTCTACGACTTGCCTTGGAGTCTGACATGGGCTTTCCGTCATATGCCATTTTATGCCATTCCCAATTTATTCCGAAAACAGATAATAGAGCTTACCGGCCGCAAGTATTGGCTCACGGCTTTATCGACATCAATAGTCGGTATGGGATGCATGTTTTTGCACCAACACATCGAGAACAGTTGGGGAATGACATTTACTGAAATCACAGGTGGATTACTGCTATTACCCATTTACATCCTACTGTGCAAGGCTCTTGCCCATTACCATCCGGCAGACTCTTTCGCAGAGTTTATAGGAAAGAACACAATCATCATTCTGCCTATTCAGAATTATATCATTGGAGTCTTTAAGATTGTCTGCACACATTTGTATGGCCCAGATTTCTTTAATGGGAATTATGCGGCCAATATCTTTATCACATTGGCAGTACTCCTTTTGTCTGTCATTCCTATCCTGATAATAAACCGATATTTCCCGGCAATGGTAGGGAGAGGAGCCTTTTTTAACAAGTATTTGTCAACTCGTCACTAGTAGCTAGTCACTTATTAAATTGTAACTGATATGATTTTTGTAACAAACAACCGACACAAATTGGAGGAGGTAAGCGCTATCCTCGGAGACAGTATCGAACTGAAAAGTCTGAAAGAGATAGGTTGCACTGACGATATTCCCGAAACAGCCGAAACCTTGGAAGGAAACGCATTGATGAAAGCCCGTTATATCTATGAGCACTACGGGCAGGATTGCTTTGCTGATGACACCGGTCTGGAAGTCGATGCCTTGGATGGAGCCCCAGGAGTCTATTCTGCCCGTTATGCTGGTCCGGGACATGATTCTGAAGCCAACATGCAGAAGCTTCTGAAAGAATTAGATGGAAAAAATGACCGTCATGCACAATTTCGCACCGTTATTGCGTTAATAATAGGAGGAGAGGAACACCTTTTCGAAGGTGTGGTAAAGGGAACTATCTTGGAAGAGCGTGAGGGAGAAGGCGGATTCGGCTATGACCCCATCTTCCGCCCCGAAGGTTACGACCACTCTTTTGCCAGCTTGGGAGACGAAGTGAAAAATCGTATCAGCCACCGTGCACGCGCTGTAGAGAAGTTGGTAGAGTTCCTTAAACCGGCTCATTGATACCACGAGTTCATTTGAAACTTCGCCATAGTTGGAAAATAACAATCAAGAAAAGAGATGAAAAGACTACTAACCCTGCTGCTTTGCCTGACACTAACCACGACTGTGACATTGGCCCAACTTGCCATCGGCGAATGGCAAGCATTCATGGCATATAATCATGCCTCAACCAGTGTGTTCTTCAACAACAAAGTCTATGCTTTGTCAGAAGGGTCACTCTTTTCATACAATCCACAGGATGGTGACATCCTGACTTATGACATCGTAAACCAACTCAGCGATATCAGCATTAGCCATATAACATCCATCCCCTCAGAAAAGAAACTGCTCATCGTCTATGACAATGGAAACATTGACTTGATGGATGAGACGGAAGAGGTATATAACATCATCGACCTGAAAAATGCCAACCTACCGGACTGCAGAGTGAATGGGATAAATGTAAGCGGACAAAAAGCATATCTGTCCACCGACTTGGGAATCGTTGTCGTAAACATCCACAAACGTGAAGTCGAGGTGACATACCGGTTCAACAAGAAAATAAGCAGCGCGATTGTGACAGGCCGTCACATCTTTGCAGCCATACCGAATGACGGATTGTATCGGGGGACTCTGGCAAGCAATCTGCTGGACATGAAGAATTGGGAACGGTTGGGCAATGGCTCTTTTGACAACCTCATTGAGTTCAAGAATACCCTATATGCCACTACTCCCAATCAGGGTCTTGTCATCATCAACCCTGAAGACGGCACCATAAAAGCTGTGCTGAAAGGAACATTCAGACACTGCAGCGTACTGAACAACGAACTGGCAGCTGTGACAACAAGCGGGAAGTTATACCTGTTCAAGGGTACCTCCGAATATCGGGCTGTCAACACAGAATCCGCCATCAGCCATATCTGCTACGGAAATGGTACCTATTGGATTTCCAGCACCACCGAAAACCTGAGCGGATACAAGCTCGAGGAGAATACACTGATACAAACCGTATCACCCATCAGCATCAATGCTCCCAAGTATAACCTCTTCTACCGCATGTTTATACAGAATGAGAAATTGTACACATGTGGTGGAGGTATTTTCCTGGCTCCATATTACAATCCTGGAGTCATACAGACCTTGGACGAGAACGGGAACTGGCACACCTATGACAATGTGACCCCAGCCACCCAAGGTGGTGGAAATTTCATGGATGTCACCTCCATTGCCGTAGATCCTATGGACGAGAACCACCTCTTTGCCTCTACAGCAGGTTGGGGAGGAAATAGTGCTGTCGGTGGTGTCTATGAGTTCCTCAATGGTGAATACATAGAAAGATACACCCCTCAGAACAGTACCGTGCAATCTGTAAAAGGACAGCCGAAAGTCATCTATCCTGACGGATTGAAGTATGATGCAGAGGGAAACCTGTGGATACTGTGCGGAGCAGCAGAGAAAGGTATCAGCATCTATACCAAAGAGAAGAAATGGATCTCCATTTCTCACAATGACTTTAATCAGAAATATACATTGCGGGGCACCTTCTTTGACCAGCGTGGATGGATGTGGTGTTTCAGTCCCAACTGGAGTACTCCGGGACTATATGTCCTCGACTACAACGGAACTCTTGAAAATACGGCAGACGACAAGACTGCATACATAAATACCTTCTATAATCAGGATGGCGACAAGAAAGAGGTGTCACAAATCTATTGCGCCATTGAAGACAAGGAGGGAGCCATCTGGATAGGCACAGATGACGGTCCTTGGGTGCTCAACAATCCGGCCCAATTGTTGAAGGAGCAATCAGGAAGTGCCACCATCACACACATAAAAGTTCCCCGTAATGACGGAACAAATTTTGCCGATTACCTGTTGGCCGGAACCACCGTCATATCCATGGCTATTGACGGAGCCAACCGAAAATGGATAGGGACAGAAAAGAACGGAGTATTCTTGCTTTCTGCTGACGGTCTGGAAGAGATTCATCATTTCACGACCAAGAACAGCCCCCTGCCCTCAGACGAAGTGCAGAGCATCTATACGAACGACGAGACCGGATTGGTCTATATCGGTACCAACAAAGGACTGGTTGCATACCAAAGCGATGCTACCCAAGCACAGGAGTCATTCTCAGAAAGCCTCGTACGGGCCTATCCCAATCCCGTACGTCCCGAGTTCCAAGGATATATCAGCATAACAGGTCTGATGGCCAACTCCCAAGTGAAAATCACAGACTCCTATGGAAGCCTTGTCAATGAAGGCATCTCGGTAGGCGGCATGTACACCTGGAACGGCCGGAACGATCGGGGCAAACTGGTAGCCTCGGGAGTTTATCACGTATTGGCGACCGACGAGAATGGAAAAGAGGGTATTGCTACAAAGATTATTATCATCAAATAACCATTATGAATGACGAGTGCTGGGCCTTGGGTTCAGCACTCGTTTGTCTATAGTATGCCATGACAGAAGGGCACACAAGAAAGTCAATGCACAAATAATCAGCACACAGGGATAAAAGCCCAAAGCCGGCAACCCAAACCAGACTCCCAACTGAATCAACGGACAGTGGAACAGATACATCTGATACGACACATTGGGGAAAGTATCCAGCCAACGTCCCCAATTACCCATGACCGATGCCAGAATAACAAGTGATGCAACGACAAACGGCTCCAAGAAATATTCAAAGTAAGGAATATCCCCACGAAGAAGATACAGGATTAGAGAGAAGATTGCCACAGGATAACGCAACCTCATAAAACGCTCGCGATAAAAATAGATAAATACACCTGCATAGAAGTAGGACAACTGCCCGAACACCTGACGGGCCAACATATCATACAGTTCATTCCCTGTATGCCCATAGAGCCAGACCATCAATAGCCTGTATATAATGGAAAGGACACAGATTCCCCCTATCACCCAACCCGGACGTGAGCGGAAACGGGCAAGAAGCCAGGCTACGACAGGCACCGAAAGATAGAGCATCCATTCCACCTTCATTGTCCACAGAGAACCGTTGACAGCCGGATGTTCATATCCCTCGAACACACCAGGCAAAACAGGTTCCAAGAA
This sequence comes from Phocaeicola sp., assembly GCA_045545095.1. Lineage (GTDB taxonomy): Bacteria > Bacteroidota > Bacteroidia > Bacteroidales > Bacteroidaceae > Phocaeicola_A. Next base: position 22,589 of record JAZQAG010000012.1, on the reverse strand, counting down.
ATTCATGAAACAGAGATTGGCAGCCACATAACGCCACCAATCAGGAGACGTGAAATATTGCCCTACAGATAATGTGGAGATTCCGGCAAACGCCACCGCACAAAAAAGGACGATAGAGACATAAGGAGGCATGATGCGCCGTGCCCTACGGGACAAGAAAGACTTCAGCGATTGCGAACGCAAGAAACTGCCGAACACAAGAAACCCGCTCAACGCAAAGAAGGCACCCACAGCGATATAGGAAGGTAGAGGCCACGACACTTCGAACCCCATCAAACCACCCACATGGTATATGATGACCGAAACGGCCAGTATATACCTGACAGCTCCCATATTCACATATGTGACCCTCTCCTTCATCCCTGCGTTCCTTCAATCAGGCCCAACCTCTCCACATACCATTCACCTACCGGCCACAAGGGAAGACTCTTACTCCTCAAAAGCTTCAAAGAATCCTTTCAGGCCCTCTTCCAGTTTCTCAGCAAAGTCCTCCATCACCTTTTCCAGCCCCTCCAGTTCATCTTCCAACTCTTCTGCAGCACCTTCCAGTTCCTTGGACGAAGCGTTCAATTCTTCTCCCAATCCTTCCATGCCGCCTTCAAACTGCTTGAACAGAGTCTTCAGCTGGCTGCCAGCCACCTTCATGGCACTCTTTGTCAACAGTCCCACATACCGGCCCTTCAGACGTCCAATCTCCTTCAATTCCTCATCCGTATATTCATTATCCTTCAGGTCCTCATTGATAGCCGAATACTCTTTCAGTATCTTTTCCCAATCCTCTTCGGTATATTCCTTACGGTTCTTCTCCACCTTGTCCACCAACGTTTCCAGGTCACTGATAGTTGACTGCGGTGTAGAGCATGACACCATGGCAGTGAGCATAGTCATCACCACTGCAAAAATCATTAATTTCTTCATAGTCATATCTTTTTATTCATGTTTGTCCATATATTTGGTGGCCAAAGGTATAAATTCTTATCCACTTCCCACCTCATTCTTTTCCAATAATTGCCTGATACACCATAGTTTTTAACATTCTTCCCACTTTTAACCCAATTTGTCCAACAAATTTGGGTCAGAGCCTCATCCTTCCATACATCCCCACAGCCTCATCCATTATCTCCCTCCTTACCGGCTCTCCCTCATCAAATTTATGGCCACATAAAGAGTTTTTCCCTGATTTTTCGTCTATTTGTCCATACTTTGCTATATTTGCAAATGAAAAAGCCTTCGGACCATTCACCGGTCCCTCTGACCACACATATTGATTATATCATGAAACCTATCATCAATCATTTTACTGACAACGACCTCTACACCTTCACCTGCATGTACTATATCCTTCAGAAGTATCCGCGTGCAGAGACCGAATACCAATTCTTCGATCGTAGGAACACCTGTTATCCAAAAGGGTTCGACAGCCTGCTGCGCCAGCAGTTGGAGCATCTGTCCGAGGTTGTTATCACGGATGAGGAACGCGACTTCATGACCCGCACCTTCCCCTTCCTGCCTTATTGGTTCATCAATGTCTTCCTGCGCGGCTACCGGTTCAATCCGTCGGAACTCTCCATCCATCAGGATGCCGAGGGCCATCTCGATATCCGTGTGAAAGGCAAATGGTGGTCCACCATCATGTGGGAGATGCCCATCCTGTCCACCATCTCAGAATTGATGCACCAGCTCAATGGCGATGCAGAGAAATACAATGCAGAAGCCGAATATGAGAAAAGCCTTCAGAAAGGAAGAAGGATATGGGAGAGCGGACTCACTTTAGGCGATATGGGTACACGCCGCCGTTTCTCGTTCCAGCATCAGGAGCGTGTGATTGATGCCCTGATCCAGTCGTATGAAGAGGTGAAAGCAGAGACCGGAGGCCATTGTGGAAAATTCACCGGCACCTCCAATGTATATCTGGCCATGAAGAAGAACATCCCCTGCCTGGGCACCATGTCACACCAGTGCATCAGCTTCGAGGAGATAGTGAGCGGTGTGTTCGAATGCAATTACAACGTGATGAGCAAGTGGTCCGAAGTCTATGACGGCAATGTAGGCATCTTCCTGTACGATTGCTTCGGCGACAACGTCTTCTTCAACAACCTGTCCAAGCGTATGGCCATGACCTTCTGCGGTTTACGCATCGACAGTGGTGTGGAGGAAGAGCAGGTGGACCTTATTGTAGAGAAATACAAGCAACTGGGCATAGACCCCATGACAAAGCAGGCCGTCTTCAGCAACGGACTGGACATCGACCGTGCCATCGAGATACACCGTTATTGTCAGGGAAAGATTACCGACAGCTATGGCGTAGGAACCTTCATCACGTGCGATGTGACCGGTTGTAAGCCCATGAACATTGTAGTGAAACTGATTCGTGGCCGCATCACAGAGTCCCGCGAATGGCATCCCTGCGTCAAGCTCTCATGCGACAAGGGCAAGACCTTGGGCGACCCTCAGAAATGCAACTACCTGCTTTCCATATTGGAGCGTAACGATTCCATAAACTAATTAAGCTTACACATGAAGACAATCAAATCTTTTATCACAAGTTGTCTCTTATGCCTTGCCATGACAGCTACAGCGCAGCATACAGAGAGTTTCTCAGGCCATGTCGTTGCCGACGAAGGAGCCTGGTGCTGGTTCGCAGACCCACGTGCCACACACTACAAGAGTGCCAACGGCGAGATTGACGCCTCCTACATCGGGTATATCGATGTTCACGGAGCAATTAAGGCTTCACAGATTGATTTCAAGGCTGATGCCGGCGGATTGCAGCAGGATGTGCTCGTCCGTTCACGTTTCCAGCCCGACGACCACAACAACCCCACATTCCTCGTTCTCCCTGACGAGCGGATCATGATATTCTATGCACGCCATACCGACGAGCCACGCTTCTACTACAGGATATCAGCCAAGAAAGGAGACATCACTTCGCTCGGCGAGGAGCATGAAATCAAAGTGGCCAACAACACCACCTACCCTTCACCTTTCATCCTCAGTGACGACCCTGACCACATCTACCTCTGCTGGCGCGGCATCAACTGGCACCCGACTATAGCCAAACTTTCTCTGCCCGACGAGAACGACAAGGTGGCAATCGAATGGGGGCCCTACCAGATGGTGCAGAGTACAGGTGCACGCCCATACGCCAAATACCACAGCAACGGGAAGGATAAGATCTACGTGGCCTACACGACCGGCCACCCCGACAACGAATGGCCCAACTGGTTGTACTTCAACACCATCAACCTGAATGCAAAGACCGGGGCCGACGGTTCTGTAACCACCAATCCCCAGCTTGCCGACTTGAAAGGCAACGTGCTTTCAACCATAGCAAACGGAGTGTTCAATGTGAGCAAGACCGAAAGTTACAAGTCCGCCCATCCGGGCACCATTCTCGATGCACCCACCAACTATCGCGACTGGGTGTGGCAGATAGCCATCGACGAGAACGAAAATCCTGTAGTGGCCATGGTACGCATATCTCAGGACAAGAACAGCCACCAATACTACTATGCACGGTGGAACGGTACAAGCTGGAAACTCACTGACCTCGCTAACGGAGGAGGCAAGTTCCACCCATCAAACACCGAATACTGCTACAGCGGTGGCATGGCCCTTGACGAAGCGAATATCAACGACATCTACTTGTCAATCCCTACTGCCAATGAATCCACAGGAACAAAGGTTTACGAAATCTGGAAATACACCCTGGACGAGGAAGGCAACGTCAAGGCTAAGGAGCAGGTGACCAAGAACTCCGCACTCAACAACGTACGCCCATTCGTCCTTCCGGGTTCTGCCGATTCCAAATTGCGTCTGACATGGATGCACGGCGAATATGACTACTGGCTGGTAAGGGTCGGTTACCCACGCGGCTACCCGACAGGCATCAACACCGACTACCAGTTGCCCACACCTGCGCTCACCACCCTTGCGCCGGTCTTTGAACAGGTCTGGAACAAGAAGATGACAAGCACAGACACCGAAAAGATTGAAATCGGGAGCGGCGAACAGTTCACCATCATGGCCAACTGGAGCATCGACCACAACAGCTACGGCGGCACACTCCTGAAGATGGGCGACCTCGAATATGCTCTCGACAAAGCCACCATGAAGCCCTACATAAAGATAGGTGAAACCACTTACCGGAGTCAGAACCTGCTCGGCACCTCCGATGCATGGGCCACCCAGAGCAGCGGTACTGACGGGAAATGGTATCTCACCAAGCTCGATGTATGGAACGCCACCTTCACTTACGACGGACAGACACTGACTGTCTATCGCGAAGGCTGGATAGACCAGAAGTTTGAGATTGAAGGCCTCAAGTCCAGCGACATCACCATCGGCGGATTTGACGGCAATTTGGTTTCTGCAAAGATTTACAACGGAGTGTTGCAACAAGCAGATATCCGCGCAGCCATAGATTCGGGACTGCTCGATGCCGTCTCTCTTCCATCAACGGCCTGTTCAGACATTGTTCTTCCTGCATCCATAGGCAGCAAGAAACTTACGTGGACATCAAGCCATCCGGATGTCCTCACCCCCACAGGTGAACTCTTCTATCCCACAGAAGCCACCGACGTCACTATGACAACCTCCGTCGGCAACATGAGCAAAGAGTTCGTTGTAAAGGTCATGCCCCGTGACATAAGCCGGAACCTCATGCTCGACTTCACATTCGACGGTGAAGACGAAGGGCTGGCCCTTCGAGGCAATGCAAAAGCCACAGGCCTGCTCGACCTTTCTGCAAACACCGCCACAGAGTTCACCACCAACGGATATGCCGTTGCCAAGGAAGGTATCCTCGACAGCCTCCGCAGTTTCAGCGTGTTGCTTACCATCAAAGCCGATGCGCTCGACAAGGCACCACGCCTGTTCGACTTCGGTTCTGCATCGGGAAACAGCCTTTTCCTTCGTGCCAACCCTCTCTCTGCCGGTATCAAATACAATGGTGGCACCACGACCATGGTCAATTCATCCACCACACTCCAGACAGGCAAAGAATACCGACTGGCAGTCACCTTCAATGCCGCCACAAAGAAAACGACCATCTACATTGACGGCAAAGAGGACGTGAGCGGCACTGCCAATCAGCACGAAGCCTACATGCTCGCCAAGACAGCTGCCGACACCCGCAACTACATAGGCCGCACCCAGTGGTGGGACACCAGCTATGCAGCCGACAACGTCGATTTCGACGGCACGATAGACAACTTCCGCCTTTACAACACCACCCTTACGCGCAAGGAGATTTGCGAGATTCAGGGCATAGCATATCAAGAGAAGGTATATCCCACCGCACTTGTCAACGGAGACTTCGAAGGCAATTACAGTGTGATGCAAGGCTCCGGGGTAAGCTCTGACCGTGCCATCTACATTCCCGAAGGCTGGGAAATCAGCTATGCCAACCCTAACAACAACGACCTGACAGCCCTGCAAAGCGGCGACCTCTACTTCTCAAACTTCTTTGCTTCACGCCCAAGACCTTCCGACGGAGGCAAACGCTCCTATTGGGTGCGACAGAACTGGGGAGAATCCACCATCATGTTCTCTCAAGAGATGCGTCTGCCCGAAGGCCAGTACGAACTTACGGCCGACGTATGGAAGTCAGGATTAGGCGGCAACGGCATCGTCTTCGTACAGGTGGGGGATGGTGCACGCACCGAACTCACCCCTGCCAGCAACGCAGAAGCATGGCAGCAAGTGCGCCACTCATTCGCAAGCGACGGTGAAGCCGTAACAACTATCGGCTTCTATGCCGTACACACAAGCAACGGTTCAGAGAAAATACTGGGATTCGACAACATTGCCCTGTCATACACCCCTACTGCCATCAAAAGCATCGCTACGACATCTGACGGAACGGTAAACGTATATACCCTCGATGGCCGGCTCATTAAAGCAAAAAGACACAAAGAGGAAGCAACGCAAGGACTCACTCCAGGCATATACATCATAAACAATAAGAAGACCGTCATCAAATGACCTGACGAGAAATCCATGGGATAGCCAAATTCTAACCGATGCATTCTTTATTTCATCATTATTTTAATACAACGATTGCAACAATCAAGAAAACTTTGCGTACTACTAATGGGAAACATAAGATTGAAATAGACGAAAAGGTTCTGGCAAAGTATTTGCAAAATTGATTTCTCGAATCTGAAACAAATACAGAAGAGCCACTTGTTACAAAACTCCAAATATATTGCTGTGTTCAACAACTAAACATGTTCAATACGATTGAACAAACAGTATTTATTGAACAAAAACGGTATTTCGAAAGAATAAAAGTGAAGAAAACGCTATTAAAACGATACGTACTTAAAAAAAATGCAGATATAGTGTCTTTATTTTGATGGGAAATGATTAATTTTGCATATGTATCATTCATATTGTTGGTACTATACCAGAAATAACGAACAGATTAAAGAATAGGCTTTATGTCGTACTCAAAAATTGAAGAAATTACAACTAACCTCTGGGGTAAGTACAACGTTCGCTTCTCAGCCAATGCGGATGTGAATATTATCGTTGGTATAAACGGTAGTGGCAAGACTACGTTGCTGAACGAAATATACAAATTGGCCCTTGAAAATTCCAGTGATAAAAAACAAGTAGTTTTTGTGCCATCTATAGATAATATAGCCATGCGCGACAAGCGCAAAGTGGCTAATGCATTGACACAGGATCTTGAATTTTACATGTTCGACATGAAAACAGGCCCGTCAATGATGTATTACCGCATGTCTATGATCGATGCTAAAGCGGAAAAACAAACAGAGATGAAGGCACGTATTGAAGATTTCTGTTCTATCATAAATTCTTTGTTTAAAGAAACTGGAAAGCACATTGAAATTGAAGGAAACAAGTTTAATGTGGTTTCTAAGGGACAGATAATTCCTATTGATGCCTTGTCTTCTGGTGAAAAACAAATGCTTTTGATTTTACTTCGTGTATTCCTTATGGACGGGCAAGAAGCATTCGTACTGCTTGATGAACCAGAAAACTCACTTGACATCAGTTGGCAATATGAGTTGATTAATACACTTGTGAAACTCAATCCTAATGCACAATACTTTATTTCTACTCATTCACCAAGTATCTTTGGTGACGGATGGGGTGATAAGATTATTTATATGGAGGATGTAACAACTCCAATTAAGTGAAGGATATGAATAGAATAGAAGAACAAGCACGTTACTATCGTAATATTCCTTTGCGCAATAGGAGTATCAAGGCCGTCGTACATTTAGAGGATGCCGAGGATATGCTTTTCTGGAATCCTCAACTTCAGAACGCCTTTCCTGCGACCTATCACTTCATTACGTTTTCTAAGAATGAAAAGGGTAACGATGTACGTGGCTGTGAGCAATGTTTGCGCTATAAGCCTTATCTCTCTAAACGTTTCTTCATTTGTATAGATAGTGATTTGCGACAATTAAAAGGAGAAGAAGGATTGACGGCTGAATCCCTCATTGCTCAGACATATGCCTATTCATGGGAAAATCATTTTTGTGAGGCGGAACATCTCCAAGAACGCTTTGAGGAATTAGTTCCAAATTCCGACTTCGATTTTCAGGTTTTCTTGCAAAAACTATCTGCTGTTGTATATAAACCTCTTCTCTATCTTGTACAATATAGCCAAAGTTCAGTGTTGAATCAACAATGGAATATTACCCGATTCAATTCATGCCTGCCATTACAACCCTCAAGAGATGAATTAGCAGACAATGGTAGCGCTTATATTGAACGGGTGAAACTGTTATTTGAAGCTGCTCTTCAGAATCTTCAACAACCAGAGAATATGGCAAACGAACATCTCGATGATGTCAATGCCTATCTTCATATCCAAGGTCATCAGCTGTATAAACTTGTACTCCATATTGGAACTATGCTTTGTAAAGGAACAAGGGTGGCATTTAAGACAGATATTCTTGATAAGTCCATTCATACAGACGGATACCAGGAGATAGACAGTGTGCAAGCAGATCTCAGAAAAATAACTTCAAAAGAATAAAAATGGAAAATCGGATAAAAGTTGTACTCGTAGATAAAAAGAGAACCAATAAATGGCTTTCCGAACAGTTGGGGTGTGCGCCTACCACTGTAAGCAAATGGTGCACCAATGTTTCTCAACCACCTATGGAGACGTTTGTCAAGATTGCAGAACTCCTTGAAGTAGATATTAATGAACTCGTTCGCCTCGAACGTAAATCACAGTGAGTTCGAAATTAGATAGTTGAGCCATGATTTTTTAATACGATAATGGATAAGAATCAAGATAAACTTGGTATCCGAAAAGGTGATGCCTTTGTTCAAAAGGAACCGCATCCTCTCGTTTTCATGGAGGTAAACGAGGTGGAAGGGAATGCAGGGAATAAAGATTTCTGTATTGTAACGTGGTATTTGATTGACGAAAAGGGGCTCAATGCTCAGCGTCGATTCCCTATGGTTGCAGTTGATGGTGAATTCTGTAACTTTAAGCCCATATCTCACAAACTTCTCAAAGAGGCTAAAAGCCTGATGCGTCAATACGATGCTGATGTGAAACTGTTAACAGTTAAGGCAGAAGCAAAATCGCTATACAATAATTATACTCGTAAACTGATAGAGTTGCTCCCTGACGCTGAAAACAGACTGGCAATTGCTCTGCAAATTGAAAAGAAGATTATCACTAACGAATGGCTCGATTGTACAGAAGATAATTACTGGGTGGAAGAAGTTCTTGAACAGAATGACAAGTACTTTACACTTGTCTGTCTTACAATAGAATCATACGATGATAAAAAAGACCAGACTATAGCAGAGCAATATTTATACTTGTACAATAACTGTCCGTATAGCTGGAATATTCTTGTAAATAGTGGTGCTAAGTATATGGTAGTTGAAAAGCCCAAAATCCATAATTAAATAATAATGGCAAATCTGAATCGAATAAAAGTCGTTCTTATTGAACAACAGAAAACTGGGAAGTGGTTGGCGGAACAATTGGGTAAATCCACTTGCACAGTCAGCAAATGGTGTAGCAACTCCATCCAACCCGACTTAGCTACATTGGATAAAATTGCCACATTATTGGATGTGGATAGGAGAGAGTTGATTGTGCCTTCGAAATAGTTTGCTATTGTAAAAGGACTTGGACATGAAAGTTTTATGTAGCCGATAAAGATTTGAAGAAAATGAAAGCATTAAGAGTTCCTCCAATGTATAAATGTATAGGATTGGTTGATGCAGATCTTTTAGATAATGGTACGCGTCATCCCAATTTAGCATTATTAAAGATTGCAGGATTCTTGCACGACAATCATATTTTATTTGAATTAATACTTGATTCGAATATTGATTTGGAAAGATACGATCATATTTATTTATCTAGAGTATTTACATTCACAAAGCTACCCAAATTTTACACAGAAAGTATTGGTACAATAAATGAGAATAAGTTTCATATTGGTGGTACGGGATTTTATGCTACAATTGAGAGTATTAAAGAGTTTACATCTTGTAGAAACGATGATATGTTCAAACTCGAAAAAGATGAATATTTATGTACATTAAGAAATTATCGAGGGGGACACAATGAATTTGGTATAAATATGGCTTGCCAAATGCCGTATTACCATTTATATGATGCTTATGTAGAGCGACAAGTAAAAAAAGGATTTAAACGAGAAAAATATAAAGACTATCTAAAATATAGTATTGGATTCTTGACGCGTGGATGTATTCGTCATTGTCCATTTTGCATTAACAAATTAGAAAAGACTATAGTTCCGCATTCACGATTAGAATGGTTTCTTGATACAGAAAAGGACGAGAAGAATAGAAGAGTACGTCCATATATATATTTGTGGGATGACAATTTCTTAGCAGCAGATTATACTATATGGAAGCCATTATTGCAAGAACTTATAGATACAAAACAAGCTTTTCAGTTTCGACAGGGATTAGATGAAAGAATGCTAGCTCAAAGTTCTCATGGTGAAGAAATGGCTGAGATGTTGTCGAAAACCCGTTATCATGGGGATTTTATATTTGCATTCGATAATTGGCGTGATAGAGAAACAATTGAAAAGGCGTTGAAAATATGGAAAAAACATAATCCGAAGAAAGGAACAAAGTTTTATCTTTTTTGTGGTTTCAAACTCACAGAAAAGAGTCATGATAAATTCTATAAGGATATTTGGGAATTGTTTCAACGAATACGTGTGTTGATGTCATATGGGTGCGTAGGTTATGTGATGAGACATGAAGATTATCATAAATATGAAATTTCAAATCTTTACATTCAGATTGCCAGATGGTGTAATCAGCAACAATTTTATAAAAAAATGTCATTTTGGGAATTCGCTTATCGAAACCAATCTTATTGGGAAGAAAACACATTGAAAATAAAGGATAGACCAGCACTAAAATCTTTTCACGAATTTGAAGAGGATTTGAAAAATGGTTATTACGGAAATGGAGATGGACAAGTTAAGATGTGTCTTCCCCTTCAAACGGTAATGAAAACTTTAGAAAGATTTCCCCAACATAGGGAGGAACTTTTAGATATGTTTAATTATAAAATGGTTAACTTAATTAACCCAAAACTGTGGAAATAAATAGAAATTATGTCAATAATAAGTCATGACTATAAGAATCTTAACAATTTGGAAACCATCATCAAACATAATGATGGAACACCATTATATGGTGAAATAGACATGTATCGCAGGATATGGAAAGATTGTGAGAAGAGCAATCTTACCTGGCATTTTTGGCATGATTTGCGTTTGCCCATTGGTAATAGCAGACAATCCGAAATTCAAATTGATTTCTTCTTAGTATGTGAAAAAGGGGCACTCGTTGTTGAAGTAAAAGGTGGTAACGTTGGTATCCAAAATGGTCAGTTCTTCTTTAGCAAAGGAGACGGGATGACTATGGACAGGTCGCCTTTCCAGCAAGCTGAAGACTACAAATATGCGTTGCTGAACAACAAGATTATTAATAGCAGCCAAATCTTTATAGACACGGTATGTGCGTTCCCGCACACAAAGATGGCTCACACGAACCATCTTCCCAAGTTGGATATGGGATATAAATTATGGTCTGCATACCAACAGGAGAATCAATCAGAGTCTTTTGCTGAGTTCTGTCTATCAGTACTTAGCATTGACAAAGAGAGAAAACATTGGTTTACTGAGGATTTGAAGCCAACTGAGGTAGATATTGCGATTCATCATCTGGTCGCAAATATTCGCCCTGATTTCAGCTATACAGAAACCAGTTACCAAAGCATTCTTGACTGGCTGAACATTCAGAATCTCGATACATTCAAGAGTTTGGAGAAAAACAATCGCATTATTATCGAGGGAGGCCCTGGTACTGGTAAAACAACCATAGCGAAAGCATTTATCCGCAGATACAAGTCCTTACGGGGCGTTTATATTTGCTGGAATAATCTTCTGGCAGCGACGGTACGCAACCAGCTGTTAAAGGTCGGGCTGGAGAATTGCGAGGTATATCAGTTTATTTCATTTATATCGAAACTGGACCCCATTCACAAGTTTGTCACCTTCGATGATTTTCAGGAAGGTTCTTCATCCCTTATTGAGAAAATGAAGAGACTGTTTGACACACTTCGCGAATCAGATGACTTTATCCCATATGATTTTATTGTCATTGATGAAGCGCAAGACATTTTTGACAAAGGGGCTGCGGAAGTCCTAAATTCACTTACATCTATAAACAGTAATGGTCTTGGAACAGGTAGATACCTTGTTTTCTTTGATACTGAGCAAGGATATAGAAAAGACATTCGAGAATTAGATAGTTACGCGGAAGACATTTCGCGATATGGAACCCATTTCGTTTTGAATGAGAACAAAAGAGTTCCTAATAATAAGCAGATCGTTGATGAAGCCAACAAGATCTTGGAAAGTGAAGACGGGACACAGACTTCCATAATAATAAGAGATATTGAGGGAAGTAATGACCCTGCTATAAAAATACATCACTACCAAGGGACTAACGAATTGGTAAAGCATATAAAGGCCCTCCTAACAGATTTGAGAAGTGGGGAAAAGAAATGGTCAGAGTATGTAGTTCTGACGGACTCCCATAACAAGCAACTATTTGAACGTCTTTCTGATATTGAACTTATAAAAGAATTAAAGCCCGAGAATGTCAGATATGAAGAAGACAGGTTGTGTTTAACTACAATTTTGTCCTACAAAGGGCTTGAAACTAAGCATGTACTATTAGTGTTAAACAACCGGGAAGAAATAGACAAGTTTGAGCTATATGTCGGAATGACTCGTGCAATGTTTGATCTTGAAATATTACTTCTTGACAAAGTTAACTCGTCAAATTGATATCGGCTCATATGACAGAAGAATTTAAAAATATTGCCAACCAATCATCTGCAGAGGTCGATTCCATCATCAATGCAATGGTTCATACACAAAAGGAATCGGCTCGTCGATTCATAAACGTGATGAACAGCATTGTAGATTATTATATGAACAGGAAGGCAGAAGATGGAGAAATCTGTTTCCCAATCATCTATATGCCACATGCCCCAGAATGGGCTCGCGAAGTGTGGTTGAAATTCCTTATTCTAAAGTTATCTTTGTATTACAACGATGATAATAGAGAGCTTCTTAAAAGAAGAGCTGCGTCTATGCGTAATATCGTACTTCGAACAAAAGAAGACGAAAAACACATGAAACAGTACGCTGTCCCATGTGCTAAATACATCCGAGAAACATTGGGTAGTATAACAGATAATTATTCTGGCGAGAAAGGACACAAGAACATAATAATTTGCGGAGAAGGAGATTTGCAAGTATCCAGAGCTGATAAGCATCAATTCATCTCTGAGTTCTATGGTGAAACCGACAACCTCTTTACTGAAAAGAACTTGATTATGTGCCATAATCTCGATGCTGACGATATACGAGACCAGCTTAGAGAGCACAAAAGAGATGATGAGTATGTTATGGTGGATAACCTTTTTGTGTTCTATACGAATAACGACAAAGTCAATTCGTTAGAAGAAAGCTCACTCGAACGCTGGAACACGGCATACAAGATGGGGTTAAAGAACTGTTTCGTCTTTGCTTTCTCAAAAAAGCCTTTCCATCTTCGTCATTCTATAAGTAAGGGGATTGGCTTCTGTCGGAAATTCCCCATGGTAAGTGAAAAAGAGTTCTACCAATACCCCCATTACATTACTTTCGATGAGGAAGAGAGCAACTATATGTTTGGTAGAAACAATTCATATAAGCACATTTTTATCCCTGATGACCAGTTACTGTTTTCTGATGTGCTTGGTTCGTTACTTGATGAATCGGAATATAGGATTCAAGAGCGTAACCGTTTCTCTTTATGCCTAAGTGACGAACTTATATCTCTATACTCGAGTTATCTTCACAAATCTTTTCCTGATTATAATGATGAAGACTATCAAATGTCAATAGAATGGCAACTAGAAAGAGCCTCCAAGGCAGTTAAACCGATAATTCATAATTGTATCATTAAAGAAAAACTGATAAGGAGCAAGACCCGAGATGAGTTTGGAGAAAAACTAAAAATAGCTATCGTATTGGATAAGAGCATTGATTTGTCCATGAAAAGAGCATTAACAACTTGCCTACAGGAATATTCTCCACGATTAGAGGTGAAGTATTACGACTACTCTGCTCTAAAGCCAATAAATGGGAATAATGCTATTAAAGAAAATCGTGTAATTGTTCTGCAATATCGTCCACATTATGTCAGAGAGTCATATGCAAAGTTCCCAAATTCTTTTGACCCTATACCTGTACGTAAAGATCAATTCATTCATGACATTATACAAGGAGTAGCGTTTAATGACATGTATGAATGGGATAAATACGACTATGATAAATATAAAGCAGATTTGTTGGATTCAGAACTAAGAAACACTCTTTTTGGCAAAGTGCCACGTCCTGTTAAGCCTTCTGTAAGAAGAACTAAGGGCGAATATGAATTTAGTGATGAACGCAGCACATCGCGAGCAGTTGTATATGTTAAGGGAGAATTTGATGATGGCAGTAAATTCAATATTCCTGAGACAGACTTCGTAATCTATGAAACAGATAATGGTATTTCACAAATAGCCCGACTAACCGAGATAAAGAAAAAAGGGATTCTCCAAGAAATTAAGAGGCTACAGAAATTGGATGATGTCGCTAACGAGCTTAAGTCTTTTATAGATTTACAATCAGAAAAGGATGATTTCCGTGAAAAGGTAATTCGAGAATCGCAATACAAATTAGGTAAAATCACAGAAGAAGAGCGCGATTCGTCGATTATTTTATGGAAGATTCTTCTTTCCAAGAAGATAGAAGAAGAAGGACTTGACAATGCCTATGATTCTGTCATGAAGGGATTGAAAGAGTCAAATAGAATACAAAAGAGCCAATTCTGCCACTGGGCCGATTTGGATTCAAATATGATTCTGCCTTTACAAAAGGTTTGTCAACAGAAGCTCTTTGAGTATTTAGGGTTTGGACTTATATCCCCGTATCTTTCAATAATGAGGAGTAAGAAGGCTGCCACGAAAAACGGCACAAGGAGATTCAACAGCATGATGAATCAATTCCTCCAAGACACTTTGTTGGCAGATGTTGATGAAGATTTGTTTGATGATTATAAAGATAGTGATATAAATGATCTGCTAAACCTCCGCAATGTCGGTGACTTAGCCACTTTGCAATCATTGCTTTGCAATGAAATAAAAATGAATAACGTCGTAACTATAACATGATATGAATAACATAATTGATATTAAAAGAGAATCTTTGGAGTCTTTCATCCGTGACCAAATGATAGGCCCCAATGGGTGTAGAGGACGTTTTTCCATAGAAATGGAAGAGGGCCAATCATTCGATGGTGAAGTGATTAACACTACTCCAGGCTCGATTTATAGCACGGCAGTTCTTTTTCCACCCAAGGCTCAGGGCATGTTTGCCTCACAAGAGTCATCAGACGAAGCAGAAATTGACGATGAAACAGTATCAACAAATGGTCAGGAAGATGACGATGAACTTCTGCGCACTGATAGTAACGAACAGAATGGAGATTTAGGAAATGAAGTAGATGATGAAGATGTCTATTCTTTAAGCAGAAGATTTCCTAATACAGTAGGAATCTCATGTTGCTTGGTTCCAGAGGCAAGTTTATCGAAAGATGTGGAAATAACTGTCTCGGGAAGATATTATACCAAAATTGTCCGCGGTGATAAGCAAAGGGTCCAGGTCTTAGTAAGCGACCATCTTACTCAGTTTGAGCAGTTCTTTAAAGAGAATCCTATTCTTCACCAATATTTCAACTATAACGACGGTAAACTTAAAATATATCCAATTCCTAACAAGAATGTATCACAGGTTAAGGACATGCTTCGTACAATGAATATGAATTGTGCAGCGAAGTTAGCCGTTATTGATGGTGAGACTGACCCAATTTTTACTCAGATTCCCCCAAATTACAGATTCTTACTTTCATATCGTGAGGTCCTTTTCAACAAGTATCTTAATCATATTCATTATGAAAAAGACAGTGACGACCATGATACACCATTATATCTTACAGATGAAGAAAAACAGCGAGTCCTTAATCAACTTGAGAAAGTTGAAATGTATGAAACGTTCCTGTCCTATTTTGATAACCTTATAGAGCTTTATGACCATAAAGGTTTTGGTTTCTGGCAATCCCATGATTTCAGTACGACTTTAAATCTGGAGGGAATAAAGTCAGAAAGTAGTAATGTTGCTAAACAGATATTTAAGCCAAAAGACAATGATACGTTAAACCATTTCTATTCCGTAGACTTGGAGGATGGTAAAAATATCGCATTGTCGGCTTGGTTGCAAGTGACAAGAAATAGTAAGGACAAGACAGACCGAAACCTATATCTAAAGGTTTTAATTGTGAACGATTCCTCACCATTCCGTGAGTCTCCAAAGAACTATTTCTCAATTGTTAATGAAGAAGTTAACAAACTATGTTTCTTCGGAATCCATATTGATCTTAAGAGTAAGTTCTTATGCCCGTATCACGAAGGCAATACTTACAAAGATGTCAAGAAAGACGAGGATAAATTGAATTTCCTATATCGTTCCATCAATGATTATGGAGTGGGACACCTCTGTTCAGTTGATTGGAAAAAGGATGAGGATGGCAAAGTTTATCACATCTGGTCTGAATTTATTCCCTCTTTCGAAACTCCAGACATTGAACCTGTACCCAGGAAAAAGTATAGTGAATATATTGAAAAGGGGGACATGATTATTCCCCAACCATATTTTACTGATGACAGATGTCTTCAGTTTAAGTACTTATCCACATTTTCTGAGGCCAATGACCCTGAGATAATATCCGGATTAAAGGATTTCATAGGTCTCTATGAGAATTGGATTGCTCAAAATGAAACACGTATTACAGATGTTAATGACAGGGTGTTTGCATTGGATAATCTATCTAAATGCAAAAGTGACATGCAGCGCATGAAAGATAATGTTGACAATATTCTCTCTGGTAATAAAGAGAACATGCTCTGTTTCAGATTGATGAATTCTGCCATGTTTATGCAACTATGGCATAACAAGAAGGATAATCAGAAAATAATCATTGATGATGACCCAAATTTGAACGAAAACTTCTATAAACAAGCCCAAGATAACATATTTCCTTCTTCTCCACATGCCGCATGGCGACCTTTCCAGTTGGCTTTTATCTTGTTAAATCTTGATGGTATCATCAACCATCCACAAGATAATGGTTGGAAAATGCGTAATGACTTAGTTGATCTGGTTTGGTTCCCCACTGGTGGCGGTAAGACTGAGGCCTACCTTGGAATCATTGCGCTATGTATCATCTATCGACGCAGAATGTATGGTGAACAAGGATATGGAGTTGCTGCGATAATGAGATATACACTTCGTCTGCTGACGACTCAACAATTTCAGAGAGCATTGCGACTCATCTTGGCTTTGGAACAGATGCGTAGATGGGGTAAGAAAAAAGAAGAATTCGATTTAGGCGCAAAACCTATTTCTATAGGTTTATATGTGGGTTCCAATTCCCTTCCGAACAAAGTTGACGGAAAGGATGGACTGGATGATGAGTCCATAAAATGGGATCGTCGAGAGGACGGTGAGAATAAGACAAAGATTCCTTTAGACCGATGTCCCTGGTGCGGTTCAAAACTGAGGTATTCACAAAAGAAGAAGTTATATTTCTGTTCGAATGCAAATGACACATGTACATTCTCTGACGAGTTGCCTGTACGCCTTTGCGATGAGCACATCTACAAAGAGCCGCCAACTTTATTGTTCGGTACTGTTGACAAATTTGCAGCTATAGCACATAGAGTGTCTACAAAACCGAAAGAAGAGAACAAAGACTCTCGCCGTATTTTCGGGCAGGGCATTAATTGTCTTCCGCCAGATCTTATTATCCAAGATGAGTTACATTTGTTGTTAGGTCCATTAGGTTCCGCAGTCAGTCTTTTTGAATGCGCTATTGACCAACTATGTACACGAAAAGACGGAACAAGGCCCAAAATAATTTCCTCTACTGCCACGACTCGCAATACAGATTTGCAGATTCGAGCCTTGTATGACAGGGATTTAAATATCTTCCCCCATAATGGAGTTGACTATGATGATTCTTTCTTTGCCTTTTACAAGAGAGAGAAGAAGGATGGCCAGGAGAAATACATATCTAAGCGTAAATACATCGGGATTATGCCGACAGGCAGAACGCAAATGACAACACAGATGCGTCTTGCCGCGATACTGTTAGTACATAGAGCTATTTTCGAAGCAGAGCACTCACAGGATTCAGGATTTGAATTTGCCGCTAACAACTACTATTCGGTTATTTCCTACTTCAATAGTCTGAAGGAGGTCGGTAAGACGGATGCGCTGTTTTATACAGAGTACTCGAAGTATGTGCGCCGCTTATTTAAGCGCGTTATGCCATATGGGAATCTGTTAGAATGCTTTTACTCAATGAACGAGTTGAGTGAAGCTGAACTTTCTGGCCGTCTGACAGGTGCCGAAGTGAATGAAAAATTTGCAGAGGTTGGTCAGAATTGGAGCATTGAGAAGCGACTGCCTCATAAAGAGAATGGAGAATGGGTTAAAGGGAGCACTCCTCCAGACTACATTTTAGCTACCAACATGATTTCTGTTGGCTTGGATGTCGGTAGGTTTAACACCATCATCATGAACTCCATGCCAAGAAACATTGCCGAGTACATTCAGGCAAGTTCCCGTGTGGCTCGAGAACAAAAAGGACTTGTACTGACTCTTCACAATCCTTTCCGTTCGAGAGATGTATCACACTATGAGAAGTTCAGGGAATTCCACGAAAAGCTGTATTTTTATGTTGAGCCAATTTCAATAACGCCATTCTCTAAGAAATCTGTTGAGAAATACCTTGCATTGTATTTGGCTGCTATAGTGAGACACTCCTATGATAAGCTTGCCGATCGTAACAGTGCCAGCAAAATCAATGAAAGCAATCTGAGCGACCAGATTAAACAAATGGTGGCCGATTACTTCAACCAGCGGTATGATAGAATGCAAAAGCCGGAGATTAGCCAGTTGGAAAAGGGCCTTCTCACCCCAGAACTGAGGGACAATATTATTCGGTTTGTTGATGAAGCTATAGGACAGTGGGAGGCTAAAGCCAATGAAGTAGATGGGTTGGTGTACAATTCAACCCAGTATCAAAATGCTGCGGCATTGTTTAGTATCCCTGCAGGATACGACAATTCCAATGGTGATAACCTGTGGACAGTACCACAGTCGCTACGTATTGTTGAACCAGAAGCTGTGCTTCATATAAGAGTAGGAAACGATGGAAATTAAGACTAGAAGACAATTCAATCAGGGCATTGGAAAGTACAAAGTTCTTTCATCAAATGCAGGTGTTGGCTCTATTGTGGCTACAAAATGGGGCGGCTTTGTAATGCCACTAACCTCATCAAAATGGGGCAGTGTGGCTGCAGTCTCCGAGTATTTAAAAAGGCATAGTTCTGAACTTCTTAATGCTTCTAAGATTTCTGAGGAAACTGGAGTCGAAATAATAGATGACAATCGGTTCGTAGGGTTCCTGCGTGCGACAGAGGGAATGACGCATCTACGCTGTCTGGTAGCTATTCCACATATTTCCCTTGATGCTTACAACAATTGTAACGTGGATGAGCATCCAGCAAACATCAGATACAAGGAAATACATCCAAACAGTAAATTAGAGGAAGGTACTTTTACTGTTCCAGCCATTGTTTTCCCTCGCTGGTTCTTCTCACGTACAAAAAAAGACTTTAAGCCTGTAGAGGAATGGATTAGAATATGGAAGGAAAAAGGTTGTAATAACGGTGACCTCAGATATTTTGCTCCACCACGTGACCCTTATACAAAAACATTTAGGAGAATAAATGACTCAAGATTGCAAGAGGGGAAGAATAAAGTCCATGAACTGTTGGAACAGTCTTCAATGGTATTGATTTGTCCTAATGGGCATATCTCTGATATTCCTTGGCAACAATACTTCTCGGCAAAGCTCAATGAAGGGAAGCGGGTGGCAGAAGAAGGTTTCGATTTGTTTAACTACGAAAGCGACCCTTGCCCTGAGAATAATAATGGTGAACACGAACTGCAATGGTTGGAGAACCGTAGTCATACTGAGAGCTTTGGTATGCTTAAATGCAAATGTTGTGGTAAGACTGTCAGCCTTGAAGGTATCATGAACCTACAGCCATTGTGCCCAGGTGACAAACCATGGGAGGGGATTGGCCAGCAGGATTATGCAGCATGTATGCAGAAGAACAAACGATCGACCATGAAGTGGGCATTGGTGACAAGTAATAGTGTTTATTATGCAGAGAACTTCAGTAGTCTGTACATTCCTGATGATTATAGGACTGGAGCAAATGTGCTGGATGAAAAGATGCAAAAGGTGCTGACACTGATGACAGAGAAGTGGTTTGACAAATATACAAAGAAGCATCCGGGGGCAACTAAGCAGGATTATTCGGAACATTGCTTTGAGGATGACTTTGACAGCCTTATTGAGTATGTTATTTCAAAGGCCGATGACAGCGACTACACACTAAGCGAGGATGAAGCACTAAAAGTTATCAATGCGTTTCTGGGTGATGAACAAGGCGATGAATCTGGCGATGTTCGTGAACAGTACAGATTCGAGGAATTTGAGGTTTTCCAAAAGAACAGCAAATCGTTGGAGACTAATGACAAACTGATATTCAATGATATTGAGTTGCCAGAACCTCTTCGTCATTACTTCCACAAAATACAACAAGTAAGTACGCTTGGCGTAAGTAATACTCAGATCAATTTCTCGCGTGTCAGTATGCCACAGCCAGAATTGAAGGACGATGGCACAATTGATTACCCCAATCGAATGAAGATATTCAGCGAAGCACCAGAAGATGTTTTGACGATGCCAGCGGTACAGAGCTTTGGTGAGGGCCTCTTCTTTAGCTTCAATGAAGAAACCATGTCTGAATGGATGAGAAGCCACAAAGAATTGTTCAAGGAACATTATAAGGGGATGACTGAGCATGATGACACATACGACAGTATCTATCGAGAAATGAAACTTGGAGGAATAGCTAGATTCCTTGTTTTGCATACGTTCTCGCATGTGCTAATGAAGGAACTGGAGTTCTCTTGTGGCTATCCAACAGCAAGCCTGAGTGAGCGACTCTATTTCTCCGACAGAATGTGTGGTGTGCTGATATACACGACTGATGGTGCCG
The DNA here is from genome assembly GCA_045545095.1 of Phocaeicola sp. Classification (GTDB taxonomy): domain Bacteria; phylum Bacteroidota; class Bacteroidia; order Bacteroidales; family Bacteroidaceae; genus Phocaeicola_A. The sequence continues at coordinate 1,786 of JAZQAG010000012.1, read as the reverse complement.
AGGGAAGTATGGGTGGTTTGGTATGGCAAGGTCAGCCGGAATTGATAGAGAACATTATTCGCAAGGCGATGCAAAGAGCGTTGAATTGTGCTTCTGACCCGATATGTTGGGAAAATGTGGACCAGTTGAATTATGCTGCTTGCTTTTCTTGTGCTATGGTATCTGAAACTTCTTGTGAGAAACGTAATGTGGGATTAGATAGAAGAATACTAGTGGATGCTGATTTCGGTTTCTTTAAGGAGATAATTGATTTTTAGTAAATACATTTAAATCAAATAAACAAGCCATACAATTATCTGAAGAACGCAAAGTGCGTACTGTTTGGGATGACGAACATAGAAGTGGTATTTCTCCATGTTGATGTAGTAAGAAAATAAAAAGGACATGAACGAAGAACAGTTATATCTCAATTTCGACGAATATAAAAAAGTCAGTGAGCCGCATAAACGGGAACGTGCCGAAGCATGGCGCGTTGCTATTGGCTTGCAGGCTGTAGATGGTTTGCAGGTATCGGAATATCTGAAACAAACGGCCCGCCAGCATATTGAAGGGGAGATTACAATAGATGAAGCTCGGAAACAGATTAAGCAATACTATATATCGAAGACCCAGCATGATGCCGATGACGAAGAAAAAGCTGAAGCTGATAATGTATCCGGTAATATAGCCAAACTCATCGGTTCGCCTTCGTTCACATTCAGTGGTGCCGGTGTGATGGCAATTCATCGGGCCATCTTTGAAGGGGTGTTCAAACATGCAGGTACATTGCGTACATACGATATTACGAAGAAAGAATGGGTATTGCGAGGTGACACCGTAACGTATGGACGATGGCAAGACTTGCGAATGGCTTTGGACTACGATATTGAGCAAGAAAAGCAGTTCGATTATAGAGGGCTTTCAATGAGTGAGGTCGTAGAACACATTGCAAAATTCATATCGGGTATTTGGCAAAGTCATCCGTTCAGAGAAGGCAATACACGAACCACCGCTCTTTTTGCCATCAAATATTTGAAGTCCATAGGTTTTGAGTGTAACAACGACATGTTTGAGCAACATTCGTGGTATTTCCGCAATGCATTGGTCAGAGCCAATTATAAGAATGTGGCAAAGGGCATTAATCAGGATTACAGTTTCTTGAACAAATTCTTCCGCAACTTACTGATGGGGGAAAACAATGATCTGAAGAACAGATATATGCTGATTAATCCGCCTGAAGAATGGAAACAACCCACAACAACAGGACAAGTACCCCACAAGTACCCCACAAGTACCCTACAAGTACAGGATAAGTTGAACACTGACAATCCCAATGTCATCAGACTTGTACAAGTGGTAGGTGAAAAGGAATTGTCTGTGAAGGAAATAATGGACAGACTTGGACTTAAGGATCGGAAGAACATTTTGAATCTCTATTTAACTCCTTCCATGAAAGAAGGATATATCCGTCAATTATACCCCCAATCGCCCCGTCATCCTCGCCAGAAATATCTGCTGACGGTCAAAGGGCTGGCGTTGTATAACGAACGAATCTTCTTCCGAATAATGTAAAGAGGTGAAAGAAACCATTTGTCCGATACAATTAGAGAAATTCTAATACCTTCGGACAAATGGTCTGTATGCTTCAAACCAACGATGTTAACACCTGACATGTACTAAATAAGTTGACACAACAAAAAAAGTTATGTCACGAACAATTAGTACTTCTCTCCGTCTGGAGATTGTGGAGGTTTACTACCACAGCAACATGAAAAAAACGGATATCTGTAAGAAATATGGGATATCC
>JAZQAG010000011.1:0-33437 GCA_045545095.1 Phocaeicola sp. | reverse complement strand
ATGAAAGTGTATCTTTGCCATAATGTATTTACTATGCCTAAAGATACAAAAACTTTAGGATATATCAAAGCCCCAGCTTGTGAAAGTAGGGGCTTTGTGATATAATAAATGAGGGCGCATCATTTTGACACACCCTCTTTTTTATTGCACAAACCCTTATATTGTCATTTAAAGATTTAGGCGCGAATCACACAGGTTTGTCTATATTTACCTAAGAAATAGGATAAAACAGTCGTACACCTGCGCAATCCGCGCCTAAAAGAATTTCTATTTTTATTTTTATTATTTATTCATGAACTTCTCTGTATGTTCTTTTATCAATTCTACATCGTCAAAATAATCTATACGCATAGCATGTCTCACCTCTGAAAGGGTAATGGCTGCTTTCTTGCGCGCTTCCTCGCATCCATGCTTCAAGATTTCATACACGGCAGGTATATTCTGTTCATACTCTTTACGGCGCTGACGTATCGGTTCCAGAATTTCCTGAAGAATGGAGTTCAAGAATTTCTTCACCTTCACATCTCCTAATCCACCACGCTGATAGTGTTCTTTCAATGCATCAAGATTAGGATAGTCAGGCAAATATTTCTCAAAAGAATCTGGTTGGCAGAAAGCATCCAAATAAGTGAAAACGGTATTTCCTTCAATCTTTCCAGGGTCCTCTACCCGAATGTGAGTCGGATCTGTGTACATACTCATAATCTTCTTACGCACATCCTCAGCCGTATCAGAAAGATAAATACAATTTCCCAATGATTTGCTCATCTTAGCCTTGCCATCGGTACCAGGCAAACGCAAACAAGCGGCATTATCAGGCAATAGTATTTCAGGCTCAACCAAGGTTTCACCATAAATATAATTGAACCTGTTGACTATTTCACGCGTCTGCTCCAACATAGGTTTCTGGTCTTCTCCGACAGGTACTGTCGTTGCCTTGAAAGCTGTAATATCACTGGCCTGACTAATAGGGTAGGTGAAGAAACCAACAGGAATACTTGTTTCAAAGTTGCGCATCTGAATCTCCGTCTTCACTGTCGGATTGCGTTGAAGGCGCGACACAGTCACCAAATTCATATAATAGAAAGCCAATTCACACAACTCTGGCACCTGAGATTGAATAAAGATTGTAGTTTTTTCAGGATCAAGCCCACATGACAAATAATCCAAAGCTACTTCAATAATATTCTGACGAATTTTCTCAGGGTTATCGGCATTATCCGTCAATGCCTGAGCATCGGCTATCATTACAAAAATCTTGTCGTAAGCACCAGATTCTTGCAATTCCACGCGACGCTTCAGAGAGCCTACGAAATGTCCCAAATGCAAACGACCGGTCGGACGATCACCTGTCAATATAATCTTTTCCATACAATCAAATTCCATTTAATAGTTATCTTTTTTATTTTGAAAGCAAAGATACGATAAATTAATGAAAACACACACATCTATGCAAAAAAAGCTATTGACAATACTCTGAATCTATCAAATGATCAACTTCAAATCAAGCATTGGATTTGGAGTAAAAACCAGCAGCCCCGTGAATCACTTCGCAGGGCTGCTGACGTTTTAGCTTTAATCTCTCAAAACTTTGTGGTTTACGTACTAATTTATATCTATGACTAACTAACTTTTTTATCACCTTTCCGTCTGCAAAGGTACTATGTTCAGCCAATGTACGCAATCACTTTTTTGAGGTATTTTTACATTCTCACATACCTTAAACAAGGTATCAGAGCCATCGTTTTTTACGAAAAATCCATATAATAGCCACACTGACCAAGATGGAAAAAGCCAATACGGCATAAAACCCCCATGGATCATCTTCCAAGCCATTCTTAAGGTTCATACCATAAAGACTGGCTATCAATGTGGGGAACATCAAGATAATGCTCACAGACGTCATCAATCGCATCACCGTATTCATATTGTTATTGATGACACTTGCATAAGTATTGACGGCACTCTCCAACACGTTACTATAAATATAGGCACTCTCACGCGCCTGCTTCATCTCCACATTCACATCCTCAATCAATTCGGCATCCAATTCATCGACAGGCAATTTAAACTTCACTTGCGCCAACAATGTCTCATTTCCACGGATGGAGTTCATGAAATACGTCAAAGAGTTCTGCAAATAGCTCAGATTAATCAAATCCTCATTATCAATACTACGTCCCAAATCATGCTTGGCTTCCTCAATCTCGTAATTAATCTTCTTCAGGAACTTCAAATACCAAATAGAGGATGAAAGAAATAGGCGAAAAGTCATATCCACAGAGTCCGTAAACCCTTTACCTTTACGTTGGTAATGGTTCAGGAAATCATTCATCATCTTAGTGATATAATAGCACACTGTGATACAAATATCCTTTTTAAGAATGATACCTAAAGGAACTGTTGTATAGGGTGATCGATACGATTCTTTGGTAGGATTCATGTAGGGGACACGAAGGATAATCATTGTCCATCCATCCTCTGTCTCCACACGAGGTCTCTCATCAACGTCGGCAATATCGGACAGGAAATAGTCCGGCATCTGCAATTCATTGATCAAATAATCAGTATCCTCTTCTGACGGACTGGTAACTTGAATCCAACAATTGGATTCCCACTTCTCCAGCGACTCTATCTGTGGTTTTATTCTCCAGAATGCAAGCATATGTTTCCTTTTTTATATCCACATCCCACGAAGGGAAGGAAATAGGTTTACAAGTCTTTATTTTTATCCGTTCTCTCACTCTACTTATATCATACACTTCAAATCACTATCTGATGCGTAAATAGAGCGCACAAAGGTAACACTATTTTTCTAAAAACGAATAATACTATACAAGAAAGTTAACCAAAAATAGACAAGCTTTGCATATTGTTATAGGATAGAGTAATGGGAATATCGTTAGAGTTTGACCTCATTCAGTTCTACCAATTTATTAACTATGGCATAGATAGTCAGACCTGCTACTGAACGAATTTCTAATTTTTTAGCGATATTACGACGATGTGTAATAACAGTATGTACCGAAAGATATAATTTTTCTGCAATCTCTTTATTGGTCAATCCCTTGACTACATATGCCACAATCTCTTTCTCGCGCATACTCAATGACTCCGTTTCAGAAATCACTTCTGCATCTTCCTGGATTTTCAGCACACGTAGAATCTTGTCACGCAAAGAGTTTATATCTTCGTAAAGAGTTATGCTCTCGTCATAGTTCTGCAAGATACTGGTATCTGTAATATTACAATTAATCGCAATACATTTAACCGAACTATGTACATCATCAGCTTTAAATTCATCCAAATTGAACCATCCACCGAAAGTAGGATTCACCAACAGAATATCAGGTGTATCCATATGCAAGCAGTTTTCTAAAGCCTCAGGAGATGCCACTTCCACAGGCTTCACATACAAATCCGTCAAGCGCTTCAATACGGCAATCACTCCATTACGGACAATCATTGACGAATCGGCAACGGCCACTCTTACTGTCTCTGTCTTTTTCATAATCCGCACTTTTTCTCCAACAATCTGACTGCTGGTACGAATAGACAATCTTCTATACGGCAATGTAACTCCAAATCTTCCTCACAGATAAAGATGTCGAACAAAACAGCATTCAACAAATGATTATCGCCTGAAGACGGATGATATTTGATAATGATATTCTTCAATTCGGACAGTTTACTGTCTATCAGTTTATGCTGCAATGCATGTTGACGAGTGAACAACAGGATGTTGCTATTTTCCCCTGTCAGGTAAATGTTATCTCCCACATTCTTCTCATCAACCTTCTTCTGCTGATTTTTCATCGGACAAGCCCCTAAGGTTATGCGTTCTGCTTTCTCCACATCTCCATCCATGAGGCTATATACATAAAGGAATTCATGCTTATTTTCAAATTCCATATGCTCACGCACTTCATCGACATATTCATCAAAGAACTTTAGAATAAGGTAGGTAAACTCCTTGTTTGCCGTATTGCTGATAGCCTCTATCAACTTACGTTTTATACTTGGCAAACAGAAATCAAGGTAGTAACTATGAGCTCTTTTCAGATAATCCAACATTGACGGTATTGACAAATGGGCTACATCCTCATGAATTCTTTCATCCACCTCCTGCATAAAATTGGCGATAGCCAAAAAAGTCTGGCAGTCCACTCCATTATTGTCACATACCTCCTGCACACTCTTATCACCGACTCCCAATGGTAAACCAAAACGACTCATCACCTGTAACAGGCGATAGTCATCCTTTATCAAATCACTCATACGTGAAACCGGTCTATACTCCTTGATTATATTGCCCATAATTTTATATACTTTTTTGAGTGCACAAAAATACTATTTTGTCTCCATACGGACAATCCCCTTTATTAGGTATTTTGTCATTTTTCACAAAGAACGTTCATTCAAAAAGTCATTCCACTCCTGTTTATAGCTGTCAGAGATAGGAATATAGACATCACCAAAAACTATCCGACTACGGTCTATAACCTTTATTTTATTCTTCTGTACGATGAAAGAGCGATGCACACGAATAAAATTATCATGAGGCAGACGTTCCTCCATAGCTTTCATGCTTATCAATGACAATATAGGTTTTTGTTCATCCTCTGTATATATCTTGATATAATCTTTCAAGCCCTCTATGTAAAGAATACTGCTCAACCTGATTTGTACCAGTTTATATTCACTCTTCACATAAATACTATCTATATTCGCTTCAGAATTAACCAAAGTATCACGCAGAGTTAATTCAAACCATTGGAGAGCTTTTTGCGAAGCTTCCAAAAAAGACTTATAACTCACAGGTTTCAATAAATAATCCAATGCATTCACCCGATAACTGTCCAACGCATATTGACTGAAGGCTGTAGTAAATACAATGCGTGTTCTACCTGATATCATTTTAGAGAATTCAAGTCCGTCCAATTCTGGCATCTGTATATCAAGAAACAACAAATCTATTTGTTTTGCACTGATATCCGTCAATGCTTCCACTGCACTCGAATAGCATCCCACAAGTTTCAGAAAAGGAGTCTTACTCACATAGCTCTTGAGTAATTCCAACGCCAAAGGCTCATCGTCTATTATTGCACACGTAAGTACCATGCTATATATTTTTATTTGATTCGACAACTGAATTAATTGGATTGATAATCAATTCGGAAGTATATACCTTTCCATTTTCGACCAATCCGTATTTCCACTCATAATTATTAGGATAAAGCAATTCAAGCCTCCACCTGAGTTGCTCCAATCCCACACCACTGCCACTCTTGTCCGAATGATTTTTAGGATGATTACTATTAGTAATGAGACATCTTACTTTTCCATCTTCCGTATCATTCAGGGATATGGATACAAAACTGTTTCCCACAGAACTGATACCATGTTTGAAAGCATTCTCGATGAGCGAAATGAAGATGAGTGGTGCTACTTGAGTATTACTGTTCTGACTAATGTGTATATCCAGATTCACCTGTACACCTTTATGTTGACGAATACGCATCAATGCTACATAATTCTGTATAAATTCAATTTCACGCTTCAGAGGGATATATTGAAACTCTGTTTCGTACAACACATGACGCAAAAGTTTACTCAATTCCATTACCGCCAATTGAGCTTTTTCTTTATCAAACTCAATGAGTGCATAAATATTATTCAATGTATTCAATAGGAAATGTGGATTCAGCTGATTGCGTAAAGTCTTCAGTTCTGCATCTACACGAGCTCTTTCTGCTTCCATTCTGGCTGATTCTGATTTTCCCCATCTTTTACTCATCCATATAGAAGCCGCCAAAGCAATAGGAAGACACATCATCAATGCATCACGAGCCATCCCTCCCCAGCGCGGAGGAGGCATATGCATCCCCCCATGAGGGGGGATAGGATGGGGATGAGCAAGAATAGAATGTTCAGGTATAGGATGAGGACGAAATGGCATTTGACGAAACATGTCCAACCACTCAAAACCGAAATGGAGTAATATACTCACAACTATCACCAAGCATACGTTATATAAGAAATATTTACGCTTTTGTTTCTCAAAAAGATAACGAGGAGCAAGCCATGCATAATTCACATAAAATACGATACCATAAGACAAAGGAGGCAGCAAATGTCTCAAATATGTAAGTCCCATATCTGTTGATGCTCCGCGATTCATTGTCAACAGAGGAAATCCCAAGATAAAAAGCCATGTGAGTATATGTATCAAGGCTTCTGAACGGTGACTACTATATTTTATCGTTTTTTCTCTTTTCATGATATAGCATATTTGACGTTCATAAAAAATAGGAGTCATTGGCAACACAATGCCAACGACTCCCTTGCAAACTACCACTTAAACTTACACAACCTTATTATTAAAAACATAGTTTGCAACTATCACTTTTTCAATTCCGAGAGCAAAAATATACATTTTTAATTACTACGCAAAATTTTTTCTCCGATTAATTTGTATCTATCGACCATTTCCATCCTTTTACCGACGAAAAAAACAGCATTATAAATATAGATAATTCCATTATTTGTATCTTTGCAACATCTTTTAAATACCATTATAAAAAATATCAGGTTAAATGGAAATCAATTTCACCTTCACTCCCAACACAGACAAACCAACTCGTTACAATGAGTTCATCCCACAACTGACATTACTGATAGAAGACGAACACGAAGAGGTGAGCGTGCTTGCCAATGTCAGTGCCGCTTTGCGTGAATGTTTCGGTTGGTTTTGGATAGGCTTTTACTTAGTACGTGACGAACAATTGATCTTAGGTCCTTTTCAAGGAAACACCGCCTGCTACCGTATCCGAAAGGGCAGGGGAGTATGTGGTACGGCTTGGGCTGAATCCCGTACCCAAGTTGTCCCTGATGTCGAACAATTTCCCGGTCACATTGCCTGTAGCAGCCTTTCGCGCTCAGAAATCGTAGTACCTTTATATAATAAGGATGGCCAAGTGTGCGCTGTCCTTGATATTGATAGCGAACACCTGGCCACTTTTGATGATGTTGACCGACACTATTTGGAAGAAGTTTGCCGGATAGTGGAAAAGACCATTTACCACACGTCGCAGCTCTGACGCTCCGTACTCTCTTCCGGATATTCGGGCACGGCCACTCCGTTGACCGTCGATTCCTTGAAAGCGATATTCTCTGTATAGATAAGGTAGTAGGGACGCTCGGCCTTATCCACATGGAAGTTTGTCACCTCGATGTTGCGGATAGGCTTCTCTTCGTTGCCGTCCATGAAGATGGCATAATGGTCGGCCGTGCGGGCATGTACGTTGCTTATCTTGAAGTCCTCGTACCGGGCCTGATAGTTGCCTCCACGGAAACCGAAATAGTTGGTTTCGAAGCGCAGGATGGCGCCCAATGCGCGCTCGATGGTGATGTCGTTCACGTGTACGTTGCGGATGTATCCGCCACGGTCGCGGTTCGACTTGAAGTAGAGTGCATTCTTCACCGTGCCAATCTCGATGTTGTCCATATAGACATTGGCCACACCGCCCGACATTTCGCTACCGATGCACAAGCCGTTGCACTCTGAATAGAAGAGGCAATTGCGGATGACGATGTTTTCCGACGGGCGCCCGATGCTTCGTCCGTCCGTATCGCGTCCGGCCTTGATGGCTATGGCATCGTCGCCCGTGCGGAAGGTACAGTTCTCGATCAACACGTTGGAGGTCGATTCGGGGTCGCATCCGTCGTTATTGGGGAAGTGGCTGTCTATGGTCACTCCGCGCACAATGACGTTGTCGCAATAGACGGGATGTATTGTCCAGAAGGGAGAATCCTTGATGGTGATGTCCTCAAGCAGGATGCGTGAACATCCGAGGAATTGCACACACGAAGGGCGCAGGATGGTGCCTTTGCCGAACACACGTTCGTTCACCGGTGTCAGTTTGTCGCCCATCTCGCGCAGGCGGTCGCGGTCAGGTGCCTCTTGGGCGGCCCATGGGGCAAACTCCTTGCCACCTTGGGCATCGATGGTACCCTTGCCTGTGATGGCAATGTTGGTGCAATGATAGGCATACACCATGGGCGAATGGCCATACAGCTCTGTACCTTCCCAACGGGTAAGCACCACGGGGAGGAAGTCGTCCGCCCGTCCGCTGAATTGCAGATAAGCCCCTTCCTCCAAATGCAGGTTTACATTACTCTTCAACTTCAAGGGGCCGCCCAGTGCATAGTGTCCGGCTTTTACCACCACCTTTCCTCCACCTGCCAACGAACAGGAGTCGATGGCTTGTTGCAGAGCCTTCAATGCATCCTCTCCGTTCACCGTCACCTCCAACGTCCGGTCAGGGAAACTCGTTGTGGCAATACGGCTTATAATCTGTTCTTGCGGAGTTGGTGCTCCTGCATCCCCTTTCTTTGCCAAGGTATCACGATAGCCATTGTAAAAACCTAATAGGAACATTACAATTGCGACTGAAAATAAAATGACTTTTCTTGTTTTCATATCTTGTCTTTTTTAAAACATCTTACCTATAGAGACGGCAAAAGTGTGCATACCTTTAGGGGCCTTGTTATCAGTAAAGAACTGATATTCATAGCTGGCACCGAGCATCAATCCTTCGCGATGAGCCAACTGAACCTTTATACCAGGTCCCACCAACCAATGGTTATGCTTGTCCAAAGGCTTGAAATGAGCATTAACCTCTCTATGCTGGTGCAGATGCATCATAGAAGTACTCATATAAGGAATGAAATTCCATATTTCATAACCGTTCTGTACGGGCAGACAAAATCCTGTCTTTATACCCAAGCCCCACGAATCAATTCCCCCAATCACCTTATCAAAAGGCCAAAAGTCATCTCCCCATGGAATGTATTGTATCTGACGGCATGGATTTATACTGATTCCACCATATATGTATTTATAGGTAAAGTCGGCGATGAAGTGATGTACGTCACCTATATCCCCCCACGTATCGCCATTGTCCCTACCGACAGATATTCCCAACGACACGGAAGACAGCGCATCCCGCCATGATACAATACGCGTACCCCCTTTTTGAGCAGAACTTTTCGTCACGGTAGCAACTTTTTTCCTATATCCCTCTCCTTCGGAAATATTCACTTTCATCGTACGCCAAGGCATTAAATAGTCTCCCTCAAAAGTACCTAAGATAGCAATAGGTTTTTCACCAGGAAAGACATCGCAAACTTCCAATATCTTATAATCCTCCGGATAGCTCATTACCTTAAAACGATAGGCAACCCCATCGTTATATACCCGAACTTCAAGCATCATTCCTTTATCTACTCCCATCAAGAGGCTGTTGTATCTGCCTGTCAAATCGGACAAGAGTGTATCTTTTGTATCAGGATGATCCAACAGTTGCTTCTCCTTATTGGTATGAATAATATTTGACTTTCCAAATGCATACCTGCGTCCTTTGGATTTCACAGTTATTCCTATCTCTTTATTGACCAACGTTTTGCCCTCACAAGATACTTTCATCGTCATCTTTGTAGGTACCAAAAACTTACTTGCACCTTTTCTGCCCCTGTTTGATTGGAGTGTCACTCGCAATTCCTGATTGGGGGATTCCACATAATACTGTGCCATACATGTACAGGCACAAAGAATCAGGACAAATAAAGAAACAATCTTTTTCATAATGCAGTGTTTTATTTAGTTAATAAGATATTTATTGCAAAGGGACTAAAAACTTTTGAGAAGCGGGAAAAATATAAGTTAATAAATAAAAAAAGCGTGTTTTGTTGCCCATTTCTACGATATTGAGTCTGAATATCTGTATAAATAAAATGCAACAAAACACGCTTTGAGGTGATTGATACGGCTGACAGAATGTAAAGCTAATTCACCGTCTTACTGTCTTTATTCACGTAGAGGATGTGCCAATCCGTTCAAATAGCGTTCAAGGTTAGTCCATCCATCCTTATCAGTCAAGTTGCGGTCATCGGGGTCGTCGGGATTGAGCTTTTGCGCCTTTTCCCATTCATCGGGCATACCATCGTGGTCGCTATCCACAGGGGCGGGTAGGGAGTTCAGCACCGGCCATCCGCCCACATCGTTTTGCGAATCGATGATGCCGCTCTTTTTCGACAAGTCGGGTTGACGTTTTTGCTCTTTGTAAGTCTTTCCTTCGTAGGTGGCATATCCACCACGCACTTCTTCAATAATACGGCTATCCACGGCATCGCGCACTGGCAGGCTGGCACCAGCATGGCTGAGCACGGCTTCGTAAGCCTCCGCCGGACTCTCCTCACGGATAGGCATGGCCGGCCATGGCTCGTGACGACGTACTTTGGCCAACATCTCTTCACTGGTTTGCACACCACCTGCCCAGTTATCGGCCGATACTTCGGGATAGCCTTCCACCACATTGCCTTCGATGTACCAACTTCCGTAATCCTCCTCACCCCGGTTGCTCGGATTGGCAATACGATAGCTCACCTTTCCACCTTGTGTGGCAGGCCCAGGCTTATAGTAGTTGCCCACCATGTTGATGTCAAAACTTCCATCAGACTGATTCTTCACCAACTTCTCACCACCGTAGCAACTATTGTATCCCCAGTTGTAAAGCACGTTGTTGCGATAGTCGTTGAAACCTCCGCTTGACGCAAAGCGCGGATTGCGGCTCGAGTGGTGAGCTATGAGGTTGTGGTGGTAGGTAGAGTAGTTGCTTCCCCATATGCCACCGAATCCGTGAGTTCCCTTGATGTGATTTGACCCAAAGAGACTTTCCGTAATCATGCACCATTGGATGGTCACATTCTCGCACTGATAGATGGAGAGTGTCTCGTCTATGCTCCAACTGGCCGACACGTGGTCGAGGATTATGTTCTTGTGCCCACGTCCTCCGATGGCATCGGTGTCATGTCCCGTTTCATCGCCCAAACGCACACGGATATAGCGGATGATGACCTCATCGGCCCCGATGTTCAGCGGATGGCGCTTCAAGCAGATGCCATCGCCCGGTGCCGTCTGTCCGGCTATGGTAATATAAGGATGGCGGATGGTAAGCGGACGTTCGAGGTCAATGGTGCCCGATACGCGGAAGACAACGGTACGGGGTCCTTCGGCTTCGATGGCTTCGCGCAGACTCCCTGGCCCATGGTCATTCAGGTTTGTCACTTCATACACGGCTCCTCCACGTCCTCCACGGGTATATTTGCCATATCCCTCAGCCGTAGGAAAAGCTAATTGCGGTTCATTAGCGGTTGTTGTTGTACAGGACGCACCTGTCAGTAGCAGGGCGATAAGGCCAGTTGCTAAAAGATTGTTTTGTCTTTTCATATTGAATGTTATGTTTTCTGTTATTACACTTTATTATTTCACCGTCACGACCACACGCCGATAGCTTGTAAGGGCAGGCGAACCATTGTCCTTCACTTCACAAATGATGTGCATGGTGTCACCCGGTTTAGACTTTGCAGGGATAGTGAGTGTAGCCTTTGCTTGGTCAGGATTTTGGATGTCAGTATTGTTTCCTTTGTAGTTTCCCGCTTCGGGTAGATGCCACCAACGGAAAGTCAATTGGTCACCATCCATGTCATAAGAACGAGAGGCATCCAAGTTTATTATTTCTCCCGGACGTGCTTTCAGATGAATAACCTTGAGGCCCTTCTGCTTGTTCACCACGACGATGGGATTCCGGTTTCCCTCTCCCTTATCCGCCCAATCCATACGGGCAGCAAAGTTGTTGAAGATAGCAGGGTAGAAGTACTTCTCGTAATTTTGTGAACTATTCTTCGTAGCTCCCGTATGGTTTGTATAACAATGAGTCTTCTTGTCGGCAGACATTCCCCATTCAAAGTAACCTCCCCAACCCACTTGGTTGGTAAGTGAAGGGTCATTCAATCCGTTAGGTAACACGTGCAAGAATGAAGGGGTATCGCCCTCCACTCCCCATTTGTTCTTGGGATAGATGCTTCCCAAATGGCCGTGACGTTGGACGTGTGCGGCATATTCCTTCCAATTCCTGGCACCTATGTCGTTTTGCGATAGCCAGGCACTTTCATCCCAAATGAACAGGAGGTCATTGGAGAACTCTCGTCGCATCCATTGGTGCGAACTGAAATCATGGTTGTCACGTTCGCCCCAAGGTACATCCTGGTCGGTGATGGTATATACACGAAGTTTGTTCAGAAATGCTTTCAGCTCGTCGGGAGTTCGTTCTTGTTGTACTTGCCAGATTGCTTGTGCCAAAGTATTGGCGCCTCCCCAAGCCAATATCCACAGAGGGCGTTTGTCTTTCTCATCGGCCAATTGGATGATGTAGTCGCTTCCCTTTGATCGGTTATTGGCTCCAATCTCTTTCTGACCGAGTTTCAAGCTACCAGGCATTACACGGTCTCTCAGGTATTGTGCACTGGGCCAATAACCTATCGTTTGTTTCTTATTTTCTTTTACACTTGAGAGGAACGAGGTCTGACCGGATCGCTTCATCAGTTTAGGGAGGTCTTTCTCGTATGCATCAATCACTCGACTCAGGCTATCCATCCACTCCAACGGATAGGCTCTTCCGCTACTGTTCCACCCTCCTGATGCAATCAGAGCCTCAATCTCGAAGAGGTCCGCATGTGCCATCAGGCGTATCATCGACTCCATATCATCGGGTTCAATGCTTGCAGGTGCAATGTCGGTCAGTACCACGATGCGAGGTTTTTCTCCTAACATCTGAAAAAGATTTTTACCTTGTATAGGAAGAATACATCCCATAAATAGGCATAAAAAACTTGCATAAATATATTTTCTCATAATCGGCATTTTTATTTGATGGTGACAATAACATGTTGGTATCGGGTAAGGGCAGGTGTGCCATTATCCGTCACTTCACAGATGAGATGCAAAGTTTCTCCAACTTTGGCATCAGTAGGGACTGTGAAAGAAGTACATGGTTGATCGGCATTTTCGAATGTAATATGGCCGGCATAACTCCCTGCTTCAGCATATTGCCACCAACGGAAGTTCAGTTGGTCACCATCAGGGTCTGAACTTTTGGATGCATCTAATTTGGTGCGTTTTCCTGGTCGGGCCTTAATATCAAGTTTACCTTTTATTTTCACTTCAGGAGCATGATTGGCCTGTCCGTATGACTTTACACACCAGTCTGCCCGTGCTGCAAAATCATTTTGAAAAGCTTCGGCCCATTGCCAAATGGGTTTGAAATAGACGTGGCGTTGTTCTGGTGTGGACTTAATTTTGTTACGCAAGGCATTGATTCCCCAACCAGTCTTGTCGTGCCATTTGGCTGGATGTTGAAATCCTTCGATGGGCACACTATCCATCCACGTGTTCGCGCGTACCTTTATATATCGTCCACCCCAAGTACCCCAATCAGGATGCTCCAATCCCCGCAATCCCACTTGTATCTGGTGCATGAAGGCTGGAGAGTCACCTTCAGAGCGGAATTTACCGTTACCATGTGCTTTGTATAGTGAGCAGAGTGGACCATGTCCGTTCAAGATGTTTTCTTTCATCCAAGGGGCTTCAAAGTAGGGACGTACGTGATCCGGTTGTGCCTTTTCCCACCGATAGGCTATGGCTTCGAACTGATCACTGATGATGGTGAGTATGTTATATTTCCCCCAAACAGGAAGAATGTAATTTTGGTACGAATCGTCTTGTTCCCAAATAAAGAAGAAGCGAATCTTGGCTGCTACCTCAGCCATACGGTCGGGATGTTTCTCCTCAATGGTTTTCAAAGCACGGGCAATAGTATTCGGGCCACCCCAAGCTTGTACCCAAATGGGACGCGGATCAGTATTGTCAAGCAACACTTTTACAATATGCTCCGAACCTTCTGTAATCTTTTCCATCTCTCCTTTATAATCTACATTACCCAAGAAAGATATGCTACGCAAATGTTGCGGAGTGGGATAGCGTGTATCATGTTTCACGAGATTAGGATATACCTTCTCATAGGCATCCAAATAAGGCTCCAGCCAGTTGTCGCCCGGCCAATTGTGAGGGCCGCCGTGTCCTTCTCCACGCCAATGATAGACAGAACTGCTGGTGACAATGCCCTCAACATCCCACTCGTTGCAATAGAGCATGAAGCGTACCATTGAACACTCATCATCAATCTCTCCGTCAGTCGTTACCAATACGCGCGGACGGTCGTTATCCGCCTTCGTTTTTTTGCCTTGCATAGGGATGCAACATCCAATAAGCAATAATAAAAGTAGGGAATAATGGTTCTTTTTCATAATATTTCTCTTGTTTTGTTGGTTAATTGAAATAATTTCTGCAAATTTACACCCGTTTTCAGTATAAAACATCCTGTTTATATAAGAAAATATACGGAATATCGAGATTATGAAGACTTTTAACGCATCACGAAAAGAATTTGAGCCGTATGGTGTGACGTGTGAACAATGGCAGACGGACATCATGCCTCGCTTTGACCGTCATAACGAGATAGAACTGAATTATTTTCCTGAAGGGGGAATCACTTATTTCTTGCAAGACCGGCACGTCACTATCCCGCCTCGCCGCATTGCCCTGTTTTGGGGATTGGTGCCCCATCGTATCGTTCACTTCGATGTGCCATCGGAATATTATGTATGCACCATTCCTTTGTCTATCTTTCTCAATTGGGGATTGCCTGAAAGTTTTACCGCAAGGTTATTCAAGGGGGAAGTTCTGATGGATGAAGAATACGAACGCTATGCCGACTATGACCGCTTGCTGATGGAGAATTGGTACACTGACCTTTCGTCTCAGTCAGCTAACCAACAAACCGTTTTGTTAGAAATGCAATGCCGTCTGTTACGCCTCTCCGCTCACGTTTCAGCTGAAACCTCAACCAATCCGACCTTACCGGCAGGAGAGAGAAACCTGATTGAGCAGATGACACTCTACATTGCCAGCAACTATCATCGGACTATTCGTTTGGCAGACATAGGAAAGGCCGTGGGGCTTCATCCTGATTATGCCAATGCTCTGTTCAAGAAAGCATTCGGGCATACTCTTAACACTCACTTGACCATAGAGCGTATCACACAAGCCCAGCGTATGTTGCTGACTACCGATACTCCCATCATTGAGATTGCATACACTTGTGGTTTCAACTCTATCAGTTGTTTCAACACCGCCTTCCTGAAATTCAATGGCTGTACACCAAGAGATTATCGAAAAAAAGTGTTGAATAAATAGCTTAATCCTTTATCCTATACCGTGCCCAATCGAACATGGCTTTACCACCTTCGCTTCCTGTGGTGTAGCAGAAGAGAGCGGGGCGCACACCTTTCCAATGGCCAAAGCGCATGGGGAATGGTTCACCGATGGGGGTGAATAATTTATCATTATTTGTATAGGAATAGGAGAAACTATAGACATTGCGGAGGCCGTCGAGATGGAGGCGCAGGTAGATAGTGGTCTTGGTGATAAGTGACGAGTTTTGTGTAGCTTGTAACTCTTCACTTGTAGCTCGTAGCTCATTACTTGTAACTTTCCTGAACTTGTCGCTGGCCGTGGCTTCATCCTCTCCGACATAGAGATAAAGTTTGCCATTCTCTTTCTTTATGCCCACTTGATGGTTTGTCCTACCCATACAAGCAAGGCCAACATGGTCGCCATCCTTCAAAGCCGAAACATTCAGTTTGATGGTAAACTCACCGGTGTAGCCCATCGATTTTTGGGTGAGGGTATTGCGTGCCTTCTTGAACGACTCGCTGGGCAAAGCATGAAGGGTCAGATGTCCCTTACGTTCGGTGAGCGACCAAGCCTCGTCCACAGGATTGTGGTTGAATTGCCATTGGAGGCCAAGGTCAGGGGCGTTGAACTCATCGCTGGTAGCGGGTAACACTTTACTCGTAACACTTTCACTCGTAGATTGTAGCTCATCACTCGTAGCTGTCTCACTTTTTGCCAGTTTCCATCCGGGCATCTGCCAAGCGGGCACAGGTTCGCCAATGCCATTCATATCCTGGTCAACACCTATCACGGGCCATCCGTCGCGCCAATGCATGGGTTGCAGATGCACCACACGTCCGATGGGATTAAACTGCTGGAAATGGAGGAACCACCATTCACCGTCGGGTGTATCCACCATCGCTCCTTGGTGAGGGCCGTTGATGTTGGTCATGCCCTGCTCGAGCACCACTTTCTTTTCGTAAGGGCCATAGATATTACGTGAACGGAGGATGGTCTGCCATCCGCTCTCCACACCTCCTTCGGGGATGGAGAGATAGTAATAACCGTCTCGCTTGTGAATCTTCGTCCCTTCGGCCACGGGGCCAGTGTAAACCGTGCGTCCTTCGTCGAGCAGGCGCTTTCCATCGGGCGACATCTTGTGGATGATGATAGGGCCTGCCCCATGCTTGCTCCGTCCGAGATAGGCCTGTCCGTCCTCATCCCAGAAGGGGCAGGGGTCTTCCCATTTCTCCACCTTCTCGACAAGGTGAAGAGGTGTCCACGGGCCGCGAGGGTCGGTGGCTTGTGTCATGAAGAGCCCTTCGTGAGGGGTACAGAAGAACACCCAAAACTTTCCGTCGTGGTAGCGGATGGCCGGTGCCCACGAGCCTCCGGCATAACGTTCGTTCGTGTCCCACTTGGGGAAATCGAGGCGGTCATAGAGTTGGGCAATCAGTGTCCAGTTCACCAAATCCGTTGACTCCAACACCTGCATACCCATGAAGTGGAAGTCCGATGCCACCATATAATATTTGTCGCCAACGCGGATAGCGTCAGGGTCGGAGTAGTCGGCATTCAGAATGGGGTTCACATAAGTACCATTCCCCTGGTCGCCCCATGCGGTCACAATCTTTGCTTCGTCCTGTGCCATCAGGGTGGGCGAGAGGGCAACACTTAATAATATAGTTGATAAGGTCTTTTTCATATTCTACTTATTTTTCAATAAATCCGTCCATAATAACGGTGGGAGTACCTTTGCTATCGAAAGCTCCAAGTTTGTATTGCCGGGGATTACATTGGGGCTCCCAATAAAATACACCACGGCAACGTCCGTTTGTTTCGTTGCGGGCTTCGCGGATGACGCGGGCAAGTTGGCGACGGCCTTCCTCCATCACTTCGGGATTACGTTCATCAACTTCGAAGCCTGTCTCTACAATCATCACGTCACACCCGAACTTTTCGCTCACGCGGCGGATGTTGGCCATGCAATCGGTTATTATCTGGTCGGCTTGCAACGTAGAGTCGCTTTGCATGGCCCAATAGGGGTAAAGCGACATGCCTATCATGTCGAACTTACCACCATGCTTGAGCACGATGCCCAAGTTGTGGTCATACAGTTCGGGCAGGTGTCCGCGGTCGAGATGGACAATGACGATGGCATTGGGGAAAACCTCCTTCACGGCATCGTATCCCGCACCAATAAAACCGGCATACTGTTCGGGATGAGTCTCGATGTGGCCCATCGAATAGGTGACGGTGGTGTTGCCCTTTTCATCCTTTATCTCCCAGCCACGTTCGTTGGTCTTCACATTCCACAGCATACCGTTTGCCGTCTCGTTTCCCACTTGCACCCAACGTGGCTCCACGCCGTTTTCTTTCAAGAGGGTGAGCACCTCGATGGTGTGGTTGCGAAGGTCTTGCTTCATCTCTTCAAACGAATGTCCCATCCATGCCTTGGGGATAGGCTGCTTGGCTGGGTCGGCCCACCAGTCGCTATAGTGAAAATCTATCATCACGTCCATATCCAACTTCTTGGCACGTAAGGCCATGGCAAGCACCTCTTCCTTACCACACGAACCACCACGCGGATTGACCCAGACGCGGAGGCGGATGGCCGAAATCTGATAATCATTCTTCAGCAGCTCCAGGCATTCGCGCTCGTTTCCCCCAGTGTCGTAAAACTTTTGTCCACGTGCCTCTTGTCCGGTAAGGAAACCAACGTCGGCACCTTTTACAAAATAATCTTTAATTGTCCCGTTTTGTGTTGCGCATCCCATTGTAAGAAAGAGAATGAGCGATAAAAAAGTTATCTTTTTCATGGTTAAGAATATTTTAACGTTGAATAAGTTTTCAACATTGTATTTCATTTATTTGCGAGCAAAAATAATTGTTTTTTTTGAATAATTGTGATTTTTGGGTTTTAAGTATTACATTTGCAAACCAAATAGAACATATAGAAAAGATTATCACATGAAAAAACAACTAATTACAGCATTAGCTACAATCTTTGCAAGTACAGTATTTGCACAGGCTCCGGCATTCCCTGGAGCAGAAGGTTTTGCTAGATATATCACTGGCGGACGAGGAGGAACCATTTACCATGTAACAAACCTTAACGACAGCGGCACAGGCTCGTTGCGTGAAGCTTTAGGAAAAAGCGGAAAACGAACTATTGTCTTCGATGTAAGCGGTACTATCAATTTGAAATCTGACTTAAAAATTTCAAAAGGTAATGTTACCGTAGCCGGACAGACTGCACCTGGTGACGGTATAACTTTGGCCAACTACACTGTAACGGTAGCAGCCGACAATGTAATTATCCGCTTCGTCCGTTTCCGTCGTGGCAATGCCGTTGATATCAACGATGGGGCAGATGCCATTTGGGGGCGTCAAAGAAAAAATATCATGCTCGACCACTGCTCATTCAGTTGGAGTATCGACGAAGTGGCATCGTTCTATGATAACCGTACATTCACCATGCAATGGTGTACCATAGCTGAAGCACTGACTAACGCCGGACACGACAAGGGTGCACATGGATACGGTGGCATATGGGGAGGCAAAGAGGCTTCGTTCCATCACAACTTCCTGCTACACTTGCAAAACCGTGTCCCTCGCTTCAATGGAGCCAGATATAATTGGAGTGGATATGACACTTCCAAATATCCCAATACCATTCAAGCCGAACGTGTTGACTTCCGTAACTGCGTCATGTTCAATTGGGGTACAGGCGGATGCTATGGAGGTCCTGGAGGTGGATACATCAACATGGTCAACAATTACTACAAAGCGGGCCCAGCAACAACAAACAAGACAAGAGTGACCCAAATATCCAAGTCGGACAGCAGTAATGGTGGAGACAACCCATTCCCCAACTACACCAGCCGCTACTACATCAATGGCAACTATGTTACCGCCGCTGGCGAGAATGCCGAGAATTACGACTGGAAGGGAGTTGTTTACGATAGCGGCCTGCCAACCGTTAATGGTGTCAAGTGTGTGAACGACTCCGAAAACTACTACGGCGAAGGAGCCGGTAATATCCCCATCAAAATAGAAGAGCCAATAGATGCCGGTGAAGTGACTACGCATAGTGCTACCGTAGCTTTCGAGAAAGTATTGGCTTATGCAGGTGCTTCATACAGAAGAGATGCCGTTGATGCACGTTATGCTCAAGAAGCCGAAACAGGAGAAGTAGTCTATACGGGAAGTGTAACTGGAAAACCCGGAATCATTGACACACAAAATGATGTAGGCGGATGGCCCGTACTTAACAAAGAAACCAAACCGACAGATACTGATAAAGATGGAATGCCCGATGATTGGGAAACAGCTAATGGTTTGAATCCCAAACTCACCGATGCCAGCCAATACACCATTGATCCCAAAGGCTATTATACAAATCTTGAAGTCTATATGAACAGTTTGGTACAAGATATTATGATAGCTGGTAATGCCGATGCTATCGATGCTGTTCAAGAATATTATCCTGCCTACACTAAAGCTGACGGTACATACGTAGCTGCAATTGATGGCGAAGCCAACTTCATAACAGAAATCACTGCCGGCCGTGTTATAGAAACACAATACTTCAACTTGC
Source organism: Phocaeicola sp. (assembly GCA_045545095.1). GTDB lineage: Bacteria > Bacteroidota > Bacteroidia > Bacteroidales > Bacteroidaceae > Phocaeicola_A. The sequence continues at coordinate 13,704 of JAZQAG010000011.1, read as the reverse complement.
AGGGCATGCGTGTAGAAACACCGTCACATGGTATCTTCATCCGCATGGATATATGTGAAAATGGAAAGAAACATGTAAGCAAGGTGGTAATTCCATAAATAAATATACACGCCTTAACATGAAGAAGTAAGGGCGTGAATTATCACAAAAAAACGATACTTTTATGAATAAAAAGAGATTGGTCGTTTTATCAGGTGCTGGTATGAGTGCCGAAAGTGGTATCAGTACGTTTCGCGATGCAGGCGGACTTTGGGAACAGTATCCGGTAGAGGCCGTTGCAACCCCCGAGGGATATGCACGCGACCCCGAGTTAGTGACACGTTTCTACAACGAACGGCGTCGCCAGTTGCAACACGTGGACCCCAATCAGGGACACCTCCTGTTGGCTGAGATGGAGAAGGACTTCGACATCACCGTGATTACACAAAATGTAGATAACCTGCACGAACGGGCAGGAAGTTCGCACATCATCCACCTGCATGGCGAACTGATGAAGGTGACTTCGAGCCGCCAGCCGAACAACCCTGACTTCATCCAAGAATTGAAGCCTGAGGAATGGGAAGTGAAGATTGGCGACTTGGCCAAAGATGGCTCCCAGTTACGCCCCTTCATCGTATGGTTTGGCGAAGCAGTGCCTGCCATTGAAGTGGCGGTGGATTATGTAGAAAAAGCCGACATACTGGTCATCATTGGTACATCAATGAACGTCTATCCCGCCGCCGGATTGCTGCATTATGCCTCCCCCCAATGCGAAGTTTACCTTATCGATCCGAACGAAGTGCGCGTGAATGCCGACCGCCCCATCAACATCATCCAAAAAGGTGCCTCAGAAGGTGTGAAAGAATTATGGGAGACGTTGAAAGGGTGAAAGAATATGAAATAAAAGAAGTGAAGGAAGGTATTTGAATTATTATTCGCTATCTTTGCTTAGTAATCATTATAGTAAACAATATCATGTTTTCAGGAATAGTAGAAGAAACAGCCACCGTAGTGGCATTAGTAAAGGAACAGGAGAACCTGCACCTGACAATGAAATGTTCATTTGTGGACGAACTGAAAATCGACCAAAGCGTAGCGCACAATGGTGTGTGTCTCACAGTCGTGAAAATAGAGAATGGCACCTATACAGTGACAGCCATGAAAGAGACTATTGAACGCTCTAATTTAGGATTTCTGAACGTAGGCGATGAGGTGAATGTAGAGCGCTCGATGATGATGAACGGACGATTGGACGGCCACATTGTACAAGGCCATGTTGACCAGACAGCCGAATGTATTGCTATAGACGATGCCGAGGGCAGTTGGTACTTCACGTTCAAATATACCTTCGACCGCGAAATGGCACGCCGTGGATACCTGACGGTTGACAAAGGGTCGGTCACAGTAAACGGAGTGAGCCTGACGGTTTGCAACCCTACGGATGATACCTTCCAAGTGGCCATCATCCCTTACACCTACGAGCACACCAACTTCCATGCTTTCAAGGTGGGAAGCCGTGTGAACATTGAATTCGACATCATTGGCAAATATATCAGCCGGATTAATCAATATTGATAGAGAGAAAAGCTACGAGTGATAAGTGACAAGTTGCTATACGGCACTGACAACCCACTCGTAGCTCGTAGCTTGTCACCAATAACTAAATATGGATTTTCTTGAATTAGTCAAAGCACGCCAGAGCGACCGTGCGTACGACAAGACCCGTCCCGTAGAGTCGGAAAAACTTGAGCGGATATTGGAAGCTGCCCGGTTGGCTCCCTCGGCCTGCAATGCCCAACCATGGAAGTTTGTAGTAGTAACCGACCCCGAATTAGCCATAAAGGTCGGCAAGGCATCGGCAGGACTTGGTATGAACAAGTTTGCTAAAGATGCTCCCGTACACATCCTTATCGTAGAGGAGAGCATGAATATCACTTCGCTCCTCGGTAGCAAAATCAAAGACAAATATTTCCCTCTTGTGGATATAGGCATTGCCGCCAGCCACATCTCGCTGGCCGCCGAAGCCGAAGGACTCGGCTCGTGTATCCTCGGATGGTTTGATGAAAAGGGAATCAAAGAATTGTTGGGCATCCCTCAGAAAAAACGCCTTTTGCTGGACATCACCATCGGATACTCCCTGAAGCCCAAGAAACAAAAGGTGCGCAAACCGAAAGAAAAGGTGATTGCGTATAATAAATATTAAGAACAGGAACGGACCTCATCCCCTGCTTTTCCCAAGAGGGAGAGCTTCTCCCTCTACAATTCCTTCAACAACACTTCACTTTCCTTGTAGTATGCCTCCTTAGCACGTGCAAGAGCTTGCCATTCGTGACTGTATTCGCCCGTATGGTCAATCTTGAAGTTTTCAGATCCGTCAGTATCAATACGCTTGAGAACTTCGCGCACCGTCAATCGACAAGTATCTTCAGCAGGCAGATATATCGTATTATCACTCTTTTCGTCATCGAGTACCGGATAGAGTAATTCCAAATCCTGAAGCTCATACAGTATTTCATTGACAATACGGATAGGGATGCGGTGCATACGCGAGAGTTCATCGGCCGTATAAGGATGTTCGCCATTGGCAAAACGCTTGCAAACGGCACTCATCATCAGGATACAAAGAAAATCATGATAACGACGGCTGATATTGCGGGCATCTTTTTCAAAGTTGTAATTTTCCACATTCTGACTGGCATAGGTCAATTGGGCACCGAATAAACAGATACACCACGAAATTTGCGTCCACAAGAGGAAAAGCGGTATGGCGGCAAAAGAACCGTAGATAGCATTATAATTGGCCACCCATATCTGACTATTGATATAGAAGTATTGTAAAAATTGGAAAGCTATACCGGCTACGATTCCTGGCAATAGGGCGTTACGAAGCTTCACCTTGGTATTTGGCATAAATACGTAAAGGGCTATCAGCATCATGGAGGTGAAAGCAAAGGGGATAGAACGTACAAGGAACTTCACAAAAGGAGCCATCAGTTCAAACTGTTCTAAATCCTTCAACATGGTAGTCATAAAGACCGAAAGACCACCCGACACAACTATCAGGATAGGCAAAAGAAGGAAAATAGAAAAGTAGTCCGTAATTTTACGGAAAAGGCTTCTTGGTTTCTTCACTTGCCATATTTGGTTGAAGTTCCGCTCAATGTTATCTGTCAGCGTAAGCACTGTCCAAAGCAACATGACAAGACCTACTCCAATAAATACCCCACTCTTGGCATGTTCAAGGTATGAATCAATCCACCCGAGCAGTGTCTCCACAACGAGACTCTGACCTTCAAATCCTTGACGTATCTGCATCTCCATAAGATTGGAAAAACCAAAGCCGCGGGCGATAGCAAACAGGATAGCAAAGATTGGGACAATAGAGAGAAGCGTGCTATAGGTGAGCGCCGAAGCACGATTGACAATGCGGTCACGCATGAATCGTTGCACCGTCAGCATCAACACTTTCAGTACATTATACAAACGATAGGTGAGGGGATTGACATCCTCTTTCGTCACACGCCAAATCTCTTCATCGAGAAATTTGCGCAGGTCTTTAAAGGTCATTATCAGTTTCATCCTTTAACTCCAAAAATTAAAAGAAAGCAGCCGGCCTATAAGCCGGGTTCTGTACCTCCCGAAAGAGGCGCCTGTCATTTATCTACGCCATCCGTCACCGATATGGCTCCAGCGATCTACCCTCCGACATGGGGCGGGCAACCCTCATAACGCCGGTTTACATGATCTTACAACTCCCAAGGTGGACAGCCCGTATGTCACCACACGACTGGTGAGCCCTTACCTCACCTTCTCACCCTTACCTCCTCCAAAAGAGGGGGCGGTTATTTTCTTCTCCACTACTCAACCCTCACGGATTGCTTGCCATTAACAAGTGGGATGCCCTGTGCTGCCCGGACTTTCCTCTCGCATCACGAGTATGCCAGCGACAAGCCGTCCGACTGCTTTCTGGGTGCAAAGATACAACCTTTTTGAAGACAGAACAAAGAATGAGGATAGTTTGTTGAATAAATGTAAAAACAGAGGCATAGCCGTTTAATGGCTGTTAAGCAAATACGTTACATTGTTAAAAGTGAACAAAAAAGCGCAGCAAAGCATATGAGCATACGTTTTTTGTTCATACATTTGCCTTCGTAAATGTTAAACCAAATATTAGAATTAACAATTTAAACTATATTAATTATGAAACAGACAACTAAAAACGTAGGTAAATTCTTTGCGGTTGCCATATTGAGTGCCGCCGTAGCTGGAGCAACCACTTATGCTCTGATGCCAGAAGAGAGAACAGAACCGACTTCTTTTGTAGAGCAATTCCCCCAAGCCGCCCAAGCTATACCCACCGTATTTGGCAGTTCTTCTGCCGGCGCCATGGATTTGACCAAGGCTGCCGAAGCATCTGTCAATGCTGTTGTTCATATCAAATCAACCCAATTGGGTAAAGTTCAGACAGTTCAACAGCCAATGGATATTTTCGATTTCTTTTTTGGAAATCCCCAAGGTGGACGTCAGCGCCAAGTACAGACCCAACCACGTGTTGGCTTTGGTTCGGGAGTCATAATTTCTACTGACGGATACATTGTAACAAATAACCATGTAATCGAGGGAGCCGACGAAATCAGTGTGAAGTTGAACGATAGCCGCGAATTTGTGGGACGCATCATCGGAACCGACCCTAATACAGATTTAGCGCTTGTTAAAATCGAAGCTGAAGATGAACTGCCAACTATCCCTGTGGGAGACTCTGATGCATTGAAAATTGGCGAATGGGTATTAGCTGTAGGTAATCCTTTCAACCTCAACTCTACGGTAACAGCAGGTATTGTCAGCGCCAAGGCACGTTCATTGGGAGTATATAACAACGGCATCGAATCATTCATTCAAACGGATGCAGCTATTAATCAAGGAAATAGTGGAGGTGCTTTGGTAAATGCTAAAGGAGAATTAGTTGGTATCAACTCTGTCCTTTCTTCGCCTACAGGTTCTTATGCCGGATATGGATTTGCTATTCCTACCAGTATTATGACCAAAGTTGTAACCGACTTGAAAGAATATGGCACCGTGCAACGTGCTTTGTTAGGTATCAGTGGAAAGACCCTCAGCCTCCATTTCGATGACGAAATGAAGAAAAAGGCTGAAGAGCTGGGTGTTATCGATGGTGTATGGGTTGGTGAAGTAATGGAAGGTGGATCTGCTGCTGCGGCCGATATACAGGTTAATGATGTGATTGTTGGTATAGATAACAAGACTATAAAAGCTATGCCTGAACTTCAGGAAGAACTGGCCAAGCATCGTCCGGGTGACAAAGTGAAGGTAAAACTTATCCGTGATAAGAAAGAGAAGAGTGTAGATGTAGAGTTGAAGAACGCTCAAGGAAATACCAAGGTTGTGAAGAATGTGGATATGGATCTCCTTGGTGCTGCTTTCAAGGAATTGCCCGATGAGTTGAAACGTCAACTGAACTTGGGATATGGCCTGCAAGTGACAGGTGTGACTGATGGCAAGATGAAAGATGCCGGTATCCGCAAGGGAGTGATTTTATTGAAGGCTAATAACCAACCTCTTCGCAAAGTGACAGATTTGGAAGATGTATTGAAGAGTGCATCCCAATCACCAGAGCAAGTACTCTTCATCACAGGCATTATGCCTTCAGGAAAACGTGTGAACTTTGCCGTTGACCTTTCGCAAGAATAAGAAACATAGACTTTGCTTTTCATACATTTTTCAACAAGGAGAGGGGAACTCTGATGAGTTCTCCTTTCTTTGTTTACAAACAGAGGCATACAAATTTATCATACATTTATTTTAAAGAGCATATAAAAAAGGTGAAAAACAACGTAATTTCATGATAATGTCGTACATTTGCCGTGGAAATTTGTTGTCTGTGCATGAGACAACTGAAGATTTCCAAAAGTATCACCAACCGTGAAAGCGCAGCCTTGGAAAAATATCTGCAAGAGATAGGGCGCGAAGAGATGATAACGGTTGAACAGGAGGCTGAACTTGCCAGACGTATTCGCAAAGGTGACCGTAAAGCTTTAGAGAAACTGACAAGAGCCAATCTCCGTTTTGTGGTATCTGTGGCCAAGCAATACCAGAATCAAGGGCTTTCTCTTCCCGATCTTATCAACGAAGGGAATGTCGGATTGATTAAAGCCGCTGAAAAGTTTGATGAGACCCGAGGCTTCAAATTCATCAGCTATGCAGTGTGGTGGATTCGTCAATCCATCCTACAGGCTTTAGCCGAACAATCACGCATTGTACGCTTACCCTTGAATCAGGTTGGACAATTAAACCGCATCAATCGTGCGTTGTCAAAATTCGAACAAGAGAACGAGCGGATGCCTTCGGCCTTGGAGTTGGCTGATATTATGGATGAAGAGCCCGACCGTATAGATGATGTCATGCGGATGACTGGTCGTCACATTTCGATGGATGCCCCTTTTGCGGAAGGCGAAGAAAATAACCTGCTGGATATCATTCCTTCCGATAATAGCTCTGAAGTGGAGGGAGGATTGGATAAAGAGTCCTTAGCGACAGAAATAAGACGTACGCTCCAACAGTTACCCGAACGTGAGCGGGAGATTATCCAACTGTTTTATGGCATAGACAGGCCAGAAACCACATTGGAAGAGATAGGATTGAGATTCGGTCTCAGCCGCGAACGAGTCAGACAATTGAAAGAAAAAACAATAAAGAAACTGCGACTCAATCCGAAGAACAACCTATTAAAACCATTCTTATGAAGATTGGAGTCTATAATAAAATTAAAACAAACAAAAATAGGAGAGAAGAATAATGAATACATTGAAGTACTTGGCCTTGGCATTATGCGCCATATCAGCCACCTTTACAGCCTATGCCCAAGAAACTAACGAAAGCGAAAAGACGGATAAGGTTTATATATTCGGTGTAGGTGCAGCCTTCGGCGATTCTATTGTATATTTCACAGATGTACAGACATTAGAGGGTACCAATCTTTTAGAAAAAGGATTTCTTGTAGGACGCAATATATATTCTTACCAACTGAAAGGATATTTGGAGAACAACCTACGACTGCCCAACCGTACCTGCGCCATCTATTTTTCAGAGAAGAAGAATAAAATAGAGAAGACATATGCCAAATTGAAAGCGAAATATGAGAATGATGAATCCGTCAAGTTGTACTTCACAGGCTATGGTGCTTTCAAATTTGAAAAGATGGACTATTAAGCCATCCCCAATCACCAGGTATCAGCCACAGCCAAAACAGCTATACTGATACGACAGTCTGGCACTGAGGCAAGAATTGTTTGTGCACACGAAGTCAACGTTGCACCAGTCGTAGTCACGTCATCAACCAACAAAATATGTTTCCCCTTCAGCAAATGCATCGCTGAAGGGGAAATTTCAAATATACCCTTTACATTCTCCCAACGTTCGGTATTGCCAAGATGCGTCTGTGTCGGATTATCCACCACGCGGCACACGATTTCACTTCTCACAGGGATATCTGCCACTTGCGATATTCCTTGCGCCAACAATTCACTTTGATTATACCCGCGTTTCTGCTTGCGTTCTTTGGACAAAGGCACAGGCACTATACAGTCTATTCCTTCCAGAAAATCGCCTCCATCAGCCATCAGGTGTGTAGCCATACAATGCCCCATATAAATCCCCATCTCAGTATGGCCATAATATTTGAGTTGATGAAGAATCTGATGATAAGGGCTCTCCGTTGTATAAAAGAAATATCCCGTTGCCCGCTCAACAGGCACTGTACCATAGAAGCGTTGCTCCAACTTGTTGCCCCGACGGAGATGATATAGGGTGCGAGGCAACTTGCTCATGCACATCGTGCAAATACAGGATTCGCCAAGAATGCGCCCACCGCATACGGGACAACGACGTGGAAACAGCATTTCCACCAAACTGCGCCATAGGGTGGGGATTATATTCTTCATTCAGGTTCTTTTATTCTTTTCGCATACCCGCAATTTCTCCTTCGCCAGATGTTACCCGTTGTACCAGTTGTCTGAAAGGAAGAGGGTAGGGAAGTTCGAATTTCAATTTTTCCCCCGTTACCGGATGTTGGAAGTTCAGGCGGAAGGCATGAAGCGCCAAACGGCGCAAAGGATTGGACACGCCATTGTATCGAAGGTCGCCTACAATAGGATGATGCAATTCTGCCATATGAGTACGCACCTGTTCCTTACGTCCATTGCCCAATGCAATCTCTAACATGGAAAAACCATTGGCCCGTTTGATTGTGTTATAGTGACTGATTGCTTTATCGCCAGTTTGTGTCGTAGCCGCCTCCACTATATAAGCCTTTCCGTCAACCAACCATGAGCAGACAACACCACGGTCCTTTTCCATATCTCCCTCAACAACAGCCACAAATGTCCGTTCGTTAAACAAACGTTCCCAATTGTCCTGAAGATTCTGCTTGGTGCGTTCATCTTTGGCAAAGACCATCAATCCGGAAGCTTCACGGTCAAGCCGGTGTACGCCATAGATGCGACGTTGTTTGCTCGAGCGTTTCACATAATCAGTCAATATGCTATAAGCGCTCATCTCTTTCTGTTTGTCGCTACCTACGGCCAAGAGCCCTTCACGCTTTTCGATGACAAGAAGATAGGCATCCTCATAAACTAATCTGATATGGGCGCTTTTGAACTCTTTTTGATGATGATTCTTGCTCAATTGCACCAACATGCCCGGTTGCAACATGAAGTTGTATTGGGTTGTGATGGTCTTGTTTACAAGAATAGCCCTATGAGTCAATAAAGTCTTCACTTTATTGCGGCTCATATTACCTTTCTGTACCAGGAAATCCATCAGCTCCATAGGCTCCTTCACAATCGGAAGGTTGGTATATTGCTCGGCCCTTCTGGCCATCGGTCGTCCGGAGTTATTATTTCTGTTTCGCATAATTGTCATTTTAATAAGGATTAAGCCCCTAAAGACTTTAGAGAATTTAAAGCCCCTAAGGACCTAAAGGATTATTGCTCACTCGCCACTAATCACTATTCGCTAATCTCCAGTCACTAGTAGCTAGTAGCTAGTCACTAGTAGCCCGTCGCCAATCACTCCCTTCTCTCCAACAGCACCACATTCTCCACATGATGTGTGTGGGGGAACATGTCCACAGGTTGTACGGCGGCCACCCGGTAGTCTTTGTCCAGCAATTGCAGGTCGCGTGCTTGTGTGGCGGGGTTGCAGCTCACGTAAACAATGCGTTTGGGAGCGGCAAAGAGGATGGCATCAATCACATCGTTGTGCATACCGGCGCGTGGAGGGTCAGTGATAATGACATCGGGCCGTCCGTGTTCCTCGATGAAGTCGCGTGTGAGTATGTCCTTCATATCGCCGGCATAGAAGAGGGTGTTTTCAATGCCGTTGATGGCAGAGTTCACCTTGGCATCTTCGATGGCCTCGGGCACATATTCGATACCCACCACTTTACGCGCTTGCCGGCTGACAAAGTTGGCAATGGTACCGGTACCGGTATAGAGGTCATACACCAGTTCGTTACCCGTCAGTCCTGCGTAGGAGCGGGCTATCTTATAGAGGTTATATGCCTGTTCGCTATTTGTCTGATAGAATGATTTGGGTCCCACTTTGAAGCGCAATCCCTCCATCTCCTCGAAGATGTGGTCGTTGCCACGGAAGACGTGTACGTCGAGGTCGCCTATCGTGTCATTGCACTTGTTGTTGATGACGTAGAGCAACGAGGTGATTTCCGGAAAACCGTCGGCCACATATTGTAGCAATCCCTTCATCTGCTCTTCCTCCTCCGCACAAGTGACGTTGCATTGCAGAAGCACCATCAGTTCGCCGGTTGACGATGTACGTATCATCAGGTTTCGGAGCAACCCTTCTTGTGTGCGCAGGTTGAAGAAAGAGAGCCCTTTCCCGTAAGCATAGTCGCGCATAGCATTGCGGATGCGGTTGCTGATGTCGTCCTGAAGCCAGCACTTCTCGATGGCCAGCACCTTGTCAAAAGCTCCGGGGATGTGGAAGCCTACGGCATTCATCTGGTCATACTTCACCTCCTGGGACACCTCCTCTTCGGTGAGCCAACGCTTGTTGCTGAAGGTAAACTCCAACTTGTTGCGGTAAAATTGAGTCTTTGCACTTCCCAGGATTGGGGTAATCTCCGGCAATTCGATTTTTCCTATACGACGCAGGTTTGCCTCCACCTGTTTCTGCTTGTATTTGATTTGCTCCTCGTAGGGCAGCACTTGCCATTTGCATCCGCCGCATACACCATAGTGTTGGCAGAAAGGTACCGCACGGGTAGGAGAGTATTCATGAAAATGTACGGCCACGGCTTCGGCATAGCTGTGTTTCTTGCGCTTCACCTGCAAGTCCACCACATCACCGGGCACCACATAGGGCACAAACACCACCATATCATTCACACGCGCCAATGCCATACCTTCGGCAGCCACGTCAGTTATTGTCACCTTTTCAAGCAAAGGGAGCTGTTTCTTTTTTCGGGCCATTCTTAGTCAATATAATAAAAACTCTGCAAAAATACTCCTTTTTATCCGATTATTTCCGCTCCTGCAGAGAAAAAATTATTCTCAGGTAGGGAAAAAATAATTTGCAGGGCAATGTGTTTAATTTTTCCCCTTTAATGTTTGGGACTTCCACCTTTTTTATATAGTTTTGCAGACTGATAGAAACTATGAACTAACATATTTATTAATTTTTAACCGATAAACAAGACAGTATGGACAAAAAAAGAGTCTACACCTTCGGTAACGGACAAGCCGAGGGTAAAGCAGACATGAGAAATCTGTTGGGTGGTAAAGGTGCCAACCTTGCCGAGATGAACCTGATCGGTGTACCCGTACCTCCGGGATTCACCATCACCACAGACGTATGTAACGAGTACTTTGCTGAAGGCAAAGACAAAGTGGTTGCCCTGTTGAAGGACGATGTATTGAAGGCAGTAGCCAACATCGAGACTTTGATGAACTCCAAGTTCGGTGACACAGAGAACCCTCTGTTGGTATCAGTACGTTCAGGTGCCCGCGCCTCAATGCCCGGTATGATGGATACTATCCTCAACCTCGGTCTCAACGACGAAGTGGTTGAAGGTATGATCCGCAAGACTGGCAACGCCCGTTTCGCATGGGATTCTTACCGTCGTTTCGTACAGATGTACGGTGACGTTGTACTCGGCATGAAGCCCGTCAACAAGGAAGATATCGACCCGTTCGAAGCTATCATCGAAGAGGTGAAGGAAGCTAAGGGCGTGAAGCTGTATAATGAACTCGAAGTAGAAGATCTGAAGGGACTCGTTGCCAAGTTCAAGGCAGCAGTGAAGGCTCAGACTGGTAAGGACTTCCCGACCGACTCTTACGAGCAGTTGTGGGGTGCCATCTGCGCTGTGTTCGACAGTTGGATGAACGAGCGTGCCATCCTTTATCGTAAGATGGAAGGTATTCCTGCAGAGTGGGGTACAGCCGTTAACGTTCAGGCCATGGTATTCGGTAACATGGGCGAGACTTCAGCTACTGGTGTATGCTTCAGCCGCGACGCAGGTAACGGTGAGGACCTCTTCAATGGTGAGTACCTCATCAACGCTCAGGGCGAGGACGTGGTTGCCGGTATCCGTACACCCCAGCAGATTACCAAGATTGGTTCTCAGCGTTGGGCAGACCGTGCAGGCATCAGCGAAGAAGAGCGCGTAGCCAAGTATCCTTCTATGGAAGAGGCAATGCCCGAAATCTATGCTGAGTTGGACGCTCTCCAGACTAAGCTCGAAAACCACTACAAGGATATGCAGGATATGGAGTTCACCGTACAGGAAGGCAAGCTCTGGTTCCTCCAGACACGTAACGGTAAGCGTACAGGTGCTGCTATGGTGAAGATTGCTATGGACCTCCTCCGTCAGGGTATGATTGATGAGAAGACAGCTCTTCTCCGTTGCGAGCCCAACAAGCTCGACGAACTTCTCCACCCCGTATTCGACAAGAAGGCTCTTGCCGGTGCTAAGGTGTTGACTCGTGGTCTTCCCGCATCTCCGGGTGCAGCTTGCGGTCAGATTGTATTCTTCGCTGACGACGCTGCCAAGTGGGCCGAGGACGGCAAGAAGGTGGTAATGGTACGTATCGAGACTTCTCCCGAAGACCTCGCAGGTATGGCCGTTGCTGAAGGTATCCTGACTGCCCGTGGTGGTATGACTTCTCACGCTGCCGTAGTTGCCCGCGGTATGGGTAAGTGCTGCGTATCAGGTGCCGGCGCTTTGAATATCGACTACAAGGCTCGCACTGTCGAAGTGGACGGTGTAGTGTTGAAGGAAGGTGACTTCATCTCTCTCAACGGTACTACCGGACAAGTATATGCCGGTCAGGTTGAGACCAAGGCTGCTGAGGTTTCTGGTGACTTCGCTGACTTGATGGCTCTTTGCGAGAAATATACCAAGCTTGTTGTACGTACCAATGCTGATACTCCTCACGATGCACAGGTTGCCCGCAACTTCGGTGCTGTAGGTATCGGTCTTTGCCGTACAGAGCACATGTTCTTTGAGGCTGAGAAGATTGTGGCTATGCGCGAGATGATTCTTTCTCCCGATGCAGAAGGCCGCAAGAAAGCTCTTGCCAAGTTGTTGCCCTATCAGAAGGCCGACTTCTACGGTATCTTCAAGGCAATGGACGGATGCCCCGTAAACGTTCGTTTGCTCGATCCTCCTTTGCACGAGTTCGTACCCCACGATTTGAAGGGTCAGGAAGAGATGGCTAAGGCTATGGGCGTAACAGTTCAGTACATCCAACAGCGTGTTGAAAGCCTTTGCGAGGCTAACCCGATGCTCGGTCACCGTGGTTGCCGCTTGGGTAACACATATCCTGAAATCACTGAAATGCAGACTCGTGCCATCCTCGGTGCATGCGTTCAGTTGAAGAAGGAAGGATGCGATCCTCATCCCGAAATCATGGTGCCTCTGACAGGTATCCTTTATGAGTTCGAGGCTCAGGAGAAGGTTATCCGCGAAACAGCTGCTGCTCTCTTCGCAGAAGAAGGTGTTGAGGTTGAGTTCAAGGTAGGTACTATGATTGAGATTCCTCGTGCCGCTCTGACAGCTAACCGCATCGCCAGCCGTGCTGAGTACTTCTCATTCGGTACCAACGACTTGACTCAGATGACCTTCGGTTACTCTCGTGACGACATCGCCAGCTTCCTCCCCGTTTACTTGGAGAAGAAGATCTTGAAGGTTGACCCCTTCCAGGTTCTCGACCAGAACGGTGTAGGCCAGCTTGTTGAGATGGCTGTTGAGAAGGGTCGTTCTGTACGTCCTGAGTTGAAGTGCGGTATCTGTGGTGAGCACGGAGGTGAGCCCAGCTCAGTGAAGTTCTGCCACAAGGTAGGTTTGAACTATGTTTCATGTTCACCCTTCCGTGTGCCCATCGCACGCCTTGCTGCCGCGCAGGCTGCTGTTGAGTGCTAAGAACTACACTTTTTCGTTATAAATTCCAAAGGAGAGCGCCCAAGCGAGGGTTGCTCTCCTTTTTTATATTATTATATAAGGTGGAGGGGAGCCTTAACGGTGAGCGGTGAGCGGATGAGCGGTGAGAGGTGAGCGGATGAGCGGTGAGAGGTGAGCGGATGAGCGGTGAGAGGTGAGCGGATGAGCGGTGAGAGGTGAGCGGATGAGCGGTGAAGTCGGAGGCCAAGCGGTCTTAGGAAGACAACAATGGGCACCAACTCCTTGGCTCA
>JAZQAG010000010.1:0-61840 GCA_045545095.1 Phocaeicola sp. | reverse complement strand
TTTATAACCTTTCTCGAATGAAATGGAAAACCGGAAGGAAGGTTTTAGGTGAAAATCATTCGAATCTGGCTGCATGAATATTGTGATGTGCATATAGCTATAAACGAAGAGGGTGCATCATTTTGACACACCCTCTTTTGTTTTGAGCGGAAAACGAGGCTCGAACTCGCGACCCCAACCTTGGCAAGGTTGTGCTCTACCAACTGAGCTATTTCCGCAAACTGTTTTTTGAAATTCTTTCTCTTTTAAAATGTGAAGAGAAGGAGACTCGAACTCCCACGACATAATTGTCACTACCCCCTCAAAGTAGCGCGTCTACCAATTCCGCCACCTCTCCATAATTGAAAAGAGTCATTTGCAATCTACCTTTTGTGCCCAGAACAGGACTCGAACCTGCACGTCTCTCAACACTCGCACCTGAAACGAGCGCGTCTACCATTCCGCCACCTGGGCATTCAAGCATTAAGAACCTACAGGTTCATTGATTGCGCATTCAAAATTTCAAAGAGCGGAAAACGAGGCTCGAACTCGCGACCCCAACCTTGGCAAGGTTGTGCTCTACCAACTGAGCTATTTCCGCATTAGAACGCTTGCCTTATCAGTTATTTCTGATTTGCGGATGCAAAGGTACTGCTTTTCCTGATAACACGCAAACTTTCGGAGGAATATTTTTAAGAAAAATCGCCTTTTTCTTCTAAATAATTGATTGTCAACTATGGAAAAATGGCGTGCCAGTGAATAAATCAGGCGCGGATTATACAGATGAACACGGTTCTTGTCTTTTCTCCGTGAAATCCGCGTAATCCGCGCCTTAAAAAGATTTCAGTCGATTATTTACGCAAAGCGGCAATGTAGCCAAGGGCTTCGCGGCACTTCTCGGTCACGTATGTCCAATCTTCTGCTTCCACCTTGTCTTTGGGGAAGAGCTTGGAGCCCATACCTACGCAGAATACACCAGCTTTGAACCAAGCAGTGAGGTTTTCCTCTGTAGGCTCAACACCGCCGGTCACCATCAGCTTGGACCATGGCATGGGAGCCATCAGGCCTTTCACCAACTTAGGACCGAGTACATCGCCTGGGAATACCTTGCAGAGGTCGCATCCTACTTCCTGAGCGGCACCTACTTCTGACACGCTTCCGCATCCCGGAGTGTAAGCTACCAGACGACGGTTGCAGATCTTGGCAATCTCGGGGTTGAACAATGGACCAACCACAAAGTTTGCACCCAACTGGAGGTAAAGGGCTGCTGTGGCGGGATCAACTACAGAGCCGATACCAAGTGCCATTTCGGGGCACTCCTTAGCGGCGTACTTCACCACTTCGGCAAACACTTCGTGAGCAAAGTCGCCACGGTTTGTGAATTCGAATGCGCGTACACCACCATCGTAGCAAGCTTTCACTACTTTCTTGGCCACTTCGGCATCCTTGTGATAGAACACGGGTACCATACCAGTTGCACCCATCTTGTTCAACACTGCTATCTTATCAAATTTTGCCATAATTACATTTGCAATTTACAAGGTTCATGAATTTATCGTTGAACACGTCCATTGGCATTACCGCCGGCCAAGCTCTCAACTTCATCTACTGAAACGAGGTTGAAGTCACCATTGATAGTGTGCTTCAAAGCAGAAGCTGCTACGGCAAATTCAAGGGCTTCACCCTGAGTTTCTTTAGTGAGAAGACCGTGGATGACACCACCGGAGAATGAGTCACCACCACCTACGCGGTCGATGATGGGGTTGATGTCGTAACGCTTGGAAGTGTAGAACTCTTCACCGTTGTAAATCATGGCCTTCCATCCGTTGTGGGTAGCTGAGAATGATTCACGCAAAGTAGAGATGACATACTTGAATCCGAATTCTTTGGCCATCTGTGTGAAGATTCCCTTGTAGCCTTCAGCGTCAGTATTTCCACCCTCTACGTCAGCATCGGGTTTGAATCCAAGGCAGAGTTCGGCATCCTCTTCGTTACCGATACATACATCTACGTACTGCATCAAGGGGCGCATGATTGACTGGGCTTTCTCCTTTGTCCACAGCTTCTTGCGGAAGTTGAGGTCAACAGATACAGTCACACCGTGACGCTTGGCAGCTTCGCAAGCCAACTTTGTCAACTCGGCAGCCTTGTCTGAAATGGCTGGAGTGATACCTGACCAGTGGAACCAGTCGGCACCTTCCATGATGGCATCAAAATCAAAGTCGCAAGGATCTGCTTCGGCAATAGAAGAGCCGGCACGGTCATAAATCACCTTGCTGGGACGCATAGAAGCACCAGTTTCCAGGTAGTAGATACCTACACGGTTACCGCCACGGGCAATATGATCAGTCTTCACGCCATATTTGCGCAGAGCGTTTACGGCAGACTGTCCGATCTCGTGAGTCGGAAGTTTGGTTACAAAATAAGCTTCATGTCCGTAGTTGGCACAACTTACAGCTACGTTAGCTTCTCCACCACCATATACTACGTCAAATACATCTGACTGAACGAAACGGCGGTTGCCCGGAGTTGAAAGGCGGAGCATAATCTCACCTAATGTTACAACTTTTCCCATGTTTAATCTATTAGTAGTTTAAATAAATTTGTGTATTAGTTTAATACCTTTTACTATGCGTATAGTACATAGATTGTGTGCAAAGATAGATTATTCTTCCCTAATAACCTAAAAAAAGGAGAAATAATTGGGTGTCGTGAAAGAAAAACCTTTTCTCTCTCTTGTATTTCACGAATAATGTCTATATTCGTGCCCTTAAACTGTATATAAAAATTAAGAATACTCTTTGCACGTAATTTATGGAAGCATTGCCCGAACGAATTCGGATAAAAGATATAGCAAGATTAGCAGAAGTGTCTGTAGGTACGGTAGATCGTGTGTTGCACGGTCGTCCGGGAGTTTCTCCCGCCAGTCGTGAGCGTGTTGAAGCCATTTTGCAACGTTTCGATTATCATCCCAATATGTATGCCAGTGCTTTGGCGTCCAACAAACATTATCATTTCATCTGTATGATTCCTTCCCATGTTGAAGGCAGTTATTGGTGCGATATAGAGCGTGGTTTCCATCTGGCAGCCGAGACCTATAAGGATTTTAATATCACCATTACGTCCGTGTATTATGATTCCTACAACCCGGTTTCTTTCGAAGAGTGTGCAACGGACCTTGTGCAGCAGCATCCCGATGGAGTTGTCCTCTCTCCCACTTTCCCTCAAAAGGCAACCCTTTTGGCGGATGCTCTCCACGAAGCTGGTATCCCCTATGTCTTTGTAGATTCCAATGTCGGTAGTCTTCAGCCTTTGGCTTTTTTCGGACAAGATTCCGTCAAGAGCGGATACTTCGCAGGAAGCATGTTGATGATGCAGGCATTCAATAAGCAAATGGTGGTAATCTTCCGCCATACCCGTAATGGACAAGCAGAGTTGATGAATCAGCAAAAATACCGTGAGCAAGGTTTCCGCGATTATATGGTTACACGCTATCCTCAATGCCAAATACTTGGAGTCGATATCGATGTCTCTCTTTCTGAGTCTCAAGTTGATACATTGTTGGATCGTTTCTTCAAAGAACATCCCGATGTCAAGAATGGTATTACCTTTAATTCGCAGGTTAATGTCATTGGCGAGTATCTTCAGCGCCGCAATATCACCGATTTTTGTCTGTTGGGCTATGATATGTTGGAGCACAATGTCAAGTGTCTTCGCGAGGGTACAGTCCGTTTTCTGATAGCTCAGCGCCCTACTCTTCAGGGATACAATAGCATTGACAGCTTGTGCAGCTCCTTGATATTCCATAAGGAGGTCACTCAACTCAACTATATGCCCATTGACCTTCTGACGGTCGATAATGTGGATTTCTACCACGAGCGATGAAACTTTTCATACGATAATATTGTAAATAAAATAATAAACAATTGATAAAACAAAAACTAATCATGGAAACGAAGTACCTGAAAATCAATCCGGCTGACAATGTAGCCGTGGCCATCCAGTCATTGAAGGCTGGAGAAACAATCACTATTGACGGACAAGATATCAACGTACTGCAGGATACCCCTGCCGGACACAAAGTGATGCTGACCGACCTGAACAAAGGCGAGGACATCATCAAGTATGGCTACCCCATCGGTCATGCCACCGAGGATGTGAAGAAGGGACAGTGGGTCAACGAGAATCAGATCAAGACCAACTTGGCCGGCCTGCTCGACTATACCTATAACCCCGTGAAGGTGGAGTTGGATATCCCCAACGAAGGACTGACCTTCAAAGGCTATCGTCGTAAGAATGGCGATGTGGGTGTGCGCAACGAGGTGTGGATTATCCCCACTGTAGGTTGTGTCAATGGCATTGCCAACCAACTGGCCGAGCGCTTGCGTCAGGAGACTGGCGGCAAGGGTGTGGATGCCATCGTCTCTTATCCCCACAACTACGGTTGCTCTCAGTTGGGCGACGACCACGAGAATACCAAGAAGATTCTTCGCGATATGGTGCTTCATCCCAATGCAGGTGCCGTACTCGTAGTGGGTCTTGGATGCGAGAACAATCAGCCCGATGTGTTCAAGGAATTTGTCGGCGAGGTTGACTCTGAGCGCGTACAGTATATCGTCACTCAGAAGATTGAAGGTGACGAGGTGGAGGAAGGCATGAAAGTGCTCCGCCAGATTTATGAAGTGGCCAGCCAGGATGTACGCACCGATGTACCCTTGAGCGAACTTCGTGTAGGTCTCAAGTGTGGTGGTTCCGATGGCTTCTCCGGTATTACGGCCAATCCTCTGTTGGGTATGTTCAGCGACTATCTCATTGCTCAGGGCGGTACTTCTGTCCTCACTGAGGTGCCCGAGATGTTCGGTGCCGAGACCATCCTGATGAACCGTTGCGAGAACACAGCCCTTTTCGAGCAGACAGTCAGCCTTATCAACGACTTCAAGAGCTACTTCCTCTCACATGGCGAGCCCGTGGGCGAGAATCCTTCACCGGGAAACAAGGCCGGCGGTATCTCTACCCTCGAGGAGAAAGCCCTCGGATGCACCCAGAAGTGTGGTAAGGACTATGTGCGCGGAGTGATGGGCTATGGCGAGCGCCTTTCTCATAAGGGACTCAACCTCCTCTCTGCACCGGGCAACGACTTGGTGGCCTCTACTGCCCTCGCCTCTTGCGGATGCCACATGGTGCTCTTCACCACCGGACGCGGTACTCCCTTCGGCACTTTCGTCCCCACCATGAAGATTTCCACCAACTCCACTTTGGCCAAGAACAAGCCCACATGGATTGACTTCAATGCCGGTGTCATTGTCGAAAACGAACCCATGGAAGTTACCTGCCGCCGCTTCATCGACTATGTTATCCGCGTAGCCAGTGGCGAAGAGGTCAACAACGAGAAGAAGGGCTATCGCGAAATAGCCATCTTCAAGACTGGTGTGACACTCTAATATTATATATGTGTACAATTTACCATTTACGATGTACAATTTTTGCCATGCGGCCCTCTGAATTGTACTTTGTAAATGGTAAATTGCAATAAATTGTACCTTGTAAATGGTAAATTGTAAATCTAATTGGTTTTCCCTCTCCCCCCTACTCGTCTTCTTGGGGCTTTATCTTGTCACCTCCATCTTGGTGAATGATTTTTATAAGGTACCCATCACTGTGGCCTTCATGGTCTCCTCCATCTATGCCGTCTGCATCACCCGGGGCATCCCGTTGGGTGAGCGTATCCAACGCTTCTCCCAAGGAGCTTCCAGCCCAAGTCTGATGCTCATGGTGTGGATATTCATACTGGCCGGGGCCTTTGCCCGGTCGGCCAAGGATATGGGAGCCATTGATGCTACGGTCAATCTCACACTCCAACTTTTGCCCGAGAGCATGCTGTTGCCCGGCCTCTTCTTGGCAGCCTGCTTCATCTCCCTTTCCATCGGTACCTCCGTGGGCACCGTCGTAGCCCTCACTCCTATGGCCGTAGGAATTGCCCAACAGACGGGCACATTGCTTCCCATGGTCGTTGCCATCGTGGTGGGTGGTTCTTTCTTTGGCGACAATCTCTCCTTCATTTCCGACACCACCATTGTGGCCACTCAGACACAAGGTTGCCGCATGAGCGACAAGTTTCGCGTCAATATCCGCATTGTCCTTCCGGCAGCCCTGTTGGTGCTCTGTCTCTACCTTTTCTTGGGCCATTCCGTTCAGGCACCTACTGAGGTGCCCGATGTCCAGTGGTACAAGGTCATCCCCTACCTCGTGGTGCTCGTCACTGCCCTTTGCGGCATGAATGTCATGCTTGTCCTCGTTCTTGGTCTTCTGCTCACCGGTGGCATGGGCATCGCTTTCGGGGCTTATGACTTTTTCGGATGGTTTGATGCCATGGGCAAAGGAGTTTTGGGTATGAGTGAACTCATCATCGTCACCCTCTTGGCAGGCGGTATGCTCGAACTCATCCGTTACAATGGCGGCATCGACTACATCATGCAACTGCTCACCCGTCGTATCCGTGGCAAGCGCGGAGCAGAGTTCACCATTGCCGGATTGGTGATGTTCACCAATGTCTGCACGGCCAACAATACCATTGCCATCATGGCCACCGGTCCTTTGGCTCACGACATTGCCACTCGTTATGGAGTCGATTCGCGCAAGAGCGCCAGCCTTTTGGACACCTTCAGTTGTTTGGCTCAGGGGCTCCTCCCCTATGGCGCCCAGCTGCTTATGGCCGCCGGGCTGGCCAGCATCTCACCTGCCAGCATCATTGGCTACCTCTACTACCCCATGGCCATGGGAACTTTTGCCGTATTGAGTATCCTCTTCCGCTATCCGCGGAAGTATTCGTAAGGGAAACTAAAGGCTTTGTTTGATTGAATTTTCAATGGACAAACACAAATCGCTTGTTGATAATACACCAATCCCCGCAACCATTCGTTGAAGATAGGTTGCGGGGATTATTGTAGATTCATTAATTGTATAATATTCTAGCTACTATTTTATTTCGTAAGTACGATGTCAATACTTATCATTATATGGCATATCACTAACACCTCTTTTCTTTAATGTTGATACTATATGATTAAGAATGGGAGTGAATATACCTTTAAATATAGAAGATTCCCCAAACCATTTTACCAATGTTGGACTTATAGCATAGTATGTTTTAATGAAAGATCTTCCTGTCCAATAGTTGTCTAATGTATTATCACGGAATCGTCTTAAAGTCCACACCTGAGGACAATCATAAGAACCATATATTGAAGTCGCAATATAGCAACCTGAATTTGTATTTAAAACTGTTTGTATTTCTGGCTTTACATATGTAGAATCGTATTTCTTAATACATGAGACATATTTGTCAATTATTGCAAGGTCCTTTTCTTTGCCATTGAGTAAATAAATGAAATTCTTGTGTATATCAATTCCATCCTTCCAACAAAGTGCTGCTATATGTCCATATTCATCTCCTAATTTTTCAACTAACAAATCTCCTAACGTGTACATTAAAAAGACTGTTGCATGGGCATTATTGATATATTCTTGTCCATAATTGTCTCTTATTTGAATATCAATGCTATTGAAATGATTTTTAGAAGCGTTGAATAGCATTGATGATAAGGTCGTTAAACGAATATAGATTTCACTTATTACATTTTCCCATTCTCCTTTTGAAACTGTGTTTTTTACCAACTCCAATACAGGAGCTTCACAATTCAATAATGAATTTGCAGCAGACCATATTCCAGCAATCTTACATTGCATAGCTTGATAATAAGTCACATAGAATGTAGCCTCCCAACTATTAGGATCTTTCACAAGTATCATATCATAATACTTGTGTGCATTTTCGCTATTATCAGCATCTTTAGCTCTACGGGCAATTTGGTATAAGTTTGCTAACTCATCAGAAGTATCAACCTTTACAGTTCCTTGAATCATTAGCTTTTGAGCTTCTTCAACTTTTATTTTGCTTCCACAATAGGAGCAAAATCCTTCACTTCTCTCATTGTCTAACTGAATAGACGCACCACAATTAGGGCACTTTGCATTTACTACACTCATAACTATTATATATTAAGTTGATTATACAGGTATTGGAGGCGGACAAACACCGCTATTTGAATTAAACTCAATAAATGTATGCAACGGAAGCCATGTGTTCATTCCATTCTTCCATGCTAATACATTCTTCATATTCGGATTTTGTGCTATAAAACTATTTATTTGTTGCTGACTGTATGGTCCTTGTTGTTGTCCATTTATTGCCAAATAATACATTGTAGATTGAGGAATGGGTGGTGCTGCATTGGTAGGTATAAATTGTTCTCCCATTTGTTTCCCGAGATTCATTGATGCACCAAATCCTAATCCCGCGTTGATGAAAGCTGCTCCTGCCCCATTTTCATTTTCCGCAGCCTTATCCATCACATCAAATGAGCGCTCCAAGGAATAATTTTCACGTCCCACTATTTGTAATCGCGCAGAAAGATTCTTAGCCTTCTTAATCTCATTTAGACTGACATCATTTTCGGGAACATTTATTGAAATGATATTAAATAACAAAATGTCCAAACCATAGTCTGCAAAGAACGGGGCTAATTCATTTTTACTGTATTGTGATATATCTTGCAAACATGTCTGAATGTCCAAAACTGAAATTCTATCTTGAATGATTTTATTGGCAATAATGTTGGTTAACTTCGAAAGGAGTAATCCTCTGAAATATGATTGCAACATATATTCATCAAACAATGGCATATTTCCTACCAATGCTTTCATAAATTTATCAGAATCTTTGACACAAAAACCATATTGTCCATATGCTCTAACGGGAACTATTATACCATATTTGGGATCTTCAAGTTGAATCGGCGTTTCAGTACCCCATTTAAGATTTAGACGACTAACAGTTGAAACAAACCAAACATCTGCTTGAAATGGAGAGTCACCGCCAAACGGAAGATTTACTATTTTATTTAGCAAAGGGATATTATTTGTTTTCAATGTGTAGGTGCCTTCTGCAAATTTGTCACAGATTTTTCCGCCTTTTGCAAAATAGGCGACTTGCCCAGGATAAACGACCAATTGTGTTCCCCATCGCAAATCACATGAAGGGTATTTGTGTACAATGACACCTTCTTGTTGTTCATATTTGACTACATCAATTATTGCCATAGAATTCTTTCTTAAAAAACGGTCGAGGACTACGGCAACCGATGATTGTTGATTGTTTCGTTGAGACATAAAAAAAGACGTGAAGCCCTGCACGGTCGCTCGCTTCACGGTTAGAGGCTCTGGTAATTGCCCGAATATCGAAACGAGCAACTTCAGAAACCCCACGTCGAATGTATATATATAACATCCGGCTATACCAAACAGTTGGCACATTGGCATACGGATACACCAATGGCTGTCAAGCGGTAACACCTGGAATGTGTATATAACACACCCAAGGGGCATCTACCGTTGCTTTGTTTTTGATATTCGTTTTTGAAATTTACCAGATTTCTAACCGTCAAAACCAAAGCGTCGTAAACGCCTTTTCAATATGTCTGCCACCCTACCCTTTGGCCTCAGTAAAAGGCTTTGGGCAGAGTGACAGGGCAAAGATAGTGCAAACCGAGAGAAGAACAAAATAAATGCGAATTTATTTTTTATTCCGAGATACAGTCTATCTTCGTGAAATAAAAACAGAATTTAATTCTGAATGATGGGAAATCTTCAAATTCGTCCTCAATAACATGAAAAATTTCTAAAAACTATGTTTTCTGAAAAATATATCTATTAAGCTGTAAATCAACAGACTGCAGTTTCCTGAAAATTTCCATTTTAGGGAACGCGCGTTTCCGGCCTGAGAAACGAGCGTTCCCCCATAGGGAAATCACAGTTCCCCTATAAGGGAAACGAGCGTTCCCCCGTAGGGAAACGGCGTTTCCTACGGGGAGATAAAAAAGTGAAACTTGAGGGGGACAAAAGTTACCGTTGAGAGGGACTCTTTTTACAGCCAAGGTAACTCTTGTAAAGATGAAGGGATGGCAGGAAACGCTTCGTCTGGATTAGAGTGAGGGCTTGCGGAATCCTACGACGCTTGGTGTGCTGGATATACGACTCAGGCAAAAACTTCCTGAAGGGTGCTGACGGCTGCTTCGGCGGTGGCTATGTCGCGGATGACCATGCTACGCTTGCCGTTCTGTTCGCGGAGGTTGCACTGGCGTGGATGGGCCGCCATGTAGTTGATGATGCGTCCGAAGGCGGTGCTCTGATAGTAGGGGCTATCGGGGTTGGAGACGAAGAAGAGGGTCATACGTCCGGCCTTGAGGAATATCTTTTCGGCTCCCAACCGTCTGCCTAACCGACGGAGAGCGACGATACGGATAAGTTCCATACCTTCGGGGGGGACTTTACCAAAACGGTCTTCGAGGCGGGAGATGTACTCATCGACCTGGCTGTCCAACTCCAAGGAGTCAAGTTCGCGATAGAGCAGCATACGCTCGCTGCTATCGGGGACATAGTCGGCAGGGAAGAGCAGTTCGAGGTCGCTCTCGATGGTACACTCGGCTACAAAGTCTTCGCCATCGATAATCTCTTGTCCGGCAGGTACTTCTTCGGTGGCATAGAGTTCGCTGAACTCGTCATTCTTGAGTTCGGTGACGGCCTCCTTGAGAATCTTCTGGTAGGTCTCGTAGCCAAGGTCGGCAATGAATCCGCTCTGTTCGGCTCCCAGCATGTTTCCTGCTCCACGGATGTCGAGGTCCTGCATGGCAATATGGATGCCGCTACCCAAGTCGCTGAAGTTCTCGATGGCCTGCAGGCGGCGGCAGGCGTCCATCGGTAGTGCCGAGAGAGGGGGAGCCACGAGGTAACAGAAGGCTTTGCGATTGCCACGCCCTACCCGACCGCGGAGCTGATGGAGGTCGCTAAGGCCGAAGTGCTGGGCATTGTTGATGATGATGGTATTGACGTTGGGGATGTCGATACCGCTCTCGATGATGGTGGTGGCTATGAGGACGTCGTAGTCGAAATTGATGAAATCGAGGATGACATTCTCAAGTTTTTCGGGGGGCATTTGTCCGTGACCGATGCAGATGCGGGCATCGGGGATGCGCCGTTCAATCATATTGGCCAATGTGGAGAGGGAGTCGATGCGGTTATTGACGATGAAGACCTGGCCGCCGCGGCTCATCTCGAAATTGATGGCATCGATGAAAACCTCCTCGTCCCATGTGTGGAGTTCGGTTTCGATGGGGTGACGGTTGGGCGGAGGGGTCTGTATGACACTGAGGTCACGTGCGCCCATGAGGGAGAACTGCAGGGTGCGTGGGATGGGTGTGGCGGTGAGTGTGAGGGTATCGACATTGACCTTGAGCTTGCGGAGTTTCTCCTTGACGGCCACACCGAACTTCTGCTCCTCATCGATAATGAGCAGGCCCAAATCGTTGAACTGGACATCCTTGCCGACAAGGCGGTGGGTGCCGATGACAATGTTGACCGTGCCATCCTTGAGTCCCTGGAGTACGCGCTTGGTGTCGGCCGACGTGCGGGCACGGCTCAGGTATTCGATGCGGCAGGGGAACTCCTTGAGGCGGGCTTTGAAGGTGTTGAAATGCTGGTAAGCCAGAACGGTGGTGGGCACGAGCAGGGCCACCTGCTTGTTGTCCGCTACGGCCTTGAAGGCTGCGCGGATGGCAATCTCTGTCTTGCCAAAACCTACATCGCCGCACACCAGTCGGTCCATGGGTTGCTCGCGCTCCATATCGGCTTTGACATCGAGGGTGGTCTTGAGCTGGTCGGGGGTATCCTCGTAGGGGAAACTGGCTTCCAACTCGTGCTGGAGAAAACTGTCGGGGCTGAAGGCAAAACCTTTCTCCTCCTGACGGCGGGCGTAGAGGCGGATGAGGTCGCGGGCAATGTCCTTGATCTTGGACTTGGTCTTCTCCTTGATACGCTCCCAGGCTCCGGTGCCCAACTTGTTGAGCCGTGGAGGTTCGCCCTCCTTGCCCTTGTACTTGGAAATCTTGTGGAGGGAGTGGATGGAGACAAAGACAACATCGTCGCCCTGATAGAATATCTTGATAACCTCTTGGAAACTCTCTCCCTGAGGGATGCGGACAAGGCCACCGAACCGCCCTACTCCATGGTCGATGTGGACAATGAAGTCACCGGGTTGGAACTGCTTGAGCTCCTTCAGGGTGAGAGCGACCTTACCATTGCGGACCTTACTGTTATGGAGTTCGTATTTGTGGAATCGGTCGAAAATCTGATGATCGGTGAAGAATACACGATGGATGGTATCATCGGCATAGCCTTCGTGGAGGGTGTGTTCCACTGGGATGAAAGGAATCTGTTCAAACTCACAGGGGGCGTCATCGGCATTTTCCTCGAGGATGGCTTTCAGACGTTCGCATTGCTTGGGACTGTCCGCCAAGATATGTAATTTGTACCCTTGGGCGAGATAGTTGGAGAGAGATTCGCGCAAGAGGTCGAAGTTCTTGTGGAAAAGGGGTTGCGGGGTGGTATGGAAGTCTATGGTCGAATGTATCTCCTCGTCGGCATGAGGGCCGATGTGTATGCGGTGGTGAGAGAGTATTTCCTCTGTGATGGCAACATCATCCACAAGCAGGGGCTTGAGGAGCTGGGGTTCGGCTTCGCTCTCTTGGGTGACGAGGGCCTGATGGGTGAATCCCTCATCCTGAATGATACGGATGCGGTCGGTGACCCATGTCATGTCCGTGAACGCAAGGATGGCCTCTGGAGGCAACAGGCTGACAAGGCTGCACTGTTGGTCGGGAGTGGCCGTGAGCGATGGCACGATGGTGAGTTCCTGAAGTGACGAACGTGAGAGCTGGCTTTCCACCTCGAAGGTACGGAGACTGTCAATCTCGTCGCCAAAGAAGTCGATGCGGAAGGGGTCTTCTGAAGAATATGAATAGGCATCGAGGATACTTCCACGGACGGCAAACTGACCGGGCTCATAGACATAATCGACCTGTTGGAAACCTTGGCTGATGAGTGATTCGGTGACGGAACTGGTGGTGATCCGTTGTCCGACCTGCAGGTGGATGGTGTGCTCGGTGAGCACATCGGCACGCACTACGGCTTCGGCCAAAGCTTCGGGATAGGTGACGATGTGGAGGGGGACTGCGTTTGCCGTGGAGTTGGATAGTGCATCCAGACGGGCCAGTACCTCGGTGCGGAGTATCTCGTTGGCACAATCGCGACGGCCATACTTGATGGCACGTTTGAATGAAGAGGGAAAGAAAAGGGTGCGCTCTTCTCCGCAGAGACGCGAAAGGTCGTGGTAGAAGTATCCGGCTTGTTCGGCATCGTTCAAGGTATGGAGGACCAAAGGGGTGTTGCGTACAGTACTCAGTATGACGGAGGCCGACGAAGCTGCCATCCCCTTGAGGTGAACGGCTTGAGGGTGTGCGCCAAAGGCTCCTATGGTCTTCTCAAGAGCTTTGATGCCGGGGTGCTTGGCGTAATATGTAAGGATTTCTTTGATATCCACGGTGACGGTTCTTAATAATTAAAGTTTCTTTCAGCAAAAGCCTTTCTATTTTCCCATAATGCATTGGGTCATGACGGCATCCATGAATGCGCCGTCAGGAGAGCATAGCCAATCCTTGAGGGTATGGCTGACAACGAATCCCTGGCGCTGGAAAAGGCGGATGCTGGCTTCGTTGCCATAAGGGATAATGGCGATGAGCTGGTGGAGGTGAAGGAAGTGGAATGCATACCGGCAAAGCAGGTCGAGTGCCATGCGGCCATATCCTTGCTTGCGATACTGGGCGCGTATGGCGATGCCCACTTCGGCGCGGGCATTGAGGGGGTCGAAAGCGGTGAGGTCAATGCAACCAATCACCTGATGGTCTGTCCGGCGCTCAATCATGAAGCGGAGCTGTTTGTCGGTGAAAATGTCTCCCGTGACATTTTCGATATATTGCCTGAGATGATGGCGCGAATAGGGCGCATTGGTGCATCCGACACTCCAAAGTGAGGAGTCGTTTTCGAGATCGTACATGACCTCCAAATCCTCCGGCTCGGGGGCACGCAGGAATATTTCTTCATTTTCGAGGAATTTGGTATATGGTGTCATGATGCTGGGACTTTATCCAATTCGGAATATACACCTTGGGGAAATATCAGACGGCCGCTCTGTGGAGACCATGTGCCCAGAAGAAGTCCCCGGTGGCGGTGGCCTTCGCGCATCATGAATGAGAGTATGTCCTCGTACCTGAACAAACCTGTATCGATGACGATATGGGTATAGGACAAACGGCTCTCAGTCTTTGTGGAGGACGGGTCGCTCTTTATGTCGGCCGTAAGGCGCTCATTGATTTCTCCCAAAGGAAGGGATAGCGGAAAGTCGGCAGAATCGGGGCAAGGGATATAGTCGATGGTCGTGCTGTACTTCTTCTCCTTGTTGCGCAGGAGCACCTGGTCGATATTCTTTATCTCCTCACACATGCGCGGACTGCCCACCGCAAGGATGCGCACCTTGATTTCCCGTTGCAGAATGGCCGGAATCCATTTGGATTCAGCGTTTGCACCCGCTTTCAGACGATAATATTGGCGGAGGAGGTACTCTATACTTCCCATCAGATAGATGGCTATGCGGATGAGGATGCCCGGCAAGCGATTCTTGCCTCCGAAATGCTTGTCGTAGAAGATGAGCATGGCATTGTAGAAATTCTTCACATAGCGGAAGGAGGTCTTCTGGGTACTCTCTCCCTTGTAATGTAGAATGGGATGAGGAAGGTAATAGTTGAGCCAACCGCCTTTGAGCATGCGGTAGGAAATATCTATGTCCTCGCCGTACATGAAGAAGGTGTCGTCGAGCAAGCCCACTTCGTTGAGAGCTGTACGGCGGAGCATCATATATGCTCCGGAGATGATGTCGATGCGGGCAGGTTGGTTCTCGTCCAAATAGCGCATATAATAGCGGCCGAAAAGACGGGACTTGGGGAATAGTGTGCAGAGCCCCAACATCTTGCATGCGGCGGTGAAGGGGGTGGGCACTCCCCTCCTCGACTCTAGTGCAAAGCCTCCGTCGGCTTTCAGCATGCGGGTGCCTAAGGCTCCGGCTTCGGGATGGTGGTCGAGGAAGGCTATGGCTTCATGGATAGTCTCTTCGCCCACTATGGTATCGGGGTTGAGCAACAGGACATATTCGCCTGTTGACTGGCGGATGGCCTGATTGTTGGCGCCGGAGAAGCCCAAATTCTCCTGGTTGGCAATCAGACGAACCCAAGGTTCGTGGGTGGTTATTTCCTGAACAGTACTGTCGGTAGAGGCATTGTCCACTACGATGACTTCAGCATCTATCCCCTGAGTGGCTCTACGCACTGAATCAAGGCATTGGCGCAGATAGGCGCATACATTGTAGTTGACTATGATGACGGTCAATTTCATGGCTTACGGTTGGTGTGTATTAGGAATTGGCCTGCAGATTTTCGTAATCGCGACGAAGACCGGGGATGCAGAAAAGAGTGGCCACCAATCCGACGGCAGCACAGAGTCCTCCAAGACTGCTCAATGTGGTGTGATAAACAGAAAGCCCGATGACTATGACGATGGCCAATAGGGCCAAACGTGTTTCGCTTCGACGACGGTATGATGAGAGTCCTGAGCGGATATCGGGTGAAAACCATTTGAGCGAAGCGGGTACCAAACAAAGTGTGAGCAGGACAGCGCAGGTCTGAAGAATATAGCACAGACGGCCATCGTGGGCGAAGGTGCCCTCTTCGAACACTCCTGTCGCATGCAAAACTACGGATATTATGGGGAGTGCCCAAACAAGTAGATAGATTGTCCACAATCTGCGTGTCAACTTCTGAATGTCTGTTGAAGAAATTGTTGGGAGATTATCTCTTTGGCTTTCTTTTGATTCGTGTGTCATTCTTGTGTTATTTTTAGATTCTTATCAATTTCTTTTTCTTTTTCTTATTTGAATGGAGTGCGGGCAAGGATGCTTCGTCCTAAGGTCACTTCGTCAGTATATTCGAGATCATCTCCAATGGATATGCCTCGGGCAATGACGGTCAACTTGACAGAGGTGTTCTCCAACTTGCGGTATATATAGAAGTTGGTGGTATCTCCCTCCATTGTGGGACTCAAAGCCATAATCACTTCATTGATGCCTCCTTGTTCTACTCGCTCGACAAGGCTGCTTATCTGAAGGTCAGAAGGACCTATCCCATCCATCGGTGAAATGACTCCTCCCAAGACATGATAGACTCCCCGGTATTGCCCAGTACGCTCTACGGCCATGACATCGCGTATGTTTTCGACGACACAGATGGTGGAGTGGTCGCGCGAAGGCGTGTTGCATATCTGGCAAATATCGGTATCGGAGATGTTGTGGCACACCTGACAATACTTCACCTCGCGCCGAAGCTGTATCAAGGATTGTCCCAAACGCTCCACGGAGGAGACTTCTTGGCGCAAGAGGTGCAATACCAAACGCAAAGCAGTCTTTCGCCCGATTCCGGGAAGTTTGGAGACTTCGTTGACGGCACTTTCGAGTAAAGCCGAAGGATATGAATGATTCATCTGATTTTTATAATTTGGTGCAAAAGTACATAAAAAGCAAGGAGTGACAAAATTAAGTCTGTTATTTATTCATCTCCTTGCTTTACTATAGCCCTTTATCCGATAATTTTGAAACGGGCAAAACGTAACAAAAGTTGTTTGCTTCCTACATTGCGGAAGTTGATGGTAGCTTTCCGGTTTTCTCCCTCTCCTTCGACTTGAATGACCTTACCTACACCGAAACGTTCGTGTTCAATGAGTTGGCCGGCCATAAGCCCCTCATGAGTGGTTGGGGAAGACGTGGATGACGATGAAGACGGAATTTGGGATACGCGCTTCATGCCCGTAGGTATTGGCGTCCGGACGTAAGAGGGTTGCTTGGGGATGGTGCGACGTTCGTAAGGAGCCAATTCGGAATGTGTGTCTGAAGGATTGAAACAATCGGGATTGCGCCACGACTTGAACGTTTGGGGACGTTCAGACTGGATGCGCTCGATGTGAGAATTATGTGTGGGAGTGCCGGCATTGGGCATGTTCAAGAAGCGAGGATCTATATCTTTCAAAAAACGGCTGGGATTGCTGAACTCTGTTTTTCCATACCGGAAACGGCTACGGGCGAAAGAGAGGATGCAATGCTCCTCGGCGCGTGTCATGGCCACATAGAAAAGACGGCGCTCTTCTTCCAATTCACGGTATGAATTCTGAGCCATTGAACTGGGAAAAAGGTTCTCCTCCAATCCGACAATGAATACAACCCTGAACTCCAATCCTTTGGCCGAATGGATAGTCATGAGAGTGACTTTATCTGTCGATTCATCATCCTTTTCTGTATCCATCTCGGAAAGAAGGGAGATTTCAGACAGGAAATCAGGAAGATAAATTTGTGTATTACCCTCTTCTTCGCGGCTGGCACAGAAATCGTGGATGCTGCTCACAAATTCCTCAAGATTCTCTTGCTTGCTCATTCCCTCGGGAGAGAGGTCTTGCATGATTTCATTCATTATACCGCTTTGGCGGATAATTGATTGTCCGATTTCATAGGCATTGGTGGAAGACACCTGACTGATAAATCCACTAATCAATTGGCGGAAAGAATCGAGCTTGGCTAATGTCCCTTTGTTGATGTCCAAGCCGTAAGTGCCTGGTGCGCATAGGACATTCCACAGGCTGGTATTGTTATTGGCACTTGCCTGAATGATTTTGGCTACGGTGGTGTTGCCGATGCCTCGGGTAGGATAATTGATGATACGTTTCAGTGCCTCCTCATCATGAGGGTTGACCGCCATACGGAAGTAGGCGACAATGTCCTTGATTTCTTTACGCTGATAAAAAGAGATGCCGCCATAAATACGGCATGGGATGGAGCGCTTGCGCAATGCTTCTTCAAAAATGCGGGATTGGGCATTGGTACGGTAAAGTATTGCCTGTTCGCTATAAGGAATCTCTTTCCTGCGATGGAGTTCGGATATCTTGTTAATGATAATTTCTCCCTCCTCAATGTCGCTATAGGCTGCATATACTTGAATGGCATCTCCCCTATCCTTTTCGGAAAAAACGTCCTTACGTATCTGTTCGCGATTTTTGGCTATGAGGCTGTTGGCCGCTTCTACTATATTCTTTGTCGAACGGTAATTCTGTTGTAGCTTGAATAACTTTGCACCAGAGTATTGTTGCGTGAAATTCAATATGTTATCGATGTTTGCTCCACGAAAAGAATAAATACTTTGTGCATCGTCTCCTACCACACAGACATGCTTGTGTTCACCGGCCAATTGCCAAACGATAGCATGCTGGGCGTAGTTGGTATCTTGATACTCGTCCACCAACACATACCTGAATTGTGTGGCGTACCGTTGCTTGATTTCGGGATGTGTATCGAATAATATATAGGTATATAGGAGCAGGTCATCGAAGTCCATGGCATCGGCCTGTCGGCAACGTTCCCAATATCTGCGGTAAATCTCGAAAACAGCCGGCATCTGGGCTGCTTCGTCAGCTTGTCTGGCCTGTCGGTTATTGGCATAAGCTGAAGGAAGTATGAGCCTGTTCTTGGCATTGCTGATATGGCTTTGTACGGTTCCTGCTTTGTATTTCTTGTCATCGAGTTGCATTTCCTTGATGATAGCTTTCAACAAACTTTTAGAGTCAGAGGAATCGTAGATAGTGAAGTTCTTGGAGAATCCTATTGCATCAGCCTCGTAGCGCAATATACGTGAGAATATAGAATGGAAAGTTCCCATCCAAAGTCCGTGTGCGGGTTGCCCGACAAACTTGCGTATGCGCTCTTTCATTTCACTGGCCGCCTTGTTGGTAAAGGTCAGGGCCAATATTTCCCAAGGAGCATATCCGTTGTTGAGTAAATGGGCAATCTTGTATGTGAGTACACGGGTCTTTCCTGAACCGGCTCCTGCGATGACCAACGCGGGGCCATCGGTATAGAGGACTGCTGCCTGTTGCTCTTCGTTGAGATCGTTGAGATAAGAAGTGGACATATTATAAATGTGGGTCTTTGGGGACTTTTAATATTATAAATACTAAATTTGTAGCCTTTTCAGCCAATGAGTGTGCAAAGATAGTGTAAGATGGGATTTAGGCAAAACATTTGCTCCCATTTCTTTTTTGAGAAATCATTCAAAGAACTGTCCTTTTGTCCCAAAAATGAAGTCGAAAAAGCCTAAATATAGGAAATATAAGGAGGACAGAGGGACTTATTCGCCAATTTTTCTTAATTTTGCAATCTTTTTCGTAGAATGAGATTTGTATAAGTAAAAACATCGTGAGGAAACAGATATACTTTTTATTGATTTATCTTCTTTGTGTATGCCCCTTGACTATACAGGCTGGGGATGGTATGAGAAGCGACTCGGCCATTGTGAAATTTCTCTCGGAGGAGGGAGTGGCTATCACACGAGGGAACAAAGTAAAGTTGCTGAAAAGTGGAACGGAGAAGTTTGATGACCTCTTTATGGCCATCCGGCAGGCACGTCATTATATCCATCTTGAATATTTCAACTTCCGGAATGATTCCATAGCTTCTCTTCTATTTGCAGAATTGGAAAAGAAGGTGCAGGAAGGTGTCAAAGTACGGGCCATGTTTGATGCGTTCGGAAACTGGAGCAATAATCGTCCGCTAAAGAAAAAACACCTGAAAGAACTTGCTCGTCGAGGAATTGATATAGTCAAGTATGACCCGTTGAATTTCCCTTTTATTGGTGATGTCATGTGTCGGGATCATCGGAAGATTGTGGTCATTGATGGTCAAGTGGCCTATACGGGAGGTATGAATGTGGCCGATTATTACATTGACGGATTACCTGAGATTGGGCCTTGGAGGGATATGCATATGCGTATTGAGGGGCCGGCAGTGGATGAATTACAGCGTATATTCATAGCTATGTGGGAAAAGGCTACAGGGGAAGCTCTGAAAGATAGCATCTACTATCCTGCCAAGCGGGATTGCTTTAATCTTCCTGAGGAGGTTGGCGGAGTGACGATAGCCATCGTTGACAGAAGACCTCGAGAATTGCCAAAACTGATGCGTGAAGTGTATGCAAGGAGTATTGACGAAGCCCGTGAGAAGATTGAATTGATAAATCCCTATTTCGTTCCTACCCGTAAGGTACGTAAGGCTTTGAAAAATGCCGCTAAAAGAGGGGTTGATGTGCAAGTTATGATTTCATCGAAGAGTGATATCGCTTTTACTCCTGACGCTTCTTTTCATGTAGCCCGACAACTTCATAAATGTGGCGCCACCATTTACCAGTTTGATGGAGGATTCCATCATTCGAAAATCATGATGGTGGACAGTTCTTTCTGTACGGTAGGATCTACCAATCTTAATTCCAGAAGTTTGAGGTATGACTATGAAGTGAATGCATTCATATTTGACTCTACGGTGACGGCTGAACTTTCTGACTTGTTCAATGAAGACAAGAAGGCTTCTACCATTATGACTGATGAGAATTGGAAAAAACGTTCATGCTGGCGCCGTTTTATGGGATGGTTTGCCAATTTGCTCACTCCTTTTCTGTGATTTTTAGTGACTAGCGACTAGCTACTAGTGAATAGCTACTAGCTACTAGTGACTAGTGAATAGTGACTAGCGACTAGTAGTGCTATTTGGGAGCTTACCTCTCACCGCTTACCTCTCACCGCTAACCGCTCACCGCTAACCGCTCACCGCTCACCGCTCAAGAATCCGAAGGCTTCCTGATCCCTCCTCTCCCCTCACCTTATTATATATAATTATAAAGTTTTTGCCTCTGATATTGGAGTATGCAAAAACTTTTGTATCTTTGCCGACTATAGATGTCTTAGGTACAAATACTGTGCATCTATATCTGAAATCTGATGTGAAAAAGACATAATTTTTAAGTTACTAATTAATAACAACATGAGAAACAAACTGATTCTATTGCTCGTCTCAGCCTTGTTGGCAACGGGCAGTGTCTATGGTGCAAAAAAACAACCAGAGACGTTTGAGGTAGGAAAGAAAACGTTCCTTCTCAATGGTGAGCCTTTCGTGGTGAAAGCTGCAGAGATTCATTATCCTCGTATCCCCCGTCCTTATTGGGAACATCGTATCAAGATGTGTAAGGCTTTGGGCATGAATACTATATGTATTTATGTGTTTTGGAATATTCACGAACAGAAAGAGGGAGAATTTGATTTTACGGGCAATAATGACATAGCCGAGTTCTGTCGTTTGGCTCAAAAGCATGGTATGTACATTATCGTACGTCCTGGGCCTTATGTGTGTGCAGAGTGGGAAATGGGAGGTCTTCCTTGGTGGTTGCTCAAGAAGAAGGATATCCGTTTGAGAGAAAATGATCCTTATTTCCTCAAACGTGTAGAAATCTTTGAGAAGGAAGTGGGCAAGCAATTGGCCGACTTACAACTTTCTTGTGGTGGAAACATCATTATGGTACAAGTTGAGAATGAGTACGGATCATACGGTGTGGACAAACCTTATGTGTCCAATATCCGTGATATCGTACGTAAAGCAGGATTTACTGATGTGACACTCTTCCAGTGTGATTGGGCCAGCAATTTTACCAATAATGGATTGGACGATTTGGTGTGGACAATGAATTTCGGTACAGGTTCAAATATCGATAGCCAGTTTGCCAAGTTGAAAGAACTTCGTCCGGACTCTCCCCTCATGTGTAGTGAGTTTTGGAGCGGTTGGTTTGACAAATGGGGTGGCCGTCACGAGACGCGCGATAGCAAAGATATGGTGGCAGGTATGCGTGAAATGTTGGAAAAGGGCATTTCGTTCAGTCTCTATATGACCCATGGAGGTACCTCTTTTGGTCATTGGGCTGGTGCCAATTCTCCTGGTTTTGCTCCTGATGTCACTTCTTACGACTATGATGCTCCTATTAATGAATATGGTCAGGCAACACCGAAATTCTGGGAATTGCGTAAAATGATGGCTGAGTTCTCTGACAAGAAACTTCCTTCAGTTCCTAAGGCACCGATGCCTATCGTTTCTTTCCCGAAGGTTGAACTCACTCAGTTCGTGTCCATTGACCGTGGTATCAATAAGCGTGTTGAAAGTCGCGAAGTGAAGACCTTTGAAGATTTGGATATGGGTTGGGGTACAGTGAAATATTCCACAACTTTGCCAGAAATTAAGAGCCAGAGCCTGTTGACTCTCAAAGACGGTCATGATTATGCTCAGGTATATATTAATGGTAAGTATATCGGAAAGATTGACCGTGTGCTTCACGAATCAACACTTACATTGCCTTCTGTCAAGCAAGGAGATGTGCTGGTGATTTTAGT
Organism: Phocaeicola sp.; assembly: GCA_045545095.1. Taxonomy (GTDB): domain Bacteria; phylum Bacteroidota; class Bacteroidia; order Bacteroidales; family Bacteroidaceae; genus Phocaeicola_A. The sequence goes on along the minus strand of JAZQAG010000010.1, from coordinate 39,559 downwards.
GGAAGGTATGGGACGTATCAATTTCGGACGTGCTATCAAGGATTTCAAGGGTATTACGGATAAAGTCCTTTTGTCAACAGAAATCAATGGTCATGCTACAACATTTGATCTGAAGAACTGGGAAATAGCTACTATTCCTGATGATTATCAGACAGCTGTGAATGCATTTGAAGGTCCGATGACACTCGAAGCCCGTCATGATATGTTGCAGGGCGAAATGGGATATTATCGTGGCTATTTCAATTTGAAGAAAGTCGGTGATACATTCATCAATATGGAGACATGGGGAAAAGGTCAGGTGTATGTCAATGGACATGCTATTGGTCGTTTCTGGAATATAGGTCCTCAGCAAACCTTGTATGTACCCGGTTGTTGGTTGAAGAAGGGTAAGAATGAAATTATCGTATTGGATGTTGTAGGTCCCAAGGAGGCTGTTGTTGAAGGATTGGCCAAACCCATCATCGACAAGCTCAACAATATCAAGCCCAAGACTCATCGCAAAGAGGGACAAAATCTTGATCTCAATGGAGAAAACCCTGTAGCGAAGGGCTCTTTTGCTCCAGGCAATGGCTGGCAAGAGGTTAAATTTGATTCTCCCGTCACAGGACGTTATGTATGTATTGAGGCTTTGAATGCTCATGACGGTAAGGATGTGGCTTGTATGGCAGAGTGCTATTTGCTTGATGCTAATGGTGAACGTCTGAGCCGCGAACCTTGGACTATTTCGTATGCGGATAGTGAAGAAACCAATAGAGGAAACCGTGCCGCAGATAAGTTGTACGACTTGCAGGAGTCAACATATTGGAGCACTGCTCAGGGTGCCAAATTCCCCCACTCTGTAGTGATTGATTTGGGAGCAGAACATACACTGACGGCTTTCCAATATCTTCCTCGTATGGAAAAAGAGGTGCCTGGTGGTATCAAGGGATATCGCATTTATGTGAAGAAATCTCCCTTCAAATATTGATTTGATCCGTTGCTTATATAAGTTAAAAGGGCTGCATCGCATGATGCAGCCCTTTTTATTGACCGTATAATAATTCCTATATTCTCTTCTTTACCAGTTATATGATAAACCAAATTGCAGGAATTCTTTGAACTGGAAATAGTTATAACCTTTTCTCTTGGGTACACCATCGTCGAATCTTCCATGGAGGAACAAGGTGGTAGATAGATATTTACTGATGGCAAAATCGAATGTGTTTTCCCAGTTTGCAGACATTTTCTCGTAGTTTGAGAACGCATCGATACGACTTTTCCATGTAATGTTTTTTGCTAGCTTCCATGTCGAGTTCAAGGTCATGGACGAACCATATTCTTGTAGTGAACGATGCCCTTTCTTTACTCCGAAGTTGGTTTCTTTCACATCGCGGTCACCAATATAGACCCAGCGGTAGGCCAATGGAGCAAGGTTGACGGAGATATTGAAATTCTTCAGAGATTTCTTGTAATCCATACCGACACCCACTTTCGTCTCTGCTGGTGCGATGAAGGCCGAATTCAGTGTGTTGCTATTACTTTTATAATTTCTCAATATTTGTGTCTTGCTTACCACTTCTATCGTGTATGACCATGATTTGAAAGCCTTCAAACCCAATTTGGAGGTCAGACGGAGCAAATCTGTATTGGTGCGATACTTATGGACGGTATCCGATGGAGCGGTTGTGAATCCGAGTTTTGCTTCGAATGTATTGTCCCATTGGATACGTTGCTGGTCGTTATAATTGGCTTTGAGCACCAATTCAGATACCAATGTGTTTGTGCTCTCACCTCCTTGCGTCCAGTTTCCCGATATGTAGTTTTGGGTGAATTGGAGTTTGGCAGAGCCTGATGTTTTCCAGAAATTGGGTTTTTTCACCTTCATATCTACTCCCACAGCCTTGTTCTCTTTGTCTTGTTGAAGCACAATTTCTGGGATTATGTTTGCGGTGGGCGCTTGCGAAACGACATCTTTGGTCGTTATCACCTGTTCGGCCATCACTTGTTTTTCTGTATAGGTGAAATTTTGTGGATTCTCCACGCTGGCAATAAATAAAGCCTGGTCAATCTTCTTTTCTATCGCATCATTTTTAGCTATAGATGTACTTTCATCCAAGGGCAAGTAGTTCTCCTCTGTTTCGGTCGGATAGAGCTCTATCCGTTCATCTCCTTTGAACGTATTTGTTACGCTTGACTGGTATAGGGTCGGGATACCGAATAACCTATAATAGCGTGGGTTTACATCAAGGTCGGTCGTCAATGTGTCCGCTTGATGTCTGCTAACTAAAGACGCTAAAGAGTCTTCATATTGTTTTACAATGTCGTTTAGTTGGCGCTCAGTCATAGCTTTTGCTCGTCTGGATGATTGGGCCGGCAACTGTGTGGCTATTATAGCCAAGCAGCATATAAGAAGTATAGATTTGATATTCATAGTAATGATAAGAATAACTTTTTATATGAATTTATTGGGGGAGTTTCGGGCGCAAAGTTACACTATAATTTTTACATTCTCTCGATTATTTTAAAAAAACTAAATACAGACCATTAAACTATTATTTTCTTAAATGTTTTTGTCCGGAAAATAATAGTTCATATAACTTTTTTATGTACCTTTGCGCGTTATTTGTTTTTTAGAAACAGATACATGGATGTGATTGAAGAATAATTAGGTATAACTTTTAAACATATAACAACTGTGGCAGAAACTAAGTACATCTTTGTGACGGGAGGAGTTGCCTCGTCACTGGGTAAAGGAATCATTTCAGCATCTATCGGAAAGTTGTTGCAAGCACGTGGCTACAACGTAACCATCCAGAAGTTCGACCCGTACATCAACATTGACCCGGGTACATTGAACCCCCATGAGCATGGCGAGTGCTACGTGACGGTTGATGGACACATGGCAGACCTTGACCTCGGTCACTACGAGCGTTTTCTCAGCATCGAAGCTACCAAGGCCAACAACATCACCAGCGGACGCATATATAAAGGAGTCATTGACAAGGAGCGCCGTGGCGACTACTTGGGCAAGACCGTACAGGTAGTTCCTCATATCACCGATGAAATCAAACGCAACGTGAAGCTGATGGGCACGAAATACAAGTACGACTTCGTGATTACCGAGATTGGCGGTACGGTGGGCGACATCGAGTCTCTCCCCTACATCGAGAGCATCCGTCAGTTGAAGTGGGAGTTGGGCCGCAATGCCGTAAGTGTACACCTTACTTACGTGCCTTACCTCTCTGCCGCCGGCGAATTGAAGAGCAAACCAACCCAGCATAGTGTCCAGAAGTTGCAATCATTGGGTGTGCAACCCGATATCCTTGTACTCCGCACCGAGCACGAGATTCCTCAGGACATGCGCGACAAGGTAGCTCTTTTCTGTAATGTTGACAAGAAGGCTGTGGTCCAATCCATGGATGTGCCTACCATCTACGAGGTGCCTTTGAAGATGCAGGAGCAGGGATTGGATGCAACTATCCTCGAAAAGGTAGGTCTGCCCGTCGGAGAGACACCTTCTCTCGGCCCGTGGCGCGATTTCTTGAACCGCCGTTACAATGCCACCGAAGTGGTGAACATTGCCATTGTCGGCAAGTACGACTTGCAAGATGCCTACAAATCCATCATGGAGTCACTCTCGCAAGCCGCTACTTACAACGACCGTAAGGCAAAGGTTCACTTCATCTATAGCGAAAACATCAGCAATGAGAATATCGAAGGACTTCTTGAAGGCATGGATGGTGTAGTCATCTGTCCGGGATTCGGCAACCGTGGAATCGAAGGGAAGCTCATCACTGCCAAGTATTGTCGTGAACATAACATACCCACTCTCGGTCTCGGTCTTGGTCTCCAGATGATGGCGGTAGAGTTTGCACGCAATGTGTTGGGCTATGCCGATGCACATTCCAAGGAGATGGACGAGAAGACCACCCACCCCATCATCGACCTGATGGAGGAGCAGAAGTCCGTCCTCGACATGAAGGAGAACATGCGTCTCGGCTCTTACGAGTGTGTGCTCAGCCAAGGAAACAAGGTGTTCGAGGCCTATGGCAAGGAGCACATCCAGGAGCGCCATCGCCACCGCTATGAGTTCAACAATGCCTACAAGGCCGAGTTCGAGAAGAACGGTATGACCTGCGTGGGTGTGAACCCCGAAAGCGACTTGGTGGAAATCATGGAGATACCTTCGCTCAAGTGGTATGTGGGCGTACAGTTCCACCCCGAATACGGAAGCACGGTGCTCAAGCCGCATCCCCTCTTCCTGGCATTCGTGAAGGCTGCTATCTGCAAGTAAGGACCCTCCCCCTACCCCTCCACAAGGGAGGGGAGTAAATAGTCCTCCTAATTAAAAAACAAATATCATTTTATAATTAATCATATTTTAATTTAAAAACGACTCTATCCACTCCCCTCCCTTGTGGAGGGGTGAGGGGGAGGGTCTCACTTAATGAAATGGACAAAAACACCTTAATCGGATTCGCCCTTATCGGTTTGGTGCTGATTGGTTTCAGCATCTACAATCGTCCTACTGAGGAAGAAATGGCCCGAATCCAGCACTATCAAGACTCTATCCACTTGGTTAATCAAGAGAAAGCGGCTCTCGAAGCGGCCGGATTGGCCGAAGAGCAACAAAAGGCTCAAGCCTATATGCCCGACTCCACTTCTGCCCTCTTTTCTGCTACACAGGGCGAAGAATCTTTCGTGACACTGAAAAACAGTCTCGTCGAGCTCCAACTCTCTACCAAGGGAGGAACCGTGAGCAAAGCCACCCTTGCCGACTATAAGGGACAGGACGGAAACCCTATCGTGCTTTTCGATGGTGACGAGGAGATGCGCATGAATTTTGCCTTCAGCGGAAAGAATGAGAATATCCTGACCGAAAACCTCTACTTCCAACCCCTGAATGCATCGGACAGCACCGTCACCATGCGTCTCAATGTGGGCGAAGGCCAATACATCGACTTCAACTATTTCCTCCCGACTGACCTCTATATGGCCAACCTCTCCATCCATGCCCAGGGGATGCAGAACTTCTTCACCCCCAGCACCAAGACGATGGACTTCAACTGGTACCAGCGTACCCGTCAGTTGGAGAAGGGATACAGCTTCGAGCAACAGTTCTCTTCCCTCACTTACCGCATCAACAATGACGACACCGAGCACCTGAATGAGCAGGGCGAGGACAAGGAGGAGGCCGAAGGCACCGTCAACTGGGTTGCCTTCAAGAATCAGTTCTTCTCCAGCGTAGTCATTGCCGAGCAGGATTTCGAAGAGGCCGCATTCAAGTCTGTCCCCCAAAAGGAAGGAAGCGGATACCTGAAGAAGTACAATGCCGACACCCAAGCCTTCTTCGACCCTACAGGTCAGGAGAGCACCAACTTCCAGCTCTATTTCGGCCCCAACCACTTCAAGACTCTCCAAGCCACCAACGACTATGTGCTTGGCGATGACAAGGATCCCGAGTTGGAAAATCTCGTTTACCTCGGCTGGCCGCTCATCCGTTGGATCAACCGCTGGTTCACCATCAATGTCTTCGACTGGCTCAGCGGATGGGGACTCAACATGGGTATCGTACTCCTCCTGATGACCATCATCGTGAAGATTGTCGTATATCCCACCACCTACAAGTCCTACATGTCATCGGCCAAGATGCGCGTGCTCCGTCCTTATGTGGAGGAAATCAACAAGAAATACCCCAACCCCGAGGATGCCATGAAGAAGCAACAGGAGACCATGGCCCTTTATAACCGCTACGGCGTGAGCCCCATGGGAGGATGCTTGCCCATGCTCATCCAGATGCCCGTCTTCATCGCCCTCTTCAACTTTGTGCCTAACGCCATCGAGCTTCGCGGACAGAGTTTCCTTTGGGCCAAGGACCTCTCGACCTATGACGATGTCATCAATTGGGGCACCGACATCTTGTTGCTTGGCGACCACCTGAGCCTCTTCTGCCTCCTCTTCAGTGTCACCAACATCCTCAACACCTGGTACACCATGCGCCAGCAGAAGGATACCATGGCAGGACAACAACAGATGCCCGGTATGAAGATTATGATGTACGCCATGCCCATCATGTTCATCTTCTTCTTCAACAGCTATTCGGCAGGTTTGAACTATTACTACTTCATCTCTGGTCTCCTTGGTATGCTCATCATGATTGTCCTGCGCAAGACCACCGATGACAAGGCGCTCCTTGCCAAACTCGAAGCCCGCATGGAGGCCAACAAGAACAAACCGCGCAAGATGACCGGCATGGCCGCCAAGTTGGAAGCCCTCCAGAAGCAGCTCGAAGAGCAACAACGCCTCCAGCAACAACAGCAACAGAACCGGAATAAGAGGTAATAATCGGACCCTACTGACCAACGGACCCCATCCCTGCCTTCCCCAAGGGGAAGGAGTGAATACTTCTGATAATGAGGTACAAGACATTTCACTCCCCTCCCTTGTGGAGGGGTAAGGGGGAGGGTCTGTAGGGATGGGGTCCTTTTTTAATTTATATCATAAAACATGAAAACATCAACCGCAACATTCACTATGGCAACCGCCCTACTCCTTGCCTCGTGTGCTACGGACAATACGAAAGGCAATGACGAATCAGCCCCCTTCATCGGGCGACAAACCGAGTTCAAGATTACCGACCGCCAGCTGACCCCCGAAGCCCTGTGGGCCATGGGGCGCATTGGAGGAGCCGATGTCTCCCCCGATGCCCGGCAGATAGCCTACAATGTGGCCTACTATAGCGTGGAGCATAACAAGAGCCACAACGTCATCTACACCATCGGTGCCGATGGCACGGGCGAAACCCTCCTCACCCAAGCCTCGTCCAGCGAGGTGGCACCCAAGTACATCGACGGTGGCCGCCATATCGCTTACCTGGCCCCCGATGCCGACGGAGTGATGCAACTCTGGAAGATGAACCCCGATGGCACCGGTCGCCAGCAGATTTCCCATCTCGACAAGGGTGTCGATGACTATGCCTTCTCCCCCGACGGACAGAAGGTGCTCATCATCCACACCGTCAAGTTCGGCCTGCGCGCCTCTGACCTTCACCCCGACCTCCAGAAGACCACCGGCCGTGTGCTCGACGAAGCCATGTACCGCCATTGGGACGAGTGGGTAGAGAGCATCCCCCAACCTTATATATATAAGTACGATGGCGAGTCCGTCACCGGCGAAGCCCCCGTCCGCATCCTTGGCGATGAGCCTTTCGAGTGCCCCATGAAGCCCTTCGGAGGCATCGAGCAGCTGGCTTGGAGTCCCTGCTCGGGAAAGATAGCCTACACCTGTCGCAAGAAGACCGGTATCGACTATGCCGTCAGCACCGACTCCGACATCTTCCTCTACGACCTTGCCACAGGCTCTACCACCAACCTCTGCAAGCCCGCCGGCTACGTGGCTCCTGCCGTCGATTACTCACGCTCGCTCCAGCATCAGGCCGTCAACCATCAGCAGGCCGACTACAACGTGGGCTACGACATGAATCCCCAGTTCTCGCCCGACGGACGCTACGTCGCCTGGCAGAGCATGGAGCGCGACGGATACGAGAGCGACCGCACCCGCCTCTGCATCTACGAGTTGGCCTCCGGACGCAAATCTTACGTCACCGAATCCTTCCAGAGCGGCGTCGATGCCTTCACTTGGGCACCCGATAACCATACCCTCTATTTCATCGGCACATGGCACGGCACCACCCATGTCTATGCCACCAACCTGGAGGACCATATCCGCCGCATCACCGACGGACAGTACGACTATACCAGCCTTGCCCTCTGTGGCGACAAGCTCCTCTGCGGACGCCAGTCCATGTGCGAGGCGTTGGAGCTCTACCTCATCGACCCCACCCTCACCGCTACAGGCGCGAAGGCCGACCTCTCGGCTAACGGTTTCGATGAGTGGAGTGCCGACAACGAGGCCGTCACCAAGAACGTCGCCCAGCTCACCCACGAGAACCGCTACTTCCGCGACAATATCGATTGGGGAACCGTCCATCAGCGCTACACCAAGGCCGTCGATGGCAAGCCGCTCCACTACTGGGTAGTCCTTCCTCCCAACTTCGACCCCGCCAAGAAGTACCCCACCCTGCTCTTCTGCGAGGGCGGTCCCCAAAGCCCCGTCAGCCAGTTCTGGAGCTACCGTTGGAACTTCATGATGATGGCCGCCAGGGGCTACGTCGTCATCGCCCCCAACCGTCGTGGCCTCCCCGGCTTCGGCATGGAGTGGCTCGAGGAAATCAGCACCAACTACACCGGCCGTTGCATGGACGACTACAAGAGTGCCATCGACGATGCCGTCCGCCAGCTCCCCTATGTCGATAAGGAGCGCCTCGGATGCGTAGGCGCCTCGTTTGGCGGATACAGCGTCTATTGGTTGGCCGGCAACCACGACAAGCGCTTCAAGTGCTTCCTTGCCCACGACGGCATCTTCAACCTCGAGCAGCAATACCTCGAGACCGAAGAGATGTGGTTTGCCAACTGGGACCTTGGCGGTGCACCCTGGCACACCGATGCCCACATACGCCGCACCTTCGACAATTCGCCCCACAAGTTCGTCGAGAAGTGGGACTCCCCCATCCTCTGCATCCAGGGCGAGAAGGACTACCGCATCGTCACCTCACAAGCCATGTCGGCCTACAATGCCGCCCTCTATCGCGGCCTTCCCGCCCAATTCCTCGTCTTCCCCGACGAAAACCACTGGGTGCTCCGTCCGCAAAACGGCATCCTCTGGCAACGCACCTTCTTCCGTTGGCTCGACCGTTGGCTGAAAGAGTGAGATAGTGACTAGTGACTAGCTACGAGCTACAAGTTACAAGCTACAAGTGACTAGCTACTAGTGATGAGCTACTAGTGACTAGCTACTAGCTACGAGTTACAAGTGACTAGCTACGAGCTACAAGTTATGAGTGCTGAGTGACCATATGGCCGTTCAGCACTCTTTCTTTTTCTCCAGAACGCAGAGACGCGGAGACGCAGAGGATTTTGAGTTCTGAGTTTTGAGTTCTGAGTGCTGAGTGCCGCATGGCCCAACTTTCAATCCGCGTCATCTGCGTCTGAAAAATTTTCCGCGCCGCATGGCTCACTCGTAGCTTGTAGCTCGTCACTAGTCACTAGTAGCTAGTAGCTAGATAACATTTTGTCATTTCTGGAAATTGCATATAAAGACGAAATTTGCATAATTATGCAAAAATAAGAGCCGTTTTGGGGTAAAAAAGGATGCTTTTCGCATCTTTATGAGCGTCTGTAAGAATCAAATTACAGGCTTCTACAGCTCACATTCGTACTTCCATTGCCCAGTTTTCGCGCACCTTTGCAGCAATTCGGTATGGAATATCCAAAAATGCGCCTTACATTTTTTCAAATGCGGCTCACAGTTGGTATGAATGTGACTTGCTTTTCAGAATATGTAAGGCGCATTTCCATATTCGACAGGAAGATAAGATTTTCCAAGGAGAGCTATCAGCCCTGACAACCCATTTTCCAAGCGTAGAATTCCCCCATTTTGCAAATCGCATATTCTATACAATACACAATATCAATCACTTACACCATTCAACTGCCTCAAAATTCACGTATTTGCAATTAAAATCCTTTTCGGACAGAAATACGCGATTCTCGAAGCCCCAATATACAATTTGACAAAATGATAGTTGTTGCTCCAGTGTGTTTTTTCAGCAGCCACAAAAAGCCAAAACGAAATGCCACAAAAAACAAAAATGAAATGCCACAAAAAGCCAAAACGGAATACAACAAAAAACAAAACGGATATGCTTATTCCAACATTATTTTGTATCTTTGCAGCCGTATTCCTAATATTAGCTATACTTGAATATGAGTTATTTAAAACGAACTGCAGATACAGTTTTGTCTGAACATCTTGAAGCATTTGGGGCTGTGTTAATAGAGGGACCTAAATGGTGTGGAAAAACAACCACGGCCGAGCAGATTGCAAAAAGCGTTATCAAACTGCAAGATACCGATATGCGGGACGAATATCTTGCTACAGCAGTCACCAAACCCTCTCTTTTATTGAACGGAGCCACACCGCGTCTGATAGACGAATGGCAAGATGCACCTGTGCTATGGGATGCCGTCCGAACAATGGTTGACAAGCGTGCCGTTCCTGGACAATTTATTTTAACGGGGTCAAATGCTGTTGACAAATCGCAAATTCATCATTCAGGGACTGGCCGTATTTCTAAACTGGAGATGCTGCCAATGAGTCTATGGGAGTCTGGAGAGTCAAATGGAAAAATTTCTCTAATGGAATTGTTCGACAATCCCAATCTTGATATTGACGGAATCGAATCAGATTTGTCTGTAGAAGAACTTATTTTCTGTGCATGCCGTGGGGGATGGCCTGCCACTATCAACTTAAAGAGCGATAAAGCGAGACTCTTGGTGGCGAGAAATTATATCAAGACGGTATGTTCCGAAGATATAAGTCGTATAGATGGGATTTCACGCGATGAGTTGTTGACTCGGATGATTTTGCGCTCATATGCGAGAAACATTTCTACGTTAGTAAATAAATCTACACTCATCGCAGATGTGGCATCCTCTGGTGAGGTATCCTGCACCGAACCTACATTCGACAATTATGTGGCAGCACTCAGGAAATTGTTTGTGATATGCGACATAAATGCTTGGTGTCCGGCAATACGGAGTAAGACAGCTATCCGAAGCGGATTGAAACGGGCCTTTGTTGACCCCTCCATAACTGTGGCGGCTTTAGGACTCACACCTGAAGCATTGTTGAATCAATTGAAAACTTTTGGTTTTATCTTTGAGCAAATGTGTATCCGTGATTTCAAATCATACACTCTTGATTTTGATTCACACGTATCTTATTATCGGGATCGATATGGTCTGGAAGCCGACCTTGTCCTTCATCTTGCAGATGGTCGTTATGCCCTTGTCGAATGCAAATTGGGCAGTAAGGAAATTGAAGATGGGGCCACACATCTTATAGAATTGAAGCGCCTTATCAATGAACATAATAAAAAGGAGAAACAAGTTCCCCTGCGTGAACCAGACCTCATGATAGTGCTTACTGGCGGTAAAATGGCTTACACACGTCCTGACGGAGTAAAGGTTATACCATTAGGTTGCTTGAAAAACTGATTGACAGTTGGCATCCCAACACATTATTGTAAAGTTACATATTTTCTTATTCATAAGGCATCCCTTATCCGGATGCCTTTTTTGCTTAAAATCTGATACATCATTTGTATTCTTCAACATCTTTCCCTCCCTATTCCTCATTTGCAAGCTTGCAAATGAAAATTGTGAACATGATTGTTTGATGTTCTGAAAAGTTTGCTTAATTTTGCCATTAGTAATAAAACCAACTTTATTAATTTACTATACAAAAAAACATGGCAACGGTAACTTGGAAAAAAGTAGAGAAACGAACAGAGGATGGTATCCTTGTTACAATGCAAGAGCCTATAATTATTTCTGCAAGCAGAAGTACTGATATTCCGGCTTTCTATGCAGATTGGTTTTTTCATCGCCTAAAAGTAGGATACTCTGCATGGACAAATCCATTCAATGGAGTGAAAAGCTATGTGTCGTATGATGCCACCAAGTTTATTGTCTTTTGGTCAAAGAATCCAAAGCCATTATTACGACATCTTGATTATCTGAAAGAAAGAGGTATTGCCTGTTATATTCAATATACACTGAACGATTACGAAGCGGAAGGACTTGAGAAAGGAGTGAGACCGCTATCTGAACGAATAGATACATTCCATCAACTTGTTGATAGATTGGGTAAAGGTTCTGTTGTTTGGCGCTTTGACCCTTTAATCCTTACTGACAAGATTGGTATAGATGAGCTTCTGAAGAAAATAGAAAATATCGGTGACCAACTGAATGGATATACAGAGAAACTGGTATTCAGTTTTGCAGATATTGCTTCTTACAGAAAAGTCCGAAACAATCTTGACAGAAACGGTATCCTTTATAGAGAATGGGATGATGACTCCATGCATGAAATGGCTTCCCTGTTGTCCAAACTTAATGAGAAATGGAGATATGAACTTGCAACTTGTGGAGAAAAGATAGATTTAAAGCCATACAATATTCTGCACAATCACTGTATTGATGACAGATTGATTGTCCGTTTTGGTTATCGCTCACAAGATTTATTAAAATTCTTAAGTGCTGAAATTGTCAACCAAGAACCGATTCAGCCAGTTCAGCAAGAACTGTTCAACTTTGATGATGGCAAAAATTGTACAAGCATACCACAAAATGCTATTTTGCTTGATAATGGAGAATATGCAATAATCAACAAGGACAACACAGATAAGGGACAACGAGAGTTTTGCGGTTGCATGAAATCCAAAGATATTGGAGAATATAACACTTGCCCCCATCTGTGTGAATATTGTTATGCGAATGCAAGTAAAGAGGTTGCAATCAAGAACTGGAAGCAACACAACGTGAATCCTTATGCTGAAACTATAATAGGAAGATAATTATGGCACAATACATTGAAAAAGGAACAAATTATGCATTTACAATAGAACATATTCAGGATATAACCTTCAGTGCCCTGCGCTCTGTTGTGGTTGACTTTACCAAAAGATTGCCATCAGCGTTGACCGATGAACTGTATGAATCTATTCAGCGTGGTGTATGCCCATTGCAAACGGAACCCGAACTGAACATGTACATTCATTCGTTGGGGCTTATGCACGAAGCAAAACTTCAACATGCATTCAGTCAACTTGCGGATGAATTTTTCGATTATCCAACTGTTGACATCATAGATTATGGATGTGGTCAAGCTATAGGAACAATCTGTTATGCAGACTTTTTGCGAAAAAAAGGTAAACAACAAAATGTGCGAAGAGTTACCCTCATTGAACCGTCAGAACTTGCCTTAAAGCGTGCGGCCCTGCATGTTTCATGCTTCTTTCCGAAAGCGGAAATCATTACGAATTTAAAAAGCTTCGATGATTTGGAGTCATCAGATCTTAATGTGGATGAAGAGGTTCCCACATTGCACATACTCTCCAATGTGTTGGATTTGGCAGATGATTATTACAATCTTGAAACTTTTGCTAATCTGATAAAAGAATGTGCAACAGGTGAAAATCATTTCATTTGTGTAGAGCCATACTTCGGTTATGATTCAATAGATGAAAAGTTACAACGTTTTATTGATTTACTTGGTGCAGAAACTTATTACAATAAGGTATTTCCAAAAGGAACTTTTGTAGAAGGTCGCGATTGGACTTGTCAAGTGGTTATATGTAAGACATATAGCACAATTGTTATGTTCACAACTGATCTAAAATCTCGATATGATATTTATATAGATGCGGCCAAGCGAGGTGATGCTAACGCACAAGTTGAAATTGGTATATGTTACAATGACGGAGATGGAGTCGAACAATCATTTGAAAAGGGGGTTAAATGGTTCTTACTAGCTGTAGAGCAAGGAAATGTACGAGCTTATAACGCTCTTGGAGTATGCTATAAAAATGGTAGAGGAGTACCCAAAGATGAAGAAGAAGCTGTAAAATGGTTTCACAAAGCTGCTGAACAAGGAGATGTAAAAGCACAATATAATCTTGGAGTATGCTATAATAATGGCCAAGGAATATCCAAAGATGAAGAAGAAGCTGTAAAATGGTATCGCAAAGCGGCAGAACAAGGAGATGCTAAAGCTCAATATAATCTTGGAGTATGCTATAAAAATGGCCAAGGAATATCCAAAGATGAAGAAGAAGCTGTAAAATGGTATCGTAAAGCGGCAGAGCAAGGAAATGTACGAGCTTATAACGCTCTTGGAGTATGCTATAATAATGGCCAAGGGGTATCCAAAGATGAAGAAGAAGCTGTAAAATGGTATCGTAAAGCGGCAGAGCAAGGAAATGCACAAGCTCAATGTAATCTTGGAGTATGCTATAAAAATGGCCAAGGGGTATCCAAAGATGAAGAAGAAGCTGTGAAATGGTTTGGGAAAGCTGCAAAGCAAGGACATGTGCAAGCACAATTAAATTTTGCATTATGTCATGTATATTATTATATTAATATTAGCTGTGGAATATCCATAGATGAAGACGTAGTAAAATGGTATCGCAAGGCGGCAGAACAAGAATTCGTACAAGCTCAATATAACTTAGGATATTGTTATGAAAAAGGTATAAAAGTTGTAAAAGATGAAAAAGAAGCGATAAAATGGTATCGTAAAGCTGCAAAGCAAGGACATGCTGAAGCACAATATAATCTTGGGGTATGTTATGATTACGGTCGTGGAGTATCCCAAAATGAAAAAGAGGCTGTGAAATGGTTTCGGAAAGCAGCAAAACAAGAACATGCGAAATCTCAGTACCACCTTGGTTGTTGTTACAGTCGCGGCCGAGGAGTATCCCAAGATGATCAAGAAGCAGTGAAATGGTATCGACAGGCAGCAGAACAAGGTGATGCACAAGCACAATATTACCTTGGTTATTGTTATGAAAATGGTAGAGGGATATCCCAAGATGAAAAAGAAGCTGTTGAATGGTATCGAAAAGCTGCAGAACAGGATAATGCACAAGCACAATATCACCTTGGTTATTGTTATGAAAATGGCCAAGGGGTATCCCAAGATGAAAAGGAAGCTGTAAAATGGTATCGAAAAGCAGCATCTAAAGGTGACGAAAATGCAATAAATTGGTATCATAAAACTGCTGAACAAGGAGATGTACAAGCACAATATTTCCTTGGTCATTATTATCGTAAAAGAAATGGTCGAAAGGTATCAACGGAAGCAATTAAATGGCTTCAGAAAGCGGCAGAACAAGGATTTGTAAAAGCACAATACAGTCTTGGACATTATTACCAACAATTTGGTCGTTACTACAATATAAATATTCAAGAAATATCTCAATATAAACAAGAAGCGGCAAAATGGTTTCACAAAGCTGCAAAGCAAGGACATGCAGAAGCTCAATATCGCCTTGGAGGATGCTACGCCACAGGCCAAGGAGTACCTAAGAATGAAGAAAAAGCTGCAAGATGGTTTCTCAAATCGGCAGAACAAGGACTTGCAGAAGCTCAATATCAACTTGGATATTGTTATGAAAATGGTCAAGGAGTACCTAAGGATGAGGAAGAAGCTGCAAAATGGTATCGGAAAGCGAAAGAGCAGGGGGCTTTTTGGGTATAATTTTATTAATGTGATAGGGCATGGCGGTGAACGCTCATGTGACAAAGCCATCAAATGCTATAAGGCTTCAGATACAGAAATAGTAAAATTGACCTTAATGAAATTTACAGTTTAAACAATCCGTTTGCTAATATATTGAAAAGAATCCTATTCAAATTTGGATATTTGAAATAAATGCTGTATCATTGCATCAAAATAATATTTTTCTACTCTGATTATAGAGTTGAATAAACTGGCGATACTAATTTTGATACTACTGCTAATCCAGTTTATAATGATGCTCTATATGAATTTGCTACTACAAACTTAGCAATAGTTTATTAATCTAATTATTTTATGGCAAACAGATATGTTTATCTAAAAATTGTTGACCAGAATCCAGGATTTAGCCAACAATGCCTCATTTCTTATCACGGGAATGAGTTGCCATTAGGAGTTCAAGGAGGTAGAATCGAGTCTTCTCTTGAATCTGCTAATGTTTATTATGATTGGGGGGTTACTAATGAAACCTTAAACGATTGTTTACTGAAAATCTGTTCTTTGTTAGAGAAGAACACCCCCAACATTACTAATGTTAGAGTTCTTGATAAAAGAAACATTACTAGTGGAAATAAAAATTGTATTGCTAAAGCTGATGTTATTATTACGTATAATGTAATAACAGATACTGACAGCATTGCGTACTAACAAGTTTTGCCCCTAAAATGTTCTCAAGTTTTAGGGGCTTTATTTCGGTTTACTGTTTTACATCATAAATAGATAGTCCCAACAACTCTGAAAGTCATAATGTCGTAGATTCCTGATATATAAGTTGTTTATGCAGACAATTTGACAGATAAAGAAAATTGGTACATATTTTGTATCGCTCTATTATAGTGCCATCGGCATTCCGTTTTGCTTAAAATCCGATTCTCGGATACAACGGCAGTTTTCGACCAATCTTCCTGTGATTAAGATGGCGGAGTTCCTCTCCGTTACCAAGGGCGTGAACATTAATAAACTAAAATCTATGTATATGAGTGTTTTGATAAAGAATGCCCCTAATACATCTGACTTACTACCTCCATTCCCATACAATACATGGATAGAGTATTGGGAAAGCAAGATGGGAGCAATTGATGAATATAAGAAGTATAATTGCCCTGCTGGAGATTGTAACGATACGTGTTATAGAAGAGATTTTGATGGATGCCATGTACAAAAGGTTGCCGACGTTACAAAGAAAATGTATATCATACCACTTTGTAATGGATGTAATCATAGGAATGACTATTTCTTTGTTGACGAAAACCTTTTAGTACCTGCACCTTAATGTTTTGAACAGTTCCAACTCCAACCTTGTTGCAGCAAGGTCATGAGTCTTATCAAAGTCACCGTCAGTTTGGCACTATGACGGTGGCTTTTTACTTTGCAAATTTAACGTGCAAAATCAGCTTTTATTGTTTTTTATTCCAATATTTTACAAATATAAACGCTTATCTAAGTCATAAGGTTGTTGGATCCTTAGATTTAGAAGCTAATAAATGTAGAAGATCCTGTATTATTTAATATTCATGCTATGACACAAAAGGATTGTCGGACAAAATTATTACTTTTGCACAAAGTATCCACCAACCATTGATTCGGCAATTAGATAATAAACAGATGATGGACAACCTTATATTCAAAGTCATTGATTGCATGGTGAATATATGCAAATGGACTTTCATGCAATATCTGTTGCTGTTTCTGATGCCGTACCTATGGGAGGAGAATTGTTGTGCAGAGACTTTGGGGCTGATATTTTTATATACTGCCATATATGCCGTGTATAAGGAATGTACACCACGTGAAAAACGGGTTGAAAGATTGGTGTATCTCTTTGTTACTTATTTGGTGACAACTGTTCTTCTTTGTTGGTTGGTGAATGAATGGGGCATTCCGGTATGGTTTTCACTTTTGTTGCCGATATATGGGATTGTTTGTCTGATATGCGGAAAACTGGTAAGTAAACAAATTAAAAAGATTAGAAAAGGGTATAGGATGGGATATGTTATTGTATTTTTGTCCATCATAGTAAGTTTCGTTGTATTCAAATGGTTTCACTTGATATGGGCTTGTTCGGAGCATGGAACAATAGAAGGTGAAAAAGAGGAAGTGTTTGAACGACGGAATTATTTACTCAGTAAACTGATGACAAACCCTCAACAGGTACTTGACCAGATGCCTTCCTACATCGGTGCACAATTTCAAGGTGAATGGGCATTGTATTCATGCTCTATGTTTTCAGCGGCATTAGTCAATATGTCCAGACTGTATCCTGAAACTAAAAATGAACACGTGGCATACATTGATTCCCTCATAACTATAGTCACATCTTCAGAAATGCGCCATTATGACACAATGAGGTGGGGAGAAGACCCCTTGGCAACTCTTGAAGGGGATAGAAGCCACATTTCTTATCTGAGTCATTTGGCATGGATGATATGTGGCTATAAAGAGATTGGTGGGAATGGGAAATATGATGACTTGCTATCGGAGCTTTGTGAAACAATGAACCGGAGGATACTTGAATGTAAAAGTATGAACTTGCCAACATATCCAGGCGAAGCTATCTACATACCTGATATGCTGGTGGCTATAGTTGCATTAGAGATGTATGCAAACTTGAATAATGGAAAGTATCACACTACAGTGATGACATGGATTGAAAGGGCTAAGAAAGAGTGGCTTGATAAAAAGACAGGATTACTCGTTTCGTTCTTACAAGAGAATGGGACAAAATATGAGAACGTCCCAATAAAAGGTTCTTATGCGGCATTGAATTGCTATTATCTGACTTTGATTGACAGGACTTTTGCCAAGGAACAATATGATGTGCTGAAACCCTTATTCTGGAAAGGAGGTCTCTTCACTGGATTGAAAGAGTATCACGACAGGAATTGTTATGTGGGATTGGATATAGATGCAGGTCCGATTCTGTTTGAACTAAGTCCATCGGGTACAGCATTTATGGCTGGCCCGGCAAGCTTCTTTGATGATGTGGAGGTCAGAAATGGAATTCTAACCACTGCAGAAATGGCAGGACATACCGTAAAATGGGGAAAGGGTATGCGTCACTATCTGTTAGCAAAGGTTGCTTTAGTGGGGGAATCAATCATGTTGGCAATGCGGACAAATAAGTGACTAGCTACGAGTGACTAGTGGGCCATGCGGCACTAAAGTCCCTACCCTCTCTCTACACATGAAACAAAAACTATCCCCCGACATCGCGTCGGGGGATAGCCAAAACACAAACACAAAATAAAACACGACAAAACTACTATGCAATCTTTATGAGACAGACCTGCTCTATGCCTGTGGTAAGAGGGGCATAACTACCGCCAAAACATTGCATATGTCACATACACCATGTGGGGCATCGGCCTATCTGTACTGAATAACAACAGATGGGTCGTTTTTGTTTGGTGTCTGCAAGTTTTTTTGAGTGACTAGTGACGAGCTACAAGCTACGAGTGAGCCATGCGGCGCGGAAAATTTTTCATCCGCAGATGACGCGGATGACGCGGATTGAAAGTGGGCCATGCGGCGCTCCTCCCTTTGAGAAGGTTTAAAGTTCAAAGTTTAAAGTTCAAAAGGGAGATAGTTTGAACTTTGAACCTTGAACCTTGAACTCAGCACTCAAAACTCAGAACTCATAACTCATAACTCCTCTGCGTCTCCGCGTCTCTGCGTTCTGAAGAAAAAAAAGAGTGCCGAACGGCCATATGGTCATTCAGCACTCATAACTCATAACTCGTAGCTTGTAGCTCGTAGCTAGTCACTCGTAGCTAGTCACTAATCTCACTGTATTCCCTCTTCGCGAAGTCTCTGTTGCCACTTCCAAGCGCTGCGCAGGGTGTCTTCGATGGTGCTTTCGGCTTTCCATCCGAGTACGTTGTTGGCCTTATCGGGGTTGGCCCATACTTGCTCGATATCGCCGGCACGACGGCCTACAATCTGGTAGTTGAGCTTCACGCCGGTGGACTCTTCGAAAGCGTGGATGAGTTCGAGCACGGAGAGACCGCGGCCGGTACCGATGTTGAAAACCTCGACTTGCTCGTCCTGCTTGTCCTGAAGGATGCGGTCGATGGCTACGACGTGGGCTTTGGCAAGGTCAACCACATTGATGTAGTCGCGGATGCAAGAGCCGTCGGGGGTGTTGTAGTCGTCGCCGAAGACGCTCAGTTTCTCGCGGATACCGATGGCCGTCTGAGTGAGGAAGGGAATGAGGTTTTGGGGTACTCCGTTGGGCATCTCGCCGATGATGGCGGTGGGGTGTGCACCGATGGGGTTGAAATAGCGGAGCAGGATGGCCTGGATGGGCGAGCCGCTCTTGATGGTGTCGCGGATAATCTCTTCGTTGATCTGCTTGGTGTTACCGTAGGGTGACTCGGCCACCTTGATGGGGGCATTTTCGGTCACGGGCAATACATCGGGCTGGCCATAGACGGTACAGCTGGATGAGAATACGATTCCCTTCACTCCGTGTTTGGGCATGAGCTCGAGGAGGTTGATGAGGGAAACGAGGTTGTTGCGATAGTAAAGCAGGGGCTTCTGTACGCTCTCGCCCACGGCTTTGCTGGCGGCAAAGTGGATGATGGACTTGATGTTGCCATACTTGGCGAAGACCTTGTCCAGCCCTTCGTAGTCGAGGCAATCGAGTTGCTCGAAGTCGGGACGGATGCCGGTAATCTTCTCAATGCCGTCAACCACATCGGCCGAACTGTTTGAGAGGTTGTCGATGATGACTACGTCATAACCACTGTTCTGTAACTCTACTACGGTGTGGCTACCGATGAATCCGGTACCACCGGTCACTAAAATTCTTTCTTTCATAGGATGTCGATTTATGATTTATGATTTCTTTTTTTTGATTTATGATTTCTTTTTTTTGATTTTCAAGTGTGTTTGTCATTTTTCGGACAAATTCCTCAACAACTCGTCTGAGCGTAGCCGGATAAGTATTTCAGAGAGGTCTGCCGATAGTCTCTCTAGTCTCTTTTTGCAATACTCAGAGATCCTTATTCGGCCTTTCCTCATCGACCATACCTAAAGATAAAAATAGAGAGATGTTTTCGATGAACGGAGTGAATAAAACCTCTTTTGATTCTTTCATTAAGGTATGGTCGACAAGCTCAAGATGACAGAGACCGCATGGCCCACTCGTAGCTTGTAGCTCGTCACTCATCACTCATCACTCGTAGCTTGTAGCTCATCACTCGTCACTTATCCAACGTTATGGCGCGAACAATCGCGGGGGGTAGATGCCCTTACGGATCATCTCGTTGATGCGCAGGATGGTCTGTATCTTGTCGTCGGGTGAGACGACTCCCATCCATACGGCGGGCGTCTCGTGGATTTCCACCTCTCCCCGTCCGTCGGCTATCATGCCGTTGATGAAATCGGGGATGGTGAAGAAGGCCTTGAGGTCTTGTCCGGATTGGTTGATGAAATTGTCGAAGTCGTGGCGGATGTGCGAGAAGATGGTGGGCGAGAATCCCCACATGTTCATGGAGACCATGGCCTCTTCGTCGAGCTGTACCCACTTGTTGAGTTCGTTGAGGTACATGGGATGTCCGCTGATGCGCTCCACTCCCGGCCTATCGGTGACGGAGAGCAGGGTGCCCCGTTCGTCCACCTCACAAATGCCGCGATTGGCTCCTCCGCTTTCGGGCACCACGTTGCCCAACCGGTATCCGATGAGGGCGTGGCGGCTCGCAGAGGCATCGAGCTGTTGCAACCGGGCATAGAGCAACTCGAAACTATGCCGCTGGTAGAAGTTTACGGCATTGATGACGCCAAAGGGGCGGTCAATCAGCCGCTCTCCCATGAGTACGGCCTGTGCCGAGCCCCAAAGGTGGGTGCGCTTGGGATTGCGAAGCTCTTCGCTGACTGAATCGACATCCTGATAGACATAGTCTATATCGATGAATTTCTCATACTTGGAGGATATTGATTCTTTGAACTCTTCTTCGAAATATCTGCTGATGACAAATATTACCCTATTGAATCCTGCCTGTATGGCATCGTAAATGGAGTAGTCAAGTACTGTTTCACCACCGGGGCCTATGCTCTCGGGGTGTTTCAACCCTCCATAGCGGTTGCCCATAGTGGCGGCTAATACTAATAATGTTGTTGTCATTCTCTCAATCTTTCTAATACATTGGGAGTTGGAAAGCCTGTGAGCGGCTCCGCCCCCTTTTTCTGCCGACAAAATTACAGATAAAACCGCGTATGACCAAGAAAACGGATGGGATTTTTCATTTTTGGGCGGATGAACCAATGGGGGATTCTTAAAAATGTCAGACAATATCTTGCCATTTATTATAAATAATGTGTATATTTGCGCGGTTCTTTTGGAAAAGTTTCTTAAAAGACCTGAACATGCAAAAACTTAAAACATATTTATACGTATCAATGAAAAAAACAATCATTACCCTATGTGCCCTGGCCATGAGCTTGGCAAATGTGGCACAGACGCCCATCTATCTGGACGAAACAAAACCTATAGAGGAGCGAGTGAAGGATGCCCTCGGCCGTATGACGCTGGAGGAAAAAGTGGCCATGTGTCATGCACAGAGCAAGTTCAGCAGCCCCGGTGTGCCCCGCTTGGGAATACCTGAATTGTGGATGAGCGACGGCCCTCATGGTGTGCGCGAAGAGATCCAGTGGGGCTCGTGGAGCAACGCGGCATGGACGAACGACTCGTGTACGGCTTTTCCTGCCCTGACCTGTCTGGCCGCCACATGGAATCCCGAGATGGCTGCCCTCTACGGCAAGGCCGTGGGTGAGGAGGCACGCTTCCGCGAGAAAGACATCCTGCTGGGCCCGGGTGCGAACATTTACCGCACACCACTCAACGGGCGCAACTTCGAGTATATGGGCGAAGACCCACACCTGACAAGCACAATGATAGTGCCCTACGTGCAGGAGTTGCAACGGAATGGCGTGGCCGCCTGTGTGAAGCACTACGCGCTGAACAATCAGGAGAAGCAACGATGGAATGTGGATGTCATCGTGAGCGAACGGGCCATGTATGAGATTTACCTGCCGGGCTTCAAGGCCGCCGTGCAGGAGGGTGGCGCATGGAGCATCATGGGTGCCTACAACAAGATATTGGGCACACATGCCTGTCACAACGACCTCACCCTGAACAAGATTCTCAAAGGCGAATGGGGATTTGACGGAGTGGTAGTGAGCGACTGGGCAGGAGCCCATGACACCCGCGAAGCGGCCATGAACGGACTCGATATCGAAATGGGGACTGACCAGCGACCCGACAAAGGCATCAGCGGAAAGGAATTCAAGGCAAAGGATTGCTACTTGGGCGAAGACTATCTGGCACTGCTCCGCCGTGGTGAAGTGAGCGAAGAGGCGCTCGATGACAAGGCTTCCCGCATCCTGCGACTCATCTTCCGCACGGCCATGAACACGCGCAAACCCTTCGGAAATATGGATTATGCGGCTCACTCAAAGGTGGCTCGCACCATCGGTGGCGAGGGCATGGTGCTCTTGCAGAACAATCCCGCGAAGAAGGGCGAACAACCTCTCCTTCCCATCGACCAGACCCGCTACGGGAAGATACTCGTGGTAGGCGATAATGCCACACGCAAACTCTGTATGGGTGGTGGTTCGAGTGAACTGAAGGTGCAACACGAGACCTCCGTGCTCAGCGCCATGAAGGCGAAATATGGTGACAAGGTCACTTATGCCAAGGGCTATCAGGCTGGAAAAACCATGTACGGTAGTGTGGAGGAGGTGAAGCAGAGTGTCATGGACAAGCTTCGTCATGAGGCCGTAGAGGCTGCCCGCGAGGCCGACCTCATTGTCTTCGTTGGCGGACTCAACAAAAACCGCTTCCAGGATTGCGAAGATGGCGACCGTCAGACGTATGACCTGCCCTTCGGACAAAACGAATTGCTCAAGGAGATGCTGGCCGTGAATCCCCGCGTGGTGACCGTGCTGGTGAGTGGAAATGCCGTGCGTATCCCCTACCCTGACCGTATGCCGGCCATCGTACAAAGTTGGTACATAGGCTCCGAACTGGGCCCCACGGTGGTGGATGTGCTCAGTGGCGAGGTGAACCCCAGCGGGAAGTTGCCCTTCTCCTTCCCTGCACGGTTGGAGGATTGCGGCGCTCATGCCTTTGGCGAAATCGGATATCCGGGCGACGACGTGAAGGTGGAGTATAAGGAGGACATCCTCGTGGGTTACCGTTGGCACGACACCAAGAAGATACCTGCCCTCTACCCCTTCGGTCACGGATTGAGCTATACCACATTCAATTATGGCAAACCTGTCCTCTCGGCCAAGGAAATGAACAAGGACGGCACACTGACCCTCACTATCGATGTGACCAACAATGGCCAACGCGAAGGTAAGGAAGTGGTGCAAATCTATATTGGCGATGACAAGGCTACCGTACTCCGCCCCATGAAGGAACTGAAGAACTTCCAGAAGATTGCCCTTGCACCAGGTGAAACCAAGCAGGTGAGCTTCACCATCACACCCGACATGCTGAAATTCTTCGACGAAGCTACCCATAGTTGGAAGGCCGAAGCAGGCAAGTTCACCGCCTACGTGGGAAGTTCGTCAACGGACATCCGCGGAAAGGTGAAGTTTAGCTATGAGTGACTAGTGACTAGCTACTAGCTACAAGTGATGAGCTACGAGTTTTTGAGTGCTGAATGGCTGTATGACCGTTCGGCACTCTTTCTTTTTAGAAAAAACACAGAGACACGTAGACACAAAGTCTTTCTTTTGAGTTACGAGCTACTAGCTACGAGTGACTAACGACTAGTGGCCATGCGGCACTCAGAACTCAGCACTCAAAATTCATAACTCGTCACTCGTAGCTCATTTTCGCTATCAAATATTAAATTAATTGAGCTTTTTTACTTCAATAATGTGCGCGTATTGCTTTTTTAGCTATCTTTGTGCCATTTTAAAGAAATATACATGAAAACAGTCATCTTACAACGCGATATTGCATGGGCTGACCCTGCAGGAAATTGCCGACGGGCCGAGGAGGCTATCGATAGTAATGAGGGAGCTGACCTCTATGTGTTGCCCGAAATGTTCAGCACCGGTTTCTGCACCCAACCCGAGGGCATAGCCGAGCGCGAGGGATATACCCTTGCATGGATGAAGCAGATGGCCGCCCGGACGGGTGCCGCCATTGCAGGAAGTGTGGCCACGGAGGAAGAAGGCAAATATTACAACCGCTTCTACTTTGTGAAACCTGACGGCACGGTGGCGCACTACGACAAGAAACACCTATTCACTTACGGCGGAGAGCACCTGCGATTCACCCCCGGCACAGAGCGTGTCATCGTGGAGTGGAAAGGTGTGCGCATCCTCCTCGAGGTGTGCTATGACCTGCGTTTCCCCATTTGGGCACGCAATCGGGGAGACTACGATATGATTCTCTATGTAGCCAGCTGGCCTACCCCACGTGTGGAGGCATGGAGTGCCCTGCTCGTGGCACGCGCCATCGAGAACCAGTGCTACGTGACCGGTGTGAACCGTGTGGGCACTGACCCTTCGTGTGAATATTGTGGCGGAAGCGTCATCATTGACCCTTATGGTAAGACTATGGCCGCTTGTGCCCGAGGCGAAGAGTGCGAAGCCACGGCCACGATAGATATGGAGAAACTGGAGGCTTTCAGGGAGAAGTTTCCCGTGTTGAGCGATGCAGATAAATATTGTTCATGAAGACTTTAAAGTCATTAAAGACCTTAATATCCTTAAAGTCTTTTTAGAGACCCTAAAATAAACAATAACCAATGATAACAAGAAAACTACTACTGGGCGACGAGGCCATAGCGCTGGGAGCCATCCATGCCGGCATAAGCGGTGTGTATGCCTACCCTGGCACGCCCTCAACAGAGATAACAGAATTTATTCAGGCTAATGCGCCCGAGGTGCGTAGCCGATGGTGCACCAATGAAAAGACGGCTATGGAGGCCGCCCTCGGTATGGCGTATGCCGGAAAAAGGGCACTGGTATGCATGAAACATGTGGGTATGAACGTGGCTGCTGATGCTTTCGTCAACTCTGCCATCACGGGTGTGAATGGCGGATTGGTGGTGTTGGCCGCCGATGACCCTTCGATGCACTCGTCACAAAACGAGCAGGATTCACGTTTCTATGGCAAGTTTGCCATGATACCCATCCTTGAGCCATCGACTCAACAGGAGGCTTATGACATGATGCCCTATGCCTATGCTCTCTCCGAGGAGCTGAAATTGCCTGTGCTGATGCGCGTGGTCACCCGTTTGGCCCACTCGCGTGCCGGTGTGGTGGTGCGTGAACCTATGGCACAAAACGCCCTCCATCCGGAAACCGACCGTACACACTGGGTGCTCCTCCCCGCCAATGCCCGTCGCCAATATGCCTCGCTTGTAGGCAAACAGGGCGAATTGTTGGCCTCGTCGGAAGCATCCCCCTATAACAGTTACAAGCTACAAGCTACGGGTGACAAGTGTCATGAGGAGGAAGGACTCGTCACTTGTAGCTCGTCACACGTAGCTCCTTTGGGCGTCATCGCCTGCGGTATTGCCTACAACTACGTCATGGAGAACCGCCCACAAGAATTGGGTGTCCCCGTACTGAAAGTATCGCAATACCCTCTGCCCGAAGCGGCTATCAAGGCATTGGCAAGCGAATGTGAGGCATTGCTCATTGCCGAAGACGGCCAGCCATTGGTTGAAGAGCAAGTGAAAAGCCTCCTTGGTGCCGACTACACCATCAAGGGACGATTGACGGGCGACCTTCCCCGTATGGGCGAACTCACCCCCGATAGCGTGGGTGCTGCCCTCGGAGTGACCATCGAGCAACCATACACACAGGCACAAAACGTGATGCCTCGTCCGCCGGCACTTTGCCAAGGATGTGGACACCGCGACGTGTACGATGCCCTGAATAAGGTAGCTGCTGAATACGAAGGTGCACGCATTTTCGGCGACATAGGTTGCTACACCTTAGGCGCTCTCCCACCCTTCCGCGCTATCGACAGTTGTGTGGATATGGGAGCCTCCATCACCATGGCCAAGGGTGCCGCCGATGCCGGTCTCTTCCCTGCTATTGCCGTGATAGGCGACTCGACCTTCACACATTCGGGCATGACCGGTCTGTTGGATGCCATCAACGACAATTCGAACATCACCGTTATAATCTCGGACAATCTCACCACCGCCATGACCGGTGGTCAGGATTCAGCCGGCACCAACAAGTTCGAAGCTATCTGTCTCGGTCTTGGCCTTGCTCCTGAACATGTCCGTGTGGTGGTGCCCCTCCCCAAGAATATGGAAGAGATTACACGCATCATCCGTGAAGAGATTGAATACCCAGGTGTCTCCGTCATCATCCCACGAAGGGAATGTATGCAGACACTACAACGGAAATTGAGAAATAAGAAAAAGTAAAATTGTGATGAGCCATGAGCTACAAGTAACTGACATAATGACTCGTAGCTTGTAACTCGTAACTCGTAGCTAAATAGACATGAAAAAAGACATCATACTTGCTGGTGTGGGAGGACAAGGAATCCTCACCATTGCCACCATCATAGGCGATGCGGCTACGTCCGCAGGTCTCAATCTGAAGCAGGCTGAGGTACACGGTATGAGCCAGCGTGGCGGAGATGTACAATCGAACCTCCGCCTTTCGACCGAACTTATCCACTCTGACCTCATCAAACAAGGTGCGGCCGACCTCATCATCTCTATGGAACCCATGGAGGCGTTGCGCTATATACCCTATCTCAATAAGGAGGCATGGGTGGTCACCTCTTCGCACCCATTCAAGAATATCCCTAATTATCCCGACGAAGAGGCTTTGACAAAGGAACTGGGCAACCTGCCTCATGTGGCCGCTCTACCTATCGAAGACGTGGCCAAGGAGAACAACTTGCCTAAGAGTGCCAATGTCATCCTATTGGGTATGGCTGCCCGTTACATCGACATACTTACCCCCGAGCAACTACGTGAAAGCATTACCCGTGTTTTTGCCAACAAGGGCGAGAAAGTGGTGGAGGCCAACCTGAAAGCTTTTGATTTGGGATTGGAAGCAACAAAATAATCAGCAACAAGGCTTAAAACTTTCAAGGAATATAACAGGAATGAAAATATTCAGTGAAGCATTAGTGGAGAAGGCGGCCCAGGCTTGTCATGTGGCCGACCTGTCGAGAGCTACCATCGGCGAAGTGCTGCTGGTGGCACAATACTTGGAGAAAGAGACGGGTATTCCCTTCATACGCATGGATCAAGGTTCGCCAGGCTTGCCGGTGAACCAATATGGTGTAGAGGCCGAGAAGGCAGCCCTTGACCGTGGTGTGGGCTCGCAGTACCCGGCCGCGGCAGGTGTACCCGAATTGAAGGAGGAAGCATCGCGCTTTGTAAAGGCTTTCCTCAATGTTGATATATCACCCCGTTCGTGTGTGCCTACGGTAGGAAGTGTAGCCGGCTCGTTCGGCTCGTTCATTGCCTGTACACAACGTACACCGGGCAAAAACAAAGTGCTCTTCATCGACCCCGGTTTCCCCATTCAGAAATCACAATTACGGGTTATTGGTGCCGAATGGGTGGAGTTTGACATCTACCCCTATCGGGGTGAAGCTCTGAGAGAGAAATTGGAAGAGATGCTGGGTGCAGGCGACATTGCCGCCATCATCTATAGCAACCCGAACAATCCGGCATGGATATGTCTGGAGGAAGAGGAACTGGCCATCATTGGCGAACTGGCCACGAAGTACGACGTCATTGTGATGGAGGATCTGGCTTACTTCTGTATGGACTTCCGCCGCGACATGGGACATCCCTTCGAACCTCCCTATGCACCCACGGTGGCCAAATATACTGACAACTACATCCTGATGCTCTCTTCATCAAAGATATTCAGCTATGCCGGACAACGCATGGCTCTCGTATGTATCAGTGACAGACTTTTCGACCGGCACTTCCCTGCCTTGGCTGAGCGCTACAAGGATGCCGGTGTGTTCGGTCAGACACTCATAGCCTCCATCCTCTACATGATAACCTCGGGCTGTACGGCCTCTACCCAGTATGCTTATGCCGAGATGCTCCGCCTCTCTACCGAAGGAAAAATCAACTTTGTGGAGGACACCCGCGAGTATGCCGTAAGAGCGGAAAAAATGAAGAAGATATTCACCGATAATGGCTTCCACATCGTCTATGACTATGATGCCACACAAGTGGTGGGCGACGGTTTCTTCTTCACTATCGGCTATCCGGGTATGACTGGTGGCGAGTTATTGAAAGAATTGCTCTACTACGGTGTGAGCAGTATCAACCTTTCGACCACCGGTAGCGAACAACAGGGAGTGAGGGCATGTACTTCCCGCATGAAGGACGAATTATACTCCGTCATGGAGGAGCGCATGCGTGCCTTCCATGAGGACCATTCTAGTTACTAGCTACTAGTTACGAGTTACTAGTTGCTAATAACATATCAACAATCACTAGTCGCTGGTCACTCGTAGCTTGTAGCTTGTAGCTTGTAGCTTGTAGCTCATCACTTGTAACTAACTATAAACCTAACATAAACAAGAGAAACCATGATTTGGAATCCTAACAAAGAATGTATGAGCCGCGATGAAATGCACGCATTGCAGAGCAAGCGGCTTCAGAAACTGGTGACGTATGTTTACCACAACGTCCCTTTCTATCGCAACAAGATGCAGGCAATGGATCTTTCTCCTGAGGATATCCGTAGCATCGATGATATTGTGAAATTGCCCTTTACGACAAAACAGGACCTGCGCGATAATTATCCCTACGGCTTGCAGGCCGCTCCTCCCTCAGAGATTGTACGTGTGCATGCCTCCAGTGGTACTACAGGTAATCCCACCATCGTAGGGTACACACGTAAGGATTTGGCCGTGTGGTCAGAGGTGATGGCACGTTGCTTGACGGCCTACGGTGTGACTCGCGATGACACTTTCTCCGTTGCCTATGGTTATGGCCTCTTCACCGGCGGATTGGGTGCCCACTACGGTGTGGAAAATCTCGGTGCAACCGTTATCCCTACCTCTACGGGTAATACCGAAAAGCATATCCGACTTATCCGCGATTTGAAAATTTCAGGTATCGCTTGTACTCCCTCATACGCCCTTTACTTGGCCGAGACATTGGAGAAAATGGGACTCTCCAAGGATGACATCGGCCTGCGCATCGGAGCCTTCGGAGCCGAACCTTGGACAGAAAACATGCGTAAGGAGATAGAAGAACGTCTCGGATTGAAAGGCTACAACATCTACGGTTTGAGCGAAATCATGGGGCCTGGTGTCTCCTACGAATGTCAGGAACAGAACGGCTCACACATCTGTGAGGATCATTTCTACCCAGAAATCATCAACCCCGATACCCTTGAGCAACTGCCCTATGGTACACAAGGCGAATTGGTGTTCACCACCCTGACCAAAGAAGGAATGCCCGTACTCCGCTACCGCACGAAGGACCTTTGCACCCTCTACAACGACCCCTGCCCCTGTGGACGTACAGCCGTCAAGATGGGTCGCATCGTGGGACGAAGTGACGACATGCTCATCATCCGAGGCATCAACGTATTCCCCTCACAGGTGGAGAGCGTCATCCTCACCATGCCGGAGTTCGAGCCGCAATATATGCTCATCGTTGACCGTGTGAACAACCTCGATACCCTGCAGGTACAGGTAGAGGTTCGCCGCGACTACTTCAGTGACGACATCGGCCGTATGCTTGCCATGAAGAAGGGACTGAGTGACAAACTGAAGAGCGTTCTCTCCATCAGTGCCGACGTGAAGCTGATGGAACCGGGCAGCATCGAGCGTAGCCAGGGCAAGGGAAAGCATGTGATAGATAACAGAAAGTTGCAATAACCTTTAACCATTAACCATTATGACAATCAAGCAAGTATCAGTATTCCTCGAGAACAAGGCTGGAAGAATCAATAATGTGACCAAGGTGTTGGCCGAGAACGGCATCAATATGCACGCCTTCAGTATGGCAGAGACTACCGAGTTCGGCATCCTGCGACTCATAGTCAGTGATGTGGAGAAGGCTGTGGAGGCACTGCGCGGTGCCAACTTCGCCGTGATGCTCACCGATGTGGTTTGTATCTCCTGTCCCGACGTGGCAGGCTCTTTGGCCGGCATCCTTGACCAACTGGCCGAGGAGGAGATCTTCATCGAGTATATGTACGCCTTTGCACAAGGGGAAAATGCCAACGTGGTCATCCGCCCCAACGACATCGTGAAGTGCGAGAAGGTGCTGGAGAAGATAATGTGATATATAAGAGGAGATAAAGGAAGATAGTCGCTCCGCTCCTCGGGGAGATAAAGGGAGATAAAGGCCGAATGTATAGCAATACTATTGGCCTTTATCTCCCTTTTATTTTCTCCTATCTCCCTTTATCTCCCTATATCTGTATTGGCAACATGCTACAGGCTGCCAGCACACTAAACTTTCTTTCCTCTACCCCTCAAGCGTTCCTCCACCGTCTGCATCCACTCGTACCAGCTGGGGATATAGAGGGTAGCAACCACGGTGTTGAGTGCCATACCGAATACAACAGTTGCTCCAAGGGAGAGTTCACTTCCTGCACCGGCACCACTGGCAAAGAGCAAAGGCATAACTCCGAAAACAAACGAGAGGGAGGTCATCAGGATGCGGCGCACCCGGACACTGGCTGCTTCGGATGCACACTGACGAATACCATATCCTTGGGCACGGTACTCACGGGCAAACTCTACAATCAGAATACCATTCTTTGCACTCAAAGCGATAAGTAGGATGATGCCTATCTGTGAGTAAATGCTGATGGGTAAGCCAAAGAGCCAACATCCAAGGACAGCACCCAGTAAGGCTATGGGCACACCCATTATAGCTGATACCGGACTTGTCCAGCTTTCATACTGGGCCGCCAATACCAGAAAAGCCACCAACAAGGCCATGGCAAAGACCAATGCCGTACTGCCCGTGGCCTCTTGCTCCTGATAGGCAACAGATGTCCATTCGTAGCCGAATTGATCACCTAACTGATTATCAATTAATCTTTCCATTGCTTCTATACATTCTCCAGAGCTGTAACCTTCAGCAACATTACAAATTATTGTTGCAGCATCAAACATATTATACCTATAAATTTCGTCCATTCCTAACTCTTCTTTCAAATATGTAAAACTGCTGAATGGTACGATTTTCCCTTCTTTGTTTGTTACACTTAAACGTAATACGTCTGTCGCGAGTTTTTGCGAATTTTCTCCAGCGGAGAGTAGTACTTGATAGATACGTCCGAATTGAACATAGTCATTTACGTATGTCTGTCCCATATAATATGCTAATGCGTCAAAAACATCATCCATAGATACTCCCATTAATTGCACTTTATCACGATCAATATGCAACAAATATTGAGGTACATCAGCTTGGAAATTACTGCTGATTCCAGCCAATGCAGGTTCAGAATGATAATTAGAAATCAATGTGTTGACAGCCTTCTGCATTTCATTTGTTCCTAAATTATGTCGATTTTCTAATTCAAGTTGTAGTCCACCTGTTGAACCTAAACCGGGAATGGCAGGTGGAATCATAGCAAAAACTTGTGCTTGTTGAATCTTAGAAAATGCTTCATTATTGAAACGTTTGACAATGTTAGAAGCATGATGAGATGCTCCTTTTCTTTCTTTCCAATCATTGAGGACAACAAAGAAAGTTCCTGAATTAGTTTGTGTTCCGCCTCCTATCAGGTTGAAGCCCGCTATACTGATGCATGTTTTGACTTCTGGATATGATTGCAACAAATTACTAATTTGGTCACAAGTAGCCGAGGTACGCATAAGTGAGGTTGCAGGAGGCAATTGGACAGACACCATGAAATAGCCGTCATCTTCTTCTGGTATAAAAGTTGAAGGCCATTTGGAAAACATTCCAAAAGCCGCTATTGATAAAATGATAAAAGTTGAAAATGCTACCAGTGGACGTATTAATAATTTGTTCACCGTATTGTCAAACAAGTGTTGTATCTTATCATTGATCTGGTCGAAAGTACGGAAAAAACGGTTCTTCTCCATCTTTTTACTTGGACGCAACAATAGTGCACATAAAGCTGGAGACAACGTTAACGAGTTGAATGCACTGATAACAGTGGATGCAGCTATGGTAAGTGCAAATTGTTTATATAGTTCTCCAGATATACCTCCAATGAATGTTGTAGGTATAAATACAGCTAACATAACTAAGACTACACCTATAATAGGACCGGTTATTTCTCCCATTGCATGTTGGGTCGCTTCTCGTGTATCTGCGTATTTCCCTGTATTCATCAGTCGGGTTACATTTTCGACAACTACTATAGCATCATCTACCACAATGGCTATTGCTAACACAAGGCCAAACAATGTTAACATATTAATGGAGAATCCCAAAACCTCCATGACAGCTAAAGTGCCTATAAGTGATACTGGAATAGTTATACACGGTATGATGACGGCTCGCCAATTTTGTAGAAAGAAGAAAATAACCAATACAACTAATATAGTTGCTTCTGCAAACGTTTTCAATACTTCGTGTATAGAACTGTTTACAACTTGGGTAGTATCCAATGCCACCTGATAATCGACTCCTACGGGAAGTGATTTTGCTAACTCATTCATACGTTGTCGAACATCTTTAACTACATCTAATGCGTTGGCACCAGGAAGTTGGTAGATGGCAATTGCTGCTGTTGCTTGACCGTTTACTTTAGATATCGTGCCATAGGTTTGGCTTCCAATACTGATTGTTGCTACATCATTTAGTCTTAGTATGCGTCCACCGTCTTCAATGCGAAGAATAATGTTACCGAATTCTTCAGGTGTCGTTAGCCTTCCTTTTACAGACAATGCATATTGGAACGCGTTATCATCTCCTTTTCCCATAGGCTGACCGATATTACCAGCTGAAACTTCCATGTTTTGGGCTGTGATAGCTTGAAAAACCTGTTGGGGAGTGAGACTTCTGATACGCATAGCTTCAGGGTCTAACCAAACACGCATAGAGTAATTTCCAGACCCCATTACTTGTACGCTTCCTACACCAGGAACTCGGGCCAATTGATCAGACAAATTCAATTGGGCATAATTAGACAAATATAACCCATCATAAAGAGAATCACCTGTCAATGTTAGAAACATTAAAATACCTGTTGCTTGTTTACGTACGGTGACTCCTTGTTGCTTTACGGGATCGGGTAATGAAGACAATGCTGCGTTTACCCGATTTTGTACCATGACGGTAGCCAAGTCTATATTTGTACCAACTTCGAAAGTGATGGTCAATTTATATTCCCCAGATACTGATGACGTAGAACTCATATATAGCATACCTTCTACCCCATTTACTTGTTGCTCTATAGGAATTCCAACAGTCTGTGACACTGTTTGTGCGTTTGCTCCAGGGTATGTGGCACTTACTTGTACTGTTGGTGGAGTAATATCAGGATATTGGGCAACGGGTAAAACATTGAGGCATACCAGTCCTGCAACGACGAATAATAGTGCTAATACGGTGGCAAATATAGGTCGTTTGATAAAGAATGTCGAGAAGTTCATAATCCGTATTTGTTAATGGTTACTTATAGGGTTGACTTTCATTCCATCTCTTACTTTTAGTAAAGCTTTGGTTACATATCGTTCATCTCGTCCAATACCTCGTTTGACAATTCGTAAGGTATCGTTGATAAGTTGTCCAATTTCGATGGGACGATAAATGACCGTATTTGAATCATTCACAATGTACAGATATTTTCCAAGTTGATCTGTACCGATGGATGATTCTTGAACTAATACTGCATTGTCTAGTTCTCCGATAGGGAGGTTTATACTGACGTAAGAACCGGCCTTCAATAAGCCGTTTGGGTTTTTCAGCTCGGCGCGTACATCCAACGTTCCTGTATTTAGAGAAATATTGGGAGACAGATAATCCAATTTGGCATTCCATTTTAAAGAACCATCTGCTCCTAAAGATACTGTGACATAATAAGTGCTGTCAGGATTATGCTTTGTCAGTTCCTCAATAATCAATTGGTTTAACCATTGATTATCTGTTATTGTGAAATTGGCAAACATACGGTCGTCTTTATATATGGTTGCCATTGGTACAGGACTACCTCCTCCTGATATATATGCACCTACGCTATAGTTCCCTTTAGTTATCTGTCCGTAAATAGGAGCTTTGATATAGCAATAACTGAGTGTGGTTCGGGCTGACTTTAAAGTGGCCTTAGC
Source organism: Phocaeicola sp. (assembly GCA_045545095.1). Taxonomy (GTDB): domain Bacteria; phylum Bacteroidota; class Bacteroidia; order Bacteroidales; family Bacteroidaceae; genus Phocaeicola_A. The sequence continues at coordinate 5,133 of JAZQAG010000010.1, read as the reverse complement.
GTTGCTGACATTTGCCTCACATTTTTTTACATTGGATTCAGCTTGTAACAATTGGATTTCACTGACAGCTTCACTTTTAATAACTTCTTTCATCCTGTTATAGCTGCTTATTGCATAATCAAGTTCTGCTTCAGCAGTTTTTAATGATGCTTCAGCTTGTTCTACAGCATCTTGATAAAGGCTCGGATCTATGATGTAGAGTAGATCTCCCTTCTTGACTCTCTGACCAGCAGTTACATTACTTTTTATCAACTGGCCGTTTACTTTACATACCACTTCAACTGCGGCATCGGCAGAGAGATATCCTGGGTATTCTTTTGTTAGTGTAACGTCTTCTATTTGGGGAGTAGCCACTTCAACGGCTAATGTATTTTGAGTGACGTTTTCTTTATTTTGAGGATTACATCCTGTGAATAGAAAAATTATTCCAATAAATGGGATAATTCGAAGAATCTGTATCATATGGCAATATTTTTAATGGTTCTTATAAATAAAATCTATTGTTCTTTAATTATCTGATGATGTGTCAAATCCTCCACCAAGAGATTGATACAATTTTACTAAACTGACAAGTGAATATCCTTGGATCTGTACAAGGGATTCTTCGTCATTTAGCAATGAACGTTGTGCATCCAATACGCTCTGAAAGGTTGAAAGTCCTTGTTTATACAAATCCAAAGATAGGGCAAGAGCTTGTTCGCTTTGATTGAAAGCTTGGCGTGTCGCAACAATCTGTTTGATAGAGTTCTGGTAAATAGCCATAGCATTGTTCGCTTCCTGAATAGCTTGTAATACCGTTTGGTTATATTGATTAATAACTTCATCAAGTTTGGCTCTATTCAACCTCACATTGTTATACCGTTGGCCACCATTGAATATTGTCCATGTCATGGAAGGTGCGATTTCCCATGACAAACTCCCTGAGCGTGGTAGAGTATTGAACTCTTGGGAGGAGAACCCTAATGATCCATTTAGAAAGAATTTGGGAAGCCATTCGCTCTTTGCAACTCCTAAAAGTGCTGTTTGAGCATTAATTTGTCTTTCTGCTTGACGTATATCAGGTCTTCTACGTAATAAACTGGCAGGTATATCTATTCCTATAGGTTGAATGGACATTGGTAACGGACGGATGGCAGACAGACTTGTTATCATATTTCCAGGTATCGTCCCTAAAAGTACAGCCATTTGGTTCATTGCTTGTATGACATTGGCTTCCATGGATGGAACTAGTGCTAATGTAGCATAATAGACTTGACGCGCTTGAGCGACATCAAGTTTAGATGCAAGGCCGGATTTGTTTCTGGCTTCTGTCAATATGACGACAGAACGTTGAGATTCACAGTTATGATTCAACACTTCCAATTCTTGTTGATATTGTCGTAGTTGGAAATAGGTGGTTGCCACTTGAGCACAAAGTGAAATCTTGACATTTCTTACTTCTTCTTGTGTAGCATGGAAATTTTCGCGTTGAGCTTTGACTTTATTTCGTATATTTCCAAACAGGTCAATTTCCCAACTCATATTGGCCATGAGGCTATAGTTCCCACTCCAAGAACGTTCACCACCTGCATTTCCACTTGTTTGTTGTCGTTGCCATCCACTATTAGCAGTAAAGGATGGTAACCAACTTCCTTCTTGTATATATAGATTCATGCGTGCTTGCTCCATTCGTGCGAGTGCACTTTCTACAGTAAAATTCTCATTTATAGCTAATGCTATCAATGAATCTAAAGTGGGGTCACCAAAGAGACTCCACCATTGTTCCTCCACAGGATATTCTTGTAGGAATATTTCACTATCAAATGTCCATATCGAGGGGATTCTCTGGATTAGTGATGATTCTTTTTGCCCCCAAATGGACATGGTCGAAATTCCTATACATAGGGTTGTGAATAATCGTTTAGTATTCATTGTATATTTGTTAATGGTTGTTTTTCACCAAATAACACAGCCTCCAATACATTTGTTCAATTGTATTGGAGGCTTGTTGTTGAATACTAAAACTATTGTTTGTCTTATATTTTTTTAGTGGAATTGGTTTATTATCTGAATGACATAGTTGACCTCTTCGTCAGTCATTATAGGACTGATGGGAATGCTGAGTATTTGTTCATGGATACGCTCGGTAATGGGATATACATGTTGGTTCCATTCTTTAAAAGCCTCTTGCTTGTGCGGAGGTATCGGATAATGAATCAAGGTGTCTATACCATGCGATTTCAGATATTTTTGTAATTCTTCTCGACGTGTACATCGTATGGAGAATATGTGGAATACATGTCCTAACCAGCTGTTGACTTTAGGAAGAAGGATTTCCGGATGATTTATTTGTTTGATATACCTACGTGCTATTTGGCGGCGACGATCATTGTCTGCATCTAATCGGGTGAGTTTCACTCGAAGAACGGCTGCCTGTATTTCATCCAAACGGCTATTTAATCCTTTATATTGATTCACATATTTTTCTCTTGATCCATAATAGGCAAGTGTACGTACAGTTCGTGCTAACGTGCGGTCGTTAGTGATAACAGCTCCTCCATCTCCCAATGCACCAAGGTTCTTTCCTGGATAGAAACTGAATCCTGCCGCATCTCCTAATGCTCCCACGCGTGCACCTTTGTATAAAGCGCCATGAGCTTGAGCACAATCCTCCAAGACTTTCAATCCATACTGATGGGCTAGTGAGGTCACCTCTTCCATCTTGCAGGCTTGTCCGTACAGGTGTACAACCATGATGGCTCGTGTACGTGAGGAAATCAGGGCTTCTATACATGAGGTGTCAATCAGGGCATCGTCCTCATTCGGTTCGCATAAGATAGGTGTCAATCCTGCACGGGTAATAGCTAATATGGAAGCTATGTAGGTGTTGGCAGGTACAATTACTTCATCTCCCTCTTGCCACCCGTTTGTTTCGCGCCAGGCCATCAGTATCAATGTGAGTGCATCCAATCCGTTAGCGACACCGACGCAATGGGTCGAATCACAATATTGGGCAAATTCTTTTTCAAAGTTTGATGTCTCTTCTCCCAACAAGTACCAACCGGATGAAACCACGCGTTGTATCTCGCTTGATAGTCTTGGCTCAAAAGAGTCGGTAATTCGTTTTATGTCTAAGAATTTAATATTCATCATAGTTCCATTACATAACTGTCATACACTATACCTCGCGCCCCAAAAGCTTCTTTTTGGCGTATAAGTCCTTCGTTGAGCACTCTCCCACCCTGTTCGACAGAAGTCCCGAAATCAATGTATCGTTTATGGGAATACCGCTCGTCTATTAACCATGCAAACAATGCATCGATGGCACCAATCTCCTTTCCTTGGTTAGAGGCTGCTATGTATTGTATGTGTATCAGGTCTTTCATCTCATATACAATGGTTCCTCCGAGCATCTCATTTTTTTTCGAAAGTACAGTATATAGGCGGATGTTTTCTGGAAATCTGCTTTTCAGAAGTTCCATTTCTTCTACGGAGTGTACGGGTGTTGCATTATGTTTGTCCCGAAGAACTTGCTTGAGTATCTGCCAAAAGTTCCTTATATCATCACTTTCACATACGGTAACTCCTTTTGTCAAGGCTTGTTTGATAGAACTCTTCCGTCCTTTCCGTAAAGGAATGCGATGGGTCATATCAATTACCGAAGCTATAGCTCTTGTTTGTAGTTTAGCTTCGTGTCGGAAGAGTGCATAGAGGTCTTCTTGCGATGGGTACTGACTATATATATAAGGTATAGGTTTATATATCCATTTGGTGGCTCCCATATTGGCTTTTATCCAATTGATAATCTCGGTAAAGATATCCAGAATCCGTATGGAAGTCAATTCTTCGCTCATTACGAGTCCCCCGTATGTGAGTCCTTGATGGCTATATAGTGTATGCTCACCTTCAACCCAATTGGCCGGTAATAGGCCTATCAGGTTCTCTTTGCGGTAAATCATCAATGAGCAATCGCAGAAACGGGATGCATGATAATCCATGTAATCACGCTCGAATAGGAATGTCCCGTTGCGTGATGTGCGGACAAATGTATCCCATTCTTCCCTCTTCCCGGCATTATATCTGATAATTTGTATCTCTGTCGTCATTTCTTGAGCTCTATGAATTCATTATAGTCGCATATGTAATCTTCTTCTCTGTAGTGCTCAGAAGCTAATACCATACAAACGGAAGCCGAGGAGAAATTTTCCAATCTGCACCATATTCCAGGTACTACCAACAATCCGTAAAATGGTCTGTCCAGACGAATTGTACGTGTGTTCTTCCCATCATCCAATGTCAGGTCAAAACTACTGCTTGCAGCAACGATGAACTGGTAGGTCTCCCGGTGAGCATGTGCTCCACGTGTCGTACCTGCAGGTATATCATAAATGTAGAATACACGCTTAACTTGGAAAGGTATTTCCATTCCATTGTTCAAAGCGGTCAGATTACCTGCCGGATCCTGTATCTTAGGCAATGGGAGCAGAATACATTTATCGATTCGGCTTGAAGGCAAATTGAAAGTTGGTGAGGGGATTGCACCCACTTTTTTCCCGACAGATTGGGAAAAAATATTTTCCTGACGGAGTGCAAAAATAAACTCGTTGAAATCGCGTATATAGTCCTCTTCATCATACCTCGTCGAACTGAGTACCAGACAGAGTGAATTCGTCGAAAAGTTTTCAAGTCGTCTCCACATCATACGGGGTACATAGATGCCACGATAAGAACGGTTGAGTTGGTATTTCCTCTCCTCTACTCCATCGTGAAGCACAACATCAAAACTTCCTGAAAGTGCAACAATGAACTCCTCTTGGCATCGGAAAGCATGACTTCCTCTGAATTCACCTCCAGGCACGTCATATATCCAATATGTACGTTCTATAGCGAAAGGAATATGCCCTTCACTTTCGATGAATGAGAGATTTCCGCGTTTATCGAAAATCTTCGGCAACTGGATAATTCGTTCATTTTGAACAGATAAAGGTTTTTCTTGCATCTCCATCGCTAAATTATTTGCCACAAAGGTAGAAAAAAGTTTTGGAAAACGTTGTGCAATCCAAAATAAATCTCTACCTTTGCACCGCATTTGAGAAAGATGCTCGGTTTAAGTGACCCGTTTGGAAGTGTGGGTGAGTGGCTGAAACCACCAGT
>JAZQAG010000009.1:0-45349 GCA_045545095.1 Phocaeicola sp. | reverse complement strand
ATGAAAGTGTATCTTTGCCATAATGTATTTACTATGCCTAAAGATACAAAAACTTTAGGATATATCAAAGCCCCAGCTTGTGAAAGTAGGGGCTTTGTGATATAATAAATGAGGGCGCATCATTTTGACACACCCTCTTTTGTCTGTTTATTTCTCACTTCACCGTAAAGGGTATGCTCTGGAGGTCCTTGTCGAGCGAGGAGGAACCGTAGAGTATTTGATAGCGCCCGGGGCGGGTGGAGAGTTCGTCGATGGAGGGGTCGTAGTATTCGAAGGCTTCGCCATCGAGGGTGATGGTGGCCTTGCGGGTCTCGCCGGGAGCAAGTTTCAGCTTGGTAAAGCCTTTGAGCGACTTGATGGGTGCTTCGGGATAGTCGAGGGCTTTGACATAGACCTGTACGATTTCTTCGCCCTGGCGATTGCCGGTGTTGGTGACGGGGACGGTCAGTGTGACCTTGCCATCGGCCTTCATGGAGGACTTGGAGAGGCGGCCCTTGCCGTACTGGAAGGTGGTGTAGGACATGCCGTAACCGAAGGCGTAGAGGGGGGTGCCACGGAAATAGCGGTAAGTGCGGTTCTCCATGCTGTAGTCGAGGAAATCGGGGAGGTCATCGTTGGAGGCGTAGAAGGTGACTGGGAGCTTGCCCGAGGGGTTGTAGTCGCCAAAGAGGACTTCGGCCAACGCCTGTGCGCCGCCCTGACCGGGATACCAGGCCTGGATGAGGGCATCGTAGCAGTCTTCGACACTGCCGAAAGCGATGGGGGAGCCTGAGCAGTTGACCATCACGACGGGACGGCCTGTCTGGCGCATGGCTTTCAGGAGACGTTGTTGCACGCGGGGGAGCTCGATGTCGGCCTTGTCGCCACCCTCGCCCTCCATGCGGGCTGAGATGCCTCCGATGACGATGATGGCATCGGCTTCCTTCACCTCGGCTTGCAGGTCGGTATAATCCACGAGGCGGCGCTCGCAGATGTCGCCACGGAGCATGGCGAAATTGCCGGAGCCGCGCTTGTACTCAATGACCACATCGTAGGTCTGCCCCTCGACCACGGGGAAGGACTTATACTCGGGGGCACGACGGTGGCCGAAGCCCCGACGGGCACTGCCCTTGGATTCCTCCACCACGGTGCCGTTGATGGTCAGCAAGTAGCCATTGTCGGTGCTGAGGGTATATTTCATCTCGCCGGTAAAGGTGGCCTTGTACCGACCGGAGAGGCGGACGGAGAGGCTGTCGGTGTTGACTCCCTCGGCAAAGCCCCAGGCTCCGAAGGTGGAGAAGTTCATCTCCTTGTAGTAGCCCGTCACGGCGGGTTCGCCGCTCAGCTCCTTGTTGTTGTAGAACTCTACGAGGAGGCCTTTGCCATCGTTGAAATCGCCCAGATGGGGGATGGTGGTGTACTCGTCGGCCAACTCGCATGCCTTGCGATAGATGACGCGGGCGTCGGGCAGGGCCTTGCGGATGCCGGACAGGAGAGAGTGTTTGTGATTGTCAGAGGGGGTGCCGCCATAGTTGCCGTTGAGCAACTCGATGTCGTCGGCATTGGGTCCTACTACGGCTATGGTCTTGAGGCTCTTGGAGAGGGGAAGGATGCCCTCGTTCTTCAGCATCACCATCGACTCGCGGGCGGCCTGTACGGCCAAGTCATTAAACTTCTCTGAACTGATGACTTCCTCGCCAAGGTTTGCCCACGGAAGCATCTCGGCGGGGTCGAACATGCCCAGTTCGAAGCGTCCGAGCAGGGTGCGGCGCAGGTGGTCGTCGAGGACTTGTTCTGTCACCAGTCCCTTCTCCAAAGCCTCGGTGAGCACCATGAAGACTTTACCGCACTCGAGGTCGGTACCATTCAACACGGCATCGACCGATGCGGCCAGAGGGGTGGGGTGTGTCTCGTGCTGGCCCTTGTTGTAGAAGTTGTTGATGGCATCGCAATCGGTGAGCACAATGCCGTCGAAGCCCCACTTGCGACGCAGGATGTCCACCAACAGGCGGTCGCTGGTGCAACAGGGGACGCCCTCGTAACGGTTGTAGGCACACATCACCTCGCGCACGTTGCCCTTCTTCACCAGTGCCTTGAAGGCCGGCAGATAGGTCTCCCACAGGTCGCGCATGGAGACGGAGGCATCGTAGGTGTGGCGGAGGGGCTCGGGCCCGCTATGCACGGCATAGTGCTTGGCACAGGCGTGGGTCTTGTAGTACTTGTCATCGTTGCCCTGCATGCCGCGCACCGTCTGTACGCCCAGGACGGCATTCAGGTAGGGGTCTTCGCCACAGGTCTCCTGACCACGCCCCCAACGCGGATCGCGGAAGATGTTGACATTGGGGCACCAGAAGGTCAACTCGGGGTTGCCGGGATAGTAGATGACACCCATGGGGACGTTGAAGACACGGTGGTCGGAGCGGTTCCAATTGGCACGCGCCTCGTCGGACACGGTGGAGAAGACATCGTACACCAGCTGCTCGCTGAAAGCGGCCGCCATGCCGATGGGTTGGGGATAGACGGTGTAGCCATCCTGACGCACACCGTGGCAAGCCTCGCTCCACCAGTTGTAGGAGGGAATGCCGAGGCGATCGACCGAAACGGACTTGTTCATCATCAGCCCCACCTTCTCCTCAGGGGTGAGCAGTGAGATGAGGTTCTCCACGCGGGCCTCGTTGGACAGGGCGGTATCCCAGAAAGGGTACTTCTCTGCACCACCTGCGGGCACCACCTGCGCCTTGGTGGAGAGGGCACCGAGCGTGTGGCCCTCCGTGTCCAGCAACTCGACACTACGATAGCTCCGCCCGACAGACTCCTTCGGGGTGAAGACGACCATCACCTCGGCCGTCTCGCCCGGCCGGATGGCCTCGTCGGCATAACGCGCCGTAATACACTCGCAACTGGGAATCTGACGCCCGATGCGCACCTCCCGCCTGGTATTGTTCTTCAGCGTAAAGGTGTGGCACACGGCCCCCTTGTCGGCACCTACCGTGCCGAAATCCCACTCATAGGCATCGAAAGACACCGCATTCTTCTTGAACTGTGCACATAATGACATGGTAGCCATCAGACACAAGATTATCAAAAGGTTTCTTCTCATAATCATATATTATCAATCGGTTTAAAACCATTAATTCTTCCTCACAAAAGACTCCACTACAGGCCCTGCCTATTGCGGAAATATCACCCGATAGTTTCCGCTCAGATGCATAAATGCAAAAAGACGGAGAAGCCCATCGTAATAGGCATCAAAATAGCCGTCGGCAAAGGGTTCGTGTCTGGCATTCCATAAGGCATCCACAAACTCCCGGGTATGCCCGTCGGCATAGAGCAACGAGGTCGAAGCCACGGTTCCTACCAAACCGATGCTATGGCGCAAGGCTTTCTCTGAACGACCCGCACGGAGAATCTCTTCATCAACAGGCAAAGTCCCGTCCAGACGGTACTGGTCAACAAAATCGTTGACACCCTGAGAGTAGAAGAAATGCTGTATCTTACGCCCATACTCTCGTTGCCACTCCCGATCGGCACAACTCCATGAATAATCAAGGGCTATGTTCATGGGCACACGCCATGAATCGTAACGGAAATTTTGCGAGCCACGCATCCAACCACGACTTTCCACGGGTGAGCCATCGTAATTGCTATAATCGGGACTCAACCCCGTGACCGGATGGGTGGTCGTATGCAAATACTCACGAGACTGGCGGGCTGCCTCCAGCCAATAATCGGCGCGTCCATCATCTGCCCATCTGGCCCACACTTCATAAAAAGCGGGCAGATGGTATGAGGGGTCAGTAAAACGCATCCCCCGTTGGTCGGGGGTGAAAGTTATCAACTTGTGTTCCGGGTGCAACAATGGCATAGCGCCACCCTCCCCTGTCTTGTTCATCGAACAATTCAAGATACGTTGTGCCTCGGCTTTATAATCAATGCCCGTATCGTTTCCCCAACGATTGGAGGCAAAGAGAAGGGACGTGATGTAATACAATTCGCCATCGCTGGCCGACCCCCAACTATTAGGGGTGCCATCTGTGCGACAACTCCAGGCAAAATATCCTTCACGAGGACCATCCTGATGCTGCATGTAGCGCTGGCTCCATCGCCACAAACGGTCAAAAATATCTTTTTTGTCCAATTGTACCGCTATCATCATACCATAGCTCATACCCTCGGTGCGCACATCATTGTTCTTGATGTCTGAGATATAGGCCATAGAGTCCCCGACCTCAAAATAGGCTTTGTTGGGGCCATGGAAAACATCGTTAAAGACTTCATCCAACTTGGCCTCAACGGCATCAGGGGCATAACCAGCCTCTACAAAAACATTACGGTATTCGCGGGTCTCAAAACCACCTTTGTCCCAAGGAGACTCAACTTGAGAAGAGTGACATGCTGACAACATAAAAACAGATAAGAGGAATAACACCCTAATCAAAGGACTTCGTTTCATAGATTTAAAGCTAATGTTTTTAGACATTTCCTATACGCAAAAATCAAAGGTCGGACAAGACTCATTCTAATCAAAAATGGCAAGCTACAAACTCCAAGTAATTAAAGCTCATCACTTACGGTCTGCAACTTGCCATTCAGAATTTATCCGCTATCAATTTATCAAATAAATCTTCTGTAAACCATGGTAGGTACACTTAACGGTAGCACGTCCCTCCACAATAGGACTGATCTCGAAAATCACAGAAGGATCCGTAGCCGTTGCATTGAGAATTGTACCTTCCTCCAACGGGCCATAAACCTGATAACGAATGGCATCGGTCAGACCGTTGGCATTGGTGCAACGGATAGGAGTGGTCGGAAGATTGAGTTTCTTGCCATCAGCCGTAATTGTCACCTGAGGAACAATCGGACGTTCGCATACTTTGCCATTTTTGGAGAAGCCAATCCCATGAAGGTCAAACAACCCTACGGGACGTTGAGCTTGTTGCTGGCGGCCTCCGAAGCCTTGACGATTATTGGCCTGGGGCTGTTGTACCTCGGGGCCTTCAACCACCAGATAGATGGCGTGTTTGCCCTTCAGACCTTCTACCGCCGGGACGGCTACCTGATAATTCTTGGCCACACGCGGAGCATCGGCCGGCACTTCTACGACCGCAATCTCCTTGCCCTTCCATGTTTCGTTGGCATAAGGTCCGTCCAACATTACATGAATCTTGAAAGCGCCATGTCCGCCCGGAGTAAGATTCAGATTCAGCATGGCCCCATCACCTTTCTTTGCGCCCTCAAAAGCCTTCACGCCTTTGGTGTCCTTTTCCAAACCACCAAATCCAAAGTACTTGAACCCGACAACACCTCTATTGGTGATGCCTGCCAAATCCATATTATTATCCCATACATCATGATTGTCCTGCATCCAATTATTTCCCGTCACGTAGCAAGCATATCCGGCAGAATAATAATTGTATGGAGGCAAGCCAAATATCTGGAAACCTTCACTGGTAACTTCTGCACCTGTATATTCGGTACCATCAGAAACTTTAGCTGTCCACTCATTACCCTTTATATAGGGGTCGTAACCTGTGATTCTGACTACACCGCCATCAGCCACTTTCTTCTTGTCCCAAGTGATCTTCACCGGAGCAACCATCGCCTGACGGGCATTGCCAAATCCACGGGGAGGACGATGATAGAACACATACCACTGGCCATTGATTTCTTCAATAGAGCCGTGAGTATTGTGAGCAAAATTAGTTGTGGTCAGATGAGTGCCATCCTGATTGGGAACCACGCCACGAGAGTCAACCAGGACACCTCCCGAACGCCACGGGCCAAGCGGAGAGTCGCCAAACGCATAACGTAGGGCTGAATTGGTAGAGCCCAATCCATAATCGGGGCCGGAATAACCGGAGAAGACCATCACATACTTATTACCCACCTGACGGATAGAAGAGGCTTCGAAGAAATTGAAGTCCCCAGGATTCTGTCCTTTATAAAGAGCCGGATACTGAGTTCCCTCAGGATCGCGCACTACCCCATAACGGCTACTGGCCGGGATGAAATAGTCGTGCAGCTCGGTACCGGGACGCATGGAGTACATGGTATTCTGATCCAGCTCAAAAGCTGTTGAGTGCTGGAAGCCATAGAACACATACGCACGGAAGCCCTTGTCATAATCCGGATCTTTTTTGTCTGTGATATTCTCGACAAATACCGAAGGGTCAAAATCAATGATGGAACCTGGCAAGCACTGACGACCATCAGGTGTAAGATTTATCGGAGTAAAAGGACCATCGGGACGATCGCCTTTGCACACCATAGGCACACGACGCCATCCGCGTGAATGGGGATAGAGATAATAGGTCTTCTTACCCGTCTGACGATCTTTCACCTCTACAAGGTCAGGAGCAAACATGGTATCCCACTGACCATCTACAAAATGTGTGAAAATAGGACCTTCATCACGCCACTGACTGAGATCTTCAACAGGGGCTGACCACATACGGATGTCGCTACCACAATAAGCGGAATAAGTTATATCATGCGAACCAATAATATAAGCACGATACTTGCCCGGATTATCGGGATCTTCAAACACACGAGGTTCACCATCTGGGAGATGTTCCCACAAAGGCAAATAGGGATTCTGTGCATTCACAGAGGTTGCCACAAGCAAAAGCAACAATTGCAAAATTCTTTTTTTCATTCTGAATTCTTTATTTTTATTTATTGTCATTACTTACAGATGAATGTATCAGCAAGAGATACACGATTTGATTACTTCCTCCACACTTTCTTACCACCAACAATGACAAGCCCCTTATAGTCGGCTCCGACACGTTGTCCCATCGTATTATAGACAGGTTGGTCGCGTTGCACAAGATCAAGTTCAACTACATCAATAGCCGTAGCACTGAAATCAAGCGGCAAGAAGGTTGATGTAGCGGTTGGGGTAGCATACACATCAAACGGAGTAAGGACGGATGTTGCCGTCTGCCGGATAAAGCCCCACTGGCCATTCTGTTGACCCAAGAGATAATCGCCGGCATACAAATTCCGATGAATATAAGTACCGCGAAATACATCCGTCAAGGCTGATGTAGCATAAGAGACATCACCCGAGCCAACAAAAGTAACTTCGCCCTGAGCGGCGACAAGAATCGGCTGATGAGCAACTACGGACTCCAATTCGGTCACTTTCATATCTCCTGATACTTTATAAACGTTTGCTCCCTCGGGAACCTGAGCGGCAAAAGGAAGCATCAGCATACGGTAGCCATCCACCGTACAGGTGAATGAGGCTTGCGTAGCCTGAAAAGCTTTAGCCGGACGGAAGTCTCCACCTTCGGACGAAAGAAGCAGTTGCCGGCACTCATTGCCTATCACCAGGTTATTGCCTGTAGTTGTCGAGCCTTCTGCCAAATATACAACCCGGTTTGTCTCTGCCCAAGGCAATGCCTCCGGTAATCCGGTAACGGACGTCATGTCCAAACTTGTACAAGTAGCATCTGCGGTGTAATCAAGCAGATAACCATCATCGGCAACAAAAGCGCCACTCATCGTAGCTGAATACAAGCCATTGGCGTGAGTCAAATATACATCGCCAAAAGTAAAAGTCAGAATCGATGACCAATTGTTGTTGGTTATAGAGATAATACCTTTACATCCATCCTTCAATGTATTAGGTGACAAGTCAAATACAAGATTGAAATTCTCACGTTGCCCAAACTCCAAATCACCATAATTGTGCGATGACAACGTGCCCTTACCATTTATATAATATAAGGTAGTAATGGCCGACGTATAATTCATGGTTGAAGAGAGTTTTTTCACTTGCAATACCAATTGGCTATAACGGTCTGCCAATTGAAGATAACCATTAGAGGCTGAGGTGTTAGTAGAAATCAACGGATTCGAATGATCCAACTTCTTGCTATTCCCAGACATCTTATAAGCTGTTCCAAATGACGTTTTGGTACGAGTCAAGTCATCTATACGGTCAAACCGTTTGGTCGTAGCCTTCATATCAGAAACTTGACGATCACGCGAACGTTCAAACAAGATGGTACTTACACTGGATGCGGGAACTTGTACTTCGGGGCGACATGTTTCGCTTTCCGGAGACAAATTCTTGTACGCAAAATTCTGTGTACGCGTGGTTGATTGCATCCGACCTTTCTCTGTGTAGAAGGGTAAATCAACGGTCAAAGTACGCTCCACATCCGAAGGATTAGCTATCACAGCCACTACGGTATCACCCGTCTGTGACAAATAAACAGACCCTTCCAAAGGAGTTGAAGCATCATCCGCAAAAGTCCCTCCGACACGAGTCATACCCGTAACAAAACGTGAGAAATGGGCCATGACGTATCCACGCTTAGTGACTGAACCATTGGTTGTGCCACATTGGCCATCACCCAACATTCCGTAATAACGTTTGGCCGCATAGTGAATCCAAGCATTGAAACCGCCCAACATACATGTATTGATACTACGGAAGAAATTAAAAATATCCTTAGAATAATCAAAATTGCGCGATGTACTGCTATTTTCATTCCAATTGATAAGATATTCGGTCATCCAAAGTTCCTTACCTTGCGCACCCAGCTTCTTGTAACCTTCCTGAATACCACCATATTGATGACCTCCGTAAATATCAAAGCATGGCAACACATCAGCCTTGTTCAATTCGTTAACGTATGAATCATTCACGGCCAATGTTTCAGGTGCCATAATTTTACAACTGATAGTACGTCCGTATGTTTTCACAAATTCAGCGATTTCACTAGCTGACCAAAGGCAACCGGCATAAGAGGCTGCCCAATCAGGTTCATTCTGGATAGAAATGGCGTCCAACTCTACCCCATTCTCGCGCAGGTATTGCACATAATCCTCAAGATATTGGGCATAATCGGCCCAATTCTCACGTTTCAATTTACCTGTAGTGCCATCTTCATTCTTGGCATTAATGGTACCATTGGTTTTCCACTCTGCCGGTTGTCCCCAAGGAGAAGCAAAAACAATAAGCCCCATCTGCTTGGCCCATTTGGCGGTTTGCAGAGATTGCCCCCAACTATTCCGCCCAATAGGAATGTAAAGACGCATGATATTACACCCTACGGTACTTCCTTTGCCCCAGACTTTCTTTATTTCAGTCTGACTCATATGATTGTACCCAAATTGAGGGCTACAGACAAAGCCACCAAAACCCGTTATATGTTGATATTTTGTCTGTCCATCAATACGCAACGTGGCATCCTGTGCTTGAACGGAAAATCCCAAACACAAAACAGATATAATAGATAAAAGCAGTTTTCTCATCAATCAACAATTTACACATTATTATTTAAACAGCAACATTGCCAACTCCTTAAGGCTACGTCGCCAAGTCTGGAATTCGTGCGCCGTACCTTCCGAAATATACCCTACGGCATTGTGACCGGCGGCTTTCAAGTCAGCAACAGACTTCTTGATGGCATCGGGATTCTCCTTGCTACCACAACTTTGGAAAATGAGTTTTACCTGCTTGGCATCCTTAATGTCGGTCGGAGCATATTGTCCTCCACTCATCAGGCCGTAGTATCCAAACACTTCCGGACGACGCAAAGTGATAAGTTTTGTTTCAAAGCCTCCCATTGACAAACCAGCCATGGCGCGATGATTCTTGTCTGCACGTGTCTGGAAATTGGCATCGATATAAGGTACCAATTCATCTACCAAGACCTTTTCAAAGTCCTCAGCCGTAAATTGTCCCAATCCTCCAAATCGCACTTCGTTAGTCATGCCATAAGTCATAACGATGATAAACGGTTTGATTTTGCCTTCTGCAATCAAATTGTCCATAATGAGATTGGCATGTCCCTGATTGGGCCAAGAAGTTTCGTTTTCTCCCCAACCATGTTGCAGATAGAGTACGGGATATTTTTCTTTTTTATTCTTACCATACATAGGTGGCGTATAAACAAAAGCACGACGTGTCTGCTGGGTACTTTCACTCCAGAATAATACCTGTTGGACATTACCATGAGGTACATTCTTCACGGCATAAAAGTCCTGATCATGAGCAGGAACTTCAATACCGCTTTCCCAACGGGTTCCACCAAAATAATTCATTGCACCTGGGTCGTTTACAGTTCCACCATCTACGGTCAAATGGTAATAATGGAAACCTTCGTCCTCGGGACCTGCTGTTGTTCCTACCCACGAACCATCATATGTCTTACGCAAAGGAGTTCCGCCACGACCTCCCAAACTGGCTACTACCGATTTGGCCTCAGGAAATTCTACACGAAGACGGACATAGCCTTGTGAATTTACTTGAGGATACTCTTGTCCGGGCTGATTTTTGACAGAAGGCTTAAAATCTTCTTTGATATTCGGATTCTCGGGAAAAGCCAAATCTGGATTGAAAGCCGGACGCTGATTCTGTCCACCTCCACGACGTGCACGAGGTTGGCGCTTGGGTTTCTTAGGAAGTTCCCATTTGGGTTCCTTCATATCCTTTATATATTCATAGGCCAATTTAGGCTTATATTCGGTATCGAAGGGAAGAGGGTAATTACGTGCTCCCAACCAAGAGTCACGGTCGCTCAAATTCCAAAAAGTAACACATTTTACAACATCCTTGTGATTACGGAAAACACGGAAGACACGAGCATACTGGTCAGCCAAATGTTGCTTGATAGAGTCACTGACTGCCACACCTTCACGGCTAAAGCGGAGCTGACCACCCATCTCCTCATTCACGCGAATATCCAATTCGGTTACATGAATATGGTCCACAATCTGCTTATAAAGCTTGATAGCATCATCAACTTCCTTTTCTGTCGGGCCATAAATATTATAATGTCCCTGCATACCTATACCGTGAATAGGAACTCCGGCATCTTTCATCTTCTTCACCATTTCATAGATACGACGACTCTTCACCGGATCACACTCATTGTAGTCATTGTAAAAGAGCAATGCATTGGGATCGGCCTCGTGAGCATATTCAAAAGCCTTGGCTATAAATTCATCGCCTGCAATCTTGTATAGAGGAGATTGACGGTAAGGGTCGGTGGCATTACGGTCATCGGTCATAGCTTCGTTCACCACATCCCAACAATAGATAACATCTTTGTAACGATTCACAATAGCATGAATATGATTACGCATACGTTGGAAGAAGACTTCCTTTGTAGGATTGTCATTATACATCCAGGCACCTATCTGGCTATGCCATACCAAGCAATGGCCACGCAACTTGATTCCGTTTTGGCGGGCGAAGTTTGCGATACGGTCAGCAGCCTCCCAATTGAACTGGCCTTCATTAGGCTCCGTAGGTTCAGGCTTCATGTCGTTTTCAGCCGTCATACTATTAAACTCTTGCTTCACTAAAGCCGATTGTTCCGCATTAGTCACGTTTCGTTGGTTCACGGCAACACCTATCATGAAATAATCCTTATAGGCGTCCTTCAGCCCTTGTGCCCACAATGTGGTAGTGCCCACCATAATCAGAGCCATCAAAGCAATGTTCCTTACATTTTTCATATTTGCTTCCTATTTTATGTTAATAATTTCTACTCAGAAATATTTTTCGTTGGCAAATATATAAAGAAATAGCGACACAAATATTTACTCATGTGTCGCATACTTTTGTATTTGTTTCACAAGAAACAGATTTACACATATAAAAAAAGAATATGAGCCATATGGAAATCATTTCTTACTCCCAATGGCTCACTCTTTAATTAATATAATCCTATCAATTTATTTTCACTCGATAACTCTTACCCGGTTTAGTCTGAATGTCGTATTCATAAACTTTACGCAGAGGAATAACCTGAAAATCTTTTAATTCTTTAGACTTTAAAGGCTCCTTGATAGCTGATGGTAACAAGAACTTATTTGGGCAAATACCTTCAGCAAGTTGTAACCCTTTACCCATTAAAGGCACATAAGAACGAATTCTCAATGTACCACCAATAGTAGAATGGATAACCGCCTCGGAAATCGCGCCCTCACTCCAAACCATATCTACCTCGAAACCACCACGGGCACGGAGTCCTTTCACTTCGCCTTCGCCCCAAGCATCGGGAAGGGCAGGAAGCAAATGTACAGCACCATCATGACTTTGAAGAAGCATTTCGCACACACCTGCCGAACATCCAAAATTTCCATCAATCTGGAAGGGAGGATGAGCATCAAACAGATTAGGATAAGTTCTTCCGTCGGGATAGTTACGAGCCTGAGCATCATCGGGAAGCAAGTGCAACATATTTTTAATGATTTGGAAAGCATGATTACCGTCAAGCATACGTGCCCAAAAATTGATTTTCCAACCAAGGCTCCAGCCTGTGGCCATGTCACCACGTTGGTTCAAGGTATTAGCCGATGCTGTAAACAGTTCAGGATTAGTGTAAGGAGAAATTTGGTTGGAAGGATAAAGTCCATAAAGATGTGAAATATGGCGATGCTGATCACCTGGATCGTCAGCATCGATAAGCCACTCCTGCAACTGACCATGACGACCTATCTGCATCGGAGGAAGTTGGTCAATGGCCTTACGCAAACGAGCAATGTAAATTTCGTTATCTTTGTCCAAAATTTCGGTTGCCTGCAAAGCTGTATTGAGCACATCAAACACAATCTGATTATCCATTGTTGAACCAGCTGTTACATTAGTACCCTTTCCTTTAGGACCATGTTCGGGAGATACGGTAGGCAACGTCATCAGCCATCCATATTGGGGATGCACTTTCATGTAGTCAAGCAAGAAGTCGGCTGCGCCCTTCAATATCTCATAATTATCGGCCAAGAAATTCTTATCACCAGTGTAAAGGTAGTGTTGCCACAAATGAGTGCTCAACCAAGCACCACCTGTAGGGAACATCCCCCATTGCGTACCATCTACGGGGCCTGCAATACGCCACAAGTCGGTGTTGTGGTGAGCCATCCATCCAGTACACCCATACATCTGACGAGCCGTTTGAGTACCCGAAACACTAAGATCTCGTATCATAGAGAAGAGCGGTTCCTGAGTTTCGAACAAGTTACCCACAAGTGCAGGCCAATAATTCATTTCGGCATTGATATTGATGGTATACTTCGAATCCCAAGGAGCATTCATCTTGTCATTCCATACGCCTTGCAAGTTGGCGGGTTGTCCACCAGGTTGTGAACTGGAGATAAGCAGATAACGCCCGTATTGCATCATCAACGAAACCATATCCATGTCGCTTCCATCTGCAAAACTTGCCAATCGTTTGTCGGTCTCCAATGCCGAGTTCTCCGACTTAGGAAGTGTAAGAGAAACGCGATCATATTGTGCGCGATATTTGGCAATGTGCGCCTTCAGCAATTGGTCGTATTTCTTTTCTTCGAGTGATGTCAAAATGGCTTCGTTATCGATTGAAGGATTATGGCTCACATTACGATAATTGACGAAGTTGGTTGCAACTACGATATAAAGAGTTGCCGTAGTAGCATCTTTCACTGAAAGAGTTGTACCATCCTCCTCCAATTGTCCATCGGTAAGTACACGAGTGCGACACTCAGCCGCCAACACACCTTGGATTCCCTCCTGCTCCACATTCTTCACACGGGCAACAAGTTGTCCGTTACTTACCAGTTTCTCGGCTTGCAATTGTCCATCAAAACCAACGGAGAAAGAGAGTGTACCTTTCTTATCGGCCTCAATACGTACAATGATCGCATCATCGGCCTGTGAAGCAAAAACAGTACGGGTGTATCTCACACCATTATATATATAAGAGGTAGACACAAAAGCATTACCCAAATTCAATTCACGCTCGTAGCCCACTACTTGCCGATGGCCAAAGTTCAATTGTATATTTCCAACGGGCAGATAACGCATCCCATGTGGTCCCTTGATGAAGTGTTTTTCTATCAATTGGTGAGCGTCCTTTTCGCGACCAGCAAAGATAAGATTGCGCACTTCGGGCAAATATTTCAACGATTCACTGCTATTGTTCTCGTGAGGTCCCCCTGACCAGAAAGTCTCTTCATTGAGTTGCAATGTCTCCACCTCAGTACCTCCATACACCATGGCACCCAACTTTGAGTTTCCTACAGGTAAAGCTTCCAACCAATGTGAAGCTGGCTTACTATACCAAAGACGATGTTCTTGTGCTTGTAATACGATGCTTGCAGCCATCAGGAGCATCGTTGTCATAATTCCTTTTTTCATGCTACTAAAAATACAATTGAGTTTATTATCTTATCACAACCTTCTTTCCACTCCTTATATAGATGCCCTTTGTAAGGTTCTTTACAGGTTGACCTAAAAGATTATAATAAATCCTGCTTTCCTGATTTACTGAAGTATCTACCACAGCCTCTTCTATAATTGATGGGCGCGAATAGTCCGCATTATTGGTCAAATACATGTCATCAACAACTATTGTCCCATTACCGTTAGCCCAAAAACTGACAATGCGAATATTCTTTGTATCAAGCAAGTTACCTTTCGAATTTCCTGAAGTATATTTAGCAGTCTGAAGGTTAAACACAATTTGTTTCTTCGAGCCAAAAGCTGGCACTTCGCAACAATCTCCCCAAATACTATTAGTAGTAAATAAATTAAGATGTGCATCACAATTCTGTGTTTGCTTAAGTTTGATAACCAAATACTTGTACCCAGACATATCAGCACCGTTGGGATATTCCCAGCCCATTTGCCCCCATTGCCCTGGTTTAAAGGTACGCGTGCTCTCGGAATAAACTCCATTGGCAAATAATGACGTGTTTATAAATTCCTTGGCAAAGGGGAAGAAAGTCGAGCGCACTTTAAAAGAGGTTATCATTTCATTACCCATTAAGTCTGTATATGAAGCCTTTACTGTAGCAACACCTTCTGTTATACCTCCGATTTGCCCATTCATTATATCAATCACACCGTCACCATCAATAGTATATCGGGCCTGTGCGGCTACATTTTCAGTATGCCCATCACGATAGGTCACCATTAATTCAATTGGAGTACGGTTTCCTATCATAATTTCTTGTTCCGAACCTCCTGCTAACGTCATCGATTCGGCAGTCAACATATCGGCGCTATATCCATTAAAGGTGGCAGGATAATAACTTGACTCATCAAAACTGTCTTCGGTTGAGAACCAATCAAAATCAGCATATCCTTCACTTCCCTCTTGAGTGGCGTAACAATAAAGGCCAAAGCGGGCTCCAACAAAGACACTAAGATTATACCCTAAAGTTGTCTCACCACCAAATGACTGATAAGTCTGATTGTCTAACGAATAAAAGAAGTTAGTCTTACTTGTGGAATAATTTATTGACGCACGCAAATAGATGATACTATCCACATGTATTTCCAAACGTTCCTCAACAGGAGTAAACGATGTAGAAGTACGCAATGTATCTTGTCTCCACACAAGATACTGCTTGCCCTCCTTCACTTGCACCGAAAGCATGGCATAAGGATCTTGAAAGATACACACACCTGCCACATCACCGTCTTGTAATTGACTGATATCCATCCGGACAGTACCAATAGAAGGCTTATTATCGAACGCAAAAATACGTTGAGTAAGCATATTTCGAGCTTGTGTCAGGCGATTAGCTGTACCCGATGTTACAAGTCTTAACCAGCCCGGACGCTCAAAGAGCGACCAAGCACCGTCATCAGGATGATGATTCCATTGCCATTGCATACCTAATGGATATGAACGGAAATTATCATTAGTAGGCAAAGGCTCCCGTAAAGAAGCCTCTTTAGTAACAGGTTTTGTATAAGTTGAATAAAGAACCCCTTTATTACCAAGAACCGGCCATTCATAAAGCCATTTCACTGGTTGCATATTTGGGAAACGTCCCAATGCACCAAGATCTTCCTGCATAATAGTCCACCAAGCACCGGCTTCTGTTTCTATGAGTGCTCCTTGATGAATAGTATTAGGTTTATCATTGATGTATTTGTTTATCAGCATCTTCTCTTCGTAAGGGCCAAATATATCTTTGGAACGAAGGACTGTCTGTCCGGAAGGCCATCCGCCATAGGTTGCGTAAATATAATAGTAATCACCTTTTTTATACAAATGACATCCTTCAAGCATCTCTGTAGCAGTGAATACTATCCTTTCTTGTACGAAATTGAAATCCTCATCCAACTCACACATCTTGATTTCCGTATTTCCGCAAGCCACATACACCTTTCCATTATCAAACAGCATGCCCGGGTCGTAATACGAACGTGCCAATTTCTTCATCTGCCATTTGCCTTCAGGGTCATCAGTCGTCAGAAGCCATCCTCCTGCATCATTCCCATTGATGAGGATATAGAAAGTTCCTTCGTGATAAGCCATCGAGCAGGCCCACATGCCTGCGGCATAAGCATTCTGTCCGTTTAGCAATTGATACCGGTCAGTTGTTGAAAGTTGGACTAATGGTTGGGCACAATAGCTCCAATTAACCAAATCTTTCGATTTCAATATAGTAGCTCCTGGGAAATGATGCATAGTGGTGCTCACCATATAATAGGTATCCCCTACCCGAATGACATCCGGATCAGGAAAGTCTGCGGCAATCAACGGATTCTGGTATTTGCCATTACCCAAATCTCCGAACGACACATTCTTAAAGTCTGCGCGTGGCCAATTCTCCTCGTAATATCCGGCATACCAATCCATACAGGCCTTTCCACAAGCTTCTTCCAATCCACCAAAAGCAGGAACCACCTTGCCTGTATTGATAAGTGTATCCACATCAATAAGGCATCCTGTACCAGAAAGGGTCATCGATATGTTTTCATAGTGGTCAAGACAAGCCTTGAATGCTTTTCCCCATTTTGAGGTCGAACCCGTAGCCCATGTACCGTGGTTGGATTCCACCCATTCTCCATGTTCATTATAATGTCCTGTACCAGGTTTGGCCGGACTCCAATCAACCTCGGTAATAATAACTGGCGAAGTATGCACAACAGGGACCTGTTTACCGAATTGCTCAATTTTGACAGATGGACTCGGAGTCTGATCACTACTTCCATACCATCCACAATAGTCATGCACGGCATAACCGATATTATACCCCTCAATAGGATGGCTCACATAGCTTTGGTAATTGCTTTGCCACCCTGAACCAGGTGCCCAAATAATACCCGTAAAGCCATTGGCACGAATCTTATCCACAACCGGTTGGAAATAGTCATGTAATGTAGCTGCATCATCCTGTCCGTTGGCATTTCTCAAGTTTACAGGTTCATTGGCCAATTCTATGCTTATCTGTCCTGCATACTTCTTTATAGAATCGTTTTGGGTAAAGATATCCCATACTGTCAACAGATAATCCTGATAATAATCACCTACCTGCAAATTCCCCGGACACACCCCTGGAGGACGTACAACGACATACATGCCATGATTCATGGCTCTCCGAATCAAAGGAAAATAGAGAGTCTTCAGATAAGTCTTCAACCGTGTTGAACTGAATCGTGAGATGTCAGCTTCGCCACTCTCTTTACCATCACTTTGTTTGTTGGGGTCATTTGTCCAAGCAGGTTCCAAATGTAAACGGAACACATTGCATTTGGCTTCTTCAAGACCTGTAAAGAGTTTCTCAAAATAGTCCAGACAACGCAAACGTCCGGCTTCATCATAACTCCATCCCCACCGACCACTGTTAAACCAAGCACTTGGAGTGTCCATCACACCGTGCAACACCACTTTATTTCCGTGTGTATCCATCAACCATTTCCCTTCTACATGCAAAGTTGGCAAGGGTTTTACACCTTGTGCTACCACGACGATTGCCACACACAGCATGGTGACTACTGTAATCAATCTTTTCATTTTCTATTTCTTCATTATTAAGTTTCGCAAGCTCAACTTCCTGTATTTCTTTTACAAGGAGTCGGAGTAGTAACACGTCGCTTCGCTCGTCAGGAGAAATGCCCTTGAGGAAGCGGAAAAAGCTGACAGCCTGCTCTTGATATTCTTTGGGAATGTAGGAAACTGGGAGGTTCGCTTAGAAGTATAGAGAACAGTGTTGCAGACTTAAGCCCTACACCTTAAACCCAGTTTGCTCGCTGTCCCCTCACTAGTCGCCAATAGCTAGTCACTCAGCAATTGTACATGGTATATAGTAAATTGTAAATATAACTACCTTACCACTACCTTCTTTCCGTTCCTTATATAGATACCCTTCGTGGGGCTCTTCACTGGCTGGCCAAGGAGGTTGTAGTAGAGGCCATCGCCTTCTCTCCTATCCTCTTCCACTTGGTCGATGCGGTTTACTACACGGGGTATCAGATAGGCATTGCGCAAGGTGCAGGAGCCACTGGCCACCTTCAAAGCATTCACGTGTACAAATTCTTCCACCCGGTCTTCCCCCTTATTGGTAAGAGTCTTAGCCACATCGGCCAATGGCACGAGCAGAGCGCCCCATTCATCACTCCAATAAGGATCGCTATTGTTGAAGTTGACCACAATCTGCTTATAGGAGCCGTGGTCTTCCAAGCGGTTGGTAATGATGCGCAGATTTCCACCTATCCCACGCAATACGAGGGTATCATAAGGCGTAAGGTCGGCAAACTGGTTGTAGATTACACTGGTGCTCATCATCACGGCACCTCCTCCACCAACGGCCTGATTCAGGTTCCAATCCACAACGAGTTCCTTGTCTTTCGGTTGGGCATCAATGCCTGTTCCGTCCCATTCGTGGAACATGGATGCAGTCATAGGCACCCAGTGTTCGGGCACTTCCCAGTCATCGAAGTATATGCCGGTGAGTTGCTCCACATAGCTGTTCACTTGAGAGAGGGTTGTTGCCGTACGGTAGGGGAAATACTGGCTTGCCAAACGCTGACGTTCGGGGATGTAATAGCCATCGACCGTATAGAGCGGCCTGCGTGACTGGTAGGGGTGTACGTCACGTCTGTAGTCTCCCCAACGGGCAGCCTCGGCATAGACAGCATAAGAGATTGTACTGTAAAGGCTGTCCCAGAGTTCCACAACTGACGCTTCGCCCAAAAGTCCATCCTCATCAAGCACTTGAGCCGCCCGCTTCAGGTAGCGGTTGACGAACTTCGGGTTCTGCAACAAAGAGTGGAATATCCCTGTGGGACAGGCATGGTTCTGTACCTTCATCACATTGTCGCCGTCCCCTTCAAAAATCTGTTCCGTATCCCAACAGAGGAAGTGGAATCCCTCAGAGTCTGCGCCCCGTTTACGGATGGCATACCAGTTGTGGTGATCCCAGTCGGTATTGCCGCCGTACTGGTTGATGAGCATGTAGTCAATGAACCCATCAACATCAAGCAGTGCGCCCAGAGTGTCAGGTTCGCCTTGACTGTCAAGTCCCTGCAAGCGGTAGTAACAGGCATCGTCTGCCGCTTTGCTCACCGTGGCTATCATCTCATTCCAAGCATCCAAGTTGCCCTCTGCCGCTTCGTGATGATTGCCGCCCGATTCCTCTATCTTGACCACGTCATAATCGCTCTTCTTGCCACCGAAATGCTGTTTGCCATACTCGTCGTCCACTCTCTCTGCAATGTTGTAGAGTCCCCAATACATGCCATTAAGGAACAGGTGTACATGTATGCCGTTCACTGCCGGATGGCCCATCTTGCGCTGTATCTTTCGTGCCCACATATCACGTATGTACTGGGCTTTCGGGTTGCCTCCGCCAGACCAGTGCTGCCATGAATTGCCGAAGTGGCAACGCAATACCAGCTGGTTGAACTTGGCAGGCTCCTCTTCACCATAAATAGGATACTTCAATGTACCTGGGCCGTACTCATCCTTAAAAACTAAGCGAAACGAATGCTTCGGATTCTTTTCTGCCAGACGACCATGCCCGCCATGCAGACGAATGCCGCAGTCCACTTGTACACTATGATTTGTTGGACCACCTATTAATTCGACACTAGCCGGACGTGTCCAACCATGTCCTGTTGCATCTCCTACTGGAGGACCTGTATATATGTATATACCTCCTGTCAATTCATCATTCTCATGACTAAAAAGATTATCCTTATCTGTCACTACAGAAAGAATAGGTAATTGGCGCAAGCCATCCATAATTTTCGGTTTAATCGTTTCATCACCTGTCATCTCTGGATCCATTTCATAATCTGCCACAGCACGCCCTGAGAATTGAGTATATTTACCCCACTCAGCAGGATACCCTTCAGGATTATTTGATTGATTCAGCACAGACTTCATGAAAATGTACGAAACTGTCGTTACTGGCAAACTAACTGTATCCTCTCTTACCTCTCCTACCCGTATCAAAGTTGTTTTTGTCAGTTCCAACGGTTCCGTATATATAGGACTTTCCATAGTAGGCACTGTGCCATCAATAGTATACCTAAGTTCCGCACCAATTACAGAAGGAGACATTTCTATCATTAATTTATCACCTTCATACAAACCATGCGGTTGACTAAGCCGAACCTGCGCCCACATAGATACCCAACCTAACCAACTTACCAAAAATAATAAAATTACCCGTTTACTCATTATCCGTTAATATTTTTAATGGGGCAAATATACAAAAAAAGGAGGATTTCTCCCCCTTTCAATGTCACAAGTTCTTTTCTATATGTTTCATTAGCACTATTATTACTATATATACCCAGCAAAAGGAAGGTTAAAATCAATGAAGTTCCGTATCTGGCGTTACCTCTCTATCATAATTATCCACCTCATTTTTCAACAACGTACCATCTGTTGCAAAGAACAAATCACGATCACGCTGTCCATTAGCCTCCACTTCAACTAAATAGAAAGTAAAATCTGGACGTTCGAACATTGCTACATCATCTACCTCCCACGTAGCATACTGTGTACCAAGAAATGCATTTCGCACAATTTCTGGCAAGCCTTCTAAACTATGCCCCATATCCGTCTTCGTCATACGCCAAGCACCATCTCCACTAAACCAGACATGGCGTTCCACTCCTTGATACCAAAATTCTGCAACATAATATTCGCGATATTTTTCCCACTCTACAATTGTTACATTTGGATACATTTCCTCCATCGTAACCAACACTTTTTCTGGAACATTGGCCAAACGGATATTGTCGTCATCGTCATCACAACTATTTAAGCAAACAACACCAACCAAAACCACACACAAATAATAAAAACACTTTTTCATACTCTTACAAATTAAATTATCAATCTTCATACTTAACAAATTCATGTTGCAAAGATGCGTAATGAATCTGAAAAGAATCTGAAAAGAGAATAAAAAAGAATATTTTTATCTTTTCCCTACCGTTTTATAAGAACATATTAACTAAGAGATTCCACTATTTAACAATAATAACATTCCCATCAATGAGATATGTCCCAGGCAATAAAGGCAGAAAGGATTCACCCACAGGCATATTTACTTGTTTCAACAAACCTCCATTCAGCATATAGACAGATAATACTGTCTGTTTTTCCGCATTCACACGCAAGCCGCCTGTAACAGGATTAATAATGATATACTTTGTTCCTATAGATTCATTTTTAATTTCCGTTAAAGCATATGTTCCCCAATAGTAGAGGCGAAAATCATCGGCCTGAAACCATCCTTTTGTACCAGAGCCGGTACCTGTCGAACGGGCACCGAGGCGTAGGGCCTCTCCCTCCTCCAATGTGATATCGCTCAGTACAAACCTTGTCCAATCGTTGTTTCTGTCACCGCTTACAGTGGTCAGTTTGTCCGACTCGTAGAGATTGCCTCCTGCTTCGGCATAGATGCGCTGGTCAGTCAGGAAGTCTGCTCCGTCCGTGTTGCGCAGGTTCGCCTCTATGGTATAGGTGCCGGCTTGCAGTCCACTTACATTTTGATACAGATCTATATGGGTGATATTCTGATAGCAGAGACTGACAAAGTATGTACCATCAACAGCCGGACGGTCGCTCCATGTGTCGAACGATTCCCATCCGCTCACCTGCTTGGCCACAGACCATCCTGTAGTCTTGTTCTCGAAACTGGGGTTTACGAGTAGTTCTGTCAGCTCTATACATTCTCCTTCTGCGGGTTGTGCCGTTCTTTTTGTGGCTGATACGAGGGCAATCAGGTCGGTTGCAGTCTGTTTGATATCATCCAATGTCGATGTCTCGGCCGCATGCACTTGGGTAGCATTGTTGATGCCTGTTTCCAATGCTGTCTTTCCTTCGCAGTCGGCCAAGATGTTCAAGAATGAGGTGGCCTCGTTTATGGCACGTTGCAGGGCATTCATGCTACTGATGCTCAGTCGGGCAGCATCGAGAGCTTCTTGTAGAGTGGCGATGGCAGCTTCCAGAGCGGCTTTGTCTTTTCCCTCTACGGGTAGTGCTTCCTCGATGGCTTGTGCTAATGGGTATCGCAGTGTACCGACTACTGTGGACAGTTCAACCGTTTTTGCTTCCTCGATCAAGAGGTTCAGTCGAGCCTGTATTCCGCTAAGGTCTTCTGCCTCGCCTGTCACGGTGATGGTCAGTTCCTCAGAAACAGCATTGGCCGTAGTGGTAGTACCGCTGTAGAGGGCTTGAAAGGTATAGGTGCCAGCATAGAGGTCGCTATAGTCATAAGTGGCGAAATCATCAGTTTCCAATGCCTGCACACTCAGGACCTTGCCATTGCAGAGCAGTTGTACATAACCGCCTTCTGTCGAGGCATCAGAAACTTTGATTTGCAATTCGCTGTTCGGAGCATTTTGTTCGGAGCAAGACAAACTCACTGTTGCCCCTTCTGTCCGCCCCAGTGGCGTCACTCGGTAAAGTCCGCTGGCATGAGAGCGCAGCATGGGAGCAAATTCACTTCCTTTGAAAGTTCCCATGTCAGTACCTTTCCACACTTCTGTAATGCGGCATTCCAGTTCAGGTGCAAAGCCCAGTTTGGTGAGGTCGAGGGGTACGACTGCCTCACTGTCAGGAGTGGGATCCTGTGTAAAGACACGGAACTCCATCGTCACTCCCGATGAGGCATTTACCACATCGTCATCATATCCGACGGTTGCTTTGAAAGCCACATAGCCGTGTCCTTCAGGCAGGGTAAAGGTCAGCATTGAAGGGGCATTTACTCCAAATCCTCTGTCGTATGCCGTGCCACCGATACTCATGGTGTTCCCATCGTTGTTCTTGTTCAGTTTGGGCGCATTCCATCCGTTTACGGGGTTAGCATCCCAGGCTATTTCGGTCAACGAGATCTCGTTTCCGTCCTTGTCTACGAGCACTGGGTTGGCCCAGTCGGCATGGTCATAGCTCAAGCCGTCGCCACCATTGGTCACCACCAGATAAAGTTTGTCTGCTCCAGTGATATCTGCTTCTATAGCAGCTTGTTGTATACCTGCCTCGCGACCGATAAAACCGCTGTATCCCACCTGCTTTGTGGGGTCAATCTTGATGGTCACGTTACCACCGCTCCACTGGTCAGTAGTCTCTGTGCGCAGGGTCGGGTCTTCGTTGAACACCATGAACTCTACGGATGACTTGCTGCCTTGGTCGCTACCTGTATTGTCAATGCCGGCAAAGGCTGTGAACTTCACGGCTCCTTCAGGTAAACTGAACAGCAGGATGGAGTTGGCATGAGTGGCAAAACCGTTATCATATTGTGTACCATTGATGGAGAGAGTGCCTCCGTTGATGTTCTTGTCTACAGCAATGCTTCCCCATCCACAAGTGCCACGCAGATATTTGTGGTCGGTCAGGTCTATGGTCGTACCATCCTTCAGGGTGACGATGGGGTTTATCCAGTCGGCATGGTCGCTGTCGTATCCGTCGCCTCCGTCAGTGGCCACCAGAGCCAGTTCGCGACTGCCTTCAGGAATCTCCACTTCCACATTGGTGGCATATCCTGTGGTCAGATACGAGATGGTACCGCTTCGCCACAACACATTCTTCGGGTTGACATATTCCGACCCACCCAGGTTGAACAGAGCTACGAACTTGTCGCCATTGGCAGGGTCGTCAGCACTCCACATCACTTTACTGTCCTGATTGCTCACCTCGCGGTTGTTCATTGAGTAATGGTGCATGTAGAGCACGTCGCGATTGGTCAGCAGTGAATCGGTAGCAGCATCGTTCTCAGGCAGGTGTCCACCAAACATCAGAGGGCTCTTGAAAATGGTCCACAGGTTCATCATCGTGTATTGTTCATCGTGAGTAAACTGGGTCCAACGCTCACTGCCACGTTCGCCACGGATACTGATTTTGCCTAAGGGAAGCATGTCAGCATCGGGCCAAGTGCCCGGTGCGATATAAGGTGCCCACTTGGCGCACACCTGGAACTGATAGTTCAGCTGGCTCCAGTTGTCCCAAAAGTCATCTACCGTACGCCACATGTTGGCATGTTCCTTCACGTGTTCCACTTCACCCAGTGGAGTCTCTCCCGGTGAAATGCTGAGCACAATGGGGCGTCCGCACTGGTCAATCGCTTTGCGTATCATCTCAATCTCTCCCGTGTGGTAGGGGCGTGCCAAGTCATCAATCTTCACAAAGTCCACTCCCCACTGGGCATAGAGGTCAAAGCATGAATTATAGTACTCCTGTGCGCCCGGCTTTGTGCAGTCCACCTTGTAGTTGTCGCGCAGCCAGGTACAGGCTGAATCATTGTTACAAATCATGTCGCAGGTGATTCCATTAGTGCCTTTGACCGGCAGTTTGTTTTCGGCCGCCACTTTGGGAAGTCCGCGCATCAGGTGTATGCCGAACTTCAAGCCTTTGTTGTGTACATAGTCGGCCAGCGCTTTGAAACCTACTCCATTGGCTGCTGATGGGAAACGGTTGAGGGCGGGAGTGTAGCGTCCGTATTCATCATACACATAGATGGGGTTCGTCTGGTTATAGCCACCAGCCTTGTCATTCTCCACAAACCAACGGATATCCACCACTACGTATTCCCAACCGTAGGCTGCCAGTTTCGAAGCCATGTAGTCGGCATTCTGCTTCACCTCGTCTTCCACAACCGTGGGACCGAAGCAGTCCCATGAATTCCATCCCATAGGTGGAGTCAGAGCCCACTTCTTGAATGTCTTCTCACTACCTGTTTGAGCTATTGCAACACAAGCAAACATACATAGCGCAAAAAACGTAATAATTTCCTTTTTCATAGTTCTCACACTTAATGATTATTAGATTCTTATACTAATTATTGATAGCCATTCATTATTATTTCCTCGACATCCATTCTCCTACATCTTTCATTACATTAGAAGCACATTCATACCCTTCGTTGTATAATTCCGTAAGTTTATGCACATTCCTCTCCATACGGTCCACTTGAATAGGTTTCTGTGGGCGAATAACAAAAATCCGTCCCTCATCTTCCATTCTTTCAACCATATCCAATTGTTTGTTATACAGATGATTTCTATTCTTCAAAGCCTCACGTAACCACGGATATTTTTTATAGATAAAAAAAGGTGTCTTAATATCTTTTTCATTCTTGCGATACCCCCTATTGCGAGTTAACACTACTATATTCTTTTCATAGCCCTGACTGATAGCTCGCTCAACAGGAATACTATCTACGATACCGCCATCCAACATCGGGTGTCCTTCTACATAACTAATGGGACATACATAAGGTAAACTTGCCGAAGCTTTGACAATTTCAATCAATCTACGCCGATCTTTTTTTTCTTCCAAATAACATGCTTTTCCTGTAAGGCAATCCGTTGTCACCATTTCGAAGCGCATATCCCGAGCAAAATAGCTATCATAATCAAAGGGCAGAATCTCCTCAGTAAAACGATTATATAGCATATCCATATTAATAATACTTCCCGTCCGTATCAAATGATTAATACCAATATAATGGTATTTATCCAACAAATCAATATTGCTGAACTTAGCTCGGCCACGCTGTCGTGAAACGTATGAAACACCATTACACGCACCTGCACTAACCCCTATACCATAATCAAAGTCGATGTTATGGTCCATCATGTAGTCCAATACGCCACTGGTAAAAGTACCACGCATTCCACCACCTTCAAGAACAAGTCCGATTTCCTTCAATCTCATGTCGCAAAAATAATTCTTTTTACATTAATAGATGCAAAAAGTTTAGGCTTTTCATTTTTATTACGTATTTTTGCAAGAAAATACATTTAAAGTCTTTATCTATGTTTGATTCTCAAGTATATAAGGAGCGGCGGAATGCCCTTCGGCTCCAACTCAAAGGAGGTCTTATTCTTTTGTTGGGAAATAATGAAGCTTCATCCAATTATCCCGCCAACACATATAACTTCCGCCAAGACAGTTCTTTTCTCTATTTTTTCGGCATTAACCACCCCGGTTTTGCAGGAATCATTGATGTGGACGGAGGGGAAGAAATCCTATTTGGCGATGATTTTACAATGGACGACATCATCTGGATGGGTCCTCAACCCAGTGTTGCTGATATGGCACACCGTGTTGGTATAGAAAAAAGCGCTCCTCTGGCACAGATAAGACAGATGATAAAGAATGCCCAACGCCAAGGCCGTCAGATACACTTCCTGCCACCTTACCGCCATGCAAACAAGTTATGGTTGGAAGAATTATCTGGTATCCGTGTATCTCAGCTAATATCTAATGCTTCGATAGAACTCATTAAAGCGATAGTTACTCTGCGTTCAGTAAAGAGTGCAATAGAAATAGCAGAAATAGAACGGGCTTGTGACATCGGATACGAAATGCATACAACAGCTATGCGTATGTGCAAACCAGGTGTAAAGGAACAACTTATATACGGAGCCATAGAAGGTATAGCAATGTCTTATGGCGCTGGAGTATCATTTCCAACCATCCTATCCATGAATGGAGAAACACTACACAACCATAATCATGGCAATATTCTGCAAGAGGGGCGACTAATGCTGACCGATGCTGGTGCAGAGACAAATATGAACTATTGTTCAGATTTCACTCGTACAGTACCTGTTGGTGGTCATTTTACCAATCGCCAGAAAGACATATACAATATCGTTGTAGCCGCTCACGATTGCGCTATCGATTATGCTCATCCTGGTAATACATGGAAAGAGGTGCATCTTTCTGCTTGCCGAATAATTGCTAACGGTTTAAAAGAATTAGGATTGATGCGCGGCAATGTTGACGAAGCTGTTGCAGCCGGTGCCCATGCCTTATTCATGCCACACGGGTTAGGACATATGATGGGACTGGACGTTCATGATATGGAAGATCTTGGACAAATCTATGTAGGTTATGATGATGAAATCCGACCTTCCGAACAATTCGGCCTCGCATCTTTGCGAATGGGACGCCGTTTGCAAGAAGGATTTGTCATTACCGACGAACCTGGCATCTACTTTATCCCCGCCCTCATTGATCAGTGGCGTGCCGAAGGTTTGCATAAAGAGTTTCTTTGCTACGACAATATCGAGAAGTACAAAGATTTTGGAGGTATCCGTTTAGAGGACGATGTACTCATAACAGCCTCCGGCTCACGTTTCCTCGGCAAGAAACGTATTCCTCTTTACGTAGAAGACGTGGAAAATATGATGAATAATTAAACAAAATAAATTATCAAAGATGAAGAAACAATTGACTATGGCCGCTCTCGCTCTCGTATGCATAGGAGCTATGGCACAAGAAGCAGTAAAAACTGACACTACTGGATTTGTATTTACCGTAGTAAAAGAAAATCCTATAACCAGTATCAAAAACCAAAACCGTGCAGGTACATGTTGGTGTTACTCTACTTTAAGTTTCATTGAGGCAGAGTTACTCCGTATGGGTAAAGGGGAATACGATTTCTCTGAAATGTATATTGTATATAACACTTATATGGATCGTGCAGACAAGGCAATCCGCACCCACGGAGATGCATCCTTCTCACAAGGAGGTTCCTTTTATGATGTACTATATGGTATGAAGACATTTGGCCTTATCCCTGAGGCAGAGATGCGTCCTGGAGTAATGTATGGTGACACACTTTCCAACCATACAGAACTATCAGCTGTTACAGATGCTTACGTAGCAGCCATTGCCAAAGGCAATCACCGCAAGTTACAAATGTCTCCTGACGGCACACCTCTGTGGCGCAAAGGTTTAGAGGGTATATATGATGCCTACCTCGGTGTACGTCCCGAAAAATTCACCTATAATGGAGTAGAATATACACCCCAAAGTTTCTATGAGACATTGGGACTAAATGCCGATGATTACGTATCACTCACGTCATATACCCACCATCCTTTCTACGAAAAATTTGTATTGGAGATTCAGGACAATTGGCGTTGGGCACAATCATACAACCTACCCATTGATGAATTGATGCAGGTTTTTGACAATGCCATTGAAAACGGCTATACCATCGCTTGGGGATCAGATGTCAGCGAAGACGGTTTCACACGCAACGGACTTGCCGTAATGCCTGAC
Organism: Phocaeicola sp.; assembly: GCA_045545095.1. Classification (GTDB taxonomy): domain Bacteria; phylum Bacteroidota; class Bacteroidia; order Bacteroidales; family Bacteroidaceae; genus Phocaeicola_A. The sequence goes on along the minus strand of JAZQAG010000009.1, from coordinate 17,093 downwards.
ATCGAAAAGAATCAGGAACTGACAGGTAGCGATATGGCACGTTGGTTAAAGATGACTGCTGCCGAAAAAGCAGAAGCCATTAACCGTCCTATGCCCCAAAAATGGTGTACTCAGGAAGAACGCCAACAAGGCTATGACAATTGGGAAACTACAGATGACCACGGAATGCTCATTTATGGAACCGCTAAGGACCAGCAAGGAACCGAATATTATTTGGTGAAAAATTCATGGGGTAAAGCTGGCAAATACGAAGGTATTTGGTATGCTTCTAAAGCTTTTGTCCGCTACAAGACTATGAATATTGTTGTACACAAGGATGCTCTTCCCAAGGACATAAAGAAGAAGTTAGGATTGAAGTAATTTTTTGCACCCCCATTTATATTATAAAGGAGTTTGATTCTTTTTGATTCAAACTCCTTTATTTATATTCTTCTCTAAAAGCTTCCCAGAAGAAATAATCAGGATGAAAGAAGTATAGGACTGTCACGCATGTTAAAACATCTGAAAGGACCTTTCAATAGGGATTTCCGAACAAACAAGAAGAAAAAAAGATTGGGATTCATCCAACATTTAACACGACCTTTGTGTTGTCATAATCAAACATAGGAGGACAGAAGATGAAGATGAATCTAAAAAACATCGTAGAAGACAGCAACCGCATTTATGAACAGCTTTCGTATAACATCAAGTATCTATACAAAGAGTTGCAAGAATTGACACGTATGGATGATACCCAACTCTGTTTGGCCATATGCCAATTACTGCGTGACGGACGTATCTGCCGCCAACAAGAGAATGACCTGATATATTATCTGAAAAGAATATGAATATAAGAATCCATATCCATCCCAATTATTGGATGTACAGAGGATTCATCGAAACCATTCCTACAGGAGAATACAAGAGAGAGAAAACATTCTGTCAACACAGAAATATAGTAGAATGGGTGAGATGGGTAAACCTCGATGTTGTAATCAAGCGTTACAAACGTCCTACATGGGCCAATTGTGTCATCTACACTTGGCTACGAAAGACCAAAGCCCGACGAGCATATGAATATGCCGAAGAGTTACTGAGACTAAAATTCGATACCGCACGTCCCATTGCTTATATAGAAATAAAAAAATGGGGGATTTTCCATACTGGATATTTTATCTCGGAACTACTTCCTTATCCACTGATAAAAGATATTCCGCAAATGAACTTATCACAAGATGAAAAAGATCAGATAGCAACCGATTTCATTCGCTATACAGTTCGTTTGCACGAAGCAGGCATCATACCGAAAGATTATAACACAGGAAACATATTCTTCCACAAGGAGGGAAATCATTACAGCTTTGCACTGATTGACATCAATCGCCTACACATTGGTAAATCACCCAACGAAAAAGAAGCGACGTTATTCTTCGAACAGATGGGAGTCAGCATCACACAAGCTATCGGAGCCATCAACCAATATGCATCCCTCCGTGGATTCGACACCGACCGTTGTATATTCTTTATTTTAGTACACAAATTGGAAAGACATATCAAAAGGTTTTTCAAACAACATCTACTCCATCCTTTAAAAAGGAAATAAAGCAACAAGTGGCAAGTTCAAACTACAACAATGCCACTTATTGCTTTTCTCCAACCATATTATCTCTGCAATGTCACACCCAAAAGGCCGATGACCACATCATTAGAAAGAGCCTCTACCTGCAGATGTTTCAACTCTTTCTTGTTGTCAAGCGGGAGGTCATAGAGCGTAGCAGCACCACCTTCGAGCACATTGCCAAAGATACCCGTACTGTTGAGGTCAACCGAATGGGCGGCATCTTGTGCATCGCGTCCCAGTTCGGCACTGAGCGTACGGCTCACCAAACCCGTTTTCAAATGCAGACGATAGGGGCGCTTGGCCTTCAAGCGAAAAGCAAGACCATCGTCGTAGAAATCCTGTTCGATGGGTATCCAACTTTCAGGATTGATAAGCAAGAGTGAATCTGCAGTTCCGTCGGTATAAGCCACACGCACCACCCCATTCTCTATCTGGCTCTGCATGGCATTGGTACTTCCGGCCATCATCAGGTAAATACGGTTGGCCTTACCCGTCAAAGGAATTGTATTCACTGAAGGGAAGTTGTCCCACAAAGTTGTGAACACCACATTGTGTCCCTTCACCGGTGTAAGGAAAGGTACACCCACTGAAGTATTCAGCGTTTCAGCCACACGCAAAGCTGAGTCATTCAGTTCAAAGGTAGCCTTCGGATGACACCACTCACCTATACCTTGCACAGGGATTTGCAACGTAGTGCGCTCAGGACGCGGAGAGAAATAACGCGGTTGGAAAAGGTTTGTCAACGAATCATTTACATAAGCTGTTAAAGAGATTGTTTCCAATTCATCAGGCTCGACATACTCAAATTGAGAATCGAGGATATTTGCCACAGAAGAAGAAATCTCGTATTCGCATGGTTCGCTCGTAGCTCGTAGCTCGTCACCCGTCACAGGTTTTCCACTCCAAGCCAGCTCCACCTTCAAGTCATATACATCCTTGGCAGGAATCACTACTTCCATCATCGGATAATCCACATAGCCGGGAAGCTCTCTCCAGGTGACAGTCTGTCCATTCACCTTGGCAGAAGCGAGAGTCTCACGATAAGCACGCACCTGAAGGAGCAACGTATCTACACCAAAGTTCTTATCCAAATGAATTTGATAGGTATCGTCAGAACTTCTGGACTCCTGAACTCCTGAACTCCTTTTATATGCATACGCAATATCCGGTGTCTTCAACGAAGCCTCATCCCATGTCTTCGGGAAACCGGGACGAAGGACCAAGCGACCGGCCAAGCGGTCGGGAAGCACGCCGTACAATCCTTGTATATATACGCGCGAAGCCACGCCCACAGGGTCTCCAAAGTCACGATAACACTCAGCTCGTGCCACATCATAGTGCGAAATCTGTCCGAAGTTTCCAGGGCTTCCACCCAAGTACATACCATCGAGCATTGAGCTCTTCAGCAAGTGATAACCCGCTTCGTAGCGTCCGGCCATCCAATAAACCAGAGCTGTGTGCATCACTTCGGCAAAAGCCACATTATTGATACTCCAAGCATACGGCTGCCAGTTGGTGGTAGAGATGGTGGCATATTGCTCATATCCGAGGCCATCAGCCTTGGCATCAAGTCCTTCAGCCACTACGGGAATATGAGGTATTTCATTGTCCACATACTGTGTTGCACGATAGCGCTGGAGGGGTGTACCCACTTCACTATCAATCGTGTGATAGATAGTCCATACAGCCGGACTCTTATGCAAGCGTTGATGCCCCATCAGATCCTTACACTCTGCCCACACACCTTTATCTTCCATCCACAAAGTTTCGTCAATAGCCTTGTAGATACGGTCAGCCTCAGCCTGATAATAAGCAGCCTTTTCTGGCATACCCAACCCTTCTGTCAAGCGGGCTGCCATACGATTGGCACGATAGTTGAGAGCCGTAGAGTGTGTAGCTGCACCACCGTTATAATAAAGAGCATCGCTTGCCCAAATGCAGCAATAAGCATCGTAGAGACCATCACCATCAGGGTCAAAGTTCCGTTTTTCCCAAGCCAAGTGGCGCTCGATGACAGGCCATATCTCACGCACATACTCCCAATCGCCCGTCCAATTGAGGTGCCAAAGGAGTTCGTCCATGTAATTGAGATTCATATCATAATGGTGCATCTGATTGTCGCGGTTCGGATTGCGACAAATGTACCCGTTGCTGTACATCTGTGTACCCCATTTCTTGACCGCACGCGCCAAGTTGAGGGCTGAGTCCTGCATGGGGTGCTGATAGATAGGCTCCACATTTGTCACCTGAGAAGCTGCATAGGCATTGAAATGTTTGCGGGCGCGGTCGTGCCAACCAAGCGCATCACCGGCGTATGCCGCACGCCATCCGGCCAACGGCATACGCCAACCGATGGCACCATGAAGCCACGTCGTACCATCCCACACACCATCAGCAGCCACGGCCAATGCACCACCTACGGTATTGAAATAAGGGTCGGGAGTAGTGAACTGAATGCGTCCGGCCAACTCTGCACGCTGGGCCTCAGCCTTGGCAAAAGCCTTGTCGATGGCACTTCCATCTTCCGAGAGGCCAAGCATTACATAGTAGTCCTTTTGTCCTTTAGCCTCCAAAGGAAGAGAACCGAGGAGAATGGGATGCTCTTCATTTCCATCCAAACCGACAACCTGATGAGCTGAGTGTTCAGGGAAGAATCCATAAACCGTGTGTTGTCCATACTTATTCTTGATGGACTTCACACTGAAGTTGTTTCCTGCAAGGGTATATTCATTATCCTTGCAATACTCGGGAAGCAGGTAAAAGCAATCGTCGCGGTCAACGCCCATATCGCCTTCGCGACTGAAACGCTTGTTGGCCACACCGCCAAACTTCCATCCAAGAACGGTCTCCTCGGGCAATCCCTCAGTAGTAATCTTCCACACACCTGCATCTTCATCCATCAAGGCAAGCACCTCCATGTGGATGCTTCCCTCACCCAAGAGCGGATCAGTAATGTGATACATGCGCTTACCAGGGCGATAGCGGCACTCAATGCGTTCGGCATCGTTGAGCGGAAGTTCCTTCTCCCCCACCCTCACCGAGAAAGTGAGGTTACCCCCCATACGCGGCAAATAAAAGGCAAACTCAGGTACATCACTCGTCTCCACACGGAAACCCGTATGTCCACCATACAAGGCACGGGTAAACCGACGGTCGCCATTCACTATCACAAAGTCCTCCCCGTCGGGTTGGTAGCGCACAGTGCGTTCATACTCCATCTTTTCAGATGTGCAACCTACCCCCATTCCTCCCACAAAGAGGGCGCAAGCTAATGCATAAATCAGTTTTTTCATAATTTGGTATATATTTATTGTTTCTCTATTTATTCGGAATCGTTGGCAAAGCCACATATCCATTTCAGATATTTACTCCTCTTGTTCGTAGTAATACGAGTAGTCGATACCCTTCATAAAGGTTTCGCGGTCGTTGATCTTATCGGTTAGAGCATCTTTTAGAAGTGCACGGATACGACTGCTATTGGTATGACTTGCTATCATGGCATCAAGATATTCCTTCTTGTCAATCTTGCTCCAATCTACACACATCTTCATACGCTTCTTGAAAATCAAATCAAGCCAAATACGAGTACTGCGCCCGTTACCCTCCATAAACGGATGGGCAGCATTCATCTCCACATACTTATCGACAATCTCGTCAAAAGTCGTTTCAGGCATTTCTTCAACAATCTTCAGATAATTATGCAGATGCTCTGCCAAACAAAACAATGTATTCCCCTTGGCTATCGTCTTTGTACGTATTTTGCCAGCAAAGTCATATAGGCCACCAAACAGATAGGCATGAATCTGTTGTAGCGACTTTACCTTACCCACATCTTTATCTGCCACAAGATTACTCTCCCACAGGGTGTATGCCTTCTTTCGACTTTGTCCGTCAATGGTGTTGTCACTATAGGTGAACCAATCAAGGAATGCATTAGCCCTATTGTTGGGATAGAATTTGGCTAATGTCTGTACACACTCATTGTCTAGAGCGTCAGCAGTACGTTTCTTGCCATCAGGAGCCTCGAATTTGAACCCGTGAGTGACACTCACGAGTTGAACTCCATCAGTTGTCAGTTTCTTTTTTAGCCAACGCCAATAGTTACCCGCCTTGACATAATCCGACTCATCATTGATTGCCCGAATGACATCAATTGCAGAAAACCACCATTTGGAATGCTCTTCATCCCAAATAGCCCTCACCTTATGGTCTTTATAGAATCTGATAGATATTTTTGACATATAACCGATTATTTTTTACTTTATCAATCTCCTTTAATACGCAATTACATTGTGAAACCCACATATTCATTTCAGATATTCGTCACGCCAACGTTCCTTGAATTCTATGTTTTGAGATTCTTGGGTCATAGTAGTTTTCTTAATTTTCCATATTCTTTGACTCAATTACTTTTCCATATCAGTAAATAGTGATGAGAAAACGTATTTATGAGTTATCATTACCGCTTATCAACTTTTTTAATTCCAATCCTTTCACCGTTAACCTATATTTCTGATGTTGACTATTTGGTTTATCAGGAATTGTCAGCTCTACATACCCATTCATGATTGCAGGAACTAAATAATCCTTTCTGAAATAATCTCTATTTTTAATGGCCAATAGTTCCTGTAATCTTGTTCGCTCCATTTCCCCGTCAAGCACAAAAAGCAATCTTTTTACTTGGTCACTTGCATGGTCACTTGCATGGTCTTGCACACATCCGAAACAAGGCTACCGGTCATTACCAGTCCTTGCTGCTCATGTTTATGTTCTATCTCTTTTCCCATATTTCTTTTTTTCGAAGCTTTTCACTAACCGCTTTCTATAGCGTTGAGAAGTTATTGGATGTTAGTATCATGCGATTTTTGCAAAGATACAACTATTTATCCATATCCCCGTGCTTGCAGTACGCTCAATTTATAACTCCAATTATTGTGGTACAACTTTTTCACTCTCATCAACCATCAATTTCTTCAACAATACTTCATCGATATTCTTTGTTTTATGCAGAATCTCCATATGATGAGAAAAACTGATGCCAAGAAATTCATCCCGATTAATTTCGGTCGCCAACGGCGACCATTTTGCTAAAGAGAACCTATCGTACTCTATTTCACGATAAATATCTTCTATTTCCATTTTGCTCGCCATCGGCGAGTGATTTAAATAGGTCTGCCAGAACTCAGCAAATTGACGCATATTCCGAATGTTCTGTGAAGAAAATCCTCTTAATCCCGGTAATTCTCTGCGCAGCTGTAAACTAATATCGTCAATAGCTCCAGTTCCCCAAGTTCCTTGACGTGAGTTTGCAGATACATAAAGCCCTACGCCAAAGTAAATAGACAATTGGGTACCGCTTACCATCTTTACCGCACGGCTTTGGCTTTGCAAGATGGCCGTCTTGATGGTTTGAACAGCTTGCTTTAAATCTGTTGATATCGTATTGTTGTCCATATTCTTAAATCGTAATAAATGATTAGTCCCATCTACAGATAAAATTCCAATAAAAAACAACGTCATCTAATTAGCCAATAGACAAACTGATTAATTTTAATAAATAGGAGAAATAATCACTATTGTATTCATTTTAGAATTCGTTTCACTTAAATCATTTATCAAACCATTGGGATTACTAATTAATCCATCTGGGTCATAAATAAAACAAATTAAAGTTTTACAATCTGGATGAACATGATAATGCTCCTTATCCAAGATTAGTTGTTCTCCCAATTCTTTATCTTTTAATTTATCCCTTGTTTTCTTTACTTCTACTATTATTTTTTCATTTTTAAGTAAAAAATCCGCTCGGGCAGAACTACCAGCATAACTCGGCATATTTTCTTCTTCTCGAACATCTTCAAAATGAAGTTTCAATATTGCATGAAGCAAATCCTGAACATCATATTCATCTCTAATCTCAACACTGTCTCTTCCGCCATATCTATGTTTCAATTGGCGAGCAAATTTATGAAAACGAGGCAAAATAGTATTCAGAATTGAAATTGCATCATTATCTTTTAGATTTACATCATCTTCCCATAATTTAATTGCATCTTCAAATCCTTGAAATTGAGCATAGAGAGAATCCAATCTCTTTAAATAATTTTCGTGATAGTCCACATGCATATTTAATGGACCCATACATAATGGGTTCAACGTTTCATGAATAGATTTATATTCCGAAGACGTTTCTTCGAATATTTGTTTTATAACACTATCTACTCTATACTTCCAAGAACGATATTCCAGACTATCCTCCTTAACGTTTTTCAGTGTTACAATTTCTAAACGAAGGTCTTGTATACATTTTAATGCTTTATTCTTACTTACTTCCATAACTTTTACAGCATATTTAAATCTATTCCGTACAACTCACATACCTCTTGATCAACTTTATCAGATAAGACTTTAAAAGTAGCATCATCATTCACTGCTTCCATCATTTCATCTGCATACTCACTTAGTTTCGTTGGTAAGATATGAGGAATAGGTATTTGACTGAAATTATCCCAAATCAATTGTGCTCCATTTTGAATACGTGGACAATACTCTGTAATAAGCCACCAACCCACACGAGAACAAAGTAAAGCAAGCAATGCTTTATCAGGAACAGACAAGAAGTATATCGAATTATTGCAGAATGTTGCCGAATCATCGTAAATAAAACAGGGTTTAGTTTGAAACACTTGATAGAATATTTTAGATTCTGCGAACTTGTCGTAATACGCACAGGACCTTAATTCCCACCAATAATCACCTTTATCTGTTCTTTTTCTTGCTTTCTCTCTAAACGGCAATAACCATTCTGATATAGCAGGATATTTGCTTTTAAACCATCCCCAAGCAACAGTTTCTTCTGGAAGTTGTTGACACTCTCTGTCAATACCCATTTCTTTGGCTGTAAATCCTTTTGGGGTATATATCAAATAACTTCCAGGAATAGCTTTTTGATAGGATTTTAGGCCTCGACCTAACAGGAAAGGACGAAGAATATCCCTTGAAGAATCATCTTGTTCTATAAGTCTATTAGCATCTTTAACAGAAATATTAAATGCCGCAGACAATCCTGTTTTAATTCCATAATACTCTTCTCCACCTACATATTTTCCTATAGTAGACATTTCATCCTTGCACTTTCTCAACACTTGAAAGCGGTCTAAACTTGATATTGTCCAAATGCCATTATCCATTTGTTGAGTTGCAAATGTTTCTTTGCATTCCTCAATATCATCACTCATTGTTTCAGAATTTATGCTCTTCAATAATGAGTAATTGAGGCTTCCCGAATTGCTATTTTTTTGCATTCGGATTATTGATGTGTATGTAGTAGCATCCTCAAATATCTGAATATCTCCAAAATCTATCAATTGGAACAGGTTCGTTTTTAAAAATAAATCGCGAAGCGGACGACCATACATAACTTTTTCCCACTTGTTAGGAATGATATATGACAAGCGGCCTCCCTTGCATAACAAATGTAGTCCACGTTCTACAAACAATGCGTATATATCTCCACGTGAGTTATGCGTTGTATAAGTTTTCTGACCAACATTACCTTCTTCATCTATTCTATGCATACTTTCATACACAGGCGATGCTATAGGCAGTTTCTCAAGACTTATATAAGGAGGATTGCCTATTATAATATCAAACCCTTCAAATGCACCTTCTTCATTCAACACTTCAGGAAACTCTATCATCCATTCAAGAGCGTCTTTCATTACAACCAACTTTTTTTCAGCCAATTTGTTACTTTTAAACATCTCCAGTTGAACAGGGGGATTAAGTTTCCTTTTTAGCGCATCAATATTTTTACTAATTGCTTGTTTGGTTGCTTTCGAATTACATCGTTTATATTCTTTTACATTATTCTTATAATCGAGAACTAAAGATTTCATTCCCGACAAACTTTGTATCTTTCTGTTAATACAAACAGGATGATTAGAAGCCAAAGAATTACCACATTTAATATTGATGTCAATATTCGGCAATGTTTGTAACAAACGATTACCAGAGTCATCTCGATAATAATAGGCGTTCTTCAGCAACTCAATCCAAAGTCTTAAACGACAAATTTCAACACTTTTTGGATTCAAGTCTACACCAAATAAGCAATTTTCAATAATGCTTCGTTTTTCTTCAAATAAAGCCTCTTGTATTTTTTGACTTGAAGGATTTGTCGGGTCATACTTGAAACTATCCCCATCCTCATCTGAGATAACAAGCTCGTCATATTCGACACAAACATCATATTCCTTTATCCTTTTAGGCAGTTCTTGTCTATCTTGTAATACTCTGAGTTCACTTTTTATAGCTATTAACTCGTTCAATGCAGAAACAAGAAAGTGTCCGCTACCTACAGCAGGATCACATATTCGAATGGAATTGATGATTTCGTTTGCTTCAATTCTCGCGTCACGATTACCATATTCTATATTTTCCTTTAACTCCTCGAAATCAGCACATCGCCAACCTTTAGCCTTATTGAATTTATCAACGACCGTTTCACGGATTGTTTTCTGGCATATATAATGCGTAATATATCCTGGTGTATAAAATGAGCCATCTTTATATCCGTTTATCTTTTCAAATATCAGTCCTAAAACAGAGGCATTGATGAGTGTTTTACTCTCCTTACGAACCAAACCATTATCTACATTATGTTCTGTCCCAAAATCATATGCATCCAGAAATCTTAGAAGGTATTGAAGAGTACTCATTTCACCTGTGATTCTTCTCCCTTTGCCATCCTTCAATACCGTATGTTCGTATATGGTCATGTTCCCCAATCGGATTCCACTAACAGGTATAAATTCTTGTTCTAATTTAGAGAGTTCAAATAGTGAACTATTAAGATAAGGCACATTGGGAAATTGCTCTTTTAATTCTTGTTCGCGTTCAGCTAATGGTTTAGCTAGTACTTTTAAGAATAGATCATGAAGCACATCGTAATCCTTAATATGTACTTCATCCAAGAAAGTACTATCACTATTGTTATTGAAAGCCTTTAACTGTGATTCCAAAAGTTTCAGAAATAAAATTCGATTTACCCAAGTCAGTATCAAACCTAAAGCTGATTCAAAACATTTTTCTTGACTCATATCAGGATAATCCTCTAACTTCGTATATGCCTGTTCTAAAAGAGAATAGTGCTGACGGGATTCAGTTTCCAACCGCTTTATTAAATGTGTTTTATCTTCCACTACTTCTTCTACTCCCATAATATAAAGAAGTTCTCTGTAGAAGTTCTTGTTTAGAGTATTGTGGTCTGATTTAAAAGGTTGTCTTAGAAGATGAATGGGAGACAGCAACTTATAAGCTGCTGTAAATTTCTTCTTATATATTATTTCTTCTTTTTTTATTTCTTTTTCGAAATCATGCAAGTTTAAATATGTAAATTGCAATCTGTTTTCTACTTGCTCAACTTTAGGTTTAATAATTTCATTATATATATAATCGGTATTGTTTGCAGCATCAGCATCCAACACGCTACGCACAAAACGATTATCTCGAGCAAACAACTGATAGAAGATTTTCTTTTCAAAAACAAAGTACTCCCAACAATTAGTAATAACAAGATGTTTTATGTCAGTATTATGTTTTTGCTTCTCTTCCCGAATATAATATAAAATGAGTTCATAAAGTGCTTTCTTCTTTAAGTCCTCCTTTGTTACCATATCAGGTCGTGACGGTCCTTTGAATTCAAACAAGACAACAGGATGTTCATTAGAAGTTCCAACTTCCGAATAAATAGCCAAATCTGTACGCTGATAGGTGTTTACCATATAACGTTTATCAGTATATAAGTTTTGATTCAAAAACTCTGCAACAAGATTCTTATTGAATTCTTCGCTTTCTATCGGATTAATTCGATCTAACAAATTATGCATTGCATCCTTGAATGCCATAATATCTTGTTGAGTAACAGAATCTTTCAGATAAGCTTTCAATACGGACTGAATTGGAGATAAAACCTGATACATAATTACATGGTATTTATTATTTCGCCCACAAAGTTACCATAAACCCATTGGAATACAAAAGATCTTGATAGTTTTTATTTGAAAAAACGTAAGGGTATAAATAAGAAAGGGCAAAGCTCCTCAGCCTTACCCTTTTCCTTTTCTACTCTTCCAACTCTTCAGTAATGATACGAAGAGTTTCCTTTTTGTAATCCAGGGATTGTATGATTCACCCCGACAAATTGTGTCAGATTGTCAAATCCCACCTTACAAATTATTCTTATTTATCAGATTCACAACCACTTTCACCATCACGTCCTTTTCTTCCGTGCGGCTTTCGGCTATCATCAGCGTGAGTGCCACCAAGGTGTTATCTGCAATACGCTTTCTGCCGTCCTCACCATAGAGGATACCATTCTTTTCCATGAACCAAAGAAACAGCATGGCAGCTATGCGCTTGTTTCCATCGCTGAACGAATGATTCTTCACGACCAAATACAGCAACATCGCGGCCTTCTCTTCCACGGACGGATAAAGGTCTTCACCTGCAAAAGTCTGGTAGATTTGTCCAATGCTGCTTTTGAAAGAATCATCCTTTTCGTTGGCAAACCACTGGCTGCCACCGAACTTATCTTTCAAGGAGTTGATAGCCGACATCGCATTCTCGTATGTGGCACGGAACGGTTCTTCTTTGGTAGTGGATTCAATGGCAAGCGTCTGATAGTCATACCGATCGAGGGTATCGAGTGCATACACATAGTCTGTAATGACATTGAACAGACCGCTGTACTCTGTCTCAGTAGCCTTTTCCTGTAAGGTGAGTGCACGCGACATAAGGCGCACCACTTCCTTCAGCTCGTTGTATCGCTCAACTTTGATGTCCTCGTTGATGGCATAGCCTTTCACCAAATATTCCTTCAGTACACGGTTCGCCCATTGGCGGAAGCGTGTACCATTTATGGATTTCACACGATAGCCCACAGAAATGATTACATCAAGATTGTACATCATCGTTTCATAGATTTGATCCCCATCCTTGCCCATGTGTGCAAATTTTGCACATGTGATATTTCGATCAAGTTCACCTTCCTTGAAACAATTGTTGATGTGTCTTGCAATTACAGTTCTGTCTCTACCGAAAAGTTCTGCCATCTGACTTTGGGTAAGCCACACTGTTTCGTTCTCCATCTTCACCTGGAGATTTGTACTGCCATCTTCGGTAGTGTATATGATGATTGATGATTCTTGTTTTTCCATGACATCTTTTCATTAAAGAGGTAATTCGCCCACAAAATTAACATAAACCGATTGGAATACAAAATATATCTGTTGTTTTTATGAGATTCCCCTCAAAGCTTACCACAAAAAAAATGTAAAGAGTTCTTACAGGAATAATAAGAGTTCGCGTCCTATCGCTTTACACTTATTCCGCCAGGCTTAAGCGTTATCCAGCCACGCTTAAGCGTTAATGTGCTAACGCTTAAGAGATTTTTCATTTACGCTTAAGCGTTACCAACTTAACGCTTAAGCGATTTTTTAGCGAGTTCTACAAGTTCAAATCACTACTGATTATCAATAGTTTATAAAAACGCATCATTCCCTTTTAAACTGTTAACTCCGTTCGCGAACCAAACAAACACGGTTCATGAACGGAGTTAACTATTCAGACAGACACATTATTGTCCTTCAAAAAAAATTACCATTGAGATATGTGGATGATTAACCAAGACACTCTCAACAGATATGGCCCAACACATCCAAACAAGTGGGAGGTGTATTATCTGACCTTATTGAAATAGCGATTGACAAAAGGCAGACAGTCGTATAGGGCCTGATGCCAATACTCCCAATCGTGACCACCGTCTTTGACGCGGAGTTGGCACGGGATACCTGCCCGGCGCATACTCTGATAGAAACGGATGTTCAGGTCAAAAAGGAAATCATCATCACCACAATCGACGTACCATGCCACACTGCGCAACAGCTTTTTGCGTTCGTCATCAGCTTCGTCCACATAGCGGATACAGCTGTTTTCATAGACAGCTTTCATCAGTTTGTTTACCTTGTTGTCGGGGTCAGCTGATGCCCGTTCGGCATCCGTCTTTCCTGCTTCGAGCCACGCACTCATGGCATAGACGGCACAGAACATGTCGGGATGTCGCTGGCCATAGCCAGTCGAACCACCTCCACCCATTGACAAGCCGGCAATGGCACGATGCTGTTTGTCACCGATGACACGGTAAGTTTCCTCGATATAAGGAAGAAATTCAGTGCAGAAGAATTTCTCGTATTCCCACCCCGGCATATCGAAATAACCATTCTGTTGGCGGTTCACGTCGCTTCCACCAGCATCCGGAGTCACCACAATCAGTTCGTCAATCTCTCCACGGTCTATCAAACGGTCTATCACAGGCTTCATCTGCCCCTTCTCCGCCCAGCTGGAATTGGTGTCCGTCATTCCGTGCAACAGGTAGAGGATGGGATACTTGCGTGCCTTGTCGGCATTAAAACTCTTTGGAAGATAAACGGTGTAAGCACGTTCAGTATTCAACACCTGGCTGAAGATGGTATCGGTGACGATACGGCTACGTTGTCCCCGTTGAGCCGACAGCGACAGTGTCAGCAAACACATAACAGAGAACAATACAATTGATCTGCACATTTTTTTCATGGCTGTAATTTTTTTTGATTAACAATGCGACAAAGGTACGATATTTATTTGAATATACCTAAAAAAGAGGCGCGGACTTCACAGACTGACACGATGAATTATCCGTGTAATCTGCGAAATCCGCGCCTATAAGAATAAAGGATTTCAAACGATTATGGCATAGGCAACAAGCCTTCCCACTTCACGTTCCACTTGCCATCTTTGGGGAATCCGGGAGTCTCTTCGGTGCATCCGTCCCAACCGGCACACATAACGGCCATAGCGGTCAACAAGCCACCATTACCCGGCAGATAGAGACGCAAGCGCTTGTCCTGATAGTTGTGTCCGCTCACTAGGCAAGTGTTGGTACGGTTCTTCATCAACAGGGCATCCACAGCCTTGTCTGGCTCACCCACACGGGCGGCACACATGGCAATCATCGGATAATCCCATCCCCATGTCTCGTCCCAATTCCACACTTCGAATATCTTGTCGATGGTGTTATTCATAATCTCCTTGTTGAGCAGGCGACTCTCGGGATACATACCCAAAGCACCGGTAACGGCCGGATGGTCGGAGATGAAACGGGTATTGGTATATGAGTCAACAGCATCCTCGGAAGCCAAATATAGTTTGCCTTCTACATCCTTAGCCAACGGAGAGAGCTTGGCTAACAGAGTGTCCCACTCGGCTACACGAGGTTCGCCCATACGCTCGCGCCACAACTGGGCGGTGCTGAGACCATAGTGCCAGCTGGAAAGTTCCATAGGAGGATTAACATTTTCCGATGCACGCAGAGTTTCCTGAGCTGCAATAATGCCCTTGAGGATATAGCGGTTGTTGATGGAATCGTAAGTGGCAAAGGAGTACATGAACTCTGCAGTCTTCTGGATAAGGTCGTAGTAATTCTTCAAGACAGTCTCGTCTTTGGTAGCACGATAGACCAACTCGGCCAAATGAATCAGGTGAGGTTGTTGCCAGATGAGGAAACTACCCACCTTAGAGGGTGCCTCCATGGCATCGGGGTCGGTCATCTTCATCCAACGGATACCATCGAAGCCCTGACGTTTGGCAATCTGACGGGCAACAGGTTCGGCACGATGATACCAATTGAGTGTGCGATTAAGCAACTCGGGATGGCCCCACAAGGGGAAATGTGACTGGTGCCACCAAATCATTTCGAGGTGGAACTTACCGAACCATGAGTTATAGGTCAAACCTGTCTCTTGGGGAGGTGTGTCACCAGCGGCCTGAATAGCCATCAAGTACTGGCTGAGCACCACACGACGCTCCAACTCGGGAGCACGAGGGTCAGTACACTCTGAGAAGTCAACCATACCACCGTTTTTCCAGAAACCGTTCCAATAGGTAGCTGCGGCAGAAGATGCCTCTGCATAAGTCGGGAATGAAGCACCCGCTCCCGAAGGAAGGTCAGTTCTATACTCGCATGAGAAACGGAGTGTATCCTGCTTAGCATTGAGAACAAAATAATTCTTGGCCTTTTCAGTCAATTCGGCATCGCCTTCCCACTGGAGAACTACGTAATAGGTAGTCTCATCAATGACACGCTTGAGTATGGCATCATTCTTTCTGCCAGACATCAACGTGGTCGAATGCTTGTCGTTGGCATCCCAATTGCTGGCATCATCGCAATGGGCACCGGTAGGATAAGCATAACACAATTTGATAGCCATCGGCTCGGTAGCGGCAATCATGGCCGACATGATGTCGCGCTCGGGATGACAAACTGTCTCTACACTGACAGGCTTGCCGTTCAATTTATAAGAGCTGAGAATCTTTCCGTCCATCAGGTCCAGTGTCTGGTTTACCTCGGTAAAGGCATCGAAGCCTGTACCCTCTGGCAACTCCAACCCAATAATACCCAAATGCAGACGATGGGGATTCACACGATACCAATTGGCTGCATCGCGCTGACGACCGGCTTCATTGAATTGGACAGCATAGGGAGCCGGATGACCGTGATAGTCATAATCCTTCAATGTCTCGCTATGAAGCAGGTTTTGTGGATTGGCAAAACTGTGCCATCCCCAATCGCTCTGTGTGCCGAGAGGCACACCTTTGGAATACTCCTTCGGGAAGGTCTGGAGCCCCGAAGCATCTACCGTAACGGCAAAACCGCCATTACCGACAGAGAGAGACGAAAGGGTGTCGAACACTGTCACATGCGGATTGTTACGTTCCAACAATGCTTCACGGTCGATGGGGGTCTTTTCACTCTGGCAAGCGGCCAAAGCAAAGATGGCTGCTATACCTACATAATTTATACTTCTTTTCATGTAATATGATTTTATAATTATTAAGAAAGCCTTCTCTGCAATTTTCTCACAGAGAAGGCTTTTGCTTTACCACATAATTATGATATCTTCAAAATTACTTCAAGCGGGCACCTGTCACACTATATACAGCATTACCGACAACGATGACAAACTGACCATCCTTAATCATCTTGACAGGCTTAGCTATTACAGTTTCAGGAGCTACAACATCCTTGATGCCTGTTGCAAGTTCTTCCTGCATAGCGGCAGATGTTTCACCATGATTGAACACGTAGATATCATGAACAGACTGAGATGTCTTTTCAACAGAAGCTACACGAACATATACTTCATCTGTTCCTTCATAAGCCACCTCAAATTTCTTGTAAAGACGCTTAACTGTAGAAGTCTGCAAGGTATCACCTACCTGTTCCCATGTTTCACCGTCCTTAGAAACCTGTACGGCCAAACGGCCACCTGAACCAACGTTAGCAATAACAGTCACCACATTGAAAGGACCAGCAAACTTCTTGGTTGACTCGATGGTTGCATTATTCTTATCGCCTGAGTATACACCACCAAACTGAATACAACCAGTAGTTCCC
>JAZQAG010000008.1:0-48153 GCA_045545095.1 Phocaeicola sp. | reverse complement strand
AATGTAAACCTATTTTGGATTATCTTTGCAAAGCGTAAACTCACATAGGAATAAATATTTCCAGTGTAAACCTATATAGGATTCTAAGTTTAACCCGTCAACTTATTTCAGTACACTGCAAATCGAATCTCAGTACTTCTTGGAAAATACTGCAGTACTTCCTGGGAAATACTGGAATACTGCCTAAGCGGTACTGGAATATCGCTTAAGCGGTATTGGAGTATTGCTTAAGCAGTACTGGAATATCGCTGCAGTGTACTGAAATAAGTTGACGGGGTAAACTTAGAGCGTCTCTGCGTTCCCAATAAAAGGGTGAAAAGTGAAGGGGGAAGGGGGACGGGATGGCCTTTAGAACTGAAAGAGGGGCATCACTATAAAATAATCAGGATTCGTAATTTGGAATTCATAATTAATCTGTACCTTTGCCGCAAGAAAATTATACAGATTATGAAAAGAATATACTTGATAGCAGCCCTATTGATCGGTTTGTTCCTACAAGCCCAGTCACAGACATCCCCCAAAAGGGAGTTCCGAGGTGCCTGGATACAATGTGTCAACGGACAATTCATGGGTATGGGCTCTGAAGAACTCCAAAAGACTCTGACATCACAATTGGATGCTTTGCAGAAGGCAGGAATCAATGCCATCATTTTTCAGGTGCGCCCCGAAGCTGATGCCTTGTATCAGTCACCCTACGAGCCATGGAGCCGTTTCTTGACCGGCAAACAGGGGGTAGCCCCCGCTCCTTTCTGGGACCCACTGCAATTCATGATTGACCAATGCCACCAACGCGGCATGGAACTTCATGCCTGGATCAATCCCTACCGTGCCCGTACCAAAGGAACAACCACCTTGGCTTCACACCATCCTATCAAGCTATACCCGAACCGCTTTATCGACTATGAGGGGCAACAGTACTTCGACCCGGGATTGCCAGAGAACAGGGAATATATCCGGAAGATTGTGACAGACATCGTCACCCGATACGACATCGACGCGCTCCACATGGATGACTATTTCTACCCCTATCCGGTGAATGGAATACCTTTCAATGACAATGCCTCATTTGCCCAATACGGCCGGGGATTTGCTGACCGTGGAGACTGGAGACGAGACAATGTGAACCAACTGATAAGGGAGATACACCAGACTGTACATGCCCTCAAGCCGTGGGTGAAATTCGGTGTGAGCCCCTTCGGTATCTGGCGCAACAAGAAGAGTGATGTCAACGGCAGTGAGACCAATGGACTGCAGAACTATGACCAACTGTATGCTGATGTGTTGACATGGGTGAACAACGGATGGGTGGACTACAATGTGCCACAGGTATATTGGGAGATAGGACACCCCGCTGCTGATTATGCCACATTGGTCAACTGGTGGGCAGAAAAGGCGGCAAACAGACCCCTGTTCATAGGACAAGACGTCATGCGTACGGTGAACAATGAGGACCCGACCCGCCCGGGCAATCATCAGCAAGAGGCCAAAATGCAACTCCAACGCAGTCATGCCAGCGTGAAAGGCAGTTGCCAATGGCCTGCCAGTGCCGTGGTGGAAGATGCCGGAGGATACCGGACTGCTTTGGAAACGAACTACCACAAGTATCCTGCCTTACAGCCTTCGTTCCCATTCATAGACAACAAAGCTCCCAAGAAAGTGCGCAAGTGCAAGGTCTTATGGACAGAAGACGGCCCCGTCCTCTTCTGGACTGCCCCTAAAGCAAAGACCGAGATGGACCGTGCCCACCGGTATGTCATATATAGATTCGAGGCTGATGAGGAAATCAATTTGAACGACCCTTCAAAGATTGTCTCTGTCACGACACAGACATTCCATCTCCTCTCATACCAAGGGGGAAAGACAAAATATCGCTATGTCATCACTGCACTTGACAGATTGCAAAACGAATCCAAAGGGGTAAAGAAGAGCGTCAAACTATAACGGCACTATAGAGCACACCACCTATCACTCCTGCCACAAGGATAACCAGAATGGGGCTTATCCGGAACCTTTTCACGGCAACAAAAGCACCCAAGAAGAGGAGCACACTGACCGTAAACTGAAAAGGTTCTTCGGAAACGGAACCGAAATTGTCCCTATTCATCAACAAGAGTGCTGCCGCGGCCAACAACCCCACAACAGCAGGACGCAAGCAGGAGAAAAGGGTCTGGACAATAGGATTCCCCTTACGGTTCAACAGAAAACGACTGAGGGCAAGCATCAACAAGAAGGAAGGGAGCACTACAGCCACAGTAGCAGTGGATGCTCCGACAATGCCAAGCCATGAAGGATATCCGGCACCTACCACAGCTGAATATCCCACATAAGTGGCCGAATTGATTCCTATAGGACCAGGAGTCATCTGGCTGACAGCCACAATATCCGTAAACTCAGAAGCTGAAATCCACTCATAACGGCTTACCACCTCACCCTGTATCATGGACAACATGGCATAACCGCCCCCGAAGCCGAAAAGGCCTATCTTGAAAAATGTATAGAATAATTGCAGAAAAATCATTGTTTCCAAATTAAAGCATTTCAGATTCCATAGTCTTATATTCACTCTTTCTCGTCTCTTTTTGCCTTCCGGGTTGTCCCAAGGATAAGTCCGACGGCTACCGCAGCAATGATAATCCATATAGGAGAGACACCAAGCAACCAGATCAAAAGGGCTGACAGGACAGGAACCCAACAATTCCGGAGATTGATGCCTGCCGTACGGGCCACATTGAACGTAGGTACTGCAATAAGGGCTACAACAGCCGGACGGATACCACGGAACACATTCTCGACCCAAGGCACTTCCTTGAAACGCTGGAAGAACAGGGCGATAGCCAAGATAATCAGAAACGAAGGAAGTACCGTACCGACAGCGGCAAAAAGGCTGCCTCTAAGACCACGCAACTTATAACCTATATAGACGGACATATTGACGGCAAATACCCCCGGCACTGATTGGGCAGTAGCCAACAAGTCCACAAAATCTTCCCGACTGATCCACCGGCTACGATGCACAACCTCATCTTCGATAAGGGGTATCATGGCATAGCCACCACCTATGGTGAACAACCCTATCTTAAAAAATGTACGAAACAACCTGAAAAGCATCAACTACCTCCTTCTTGCCTGTGTCCGGATATATTCACTCGGACTGATTCCATAATATTTCTTGAACACTTCACGGAAATACTTCGGCTCACTGAATCCCATGCGTTCACTCACCTCCATGATATTATATTCATCCGAAAGCAACATCTCACCAGCCTTACGCATACGGATATCCCGTATCATATCGCTGGGAGAGAGTCCTGTCAACTCTTTAATCCTATTATACATACTGGTACGGCTCATACCCATCAACGAAGCCAGTACATCGACATTGAAATCGGCATCAAGAATATGTTGGGTGATGGTTTCTTTGACACTTGTCAGGAATTTCGTTTCACGCTCCACATTGATATTCTTGATATCCTTCAAATTGTGTACCACATCAACATGCTGCATACGTTCTTTCAACAAAACCCGGTTTTCCAACACGTTGCTCAATACAGCTCGTAATAAGGAAATATCAATGGGCTTCACTATGAAGTGGTCTGCCTTGACACGATATCCGTCAACAGCCTCATCCACACTTCCCACTGAGCCTAAAAGAATAACAGGAATATGGCTGGTACTGACATTTGACTTCATGACAGAACAGAGTTCGGCTCCGGACATATCAGCCAATACGGTATCAATCAGAATGATATCCGGCCTTTTGTCTTCTACCATCTGCAAGGCAGACGTTCCATTACGAGCAATAACAAGGTCCCACTCATGCGCCAACGCCCCATGGAGGTATGTATTCATATCCAATTCGTCTTCCACGACAAGGATTCTACCTATTGGAGCCTCTTCTGAAACTGACCGTCTGAACGACAAATTCATTTGTGGCATCTTCTTCCACCCATCAAAAGGTATAATATCCGATGTACGCTTACCCTTATTCAAGATGAAATCCACAGAGAGATGTTTATAGGGGAACTCGATATAGAACGAATATTCCAACGGATTACGTCCCTTGCAAGTGACAGTACCGTCATGACGGGCAATCAACATGCGGATAGGACGCAACTCCTTTTCCAACTGATGGATATTGCGCCTGTTCGCAATATCTCGCAGGAATGGATTCTTGGACTGAGTGACCGCGTTCTGCCCTACATCGACATTAGAGATTATAAATCCCCAATGCCTCTTACGCGCCCATGTCTCAATATAAATATTGTCCACCATCCTGCTATTCCGAATAAGAGTGGAAAGGACATTGAAAAGTGCGGAACGGATACATTCTTCATCCATAACCACTTCTACACCGACCGTACGGTCAACCTGCTTTATCTGGATTCCACGCACTTCAGCTATAGCCTGAAAGGATTCGACTACAGACTGGGCAAAACCATTCAATGGACATACGGACAAATTCAACTGGGATTTTCCTGCCTGATATTCGGTATTCATAAGATTTGAGAACATCTGCTGCAGATTCTCAGCATTATACTTCATCTGCCGGATACCATTTTCATCTTCAATATATCCATTGGGCCTTTTCTCTCTGCCCAATATATCTGTCGCAACCGAAGAAATCAACGAAAGACGAGTCTGTGCACAACGTATGGTCCGCAATATCAAACTGATCTGCTCCTTGGAATGAGTCCTATCCTTCCTCATCCTGCGATACCGGAACAGATTAATGATACCTATCACCAAGATACTACAATAAAGTGTCCAAGCCCACTGCGTCTGCCAAAAAGAAGGAAGGACAACTATACGCAAACTTTTTTCAGCCAATACCCGAGAATCCTCACGGGCAACATTTTGGATACGAAGAGTATATTCGCCCGGTTGCAAACTTTGAAAATGTATCCAGTTGTCTTCACTAATGGCTGACCAATGGTCATATTTCCCTTCCAACTTCCATTGCAAGAAAGAAAAAATAGGATTATCGTAATTGATAGTGGCAATACGGCATGCCAACAAATTCTCGACATATTTGTATTCCAATCGTGATTCTGCAACTGTTCCCGGCAAGGGGGGTTGTATCTTATCGGTAATATTCTGGTTATCTAACAGTACCTGATCCACCAATATCTCAGTTTGATAGTGTTGGGGAAGCCCCATTGTATCGTTCCATTCTATAGCTCCATTTCCAGTTCCAAAAAGGAAAGTTCCACGCCGGGTATGAATACCTGCCCGAGGAGAGAAATTGGTCTCAATCAGTCCATGGTCCTGAGTCCAATTCATGAACCTACGTTCCTTTATCTTAAAAAGAGCAATATTCCTTTCCGTAGCAATAATCAATTCATTCTCATTTCTTGGGACTATAGTATTGACCGTATTGGACAGCAAAGCACTGGTCAACTGTTGATAGAAAGTATAGCGGCCGTCCGGCTGCAATTCCACCAAGCCGGAATTACTTGTACCAATATAGAAATTTCCATTAGAATGCAAGTACATGGTCCTGATCTGTTGGGAGGCGAAAGGCATTCTCATATAATGGAAAGTGGAATCGGCCTTATCAAATTTATAGACACCATCACCCGTCCCTACAAACAATGTCGTCGAATCATATTCTGCAATACATGTAACCGCCTTACCTATACGGTATTTCCTAAACGTCTTAGCCACCGGATCGACACAACCCAAGAATTTGTTTCCACCCGTCCAAAGCAAGCCTTGACTATCCTTATACAAAACACGAATATAGTTATTGGAACCCAAAGGAGAGAGAGGATGAGTAATATATTTGTCTGATGTCAGCTGATTATAAGCCAACGTCTTCTTATCTATACTATATACTCCTGTCATAAATCCACCAGCCAAGATAGTACCCGGCCAGATTTCGCATAAAGAGAGGAACATACTGTTTCGTAATGAATCACTATTCCCAGAAATCTGCTTTCCAAACAGATGTGTCCATCGATTCTTCTCCGGACTATAAATATCCAAGCCATTATTCGTCGCGAACCATACATCACCGTCCGAATCCTCCATGATTGCATTAACCAATTCATCACTCAAAGAGGCGGGATTTCCACGGTGATTTATGTACCACATATACTCAGGGAAATCTTCATCATAGAAAGTTATGCCTTTAGGATAGACCGACATCCAGATGCGCCCTCTTTCGTCTTTATACATGGAGCGTATATTGTTACCATTCATCCGCTCTGGACGGTTTATACTCAACGAGAAATGAGATGTCAACGTCCTTTCCCGCACATCATAAAGATATACCCCGGAACCACGTGTTGCTATCAATAAGGAAAATTCATCATGGGGAACTATAGCTGTCACTGGAAATTCCTTCAAACGCGGCCAACTCTTCTCTACCTTCTTCAACACCATATCGTAAATTATCAACCCTTCTGTATCGCTGGCCACAAGGAGTCTTTCTGAAGCCTGGTGATAATATATGATAGAAGGTGACTTGACAGTCTCAGAATTCAATACCAATGTGGAACAATCCAACTCATTATCTCGGAAAAAGGCTTTAGAAACTCCTGCTTCAGAACCTATATAATAGTTATTTCCATCATGAGCCCCATGTATGCAAGAAACACCTCCCAATATGTGAGACATAGGTACACTTCTTACACTTTTCTTATAAAGATTATATATATAGACCTGACCATCCAAACAAAACCACACATCATCCTGCATAGTCAAATCGACCCATTGAGCCGAGGAGGTTGGAATATCATCCGACAAAGAAACTAATGAGAACTTGTCAGCCATAGCATCATATCCATAGATTTCTCCTTTAGGGGCTATGACCCAAACTTGACCATGACTATCAGTCTTCAGGAAACCTTCTTCATTACAGAACTCTATATATCCGCTTTCATTCTGCAGTCGGTAATGCTTGAAGTTTTTCCCATCATAGCGGTCAATACCTGCATAGGTGAGAAACCATACAAAGCCTGTGCTGTCTTTCTGAATCGACAGCACGCGTCGGTCGCTCAACCCATCCGGTACATCTATAAAACCATATCCGCCAGCCATCATTGGCAGCAAATGTACAAACAGGCTCACGAGAATCAGGACTACATGGCGGAAAAGATTCATCCTTCTATCTCTAATTGAATTCATATAGCTACAAGCTACGGACGGGAACAAGTCCCGTCCGTCGGGCCTGTAACTGTATCATGCACACCACTACAACAATCTTCCTCGAACATCCTTATCTAATGAAGAGGAAGCGTTCTCATGGTAAATAACAAAATTTTCTATTTTTTGTTCGCTTCCACCCACTTGCGTGCATTGACGAAGGCTTCAATCCATGGAGTCACTTCATCGTTAGGACGTGGGTAGTATCCGCATTGCCATGGAAAGATGGTACGCTCGGGGTGTGGCATGATAGCCAAATGGCGTCCGTCCTTGCTGGCTACGGCGGCTACGCTATAAGATGAGCCGTTGGGGTTGGCCGGATAACCATCGTAGGTAAACTTGGCCACCACATTGTACTCGTCTTCGGGAAGTGGCAAGTGGAACTTGCCTTCGCCATGAGCCACCCATGTACCGATCTTGTATCCGCTCAGCGAACCGAACATCACGCTACGGTTCATCGGGATAGTCAGCGATACGAAGTTGCTTTCGAACTTGTGCGAATCGTTATGCAACATCTTGGCTTTCTTATCAGCCGGATGCTCGGGATTGATAAGTCCCAATTCTATCATCAGCTGGCAACCGTTGCAAACACCCAATGAGAGGGTATCTTCACGGGCATAGAAGTTGTCGAGAGCAGCTTTCGCCTTGGGGTTGTAGAGGAAGGCTCCTGCCCATCCCTTGGCTGAACCAAGAACATCGGAGTTGGAGAATCCGCCACAGAAGGCAATAACGTTCACATCCTCCAATGTCTCGCGTCCGCTGATAAGGTCGGTCATCGTCACATCTTTCACATCGAAACCTGCCAACCAGAAGCTATAGGCCATTTCGCGCTCAGAGTTGGTACCCTTTTCGCGGATAACGGCAGCCTTGATGCCTGAAGGTGTACGACGGTCAGGGTCAAGTTCCCATTGTTTCAGCTTACCTGTAAATTCGGGGCCGAAGGCGAGGTCAAGCGGTTGTTGCTTGTAGTTCTCGAAACGCTCTTTGGCCTTGCCATTGAAGCTCTGCTTGCGATCCATCAGGTATGAAGTAGAGTACCATACATCGCGCAGATGGTCGATACCGAACTGGTAGTCGTATCCATCCTTACTTACCATGATGTGGCGCTCGTCGGTGGGCACACCAATCTTCACGTAACCCACACCGGCATCGTCCAAAATCTTCTTCACACGAGCTGAATCCTTGTCTGATACTTGGATGACAACACCCGGATTCTCGGCAAACAAAGCCTGTACGATGTCGCAACCCTTCAGTTTGTCAAGGTTCACATCGATACCGCCTTCCATGTTGGCAAAGCACATTTCCAACAAGCAGGTCAGCAGACCACCGGCAGAGATGTCGTGTCCGGCCATGATGAGACCTTCGTTCACCAATTGTTGTACGGCCAGGAAGGCATCGCGGAAATATTCGGGATTCTTCACCGTAGGCACATCGCTACCCACCTTGTTGAGGCTCTGTGCAAAGGCCGAACCGCCCAATTGCAAGGTATCGAATGAGAAGTCAATATGGTAGAAACGGCTCTTCGGCTCGTTTTTCATCACGGGAGATACAATCTTGCGGATATCGCTCACCTCACCTCCGGCAGAGACGATAACCGTACCCGGGCTGACAATCTTGCTTCCGTCGGGGTACTTCTGAGTCATGGAGAGTGAATCCTTACCGGTAGGCACGTTAATTTGGAGTGAGCAGCAGAAGTCGCTCAATGCCTTCACGGCGGTATAGAGACGTGCATCCTCACCCTCTTGGGCACGGCAAGGCCACATCCAGTTGGCTGAGAGGCTCACACTATCCAATCCTTCGGCCAAAGGAGCCCACACAAGGTTGGTCAATGCCTCGCTCACTGAGAGCACCGAACCTGCGGCAGGGTCGGCAAGGGCAGCTTGCGGAGCATGACCGATAGAGGTAGCAATACCCTTGCGTCCGCGATAGTCAAGCGCTACAGCTCCACAATCGCTCAACGGCAATTGCAATTCACCCTGGCACTGCTGGCGGGCCACACGACCCGTCACACAACGGTCCACCTTATTGGTCAACCAGTCCTTGCAAGCTACGGCCTCCAGTTGGAGTACGCGTTGGATATATTCGTCGAGCTTGGTGATGTCGTAGGTCACTACGTCATACTTGCGCTCTACGGTCTTGTCAATCATGTATGTCTTGGGCGATGATCCGAACATCTGGTCAACGGCCAAGTCGAAAGGACGTACTCCATCGGCCTGCTCGAAAGCAAAGCGCTGGTCGCCGGTAGTTTCTCCTACGGTGTACATAGGAGCGCGTTCACGCTCGGCAATCTGGCGCACATGTTCGATGGCCGATTCGTCGATGAGCAATCCCATACGCTCCTGACTCTCGTTGGCAATGTTTTCCTTGGCACTCAAGGTCTGGTCACCGATGGGGAGCTTGTCCATGTGAATCAGTCCACCACACTCTTCTACCAGCTCGCTGAGGCAGTTCACGTGTCCGGCAGAACCATGGTCGTGGATAGAGACGATGGGGTTGTTGTCCTCCTCGCAAAGGGCACGCACTACGTTGTAAGCACGCTTCTGCATCTCGGCATTGGCACGTTGCACGGCATTCAGCTCGATACCCGAAGAGTAGCGGCCTGTCTCTACCGATGAAACCGAACCTCCACCGAGGCCGATGCGGTAGTTGTCACCACCCATCACCACCACTTTGTTACCTGGTTGGGGAGTACCCTTCAAGCAGTCGCGCTTGGTACCGTAGCCCACACCACCGGCCAACATGATGACCTTGTCGTAGGCATATTGTTCGCCATTTTCCTGATGCTCGAAGGTAAGGAGCGAACCGCAGATGAGCGGTTGGCCGAACTTGTTTCCGAAGTCGCTGGCACCGTTGCTGGCCTTGGTCAGAATCTGTTCGGGTGTCTGATAGAGCCATTTGCGCACGGGCAGGATGTCTTCCCACTCGCGTCCCTCTTCGCTACGCGGATAGGAGGTCATATAAACGGCCGTACCCGCAATGGGCCATGACCCCTTACCACCACCCATACGGTCACGGATTTCACCACCCGTACCGGTAGAAGCTCCATTGAAAGGCTCTACGGTAGTGGGGAAGTTGTGTGTCTCGGCCTTCAGTGAGATGACACTCTCAATCTCCTTCACCTGGAAGTAGTCAGGCTTTGAGTGGTCAGCCGGAGCGAACTGCTCGATGATGGGGCCTTGTGCAAAGGCTACATTGTCCTTATAGGCTGATATAATCTTGTTAGGATTCTCCTGAGTAGTCTTCTTGATCATCTGGAAGAGGCTTGACTCTTTCTCTTCACCATCGATGATGAATGTTCCTCCAAAAATCTTGTGACGGCAGTGCTCCGAGTTGATTTGGGCAAAGCCGAACACCTCACTGTCGGTCAAGGGGCGTCCGAGGTCCTGCTCCACTTTCTTCAGGTAATCCATCTCTTCCTTGCTCAAGGCCAAACCTTCCTGCTCGTTGTAAGCCTCCAGGTCGGCAATGTGTACGATAGGTTGTGGTTGGATGTTGGTCTTGAATATTTCCTGTCCAAGCCCCTTGTACATGCGTTGGAGCATCGGGTCATGGTCGGCATTCTCGTCGGCTACGGGGAAATATTCCTCGATGCGGGCAACACCTTCCAATCCCATATTTTGGGTTATTTCTACAGCATTCGTACTCCACGGGGTAATCATCTCCTTGCGTGGGCCAACAAAATAACCTTTCAGGTTTTCTTCGCTTTCGGGCGTTGCATCGCCGAACAGCCAACAAAGCTTCTGGATCTCCTCTGTGTCGGCAGCGTGATTCATTTCAATGGCAACCACGTTGTTAGAGGGGGTTCTAAAAAATAAAATCATACCAGTTTTCTTATTTTGATTGATTAATAATCTTTCGTATTCTTATATTGGGGACAAAGATACATAAAAGCAACATCTCAAGAAAAAAAATAAATCACTTTTTCTCTGTCAGCTCTTGTTTCAACGGGCAGGAAGAGTAAATTCTCGCGTCCATTGTTGCCATCCATAAGGTGTCGGAATAGAAAATATGACCGAATCGCAGTCTTCCAATCTTCCGTTATAGGGGAATAGAGGCATGGAAAGGTAAACCTTTTGGGTATAAGCCATCATATCATCATGAGCATTGTGAGAAAGACTCAAACATAATTTCCGATATCCGTCAGTAGTCTGTATAATACTATCCTCAATAAAAGAAAATGAATGTTTGCCAGATTGAGCCTTTATCAACAATATCATATTAAGATAGCCCCCACCACTCCAAATAGCCTGCATCTCCACGGGGTCACACTTAACCTCATCCACAAATAAGCTATCAGGAATCGCATACGAAGAGACCACTCCTTGAAGACCATATATCCAGACAACATCATTCCGCTGTTCATAACGGGCAATAGCCCTATAAACAGAATCCGGTGTCAATCCATCCGTTGTAATTTCTCCTGCATTCTCTACTGCATACACCGTTCCTTTATCCGTCCGGAGCTGACTAGGTATTCCCGATTCGTCTGTCTGTATAGTGACAAATTCGCTTAATAACGAGGGATATACCCTAACCTCATCATCATCACATGATAACACGACAAGCAAGGATATCACCACCAAAGCGAAAAATGAACGGTGAACCATCTGCATCATTTTTCTATGGCTTTCAGATAGTTCTTCACAGGATTGGCATACATCTCCAGCATCTTGTCACGCAAGAAAGCGTCATCCTTGTTTGGAAGGTCTATTTTCGCCAATTGTCCGGCAATGTATTGTTCAAAGGTTGCTTTCTCTTCAGCTGAATACTTATCTGCGAAGCGGCTCTCACCTGTCAACCAATCATAAGCCACATAATTACCAGGATAGAAGCGATAGTTGGCATGTATCTGCTTATCTATCAATGCGCTGATAACTGTGAATATTTCTGTCTTCGGCATTGCGGGATCCAATGCTTCCAACTTATCATTGATGCAGGGTGTCAATTGGAAATGGATATGTCCCTTACGTCCAAAAATACCTGTCTGCATATTCAGCAAATCATCCTCCTTGCTTTTCTTGAATTCCGGATTGTCCCGTTTCTGCTGATACTCCTTGGCCTTCAAATAATCGCAAGGATCGTACTCGTACGAGATGGCAGCCGGTGCAATATTCAATCCTTTCAGGCGCTCAACAATAGTGCCTTCACCTCCCATAGCCATCATCTTCAGCACACTGTCTTGCGTACGGTCATCCGAATCCTTGGCCCGTCCTTCACGTTGGGCTATCCAGATGTTTTCCTTCTTCTCGTCAATGGCAAAATGCATGTAACGCGACATGCGTGCCGAAGCCTCCAACATCTGGCGCATAGTCAATGCACGCTGTACGATGAACGACTTATTGATTCGTACCAACTTCTTTATCCAAGGGAATATAAGCAGGTTGTCACCAATGGCAATCTCCACTGTGTTTTGGCCATTGTCCACCAACAAAACAGAGAGAAGTGCTGAATCAAGAACGATATCGCGATGATTAGTTATGAACGTGTGCGGATACCCATCACCTTGAATGGCATCACAATCAATCGTCATGCCATCGCTACACTTACGGGCAAGGTCGTGCAAAAATGGGTAACAGAAGGTTTTCTGAAACTCCAGATTGGTCTTGCACTGGCGCATTTGCATGGCTACAGCTTCAAAAGGGACGCCAGGCATCACCTTGCCTATCACATGACGGAAAGCCTCATCGGCAATCAACTCTTCATATACGGCAGGAAGTTCCTCTGGGGAATAAGGCCGTATATCGTCAAATTCAGTAGGGATATTCATAGTTAGTATAGTTTACGAGTTAACAAGTTGACAAGTTAACGAGGAAATTGACCGGCTAACGAAGGGATATTCTCCTTGACAACTTGCCCCTTGCAACTTTTAATTTAACTTATCTTCTATAATCTCAGTCATTACATCCTTGATGTCCAATCCGGCAGCACGCACCTGCTGGGGGATAAAGCTGGTAGCAGTCATACCCGGGGTCGTATTCACCTCCAGGAGGTTGATTTTCCTTCCTTCGGTAATAAAATAGTCGATACGAATGATGCCTTGAGCCCCAATGATATCATACACAGCTGATGTCAAAGCCCACACACGGTCACGCACACTATCAGGAATACGGGCAGGTGTAATCTCTTCCACTTCGCCGTTATACTTGGCGTCATAGTCGAAATACTCGTTATGACTCACCACCTCAGTAATTGGCAACACGACATTTTTTCCTTTAGTCTTGTAACATCCACAAGAGATTTCTGTACCATCAAGGAATGCTTCTATCACCACCTCATCAGCCTCTTCAAAGGCTTTAGCTATAGCGGTCTTTATCTGTTCCGGACTCTTCACTTTAGAGACTCCAAAGCTACTACCTCCCAAACTGGGTTTGACAAAACAGGGCAATCCAATCTTCTCCACCACATCGGCCTCATCGATGGTCTGTCCGCGACGGAGCAACAGCGACTCGGCCACTTTCACACCAAATCCTTTCAAGTACTGGTTGCAGGCGAACTTATTGTAAGTCAGTGCCGCGGCAAATACGCCACAACATGAATAGGGAATACCCAACATATCGAAGTAACCCTGCAAACGTCCATCTTCACCGGGGGTACCATGGATGGTAATATAGGCATAATCGAACTTCACCTTTTCGCCATCAAGCATGAAACTGAAGTCATTACGGTCGATAGGAAGTTCTGTCTCATCAGGCAATTGCACGTGCCAATCGTTGCCGTGCATCACTACTATATATAAGGTGAATTTCTCTTTGTCAATAAACGAATAGATTCCCTGTGCACTGCACAAGGACACTTGATATTCCGAAGTGTCACCTCCGGCAACGATAGCGATGGTTCTTTTCATTACTATTTTATCTCCCTTTATCTTCATTATATTATTATTCAATCTCTTTGTCATTCATATAGCTTCTCCACCGTTCGATGAGTTGTGTCATATCTTCGGGAAGTTCGGTGGTGAAGAACATCTCCTCGCCTGTACGGGGATGCACGAAACCAAGGGTACGTGCATGCAAAGCCTGACGTGGGCAGATATCAAAACAGTTGTGTACAAACTGTTTGTATTTGGCAAAGTGAGTGCCTTTCAGTATCTCATGCCCTCCATAACGCTCATCATTAAAGAGAATATGACCGATGTGCTTCATGTGTACACGTATCTGATGGGTGCGCCCTGTCTCCAACCGGCACTCAACAAGGGTGACATATCCGAATCGCTCCAACACTGTATAATGAGTGACGGCATGTTTGCCTATCTCCGGATCGCTGAAGACGGCCATTTGCATACGGTCCTTCGGATGGCGGGCTATGTTGCCCTCAATTTTTCCCGTGTCCTCCAGAAAATTTCCCCAGACGAGGGCGTTATATTGGCGCTTCGTTGTCTTGTTGAAGAACTGGAGTCCCAAGTGTGTCTTGGCATCAGGAGTCTTGGCCACAACGAGCAATCCTGACGTATCTTTATCTATGCGATGAACCAATCCCACCTGTGGATCATTAGGGTCGTACTTGGGATTATCCCTCAAATGCCAAGCTATAGCATTTACCAATGTGCCATGATAGTTGCCGCATCCGGGATGCACCACCATCCCTGCAGGTTTGTTGATGACCATCAGGTCTTCATCTTCATACACGATATCAAGAGGTATATCCTCGGGGATGATGTCGTTATCATATCGCGGACGATCCATCATCACGGTAATGACCTCGCAAGGCTTTACCTTATAACTACTCTTCACCGGTTTGCCGTTGGCCATTACATACCCCATGTCGGCAGCCCGCTGAATACGGTTACGTGATGAGTTTACAATGCGCTCGAACAAGAACTTGTCCACCCGCATGGGGGTCTGGCCCTTATCCACTACCACCCGAAAGTGCTCGTGCAATTCACCCGCTTCTTGTCCTACCGGTTCGACTTCATCCAAGTCATCCAGATAGTTTTCGTCCACGTCGTCTCTCATCTACACCTTATTATATATAATACACTTTTATTCAAACCAAGAGTCATCCTGAACCTCAGAAGGAATCTCCACAGGCACTTCTTCTGTCAATAGAGTATCTGCTTGTAGCATATCACAACCTACCTGCAATACCAGTTCCGCACCAGCAGGAACTTTATCTCCTGTTTGCAGAGACTTATCCTTATATTTGATTCCATATACCCAATCAGGTTCTCCCTCCACCGAGTCATTTTCGGCAAGAACGAACCCCATAGCCTGCAAACGGGCAACAGCCTCACGGAGCGAACTGTTGTCTATCAAATCAGGGATTTCACGCATCGGTGGACGACCGGTATTGACTGTCAAATAGATTGTACGGCCATCTTTCACGACTGAACCTGCAACAGGAGTCATGTCCAAGACGATTCCCCCTGGACGAGAAGTGTTATAGGTCGAATCTGAAACCACTGCGACCAAGGCATGCTTGCGAAGTATAGCATCAGCCTCATCCAACTTCATTCCTTCCACATCCGGCACTGTAACAGCTACATCATGACGTGTATAAGTATCAAGCCATTTGAATACACCCACAACCAAAGCTACAGCCAAAGCCGTCATCAGCAAGAGGTTGCCCCAGAAAAAGAAGTTTTTCTTCAACGAAAAGAAATCTTTGATAGTCATTGCTCACGCTTCTTATTTTGTTTTAGGGGTCAAAGTTACGACAAAATGTTGAAATAATCACATGAAAAGCATAAAAAAGAAGAGAGCCACACCATATACATTCAGTGTAGCTCTCTTCTTATTTCCGACAATTTCCGAGGAATTACTTCTTGGTAGTACCGTTGTACTCGTCAGATACAGTCAACTTCTTGCGGCCTTTGGCGCGACGTGAAGCCAATACTCGGCGACCATTAGCGGTAGCCATTCTCTCACGGAAACCGTGCTTGTTCTTTCTCTTTCTGTTAGAGGGTTGGAATGTTCTTTTCATTACGATATATTGTTTTATGTTATTATTCCACTACAGTTTCGGGCTGCAAAAATAGATGTTTTTTTTAAATTAACCAAGCAAACTGACTTTTTTAGCTTATAGTTTTGCGTTTTTTACCGATTTCTTGTACTTTTGCAACCGCAAAACGGTCATTCAACACTTGAAAAGCACTTCAATCCGATTTGCCAGATACCGTTTTTCAAAATCGAAACATTCAATTATAACATTAAAATAAAAAAAGAAAAAGATTATGATTAATGCACAAGACATTAAGAATGGAACCTGCATCCGCATGGATGGCAAACTCTATTTCGTGATTGAATTCCTTCATGTAAAACCCGGTAAAGGAAACACTTTCATGCGTACAAAGCTGAAAGATGTAGTAAACGGTTACGTACTTGAGCGTCGTTTCAACATCGGCGAGAAATTGGAAGATGTACGCGTAGAGCGTCGTCCCTACCAGTTCCTTTACAAGGAGGGAGAGGATTATATCTTCATGAACAACGAGACTTTTGACCAAGCTCCCATTGCCAAAGACCTCATCACAGGCGTAAACTTCCTGAAAGAAGGCATGGAAGTAGAAGTGGTTTCTGATGCCTCTACCGACACCGTTCTTTATGCCGAGCTCCCCGTTAAGGTTGTACTTCAAGTAACATACACCGAACCTGGTCTCAAAGGTGATACTGCAACCAATGCCACCAAGCCCGCTACTGTAGAGACTGGTGCTGAAGTACGCGTACCCCTCTTCATCAACGAAGGCGAGTTCATCGAAATCGACACTCGCGACGGCTCATACCTGAACCGTAAGAAGGAGGCTTAATAAGCAACGAGTTATCAGCTACAAGCTACGATTTATAGGCACGGATTACGCGGAGAACACGGATTTTGCAACAGACTTATCCGCGTATCCATGTAATCCGTGCCTGATTTTTAATCTTTAATTTATATTCTCTTGCGCTACTCATTCGTCATCCCCGTCTATAATCGTCCCGATGAAGTGGACGAACTGTTGGAGAGTCTCACCCATCAAAGTTTTACCGACTTTGAAGTCGTGATAGTAGAAGATGGTTCCACCGTTCCCTGCCGCCACATTGTGGAAAAGTATGCCTCAGCCTTGCCCGTACACTACTACGAGAAGCCCAATTCTGGTCCTGGACAAACACGTAATTATGGTGTGGAACGATGCACAGGCGAATACGTCATCGTACTTGACTCCGACTGTATTCTTCCACCCGATTATCTGCAAGCGGTTGAAGATGAAGTGAGACACGAACCTGCCGACGCCTTTGGAGGTCCCGACCGTGCACACAAGTCGTTTACCCCTGTCCAGAAAGCCATCAACTATGCCATGACCTCTTTTTTCACGACAGGTGGTATTCGAGGAGGCTCGAAGAAGAAGATGGACAAATTCTATCCAAGGAGTTTCAACATGGGTATCCGCAAGGATGTATATCAGGCTTTGGGCGGATTTTCCAAGATGCGTTTTGGCGAGGATATAGATTTCAGTATCCGCATCTTCAAAGGCGGCTACCGTTGCCGGCTATTTCCCGAAGCATGGGTGTGGCACAAACGACGTACCGACTTGAAGAAATTCTTCAAGCAAGTACATAATTCCGGCATTGCACGCATCAATCTTTACAAGAAATATCCCGAGTCTCTGAAACTCGTGCACATGCTTCCGGCCATATTTACCGTAGGAGTAGGATTGTTGCTCCTCCTATTAATTATCGGAATACTGTTTATGGGATTAGGCGCTTTCACCATTTATCGTGCCCCAGCAGTTGGTGTCCAATGCATCACCGGTCCTGTTGCCGTCCTCGCATTGGGATGGATTACCACACTGATAGCCATCGCTCCCCTACTCCTCTTCTCGCTCATCATCTGCACCGATTCTGCCATCCGCAACCGTTCATTGTGGATAGGCCTGCTCTCCGTACCCGCCTCGTTCATCCAACTGACAGGCTACGGCACCGGATTCCTCCGTGCCTGGTGGAAACGTTGCGTACTGGGTAAAGATGAATTCTCTGCTTTCGAGAAGAATTTCTATAAATAAGCCTATATATAATCAACTAAATATCCGCCAATCTCACTACTCCAGTCTATCCGCATTTACAATGCGGATGTCTCGAGTATCAGCATTTATAATGCGCTCACATCTATCAAGCCCAATGAACCTACAAAAATCTCTTCTTCATGTTGCACAAGTGTTTGAAGTTTGTATTTCGCCCGCAATGTACACATAATATTTTATCCGGCCAAACAAATCTAAAAAAGAACTCTCAACCAACACCCCTCAACCCAAGATCCTTCGCGACACTTTGGACGAACAGAGGATGCTCGAACACACGAAATGACAACGCCCAATTACACAACCTAAGAATGAGCATTGTCAATATCTATAAATGGGCATCCTTAGAACATAAGAATGCCCATCTTTAAGGTATATGAATACCCATCCTCAGACTGTCCGAACAGTCATTCTAAAACAAAGACAATCTTCGAGCATCAGCCCGAATAGATATTCTAATTTTGTAATCGGATAGGTTTTCCTTGGCACAAACGATGATACGGTTGATAAAGAGTGAGGGGACTTCGCGCCTTTAACAGCGAGAGGTGAGAGGACCTGACGGTGCTCTACATTCATCTCTCCAAGGATTAATCAAAAGGAACAGAAATATATCAAGCGATGGTGTGGTTATCAGTCTTCTTTTCTTTGGAGACAATCGCCCCCGACACAACCTCTCCTGCTACTTCTCCCAACAATTCACCAAGCTTGCCATCGATGGCCTCCTCTATCTCTTTCCCAACGGCATCCCCAACCATAGAACCTACCATCTTGCGGGCAAGGGACTTGAAGGTATGACGCCAAGTGCCTTCCTCCATTTTGCTCTTGATGATTTTCAGATTGTCTATAGCCACGGAGCTACCGTTTTTAGCAGCCAGCATCATCCATTGGGCCGCCTTATCAATGTCTTTCTCTGCACCCTCACCGCGGTAATACATAATGCCCAAATTGCATTGTGCTATATAATCTCCCCGCTTTGCAGCCAATGTAAAATAATGCAATGCTTTGGAATAGTCCTTTGCAACACCTGTTCCATTCCAGTACATATTACCTAAAGGTCCCAGCGCATTGAATTCATCTTTTTCGGCTGAAATGGAGAGCCACTTTACTGCTTCCGCGTAATCTTGTACAACACCTTTCCCCTCGTTATAGAGCAGCCCCAACATGCATTGAGCCTTGGCATGGCCATGCTCAGCAGCCTTCCGATACCACTTTGCAGCCTCGGCATAATTCTGCGGTACTCCCTTACCTTCATTAAAGAACATCCCCAAAATGAATTGGGCTTCTACATGTTCCCGAAGAGCAGCATTCATATACCATCTGGCCGCTTCTGTCATATTCTGTTGGACTCCCTGACCATAACGATAGCAATTGGCCAGATTGAATTGAGCCAGTTCATAGCCCTTCTCTGCTGATTCCTTGTACCATCTCACGGCCTCTTCGCGGTTTTGCGGAACGCCACGGCCGAAATCATAGCATAACCCCAAGAAGTGTTGCCCAACAGGATTCCCCTGTTCGGCTGCCTTCGAGAACCATTTTACAGCCTCAGCATAATCTTGTTGCACTCCATTGCCAAAATAGTAACATTGCCCTAACGCAAACTGTCCTGGTGCATAGCCATGCTCAGCCGTCATGCGATACATAGAAACGGCCTCCTGATAATTCTTCTGTTTCGCATAAGCTTGTCCTTTCCTAAGGATTTCCAATAGTAATTTTTCATCAGATTCCATAAATCATATTTACCAATTATAGGTTAACGCTGTTACGTTTATATCAAGATTGTAAAAAAATTATCTGATAACAACATCTTTAAATGTCAGATATGCCTGATGGCTGTAGGACCAGATTGTCACATTTGCCAATTCCGTAGCATTGGGATCGACATTTTTAACAATCACGCTTCCCTTCACAAAAACACCTCCTGGGATGGTAGCGATAACTCTGCCAGGATCTGAAGATGTGCCCAAGGTTAACGAAGCCTTGTTAGAGCCAAAATCATATTGATTCCCCTGATTATCATAAATATATGATCTGCCACTTGCCGTTCCATCCAAACTAACGGCAATCGGAGTGTTTGTCACATTCTTTACTCTGTACGAAATGGTAACAGTATTGCTTGAGTTTCGTTTGCAATCAATCAAAGTAAAATCCAAATCATCGCTGCAAGACACAACCGTTCCTGTAGTTTGAGGTTTTTCAACAGTTTTGTACGAACGACCTTCGATGGGCACATTCTTAAATATCAGATAGCTTTGCTCGCTATAAGACCAAATGGTTATGTTAGAAAACATAGCTGCCAAATCTGACACATTATATATCTTAACAGAACCCTTTACCTTGATACCGGAAGGAATGGTAGTGCTGACTCTGCCAGGATCTGAAGATGTGCCCAAAGTTAATGAAGCCTTGTTAGAGCCAAAATCATATTGATTTCCCTGATCATCATAAATATATGATCTGCCACTTGCCGTCCCGTCCAGACTAAGAGCAATAGAAGTGTTTCCTATATTCTCTACCATATAATTCAACGTAGCTGTGGTTCCTGATATAGTACAGCCGGTTAATGTAAATACCAGATTATCATTACAGCTGATGATTTCAGCATTACCAACCGAGCCGCTTTGTCCATTTTCTACAGTCATGGTCACTGGTACATTGTTGTCACCAAGATCAGAGCGGATAATGAGAGTAAAACTGTATTCCCCTGCAGTAAGCCCCGTACGGTCAGCTGTAAGAGTTATGGTCTCGATGGTGGAAGCATCAGCAGAATTGTACTCAGGAATTACACCTTCCGACTTACTGACTATTGCCCAACTGAAATCACCATCACCATACAGTTCGTACGCAGTCGGACCATTATGCGACATGATAGCCAATGTTGCACTTTCATTAGTACCCAATACAAGAGCACTGGGAGTTACTTCCAGATAACGTTCTGAACCTTTCTCAGCATTGATAGTGACACGTAATGATTCACCATCCGCATTCACAAGGATGGTCGTGGAATGTTTACCTTCAGTTAATTTAGTTCGATCAAGATCAACTTTCACGGCACTACTTTTACCCATAGCTGTAGTACCTGAAATAGGAGTCACTTTTATCCATTCAGCATCAATGCCCGTAATATCCCAATTAACATCCCCTGCATTACCAATATTCTTCACATCAAATGTCAAAGAAGAATATTCTGTACCGAAATTCAACACACTTGAGCTCAATGCTATTTTAGAAGTTTTGCTCTCAACCTCAGCAGTAATCTTCAAGGCCACAGATTCATTGTCTGCATTTACAATGACTGTTGCCTCCTTATACTCTGTTATCCGGTCACGCTTCAAAGTTACAGTTACGGCATTACTCTTACCCGCAGACAATGTTCCTGTAGTCGGACTCATGCCCAACCAATCAACTTTATCGAGACCACTAATATTCCAATTAAAGCTCTTATTCCCATTATTTTGGACATCAAAAGAAAGAGATGTATTCTGACTACCAAAATTCAATGAGCTGACACTCAGCGACAACCTGCCTTCCTGCACAATGGGGGTCAATTGAATATCACCAGATACATCACGACCAGTCACCACTGCTACAGTTTTATTATTGGTTCTATATTCACTCTTATGCGCTTGGATTTCATACTGTTTCGGTTCCAAGTCGCGGAATTCGAAATATCCGTCACTACCAGTAGTCCGGGAGATTCCACTTGGAATGATGGTAACGGTCACTCCTTGCAACACTTCACCAGTAATGGCATCCGTTACTTTGCCCAAGATGTTACCGGTAAACACTTCTTCATCTTTAGCACAAGCCCCCAGCATCAGAATGCTGAGCAACATATAAAAGAATCTTACACTTTTTGTTTTCATTTTTATCTGTGTTTTAATTAATTACTTTATCTTTATCACTTTTGCCTGTACATTCTTAAACTCGTCGTACGCATTGCCAATAGACTTATAGCCTGTAGGATCGCATACGAGATATTTCTGTCCACCGACCATTACATAATCACCTGGCAAATTGCGACTGAAGCGTACAGCCGTAGCCAAATGATTCGGGTAGTGCAGAAGAACGACATCAAGATTTGTTAATGCCCGAATCAAATGCGAGAACAAGATGGAACGATCTTCACAATCGCTATAGGGATAGTAGAGAGTCTCATCAGCAAAGAAAGGACGGTCTCCGCCCCAGATCTTGTCATCATAGCCGTAGGTAAAAGCCGTTTGCACAAAGTTGAGAATCATATTCACTGCTTCCTCTTCACTCTTACCTGCAAGAACTTGACGAAAGACATTCATTATACATTTTGCTACCTCCTCATTTAATGGTGCCAAAGAATATACCTGCCAATCCATGCGCGGATAGCTATCAAAGAACCTCATCAGCGACTTATTTCCTGGCAATCTGACACTCATTTCCGGATATTTCTTAGAGGTCAAAACCTTTGTTTCAATTTCAGAGCCACCAAAATCCATCGCTGTCGAGATTCGGAGTGTCAGTATCGCAGCTTCCTTACTGAAACTTTTATCCATCAAATAGCAACTTCCCTCTACTTCCTTCTCTACTATATAATAATTCTTATTTCCAATAGAGAAATACTTGAATCCGTAAACTTGAGAGTCAAAAGGCAAAGCTAACAACAGACGATTACCATTTCGGGCAAAACGGAAATCAATCCCCGATTGAGCAAGTATATACCCCGTTAGCAGAACTTCTTCATTAGAACCCTTACCCGTTTGGGAAACAATGTGGGCTATTTCCTTGACAAACTGATAATACATCCAATCGCAATACCCCAAACGAACCCTTGTCTGCTGGCAATCATACACCAATGGATCCATTTCCCAGACAGCAATCTTTTCCCATGCCGAAGCAATAGATTCCAGAGTATTACCCACTACCGGAATCTTCACCTTACTGCTACAATGCAAGGTGATATCATGACCATAGAATTCCTGCAAGTGTATTACACTTTGAGAACGATTCTCTTTGGGCTTTTCGATAGCTATCGGCTTAGGGGCAGGCTGCACAGTCTGGGGTTTTACAATCTCCAACACCGGCATTTCTTCCGACGAATCGAGACGTGGTTTTGAGTCGTCAACAGCAGGCTTGGGCACAAACGGTTTCGGCTGTGGAGAAGGGGCAATTTTCTCTTTGGGGCGAACCTGCTTCCATGCCTGCCGCAGATACCCGGCAAACTCACGATTGTACTGTTCACGATAGCGATTAAACTCCGTCTGACGATCAGCCTTATACTGGGCAAACGCTTCACGTTGACGCTTTGCATAAGCATCAAACTCGTCACGATTTCTCACCTGCGCAACTAACTCTATCGCTACGAAAGCAAACAAGACAACGGTAATTATTCTACAACGATTGATTTTCATTTTTACATGCTATATATTTTAAGGTATAAGAAACCCATCAAAAGTTGTAACTGAGTGTTACCCCATTAAAATCTTTTGTAGCAACAGGAGCAAAATGTAGGTTACGAGGTTTCACAACCACCCGACGAGCACCAGGTGCTACAATAGCATCTATTAAGTTATAAACATAGATGGCTGCTGCAGCACCGATACAACAGTTACGAGCAGTCTCATAGTTGTCCACTTTATTTTTATACTGCTTGGCAAAATTGGGTTGGCTCCGCATCTTTGATTCATAGCTAGCACGT
Source organism: Phocaeicola sp. (assembly GCA_045545095.1). Lineage (GTDB taxonomy): Bacteria > Bacteroidota > Bacteroidia > Bacteroidales > Bacteroidaceae > Phocaeicola_A. The sequence goes on along the minus strand of JAZQAG010000008.1, from coordinate 24,352 downwards.
TCGTTTTCCGTGAAGACAATCCCCCCAATAGCAGCCACTTCAGTGGCAAGAATGGCAATACCTTTAGCGACATTCCCCTTATGTAATTGCGCCCATCCAGGAACTAAAGCACGAGCAGAAAAACCATATTTGGTAGTAAGATATGTATTATCAAAGACTGGATTAGGATCTACGGCTACCATATAAAGCGTATGCAATTCGCACAAGCCACGCTCCACTGTTGCATATTCATCCACAACCCCTGCTTGCAAAGTAAATACCTTACCCCTGATAGTAGTCTTCACATCCACTACATTTCGAACAATCTCATTCAACTGTCCGTCATTGAATGTTTGGTCCACATGCTGTATGCCCTCACGGTCAACGGTTACAGTCACTTCTCTAATAAGTTGTTCGTTTGAAGCAAGTTTCTTCTCTCCCTCAATACGAGCAGCTTCAAGATTACTACCAACCGAAACTATCTCCACGAATTTATATGTACGATTCTTTTCTTCTGGAGTGTTATTTATCCAAGCCGGCTTTTGCGCATAAAGAGAAGTGGTATTTCCAAGAAGAAACACCATCAACACGAGAATGAAATTTCTCATAAACCAATCTGCTGTTGAAGTTTCTTCAGTTCTTCTTTATTCTCTTCTATAAATTTTTTCTTGTCATATTCAACCGCAATAACCCCTTCACGTGTCAGATTATCGTATGCGTCACTCAAAACATCTTCTGTTTTAGTCTTCATCTCTACACAAACATAAGCTGTGACTGTACCATTCGGATTATCATAAATAGATGGCTCTCCAATTACTACATAAGATATTTTCTGAGCAAAGTAACTTTTGACATGATTCTGAGCATCTTGCTCTGTCATCACTTGATTATTAACCTGTGTTGTTCGATTATAACGGTCACGCACACCCATAATCGCAGTCTCTAAACGCGAAGCAAGTGCTTGCGCTGCTGCATTTTCCGCGTTATCCAAGGCGACATCTTCGAGATGTGAAGTTGCAGACTGGGTTGCACGCATTCTGTCACCTTCTTGTTTGGCTAATGTGTACATAGGATCTACGGTACGACGCTGTCTTGTTTGACTTACAGGTTGTGATTGCTGCGGTTGCACATAACCTTGAGGATTATTGTAATAATCACTATTCGCAACTTTCTTAGAGGAGCCACACGAACTCAACAACGCCGCAAAAGCGACTACAACCAAAAATAAAAACTTTTTCATAGTTATACCTTTTTTGTTTTCGGCGATCACCCCAGTCCGATGTTATTAACAGATTGTTATTGTTTTCTTAACACATAGATAATAAAAAAGCGTGGGTGTCTGTGCTCATCACTCGTCCCACACTCTGAGGCTCTAGCAATGCCCTCCCGTCGAAACGAGCAACGCCTGAACCCCACGCCGATATGTCGGTTATAATACTCCAAAGCACCTGTATATTCCGTACAGGTGCTCGGGAGATGTGCTATTGACATACCCCATGGGCATTCACCGTTGCTTTGTTTTTGACGGGATTGAAACTGCTAGATTTCAGAGTGTCAAGAACAAAGCGTTAAGTAAACGCCTTTCCAAATTTATGTCATCCCCACCCAAACCATCTTGCACAGGCAAGACTATCGGCGTGAAGATGCGGCAAAAATACCATTTATTTACGAATTATGAGTTATAAACCTGGAACTATTTAACGGAATATGTTAAAGAACATAATATAAACTTATCGCCTAAACCTTTCACCCCTAACTACCAAATAGTTTTTATTAAGGACAAGCTATATTTTGAGCCGCAGAATATATATTTCATGGTTCAAAATATATATTTCGTGGCTTAAAATATATATTCACAGATTGGAAATATATTTTATACATGATTTAAAGAGATTTTGCACCCTATTCCAAACACTTTTGCACCTATGTTAACTTGACTTTCCAAAGGAGTGCCTCCACTCTGCAAATATAGGGTGATAAAAGAGAATTTGTATAAAACGTAAACATTTAGGCACGGATTTTCCGCTTTGCTCAAGCAAAAGATCCGCGCCTAAATCTATTTTGTATTCTGGGTATCAGAACAAGAATCTCACGATATCATTGAAATTAGCCCAAATCATCAGGCCGAACAATATAATCATACCAACCAGCTGGGCACGCTCCATAAATTTGTCACTCGGTTTGCGCCGGGCCACAATTTCATAGAGTAGGAACAATACATGTCCTCCATCCAGCGCCGGAATAGGCAAAATATTCATAAAGGCTAATATAATACTAAGGAATGCAGTCATTTTCCAGAAGAGATACCAATCCCATGTCGCAGGGAATATGCTACCAATCGTTCCAAAACCTCCCAAACTGTTAGCTCCCTCCTTGGTAAAGACATACTTCAGATCGTCAACATATCCTTTCAAGACATTCACGCCGTAAGCCGTTCCGGCAGGGAATGACTCCCAAAATCCGTAGGTCAAACGGGTGGGTTCATATCCCATATTGGGGAAGAAACCTAATTTGAAATCTGGTGTTAACTGGAGGTTCAAAGTATCCACATCACCAGTTGTGTGCAACACCACCAACTCTACATTGCGCAAAGCATCAATCTTTTCCTGTGCGGTGATAGAGTCTGTTTTGGCACGCAATGCTGCAATACGGTCAGCAAATTCATTGTATGAGTTTAATGGACGACCATTGAAAATCAAAAATCTGTCACCTTTCTGCAATCCTGCTTCTGCAGCCGGTGTTTCTGCCAAAACGCTATCTACCACAGCCGGCATCAGAATATCCACAAAAGGTTTATTATCCTGACTCATATGAAGCAAGCCGAACTCTTCAGGAATGGATATACCGACCTCTTTACCATCACGCAATACAGTTACTGTCTGGGCATCGGCGATGGTACGCAACATGTCTGCACCATATTTGTCAAAAGCCTTTTCATTGGTACGCAATAGGACATCTCCATCACGGAATCCCATCAGTTGGGCCTGTTCACTAAACTTCATACCATTCTTTAAATCCGGCACAGAAATATAGCTATCACCCCATGTGAACATAATCATGGAGTATATAAAAAGAGCCAACAGGAAATTCATCATTACACCACCTACCATTATCAATAGTCGCTGCCAAGCTGGTTTGGCACGAAACTCCCACGGTTCCACCGGATGATTCAGATCCTCACTATTTTGTGTCTCGTCCACCATACCTGCTATCTGCACATACCCCCCTAAGGGTACCCAACCTACTCCATATTCCGTTTCGCTATTCTTTGGTTTCCACTTAAACAGGGAAAACCAAGGGTCAAAAAACAAATAGAACTTGGTAACACGCACTTTAAACAATTTCGCAAAAAGAAAATGCCCTCCTTCATGAATGATAACCAGCAAAGCTAACGACATCATCAATTGCAAGGCACGAATCAAAAATGTTTCCACTATTATATTATTTTTTTAATTAATATATACTACGTTTTACTTACACATGGACACAGCCTATAACATTTCTGCCGCCACACGACGCGCCTCGGCATCCGTTGCTACATAATCTTCATAGGTAGGTTTGGATATAAATGATACACGCTGCATAGCATGTTCTATCACTTCACTCATACGCAGGAAAGGAATGCGATCATGCAGGAAAGCAGCGTTCACCACCTCATTGGCTGCATTCAGGATACAAGCCATATTTCCACCTTGATGCAACGCTTCGTAGGCCAAAGCCAAACAACGGAAGCGGGCAGTATCAGGCTGTTCAAACGTCAGACTATGACATCGAGTGAAATCCAAGCGGTCAAATGATGCTTTTACACGGGCTGGATACGAAAAAGCATACTGGATAGGCAAACGCATATCGGGTACACCTAATTGCGCCTTCACTGCCCCATCTTCAAACTGTACCATCGAATGAATGACCGACTGGGGATGCACCAACACTTCTATCTGTTCGGGACGTACCCCGAAAAGCCACTTGGCTTCTATCACCTCAAAACCCTTATTCATCATCGATGCCGAGTCTATGGTAATTTTGGCTCCCATATCCCAATTGGGATGTTTCAGAGCCTGGGCCTTAGTCACATGGGCCAACTCCTCCATCGAATATTTCAGGAAGGGGCCTCCCGAAGCCGTAAGTAGGATTTTCTCGATAGGATTATCCAGCTCGCCAGCCAAACATTGGAAGATGGCTGAATGTTCAGAATCCACCGGCAGGATAGGGGAACGATGTTCAAGCGCCAATTCATTAATGAGCTCACCTGCTACCACTAATGTTTCCTTATTGGCTAATGCAATAGGTTTGCCAGCTTGGATAGCACGCATCGTCGGACGCAAGCCTGCATAGCCCACCATCGCAGCCAACACCATATCCACTGGTCCGGCCTCCGCCACTTCGCAAAGAGCATCTGCACCGGCATATACTTTGATAGGCAAATCTGACAATGCTTCTTTCAACTGCAGATATTTGTCCTCATTGGCTATTACCACAGCATCTGGCATAAACCGACGGGCTTGCTCAATAAGCAATTCCACCCGATTGTTGGCCGTCAAAGCATAAGCCTCATACTGGTCCGGATGTTCGGCTATAACCTCTAATGCTTGCGTACCGATAGAACCGGTAGAACCCAATATCGCTATACGCTTTTTCTTTATTTCTTCCATAATCATTATAAATTCACCCTTTAAAACACGATATATCGCTCGGGATTCAAGGGCTGCCCCTTGTTCCACAACTCGAAATGAAGGTGTGGCCCGGAAGATTCTATTCCGGTATTTCCAACCAATGCAATAGCTTCGCCAGCACTCACCACGTCACCATCGCTTTTGAGCAATGCACCACAATGTTTGTATATAGACACCAATCCCTTACTATGCTGCAAAGCTATTACATATCCTAAAGAGGTTGAGTAGGTGGTCCAAATAACCGTCCCTCCCAACGTAGCCAACACGCTTTCATTGGGATTGGCGGCAATATCCACTCCATAATGTTTCATCTCTGCATCGAAGGAAGCTGAAAGCATTCCGCGAGTGGGCCGATAGAATCGTAGCCCCTCGGTATCTGTAGAACGTACAGCCGGAGCCGTCAGATTATACCGTTCGGCATTCTCATAGTTTTGCCGAAAAGCCTCTTCTCGATTAGTCGCTGCCATCAATTGTTCCACTGGCATAACCGATAGGGAATCTATTACATAGACAGAGTCGGCACTCATCCTACCAGCCACAATATCTTGCACATTAGCAATATATAGACGTTGTTGCTCGGCCATCTGCTCGAGAGAATCAATCTGCAAAGCATTTTCTACAATGGTAGCACGTAACTGATTGCTCATATATCCTGGCAAATAATTACGCAAAGGGGTATAGACCATCAGCAGAGCCGTAAAAAGGAAAAGTACGGTCAACACCAAAAAGAGAACAGACAAGCCATTAAGTTTGGATACACGAAATGAGAACACCTCTTCGAGGGTATTCTCATTAGCTATGGAAACACGGTATTTGAACTTGATATTATGCCACCAATGCTTCTTTTTCTTTCTATTTGCCATACATCCGTTCTCTTTTCGGGACGTAATCCCCATTTTATAGGCAAAAATACATAATTCCTTTTTAGGGAAAGACATTTATTCAATTAATTTAACCTGAGTTTTGGCATTCTCGCAAACTATATAGTTCCGAACTTATTTTTATAATATTATTCCTCAAATAATCCATCATATAGAAAGAGGGAGGATACATCACACAAGTGATGCTTCCTCCCTCCCTATCATGAACTACGTCACGACGATTATTCAACTACAAACTTCTTGCCATTTTGCAAATAGATTCCCTTAGTAGGATTGCTAACCTGACGACCGGTCAAGTCATAGATAGGTGCGTTAGGGTCAAGTTCTACTGTTCCAACCACCTTTTCGATGACATTGGGATCATAAGTGGGTTGATAGAATCCCCAAGTAGATTGATAACCTTGACCATCAGTAAAGGTCAGGTAAGCATAACGAGAAGTTACATCAGCGGGCATAGGCTCTACTGTAACACTAATTTCGCTCAAGAAGTTATTATCAGCAGCAGCTCTTGTAACCTCAGCTTTCAACCAATCAGCACTGGAAGTAATTGTCATGCTTGATTGAGAGCCCATTATATAAGATTCCCAGTTCCAAAGAAGTGCTTGAGCTGTCAATCCTGCAGCATCCACCTGAACATCTCCATAGTTGAGGTATTCATATGTTGAAGGATCCAATACCATATTGTAAGGCATAAACATCTGTAAGCCCAAATCGATAGACGTAGGATAGGGCAAAGCCTCAGAAGAGCCTTCGGGCTGGAAAGCGTAAGGCATCATATAACCTGCATATTCACCAGTTGATGGGATATATCCCGCCGTACATTTTCCACTATAGAGATCACGATTATCCTGAGAGAGCAAAGCCCATGGAGTCTTTCCATCCTGAGGACCGGCAAACACAATTGCAAACTGTTTGTCAACCAAAATAGGCTTTTCAAAATACATTTGCATATGCCAAATGTCGCACTCTTCCATAGAACCTAAATAAGCAGGTTTTGAAGAAACCTCATTAGTAATAGGAACCCACTGTTGAGAAGCCTCATCAAAAGCCATGACAAACATAGAGAAATTCACATTTGAAAGATCATTGTTGCTAGCAGTAGCAACGTATGTGTAAAGTGAATTCAACACAACGGGATGGAAAGGCTTTTCAAAAATCTCAAAATAGCTGGGCTTAATCAGATCATTAGAGCCAAACAACATCTGACTCCAAGTTGCATTCATCGTACTGATATAACTGTCATAGAAAGTCTCTGCACCAACATCCATATTGTGTACCATACCCCAAGTATCGGTCACAGCCTGACCTGGAGTATATTCACTTGTTTCACGATTCAGAGCATAACCATATTGATAGATTGATTCAGCACCAGCGGCATATGCTGTCAATTCAGGCATTGGCACATAGAAGTCTTGACCAGGAACATAGATTGCAACAATTGAATCTTCATTCACGACCAAAGTCTCATTGATATACCAGTCAATATTCTCTGCATTGGTAGAAGCATTCTTAAATACTATATCCTGAAAGATTGGTGCTAAAATTCCGTGTCGTGAAATACTGTCTGCACCTGATGTTACTTCTGCTGATGTACGATACTGGAAACCACTCTTGATATTGTACAAGCCTGAAGGCATCTCGTAATATGCCCCGAAACCTTCTGCACGAGTCATTACCTTCTGGGCCCCAGGGATTACACCTGTCATAGGACGCATTGGCATACCAGACTTAATCTGAGGATTGAGATTCATAGCCTTACGAGGAAGCACACCTTGCTTCTTCATTACATCAAAGTTCTTTTTCAATTGCTCCATCTGAATCTTGGTTGGAGCCATCCCTTGGGCAGGAAGTTGCACCATCTGCGGCAACTGTTGTGCCACTGCTACGGTAGCCATCAAGCAGAGGCTGGCAGCTACCTTCCATGTTTTGTTCAATAACATATAATACTCTTTTTTAAAATTTTTACCAATAGTGTGTTTTGATTAATACATCTTCATGATGCGCAAGTAAGTTCCATCAGCTTTGTTGACAAAGTAGAAGTACTGTTCGTCTGGTGAAGGTACAACTACACAGTTGATACGATCACGACTAGAAGCACCGAAAAGGCTCTTCAGATAATTGGCATAAGGTTGACGAACCTTAGATGAATACTGCCGTGCCAACGGAGTGTTCTGCTCATAATCACCAGTTTCAGAATCTGTACCAAGGAAGTACATAGTATTGGTGGAAGCGCCACGGAATACTATCTCATCGTCAGCAGTAAACGACCACTGGTGCGAGAAACCACAACGAGCCAACACTACATTCGACTGTCCACTAGCATCATTTATCTGGTCATAAAGATCCACAAAATAATTGCCATTGGCATCCGGAATAAGAACCATATAAAGATAACTGCTCAATGATTCGTAAAGTGTAGCCCATTCGTCATCACTGGTAGTAGGATTCGTATCAATGAAATATAGGTCTGTTTCATCTACCATGACACCGTCCTGCTCTACTTGATATGAGCCCAGAAATACCTTATCACGCACTGCAAAAGACATTCTAGGACGTCCATTTTCTGCAACTTGGATAAACGAAGCAGAATTGCCATTGACATAGAACTTGCCAGTAGCAGCATCATAATCAAAGCTACGAACCAAGGTGTCACCAACCTTTACGGGACGATGAAGTTGCACACCTTCAGGAGTGAAGAGGAAGTAACAAGAATCCGCCTCCATCTTGTCATCCACATACTGATAAATAACAGCCATACGGGTAGTCATATTGAAACCTGTCATCACAGCAGGGTCCTGACCATCAATGACGATATCACGGAAATAGGTGTTAGGAACAGAAGACTGTTCGAAATCACGAATCACCTTGTTTACCTTCTCATAATAAGTATTCCAATCAGCCGTATTACGGACAATGAAACAACGCTTCTGAGCACGAACAGACTTAAGGAAAATAGTATCACCATCCGCACTGTGGTCCATCAATACAAACTCATTGTCACCTTGCCAACCTGAGCCGTTATTGAACAGTTCGGGGTCTGCTAACTTGGTAAGCAATGAATAGGTGGCAAAGGTAAGAACCGGACCTTGTGAATTCTGAATAGTATAATCAGACTCCTGAACTTTATACTCACCACGCTCTTCATCAAAAAGATAATAGAAATTCTCATCTGTGAGCATCTCTACACGTCCATCCTCACGGAACTTCATAAAAAAGGTGAAAGCACCATATTCAAGGTCGTTAGGATAATAGTCAAAACGCCATCCCTGTTCTGCACCAACCAAAAGTTCGTGGTATTCATTCATATAGTTCCCCACAATGGTACTGGGATCGCGATAATCCTCTTCGTTGCAAGATACTGTCACAAAAAGGGTGGCCACCAAAGGCAATATATAGGCTAATCTTTTCATCTCAATACAATTTCACCATTAATAATTCGACCAATAATATAGTTTCCATCGTGGATAAGATCCTCATTTTCGGGAAGGTTCATTTCCTTCTCGATAGCAGTATAAACCAACTGTTGGAAATCTTCCATATCAATTTCCCACACATCGCGCATCCACTCTTTCATGATACGCTCTTTCTCGCGAAGGATAGAACGGGCTTCTGCACTACGAATGTTGTCTATCAAGAAGTTCCAAGCCTGAGGACTGTTGACCAACATGATAGAAAGCATTTCGACAAAATCTTCATCAACACTGGATTTGGCATAAGCTGTAATGAATCCCTCCTCACGAGCAGCATCGTTAGTAGTATTCATCCAAGAAGAAGTATATCCCCCCTTAGAGAGTACACGATACTCTGTATCGTAATCCTTATTCGTCTGTTGCAAAATATGAGCAAACTCATGATGCATGGTGTGGAAGAACATGACAAAATCATCTTCATTGTCCACGGAAAGATTGTTGACATCATAAAGTTGGATTTGACGCCCGCTCTCTGCAAATCCCAATGTCACAGAACCATCGCTATTGATAGCTTTAGAACCGGTAACAAGGATTTCCTTGGGTACATATGTGCGCAAAAAGTCAGGATTACTGGTCGTAGAAGTAATCTCTACATAAGGATCCATCCACACACGCTTAAGCATGGAAAGGAAAGGTACAACCTTCTCTTCTTTAGCAGGAACCAAGTATTTACCCATATCCTGACGGTTGTCTTCCCAACGATAAATGACACGGATATTATAAGGTACTGTATAATTCTCATAGATATAACGCCCTATAGCAGTGGTGTCCCACATGTCAGTAGCAGGCATTTCAACCACACTACCACTGATGTCATCATCGTCACATGAAGTGAAAACGAACGATGACAGGCCAAGCACAAAGCAGGGCATCATCCAAAAAAGTTTCTTTATATTGCTGTTTTGCATAATTATATTAAATGTCAAAATGAATGAACAATTATTCCGGCAAAAGGAATCCCTTAGACATAGCTGCCGTCTTCATGGCCTGAGGCACACGAGTCTCATCAGCAGGGTTGGGTTCCATACCACTACCCTGTGACTGGTCAGGAATCTGAATTGCACGACGACGGTCACCAGATTTCAAAGTATCTGTAGGATGGGTAACAGAAGTGTGAACAATAGGAATGTCATAACGACGGATATCGAACCAACGGAATCCTGTTCCCAGATACTCTGCACGACGCATAGCCAAAATAGCATTGACATATGCATAACAGGTATCCTGATTACCATCTTGGATTTCGGTAAAATCACGGAAGTAGGGCTTGAGTTTCAACGTTTCCTTCCAATCAGTCTTAGATGTATTCTTGCCATATTCCAAAATAATACGACTAGGTTGGATCTTGGAGCCGTCCCATCCATCAAGGTCATAACGTTTGGAAAGGAATGTATTGATATCTATCAATGACTTGTCATACTCTCCAAGCAAAGCAAACAACTCAGCACGGTTAAGTAACGCTTCCTCCATAGTAATAAGAGGAATTACAGCTACATAATAACCGATATTGGCATTCAGACTGGTCTGTTGGAAATATTCTCTCCAAATAGGACGATGAATAAGGAAATCATATCCACCATTGGTCTGATAGGCCAAAGGATATCCTAACAAACCATTCAAATAGACAGACTGACGAATGGAAGCAGTCATTCCATAGCGCCAATAGGGTTGATAGGACATATTGGAGATACAGGCAACCAACAGAAGGTTTGCGGGTTCTGCTGATGACGTATAGATAGTCTGTGCATCGTAATAATCGCCCAAGTAATCACTAGTAGGATCGTTCAATTGACGGAGCATACTGGCAGGATTATCCGTATAGACATCGCCCAATACACGGTTGGCATACTCCAAAGACTTTCGGAAGTTCTCCTCGCCCCCCTTCCACAAATAGAAACGAGAAGCAAAAACATACGCAGCCTTACGAGTAAAGTGATAAGAAGAAGCCTTAGCATAAGATGCAGGCAAAAGTTCTATACCTTCCAACAAATCTGCTTCAATCTTATCATAAGTCTCAGCCAATGTACCACGTTCATACGAAGGATTTAATGTAGTCTCCGGGTCTGTAGCATAAGGAATACCTAATTCTGTATCCGCAGTGGCAGGATTATAAGGCATACAAAAGAGGTTAGCCAACATAAAATGGGCATAGGCACGGCAAAGCAATGCTTCACCACGAGCATGACGAACCTCTTCACCACGTCCCTGAGCTTCAAACTTTTCGATAGCCTCCAATGCATGATTTGTTGCAGAGATAGAGGCATAAGCGTTCATCCAATAGTTGGTAGATGTTCCCTGATAGGTCTCTGTAGAAGTTTTCCACAAGTAAGGTTGTTCTATTTCAGGATCATTCAGGATAGCACTTAAACCTCGGTCTCCAGAGTTGTCCGACATAGCCTCACAGAAGGCAAAATCAGCTTCGGGATATGCCGATACCAAGAGTTTCTCGACAAACTCTGGTGAATCAAGATAGACACGATTGTCTGGGTCTTTATCCAAAAAATCGTCACACGAAGTGAAAGCGCAGGAAAAGACTGCAGCAAGTGTCCAATATATTATTCTGTTATTCTTCATTGTTAATCTTTATCCATTAAAAGTTTGTACTAATCTTAAATGTCAACTGCTTGGGAGTAGGCATAGCTACACCACCAGACTGGATAAACTCAGGATCCTGACCATTAAGTTTGGAATCGCTATACACCAACCAAAGGTTAGAAGCGGTCAGACGACACTGTAAATTGCTCAAACCAATCTCTTTCACCCACGGTTCTGTGAAGGTATAACCCAAAGAAAGTTCCTTCATACGGATAAATCCACCGTCAGCAACACGCACATCTGAATAATTATAGGCATTGTATCCATAACCAATTTGGGAATTCTGAGATACTTGACGAGCTGATGCGATAGCAGGAACATTGGTCCTGTATTCGTCACCGGGCACCATCCAACGGTTATTGAAACTCTTACCCATAGCTTTGATATCAGAATAAGAAGAAGAGAATTCCGGATTCAAACGAACTTTATTTCCAAACTGATAAGAGAAGAATACGTTAGCGCTCCAATTTTTCCAACGGAAAGAGTTTCGCAAACCTCCCGAAATTGTAGGGTCAACACTGCCTTCATATTTCAAATATTCAGCACCATTACGATCCTGGAAATTTATATCATAGGTAGTAACTCGGCCATCCTGATTCACAATTTTAGGAAGTCCCTCTTCTGAAAGTCCGGCAAAGCGATATGAATAAAGACCACGAATAGGTTTTCCTTCAACAGCTACTCCCGAAGGCATACACATAGTAATGGCATTATAGACAGCTTCAAGATCTGTTACTTCATTCTTTGAATGGGCAAATGTCAAATGAGAGCTCCAATTGAAATCCTTGGAAACAATATTCTGAGTTGAAAGAGTAGCCTCGATACCCCATGCCTTGGACTCTCCGACATTACCCCACTTATAGCCTTGGCCACCGACACCGGAAGTATATACCAAACCTATGAGATCAAAAGTACGACGTGAGTAAATATCTGTTGACAAAGAGATACGCTCATCCAAGAAGCCCATATCAATACCCACGTTAAGTTCATACTGTTTCTCCCAAGTAAGTTCATCATTAGCCAAGCTATTGATATAGATAGAAGTCTCCACATCTGACTGATTGGCATTGGTTAAAGGGCGCCAACTATCTCCATAATAATACTGTACATATGAGTTTGATACAGGACCCAAGTCTGCGGTCAAACCATACGAAGCACGGAGAGCCAAAGAAGAGAAGATATTCTGCTCCTTCATGAAATCTTCAGAACCGATATCCCACTTGCCACTGATACTCCACGTGGGCAACCAACGTGCATCCTTTGCACGACCCATACGGTTAGAACCATCGTAACGTCCAATAAGATTTAGGATATATTTCTCTTTCCAAGAGAGGGCAACATTAGCAAAAAGACCAACAGCACGGTCATAAGTCTCTTGGAATCCATAATATTCAGAACCATTAACCAACAACTCCTGAATCATACGGTAGTCCAATACAGGATTACCACCACCACTCCATGAATAGCCATAACCATCATTCCATCCTGTACTACGATCTGTACGACGCATATCGGCACCAATCATCGGACCAAAACGGAAATCCTCTGTAAGCATCGCATCATAACTGGCTGTTGCGCGCAGATAGAGGCTGTTCATCATCTGTTTCTTGGTGTTATAGAATCCTCCGTCAGTCATCACCACTTCGGGCAAGGCATCAGGATTTTCAGGATCACGGTAGAGGAACTTATTATTCTCAGCCATAGTAGCATTATCGGCTGCACGATATGCATTGGCAAAGTTACTGTCATCATACACACGACGTCCTTGATGAGTAGAATTGACACTATAGGCCATCAAACCATTCAATGTCAATCCTTTCATTGGCTTCCATTCCAACTCACCCTGGAATTTGATGTCATACTGATCAATATCCATTGTATTGAGATCTTGTTCAGCCAAAATATTGAAAGGAGCGTAATACTGACGATAGTACTGATAGTTTCCATTGCGATCATAGGGAGCCATTGTACGGCTAGTATTGACGGCATAATTGAAGGGGTTAATATCAAAGTCACGCTCATACTCACCCGTCACCACATTCTCCACACGGTCAAGGGCATTGAACCCCTTTTGGTCACGATAAGATGCATTAGACAAAAGTGTCAACTTCAAATTCTTGCTGATGTCATAAGATGCACTCATCGATGCAGTATAAAGGTTCAAAGCCTCGGCATTGGTCCAACCCGGATCATTACGATAGCTCAACGATACGCGGTAAGACCCCTTATCCGTACCACCTGTGATACTAAGGCTATGAGACTGTTGGATATTGCTATTGAAAAGTTCCTCGAACCAATCAGTATTGAGATTCTCCAAATAACGTTCATAACCAGCAATAGCCTGAGGGGTATTAGACAATTGGCCTTTGTAAATCAAATCGTTCATCAAAAAATAGCTACCACCATTCATCACGGTACCTGCAGACATATCTGCATGATAAAGCCATCCCTTCTGTTTCATCTCCTGATAAACAGACATCTGCTCCTGAGAGTTCATGATGTCATACTGAGAATAAGAGGGACGGATACGATAGGTGAACTCACCTGAATATGAAAGTGAAGTATGTCCTTTCTTACCACGTTTAGTCGTAATAACGATAGCACCATTACGAGCACGAGCACCGTAGAGACCCACGGCATTGGCATCCTTCAAAATTTGGAAATCTTCAATATCCTCTGGGCTAATACCTGCAATACGAGAACTCAACATGGTAGAAGCATCACCTGACGAAAGGTCATCTGCTGTCATCTCCTGCACATCTTCGAGGATTACGCCATCCACCACATAAAGCGGTGCTGTATTACCATAAATGGTGGACGGAGCACGTACACGCAACTTAGGAGCGACACCGAAAGTTCCTGATACAGATTGTACTTCCACACCAGCTACTTTACCTTGCAACGCATGGCTGATATCAGCCACGCCATCAATTTTGGCCTCCTCAGCTGTCACCTTTTGGGCTGAACCTGAAAACATCTTACGATCAATCTTCTGGAAACCAGTCACTACGACGTCTTCAATTTCTTCAACATCAGGCATAAGCACAATCTTCAACCCTGTTGCTGGAGTGACTTCCTGATCTTTGAATCCCATATATTTGATGACTAATTTGGTTGTACCCGCAGGGACTTCCAAGGTGAAGTTGCCATCATAATCAGTCGCAGCACCTACCGTAGGATGCTCCTTGCACATTACGGCGGCACCAATAATAGGGAAATTATCCTCACCTGAAATAACCACACCACTGGCTGTCACCTGTGCAAAAGCACCAATGGGGATAAGGAGGGATAAGATCCACAAACACAAATGTTTCTTCATCTCTTCTATATTATTTCAATCAACTTATTCTTGTATTGTACGTTTATTTTACGAGCAATTTTCCACTGGCACCCTTATTGCCACCTTCAATGATACGATAGAGATAAATGCCCTTGGACATACCTTCCAAATGAAGAGCACCTGCTTCACTGGTAAGACGTACATTCTGACAAAGGTTTCCAGCTACATTATATACCTGTAACTGACGATTAGCTGCATAAGGGAAATTATAGTAAAGTACATTATCCTTAGCATACACCATGTGCGCCTTTACCTCAGAGTTTTCAATGGAAAGAGTCGGATCGTTAGTGAATGTAACGATAGCTGTCACTTTCTCCTCGGGCTTCTTGTCTGTCCATACGGTAATCTCAATAGTACGAGTTACAGTCGCACTCATATAATCCGGGTCCATTACAAGACTCTCTATCAAGAGACTTGTTGATGAAGAAGCACTGACTACTCCCATTTTAGTTGTGTAACTGTTTCCCACCATTACAGGGACACATGAGCCTCCCCAACAAATTTGAGAGTCACCGGTTACAGCTTTCATTTCAGCATACACACCTTGATTACTTTCAGTCAAATTGCGCACATAAAGATTTGACTCGAACTGTCCATAAATCATCATGTCCACCATCTCACCTTTAACAACAACGGTTGAACCATTTTCAATTATCTGCCCATCTTTTGTCTCAAGTTGGATATCTTGAGCAAAAGAGGAAAAGCTACACACCATGGCAGCCAAAAGAGTAAAAAATTTCCTCATAAATTTATCTGATTTAATTGTTATTATTCACATTGCAATGAGCCGCTTGCATGACACCATTATCGTCGTACACGAATGCCACTACGGATAGATTCTCGGGGTTCCATGCCTCATTTAGGACTATATCCTCATGCTTCAACTCTTTCTGTTCGCCTAAAGCCATAGAAGTCTCTTCTCCCCATGTCCCATTGAGAGAGGCGCGGAAAACATGATTATGCACATACTGGAGTTGAGGCCCATTAGGAGTAATTTGGGGCCCCACAAGGCTATCCTCAAGCAACCACAATTGCAATTTTCCTACCAAAGCATCCAATGCCAATAGGTTTGTCATCACAATCAGTTTACCATCTACGATTTCCGCATTTACAGAAAGATTCAACGTAGATTCACGTTGCAGTTCATCATATACAGCAGCCCCCCACGAAGGAAAATCTTTAAGTCCTCCTCGACGGTTTATCAATCCATTAGGGTAAGTCTTCACCCCAAAAGCATCTGCATATACATCCCCTTCTTGCTGTTTCAAGCCAGAGGGGGCTGCAATAGCTTGAGGACCTGCATGCATTGCCACGATAATCAAATTTTCGGGATACTGTTCATGAAGCATTGTAGCCTCAGAGTGCGCATTCGGACAATTCACACAAGCTTGTCCTGTATAATCTTCCAAAAGTACTACACGTTGGGCGGTAACACCCTCAACATCCAAAAAGCGTTCGTCTTCTGAGATATTTTCGCAAGCCGTAAAAATAGAAGCTGCTATACCTATTATATATATAAGGTGTCTCTTCATAGTAGTTAAAAGCTATAGTTATAGGAAATATTCACACCCTTGCTGGCTGGCACATAACGACATACACCTCCCGAGCAGTTATAACCTGCACGAGTGCGTCCGTACCCGGCCATGATGCGATGAGCATTGTAGTTGAAAGTGACTGAGCCCATATAATAGTGTTCTTTCTCACCATACTCAAGACCACCATTGATGGCCGGTTTACCGTACATATCACTCACCGTGAACATCAAGTAAGGAAGCACCGAAAGTTCGAGCAAGCCATACATCCAATCACCACTCTCATGGGAGGTTGTCAAGTACTGCAACTCCCCACGTAGTGTCAGCTTCTTGTTGAACTGATACTTTGCCTCACCCACAAAGATATCCGAGTTAATCATACCACCATGTCCCTCAATCACTCCTTGGTTGTAACGTTGGTTCATATACATCAAATTCAACTTGAATGCCTTGGATATTTTTTTCTCCAACTGGAGATTAATATCCTGGTAATAAGTCTCGTCTCCAAACTTGAAGAATGAAGATGTATAACCATCCGTTCCCATGATCTTACCATCTGCCACAGGTTCACGATCAATCGCACGAATATAGCTGATGTTCAACTTCAGATTGGTACCATACTTTCCACCCAAGAATGTGTTACGTTTGAATGTATAACCAAATTCTCCCTGCATAGCCCACTCTCCACCAGCCATTTGGGTAGCATAAGGATAAAGGGCAGCCAATGCATAGGTATGCTGGTAAGCAAAAGCTGGCATATGATTAAGGAATGTACTGGTTCCATTCATTGAACGACGGCTACGGAATGACATATCCTCGCTACGTTTGGCTTGCAACAAGGCGCTCATACCACGTTTTGAATAAGAGGCTGAAAGCATCAAAGCATTCCCCCTTTTATATATATAGCCATTATCAAACGAAGGATCCTGACTCTTCATGGCATACTCGGCCAAGAAGCTATAATTACCCTGCTGATAGCGAGTACGCACATCGAATGCCGTCACCACCTCGGGAAGATTCAGACGCTGGACAGGATTGACGAGCAACATCTCGTCTTCCTCATACTTGGCAACAAATGAAGCACCAACCATCCAATTGATACCTTTATCCTGCATTTTGGTACTGAATCGATCAATGTTCACCTCTGCATCGGCACCGCCAACCAAATAATCGTCATCCCAATCCCAATAGCGACGCTGTACGCCACCGAGGAATTTCAAACTCAGACCATCAATACCCGTAATGTTCAAGCGAAGACCACGCAATGCATTGTCGATACCCAAACTACGTTCTTCATATGAACGGAAGATGAATCCACTACCAAACTGATCATAAATATCACCAATAGTCAAATCCACTCCTTGGTCAAACTTTGCTTTCAGGTAAAGATGAGACACACCCCATCCCTGAAAATCTTTTTCAAAACCAGGCAGAGGATAATCCATATACTCCACACGTGCTCCCGCATCTATCCATCGGCTTCTCAAATGAAGATCGGCATACGTATTGGTCAAGAAGTCCGAATTGCTATCATATTTTGTTCCAATAGACTCGTCCTCTTGAGGCAACAAAATGTCACTCTGAATGCTACCATTCAAAGTGACTTTTTCCTGTGCGGCAAGGCCCACAGATATAAGTGCCATACCAAATATGGCAACCCCTCGTGTAAATTTCAACATTCTCTAATATCCTATTTTACTCCTTTTTAACCAAGTGGTTCATCATTTTTTGGCAACCAGTTCTCTCACCTTTTCGATAAGATGCTCTTCAGCACCTTCCGTGTATCCACTACGCTGATCCACAATTTTACCGTTACCATCAACAATAAACACATGAGGAATCATATTGACACCCAATGCACGTTTGAAATCGCTATTCGGATCCAACAGAACCTCGTATTCCCAACCGGCACCATCTACCATCGGTTTCACTTTGGCAATCTGATGAGCCTGATCGATAGACACAGCAATAACTTTAACCCCTGTTTCGTCTTGCCAATCTGCATAATTCTCATGGATAGCCTTCAATTCACGATTACAGGGTTTGCACCATGTGGCAAAAAAACTGATGATGAAAGGTTTCCCATCATTATTCAATTTTGCTGTATCAATAGTCTTTCCTTCCAGTGTTTTCAACTTCACAGAGGGAAGTTGGGCATGCAAGGCTACACAAATAAACGCCAAGGTAACCAAGCTGATAATTCTCTTCATCTCTAATACTTTTTAATAATTTCGGATGCAAAATTAATTATAATGAATGAATATCAAATCAGTTTTGAGTTAAAATAATGCAATTTGTTGTATTGTTTGCCATTTTAGGCTACTTTTGCGAACGTTTTAACACTTAAAATCAATAAAAAACATAAATATGAGAAAAATATACACTGCATTATTCGCATTTTGTTGCATATTTGTAGAATCGGCAACGGCACAAACCAACACCTCGCCAACCATCCATTCGTATGCAACATCTGAGACTGTATATATCAACAAATTGTCTGATAATGGGAAATGGGCCGTAGCCAGCAATGTCGATGCCAACAACTCCACTTTGGAGAATTACCCTTACTTGTTCAACACACAGAATGGGACTATATTATCCCTATTGAGTGAGAGTGAAAAACTGGTCTCTCCTGATTGTGGTGCACGCGATGTAACCGATGACGGAAAAACCATCGTCGGCTCCCATCAAGGCAAGCCTGCTATCTGCCGCATCGAGGACGACGGTAGCATTACATGGGAATACCTTCCCCTACCCTCCTCCATGCCTGATGCCGCAGGTTATGTGACCTCCGTCACCCCAAATGGAGAATACATGGTGGGGACCCTTCACAACAACAGTGGCAATCTGGATGGAGGCTATGAAGAGTATCCCGCCATGTGGAAAAACGGTGAAATAGTGGAACTTCCCAACATTCCAAGCGGAAGAAACGGTAGCCAATTGTGTCGTCTGATAGATATTTCGGCCGATGGCAACATTCTCATCGGAGGATTGAACTACATCTATCCAGCCGAAGTCCAACACTTTGTATATTATGTTTCCGAGCAAAAGGGAGAAATCATCGGAACAGAGGAATTCTTCTCTACAGGAAGCACCGTCACCAACGCTTGTCTCAGCACCAACGGCGAATGGATAGGAGGTACGGCCCGCTTGATTACTCCGATTGAGGGGTCCGATTACCCCGACCAGCAGGAAATACCATATACTTATAACACCAAGACGAAAACATTTGTACCCTATACCACAACTGAGCACCATGGAGCTGCTGCTACCGCCATGTTCAACAATGGATTAATGGCCGTAGCCTCTCCCATTAGTAACCCTTACCGCACGACAATGTTTTTCATTAACGGATATTATTACAATCTGGAATTGATTCTCAGCGAAGCATACGGCATAGATTTCTCCGCAAGAACTGGGCTTGACAATTCCGGATTGATAGTCTCCATATCAACCGATGGTTATACATTGGCTGGTCTTGCCGTCAACGAGGGGAATTATACTGTCACATTACCCGAAAGCATCGAGAGTGCCGCCAGTAATGTAAACTTACTTTCACGCTTTACGGTAAATCCAGAGAATGGTTCATCCTTCACCTATCTCCGCACACTGACCGTCACTTTCGACAAAGCCCCGACCGTGGTTGAAGGTGCACAAGCTGCGCTCTATAAGGAAGGTGCAACGACACCCGTCCGCACCTCCATCTCCATTACTCCGACAAACAATTCTGGACAAAGTCTCAGTTTCTACATAAATTTCCGAAACACCCCACTAGAAGACGGTGCCAAATACACCGTCAAGATTCCTGCAGGAACATTCCGCTTGGGAGAGACCACCACTTATAACCGCGACATAGAAATTTCTTACACCGGACGTAGCGAGAAGCCTGTCCAAGTGGTAGCCGTCAATTTGGAAGATGGCACAGAGGTTGCTTCATTGAGTTACAATATACCTGTGACCATGCAGTTTGACACTAATATCTCATTGGTCGAAGGTGCCAAAGGCGCCCTCTATCAGGAGGGTATAGGCACGGCAATCAGCGAACTGACCCTTGCCACATCCGCCAATATGCTGGCTGCTTATCCGGACACCAAACGCAACTTGTTCAAGGATGCCAACTACATCGTCAAGATTCCAGCCGGTTCAGTCACTGACATCATGGGTAACTGTGCCAATGAAGAAATCACTTACCACTATATCGGAGCTTACGTACCAGAGCCACCAGCTGACACGTTGCTCTTTGCCGACGATTTTTCTGACCCCTCTGCTTCGTACAATAATTTCATGCTTTACGAAGGAGACCATCTGGTTCCCAACGCAGTAGCCCAAGGGTGGACATTCGATACCGACAACACCCCTTGGAATTTCACATTGCGTGAGGACGAATCAACTCCCGACTTCTGTGCCGCCAGTATCTCCATGTACAGTGTAGCCGGAAAATCCAACGACTGGATGGTGACCAACCAACTCTATTTGCCAAACGCATTCTGCTACCTCGATTTCGATGTCCAATCCTATCTGGCAAGTAAGAGCGACTCTTTGAGGATATATGTATATACGGATGATGCCGTCTATACCCAAATGACCGAAGAGACTATCAACAAGATTATAACAGAAGGAGCATGCATTTTCAACGAGTTGGTGACTCCTGGAGACAGCGAAGAGGCTCTGTCTGGTGATTGGAGCCACTATCGTCTCTCACTCGAAAATTTTGCGGAAAAGAATGTATATATAGCCTTTGCAAACCTGTGTACTGACAAGAGCGCCATATTCGTGGACAACATCAAAGTGGTGTACAAAAGTCGATGCCTGCTGGCACTCAATAGCAAGACTACCCTTGTCAATCAGGAGCATACATTCGTCAGCGGAATTGTAAAGGTCACCGATGAGAATGAGGTATATGACAACATTACGGTGTTCTTCCACAACGAAGACAAAACAGTGAGCGACACTATCCGTGAAGCGAATCTCGCACTGAAAAATGGGGCCATCTACAATTTCAAGTTCAACACTCTCCTCCCCTTGAAGGTCGGTGAAGAAAACCTGTTGACTATCGGTGTTATTTTGAACGGAGAGACCAAGACCAGCAACTTCAAAATCAAGAATCTAGCCTTTGCCACTAACAAGAAGGTGGTCATCGAAGAGATTACAGGCACTTGGTGTACCAATTGTCCCGACGGCATGGTGGCTCTCGAGCATATTTCCACCTCTTTCCCCGACAAGATTATCCCTGTCTGCATCCACAACAATGACATTTATGCCAATGACGATTATGCCGCAGCGTTGGGCCTGACCGCCCTGCCTACCGCCCGTGTGAACCGTCGCGACACCATCACTTCGCCCATTGTCATCAATACCGACACTTATGAGTATTCCTTCACTTCGGCCAAAGGCAACGAATCGTGGATGGATCATGTATTGAGCGAGTTGGAGACCGAAGCCGATGCCGACATTGACATCACCAAAGCGGGTTATGACCGTACGACTGGAAGCCTGCAAGTAAGTACCGACATCACCTATGCCATCAACAAAGCCGGTGTTGCCGCTAATGTATTCTATGTCCTTTTGGAGGACGGATTGGTGGGGGTACAAACCAATGGACGAGCCAATGCCACAGACCCCATCTATGGTGATTGGGGAAAGAATGGCAAGTATGGTGGACAAGCTACCGTCCAAATTGCCTACCATGATGTGGCCCGTGCCGTACTAGCCAGCGAACAGGGTGCCATCAGCGGTTATTCAGGCATTGTACCTGCCACAGTGAAGAGCGGAGAAGCCATCAGTACATCCATCACCTTCGATGGAGCCTTATCAGCTCTTTCCAGTCCCGAAAACGGCAAGTTGGTATGTATATTGCTCGATGCCAATACCGGACGTGTCATCAATGCAGATGTCAGCACACTCACCGACCTTGATCCCCAAATGATGAAGGACGAAAAGTTCGACCGCATCCATCTGTCCGGAACTGAAGAAGGTATCACCATAGTAGCCCCTGAAGCTACCGTAACCCTCTACACCCCCGATGGCATATTATTAACCGAAACTATGGTCAACGGCTCTGCAACCATCTGTACACATGGCTATTCGGGCATAATCATCGTACGCATTCAAACCGCCGGGCAAACCATCAGCCGCAAGATGATTGTCAAATGACAAAACCTGATAGGATTAGATTTCGAATATTTATTGACTTGATAACAAACAAGAACTATTAACTGACAACTATGAAAAGAAACTTATTGCTATGCTGTGCAGCCTTAGCCATGACATTGGGCCTGACCGCACAAGAGAACAGACGCCCTCGACGAGGAGGATTGGAAGATGTGAACAAAGTAAGAGACCTCACCCTGGACAGCCTCAACAAGGCCAATACGGCACGCCCCGTGGCAGGTTCAAGCCGCAAAGGCAACAATCCCGTACTCTTCCTCGTGGGTAACTCCACCATGCGTACCGGTACGTTGGGCAACGGTAACAACGGCCAGTGGGGATGGGGATACTTTGCCGGCGAATATTTCGACCAGGAGCGAATCACTGTTGAGAATCATGCCTTGGGTGGCACCAGCAGCCGTACATTCTACAATCGCCTGTGGCCTGCCGTATTGAAAGGTGTACAGAAGGGAGACTGGGTCATCATCGAATTGGGACACAACGACAACGGTCCGTATGACGAAGGACGCGCCCGTGCCAGCATCCCCGGCACCGGCAAGGATTCGCTCAACGTCACCATCAAAGAGACTGGTGTTAAGGAGACCGTCTATACCTACGGTGAATACATGCGCCGTTTCATCAACGACGTGCGCAGCAAAGGGGCACATCCCATCCTGATGTCGCTCACACCGCGCAACTCATGGGAGAAGGAGGGCGTACTGACTCGTAAGAAAAACAATTTCACCCCTTGGATCAAGGAAGTTTGTGCCGAAGAGAATGTTCCTTTCGTTAACCTCGAAGAGATTACCGCCCGCAAGTTTGAGACATTTGGTCCCGAGAAGGTGAACTATATGTTCTATCGCGACCGCATCCATACCAGCGAATTCGGCGCGCGCATCAATGCCCGTTCTGCCGCCGAGGGTATTGCAGCCCTCCCTAATTTGGAATTGAAGAAATACCTGAAACCGTTGGTAACACCCACCGTGAAGGGACTGAACCGCAAGCCAGGCAAACCTGTCGTATTCTTCACCGGTGACTCTACCGTGAAGAACACCGACAAGGAAGAGGACGGCATGTGGGGACTCGGCAGCGTGGCTGCATGCGCTTTCGACACCACCAAGGTGACTCTCTACAACAATGCCAAGGCCGGACGTAGCACACGTACCTACCTCGACGAAGGCCGTTGGGATGAGGTGTATAACAGTCTTCAACCGGGTGACTACGTATTCATCCAATTCGGCCACAACGATATGGGTCCCATCAACACAGGCAAGGCACGTGCCGTCATCAATGGCATTGCTGATAGCAGCCACGTCTATCTGATGGAGGCTGACCGCAAATATAAGGTAGTCTATACCTTCGGATGGTATCTGCGCAAGTTCGTACAGGACGTACGTGAAAAGGGTGCCACCCCCATCCTCGTCAGCTTCACTCCGCGCAACAAGTGGACCGATGGCAAAATTGAGCGCCGCAAGACATGTGCCGCACTGTGGGCCAAGCAGGTAGCTGAGCAGACAGGCTGTCTCTTTGTTGACCTCCATAACCTGACGGCCGACTACCTCGACAAGAAGGGCGAAAAGAAAGCCGCTGCCTACTACAAGCGCGACCACACCCACACCTCCAAGAAGGGTGCCGAACTGAACGCCAAGATGTTGGCCAAAGGTTTGAAAGCTGCCGGTGTGGATTTGACAAAGTAAATTTATTAGGCGCGGAATTTTCGCTTTGCTCAAGCGAA
>JAZQAG010000007.1:0-99818 GCA_045545095.1 Phocaeicola sp. | reverse complement strand
ATGAAAGTGTATCTTTGCCATAATGTATTTACTATGCCTAAAGATACAAAAACTTTAGGATATATCAAAGCCCCAGCTTGTGAAAGTAGGGGCTTTGTGATATAATAAATGAGGGCGCATCATTTTGACACACCCTCATTTCTTATATTATATAGTCCTATATTAATAAACTTTCATCACTCGGGTAATTTCGCTTTCTCCGTTATGTGTAAGGCGAATCAAATATAATCCTGCAGGCAGATGACCCATCTCGATGGATAATATCTGGGTTGCTTGGCATGCGGACTCCTGTACTATACGTCCAGACATATCAGTGAGCTGCATGGTTATATTACCAGTACAAGTACGTGTCGCATCGATATGACATCTTTCTTTAACAATTTGCGGATAGACATGTACTGCATCTTTTCCTATTGAGTGGATTCCTTCGGAGATGGCTGCTCTGATGATGCCTTGACTGAGTAGGTCACTTGTATCCCATACCATACCTTCTCCTGGTGTACCTTTGATAATGAAACTTCCACTAATGGTTCCTTGGCAATCGAATAGAGTGAATTCTTCACCGACAGAGATTGTGCGGTCTTCGGACACTACAATATCCAATGTGTCTTTTCCAAAAGTGGCATTACCGGCAATACTCAGTTTGTCATTGATGCGTTTTCCAATCTTCAATCGTACTGTTGCCCCACCTTCTGAATTCAGTAATCCAGTTGCGGTGAGGGTTCCATTCAGTGTTGGTAATTGTCCCGCTGTGACTGTTGCACCTTTTTTCAGAATGATATTCTTTACTATACCCTTGCCGAGGAGAGTTCCTCCATTTTGAATATTTACAATACCTGCACCTTCGCCTGATGTGTTATTGACAATGACACATCCTTCATAGATGAAGATGGTACCAGTGTTTGCAGTGCCTGTAAGTGTCCAATTCCCTGTACCATACTTATGGACTGTTGAAGCTATGGTACCGGCAAAGGTTGCATTCTTGTTGTTATACCCGACTTTATAGGTCCCATTTCCTACCCATGATGTAGTGACTGATGAAGCCAATGCACCTATGCTGCTGGTCAGCGATTTGCTTGAGGAACCTCCACTGCCGTAGTGCCCCATATGGACACCATCACCCAATGTAATGGTTGTGCCTTTGAAATCCATGGCCTTGCAAAGACGGAAGTCACTTCCTGTTACAGATAGTGAGCCATTGAACTTGCTCCAGTCGGCCATCATGTCCGTACGGACGTAGGGGATGGTCAATGTCACGCTTCCTTCCCCGCTGAAACTGCCATTGATATAACAACGTTGACCCGCATTGAGAGTCAACTTCCCATTATTTATCAAATTGACTTTATAATTGAAATTTGGCACCGTCGAAGTACTGTTTTGATTGAAAATGACAATGGTTCCATCTTCTACTGTAATGGGGGAGCCGATAGAGCCGATTGTGGCATTCCAGGCTCCTTGTGCCAAAGTGCCTTTTTTCAGGATAGTACCTCCGGTATAGCTGTTGGCGCTGTTTAGATTCAATTGTCCGCCTCCTGTTTTTATCAGAGTGCCGCTTCCTTTGACAATTCCCTTGAATGCTGTTGTCCCACTGTTTACCTGTATGGTTGCAGAATCTGTAACGGTAAGGCCACGATTGGTTGATGTGTTGGCATTGTTGACTATCAGCGTAGCTTTTCCTATTTTCCAATTATCGGCTGATGTCGTAGCGGCTCCTATGGAACTGGGGATACCTCCATCTGCAAGTTCTTTGACTGTCACCTGACCATTGTTGATGATTGTAGCTCCTGTATAATCGCTTTTGGTTGTATTCAAGAATAATTTGGCTCCTCCATTCATAATAAGAGAACCTGTTCCGCTGAATCCGCCGTTTCCTTCAATAATATAATTTTTGGTGTTGTTGGTGAATGTGGCAGATTGGGTAGGCATCAATGTTGATGTGTTGATGGTTGTTGTGGTGGCCTCGTCTGTGAATTCAATACCGTCGTTGGCTACAAATTCTGTGGGGCTACCGTTAAGGGAGAAGTTTGGAGTCTGATAATCCCATACGTTGCTTTCTGTTCCCATCCATTTTACTCCAGTTGTTGCTTCGCGCTGTTCATGTATAATAAGGTATATGGCATTTTCTTCGTTTGCAATGGTGTAGGAAAGTCCGGTAAGGTTGCGTACAGAGAGATTCTCAACTTTTCCATTGAATGTACCGGTATATTCTATCAGTTTGTACTTGCCCGGTTCTAACTTTTCATCATAGTGCCGAATGGTGAATATGGATTGTGCTGTGATGGACAAGTCACCTTCGACTCTTAGCAGGTCGGCTGAAGATTCGTTGGCGATATCCATCTCCAGGAATGTACGTTTGTTTATGTCCAATCCTTTTTTAAAGGTAATGGTTCCGATGGAGGAATTGTCAAATTCCTTTTTGAATATTCCAGGGGCTATGCGTCCGCCTTCGTAATTGAGGGCACCCTCAAAGGTGATATTGTTCACGATGGCATTGCCAGCCAATGTTCCTCGGGCACGAAGTTCCAAATCTCCGGCGAGTTCCGTATTCATCTCTAAAGTACCTTCCGAAATGACCGTTTTTCCTGTGTAGACAACAGGTGAGTTGACGATGAATGTTCCTGCCTGACTCTTCCATAATGCCATTTCGCCATTTAATTTTCCATTGCCATTCAGTGTTATAGACTGCCCATTTACAGGCATGGCATATACAACTGAAGGATTGATGTCCGTATTCAGGGTGAGTTCTGAATCTGTATGAAGGTCCAATAACAAACTCTTGCCGTCTGTAAATGTTTCGGTGGAAGAACGTTCGTAGTTGGTGAATGTATTGGTGGATTTCCATATCAGGTCAGTGACCATACAAGGTGGCAATTGCGGGCGTGGCATGTTGTAACCGAGATAAAAACCTGTATTCGGACTTTGGTAATAACCTTTGGTGGTACACTGTAGTCTGTATGCCGGATCTTCTTGCAGGCAGTAGATATTGTTGATATTGGTGGTGTAGTCTGTGGTGAAACCGACAATACCCACACAAACACCATTCTCTTTATGCAGCAGAATCAACTCCTCGCGCCAGTCCCCAATGATGTCACCCCAAAAAGCTGCACGCATGGCATAGACGGTGACGTATCGCCAATTACTCAGTTTGGCAATCTCAATAAGACGGCCTTTATAGAAATCTTGGATGTAAACGTTATAATGGCTGTCGCTTCCTCTGACTATTTCGCGGTCAGCATCACTGTCCCACCAGATTCCTTCCGTGGGGTAGGGAGCAGTGTGCTCAGGTATCAGGTCGCCTTTAGCATTATACACTCCGCCCATGGTGCTCCACATTTCCCAACCAAGGTGGTTTGGGTCAATGTCCATACATTCGCCACGACCTACGTCGCCGACAGAAGAAAGATACCATTTCTTGATGGCCTTGCCTGTGGCTGCATCATAAAGTATCTGTCCCAACATGTCCCCGGCATTCTGCTGGATGGCAAAAGTCTCCAATCCCGGACGTTCGGGGTCAATATCGCTGGTACGGAAACGGTCGCCATGGGCAATACCCGGATTGTTCAACGTGTTTCCGTTATCATCCATAGTGTATCCTCCAGTCTGCATCTCATCGCGTCCGTCACCATCTACATCAGCTATACGTATCTGGTGGAAAGCCGGTCCTCCTGTAGGTTTGCAGAATATTTCCTTCCATTCCCCTGCTTTCCCTGTACTGAAGTCGTATGAGAAAGCACTATTATAATAGGTGTGGCTTCCACCGGATGTACGTGTGTGCCATTCCATGATGACAGCAGGGTGGATACCATCTGGGTAGAATACACCGACATGGCCCACGTGCTTGTTGTATTCATCGCCCATCAATGATGACTTGTTGGTACGGTTATAGGCATTGTTGTAGGTCTGTTCTACCGAGTGCTTTTCGGCTCCGGTCATACCATCTACCACAGTCATATATCGGGGAGCATTGCGACTTGATTGTGTTTCATAATCTATAATGCCGTCACCATCAGTGTCACCAGTGGTCTTACCATTCACATAAAGACCGAAAGTCTTGTTCTCACTGTCCCAAAATTGAGTGCCGTCACTGGTTTGCATGACAACGTCGCCCTTGCCATCACAATCCATGTCGTATGCTAAAATCATATCATCTTGTCCGGCACAACTCAATTCATTGGGGCCTAATTTGACGGTCCATAAGTGCTGACCTGTACAGAGGTAAGCCTCTACGTAACAGTCAAGTCCATTCGTATTACTCTTTCTGTTGACCACATAATCCATCTCGCCGTCACCATCCAAATCGACTGGCCATACATAGGCCGTGTTGTAATCAGCAGCCTTTAGTGGTGAAGCGTCGAAACGGATACTCATGAACATGTTGCGCAGGTCATAGTTGCCTACAGTATGGGCATTGCTTTGGGCTGATTCAACACCATTGTTCACTAACGTCACTGTAATCTGGCTTCCTGCAGGAACTCTTGCTGCAGTCGTTTGATAGTTTGTATTTGTCAGTGGTGAAGCATTCAACTTGGTTCCATTGACATAGATGTTGTATTGTGTATTTTCTGGTTCTTGGGCCATACGTCGCCAAGTGATGAGGGCATTATTGCCATTTTTCACCGCTACAATACCTCGTCCCATTTGTTGTTGGATACGTTGTGCCATAGCATCTGTCATTGTTGTGCAGAGTATGATGCATGCGATTAGTTGTAAGATTCTTTTTTTCATGTGTGATTATGATTTATAATTTTACTTTTCTGCAAAAATCCGAAAATGTTTCTACTTTACTATGTAATAATTGTTGTGAATTATGGATTTTTTTGCAGCATCATTAAAGTTAGTATCCTTGTCGGTACTTATCTTCATCTTTATCCTCTAACATGCTGAGGTATGATGTATAGCGGCTCTCACTGATGAGGTGCTCCTCTACAGCTTGGCGCACGGCACATCCGGGTTCATGAGTGTGGGTACAGTTTCCGTATTTGCAATTGGCCGAATGATGGAATATTTCTTTGAAATAGTGTCCGACCTCTTCTTCCTCCATGTCAAAAGTTCCAAAGCCCTTGATTCCGGGGGTGTCAATGATGTACCCATCATCATTTGGGGTAGGGAACATTTCAGAGAATGTCGTTGTGTGCATTCCTTTGTTGTGTACATTGGATATCTCTCCTGTCTTGACATTCAGTTGAGGCATCAGGGTGTTGATAAGGGTACTCTTTCCTACCCCGGAGTTTCCTGAAAAGAGGGTGATTTGTCCTTGTAATGAATTCCTGACCTCTTCGATTCCTTCCCCTGTCAGTGCCGAAACCTTGAAACAAGGATATCCGATAGTCGTGTACAGATTGATGAGTGCATCCAGGTAATGGAGGTCTTCCTCGTTGTAACAATCAATTTTGTTGAATACTAACTTTACAGGAATACGGTATGCCTCGGCCGATGCCAAGAAACGGTCGATAAAAGTAGTAGATGTTTCAGGGTAGTTGACAGTAACCACTAACAGGCATTGGTCCAGATTTGCAGCCAATATATGTGATTGCTTGCTGAGGTTGCTGGCTTTGCGGATAATATAGTTCTTTCGGTCTTCAATTTCACTAATGAATGCGGTACCTTCCTGATTAAGAATAATATGAACCCAATCACCTACAGCAACCGGATTGGTGCTGCGTATGCCTTTCAGACGGAAGTTTCCTTTGATTTTACATTCTATAAGTTGGTTCTCGTCGGTACGTACCGTGTACCAGCTTCCAGTGTTCTTGATGACTAAACCGCGCATTTTAATTATGAATTATGAATTATGAATTATGAATTAGAGGAACTTGCGCGTGTCATCATCTCATAATTCATAATTCACAATTCAGAATTAATTTTATACTGTCATAATTTCTTTCTCCTTATCGGCAAGCATTTCATCTACTTTCTTGATGAATTTGTCGTGGAGTTTCTGGACTTTGGCTTCAGCATCCTTTTCTGCATCTTCTGCCAGACCATCTTTAATACCTTTCTTCAAGGCATCGATGCTGTCGCGACGAGCGTTTCGAATACTGATTTTGGCCGTTTCAGCTTCTTTGCCACACTGCTTGGCCAGTTGCTTACGACGCTCCTCGGTGAGGGGAGGAATACCCAAACGGATAATTTCGCCATTATTGTCGGGGGTGATACCCAAATCGCTGTCAATGATAGCCTTTTCAATTACACGGAACATACTTTTGTCCCATGGCTTGATGGCAATAGTACGTGCATCAGGTGTGCTGATGGCTGCTACATTGTTTAGGGGTACCATACTACCGTATGAATCTACACGGATTCCATCCAGGATTCGTACATTTGCTTTTCCGGCCCGGATGTGTGCCAATGACTCGTCCAAGTACATGATGGCCATGTCCATCTTCTCTTCAGCCTCGTTGAGGCATACATTTACGTCTATCATAGGATTTATGAATTATGAATTTATGATTAATCAATTATGTACCAATGTTCCTATCTCCTCACCGTCCATCACCTTTTTCAAGTTGCCGACGATATCCATGTTGAATACATAGATGGGCAGGTTGTTTTCTTTGCACATGCATGTGGCGGTAAGATCCATTACCCGCAGGTTGCGTGCCAATACTTCATCGTAGGTGATGTCTGTAAACTTGGTTGCAGTGGGGTCCTTTTCAGGGTCAGCAGTATAGATACCATCCACGCGCGTTCCCTTAAGCATGACTTCGGCTTCTATTTCAATACCACGCAAGGACGAACCGGTATCTGTGGTGAAGAATGGGTTTCCTGTGCCGGCTGACATGATTACCACTTCGCCCTGTTCCATTGCTTCAATGGCTTTCCATTTGCTATAGAACTCTCCGATAGGCTCCATACGTACAGCTGTGAGGACACGTGCTTTGACCCCAATGGCACCCAATGCAGAACTCAAGCCCAAACTGTTGATAACAGTGGCTAACATGCCCATCTGATCACCTTTCACACGGTCAAATCCTTTGTTGGCACCACTCAATCCTCTGAAAATGTTGCCACCACCTATGACGATACCAATCTGTACCCCCATATCGTGAATCTCCTTGATTTGCTGTGCATATTCACCAAGACGTTTTTCGTCTATTCCATATTTCTGTTCTCCCATCAGGCTCTCGCCGCTCAGTTTGAGGAGAATTCGTTTGAATTTAGCCATCTGTTATATTTTTGTTTTATTGATTGATATTGCAAAAGTAAAGAAAATAATTTAGGTATGCAGAAATAATTATAGGTTTTTTCACAGAACATACTCAACTTCTTTAAAACCATACCGTTTTTTGTTTCCGTCGGTATCTTCAAGAATCAGATGTCCGTCAGATTCTACTTGTCTTATACGTGCTTCAAATTCTATCCCATCTTGCCTGAATTTATGGTATCCTACACGTCTGAACAAGGCTTTGTGATAATGTTCAACCAAATCATGAATATTGCCTTGTTTGATTTCCTCATAGTAGGTCATGAATCGTTGCAAAATTTTGCGTAAGATAGTCAGAGGTTCGGTTGTTAATCCTGTAATTTGCCAAACTGAAACCGGGTTAGGGGCATCACTATAAAAATGTTCCTGATTCAGATTGATGCCGACTCCAATGATACATTTTTCTATGTGTTTGCCGATAAGGTCATTCTCGATAAGAATTCCGCATAATTTCTTTTTGTTCCAGTAAATGTCGTTGGGCCATTTGATGCGTGGATGTGGTGAGCGGACATAGTTGTCCAATGTTTCTTTGATACTCAAGGCCATAGCCTGCGACAGGATGAACTGGTTTTTCGCTTCTATGAAGTTCGGGCGCATCATGATGCTGAATATGAGATTCTTCTTAGGCTCAGACTCCCATGAATTCCCTCTCTGTCCCCTTCCTGCTGTTTGGCTTTGTGTTACAGCAACTACGAAATCACGTTCAATCTTTTCATCAGGAAGTTGTTTCAGATAATTGTTTGTAGAATCAACTTCTTTCAGTGTGATGACCTGTACATTCTCCAGGCAGCTGTTTCCATATCCATACCCATGTAATGGATGTTTTTTTCTATTTTTCATAAGCTGTCTATTGTTTGAGATTAATGAAACGGGATAATTTGTCAGTTCCAGATAGGAGGGAAGAAGGCATCTTCAATATGCTCGATTTGATATGGTTCTTCTTGGCCTACAATGGTGATGATGTCAAACCTCACAGGCAAGTCAACCCGATAACGGTTCATATAGGCATCTGTGGCTGTCACTATTTTTCTTATCTTCCTATCATCTATAGCATCTTCGGGGTTTCCATATAGATTGTTCCTGCGTGTTTTTACTTCGACCACTACCAATTCTTCGTCCTTGCGCGCAACAATATCAAGTTCCTTATGTCCGCTTCTCCAATTCCGGTGAAGTATAAAATAACCTTTTTCTTGCAAGTGCTTTACGGCCAAGTCTTCGCCAGCCTTTCCTAATGTAAGATGTCCACTCATATTGTTGCCTGTTGTTTATTCGCAAAAATAAATACTTTTTTCTTGTTATTCAACAAAATAACATTATTTTTGCACATGATTATGAGAAAAAGTGGAAAAAAACGGGTAAAAGTATCTTCTGTGGAGCCTAAACGACATCAGAGAATGGTATGTCTGGTCAGTGAGGAAGAGGCTCAGATAGTGGATGGTTATCTTAAAAAATACAAGATAACCAATAAAGGACGTTGGATGCGTGAGACATTACTTTCGTTTATTCATCGCAATATGATGGAAGAGGATTACCCGACATTGTTCAATGAACACGAAATGCGTCGATAGTATGGAAGACGTTCAGTATATGAAGATTGCCTTGCAAGAGGCCAAGATGGCATTTGATACAGGTGAAGTGCCTGTTGGTGCCATCGTTGTTTGTCAAGGACGTATTATAGCACGCGCTCACAATCTGACAGAGACGTTGAATGATGTGACTGCCCATGCTGAGATGCAGGCTATTACCGCTGCTGCTAATGCTTTAGGTGGAAAATATCTGAATGATTGCACCCTCTATGTTACAGTAGAGCCTTGTGTCATGTGTGCAGGTGCAATTGCATGGGCGCAGATGGGGCGTGTAGTATTTGGCGCTTCTGATGAGAAACGTGGATATCAACGTTTTGCTCCGCAGGCTCTTCATCCTAAGACAGAGGTCGTTCATGGTGTGTTGGCAGACGAAGCTTCTGCCTTAATGAAAGACTTCTTCAAATCTCGTCGTTGACGTTTCTACTCCCGTTGTTATACTTGTTGCATGTCACACAACTTTTTGTAATACCCGTCTTTGGCTAAAAGTTCCTCATGTGTTCCGCGTTCAACAATCTCTCCTTCGTGTAGTACACATATTTCATCTGCATTTCGGATTGTACTGAGCCTATGGGCGATAGCTATAGTTGTACGGCTCTTCATCAATCTCTCCAAAGCCTCTTGAACCAATCGTTCAGATTCTGTATCTAATGCAGATGTCGCTTCATCAAGGATAAGTATAGGAGGATTCTTCAAAATTGCTCGTGCAATGCTTATTCGTTGGCGTTGTCCACCAGACAATTTTCCTCCACGGTCACCAATCATGGTGTCATATCCATTTTCGCTGGCCATAATGAAGTCATGTGCATTGGCAATTTTTGCTGCTTCAATGACTTGCTCCATAGTGGCATTCTTGACTCCGAAAGTGATATTGTTATAGAATGTGTCGTTGAAGAGAATAGCCTCCTGATTTACATTACCCATGATATGTCGCAAATCTTTCAATGTTGTATTTTTGACATTGATACCATCTATGCATACCTCACCCTCTTGAACATCGTAGAAACGTGGAAGCAAATCGACCAATGTTGACTTTCCCGAACCGGATTGCCCGACCAATGCAATGGTTTTTCCTTTCTCAATAGTCAGGTTGATATTCTTCAGGATCCATTTTGTATCGTATTTGAATGATACATTTTTATATTCGATACAGTGTTCTAAATCTTTGATGGCCTGTGGCTCTTTAGGCTCTGGCATTTTGTTTTCTGCCATCAGAATTTTGTCCACACGCTCCATAGATGCCAATCCTTTAGGGATATTGTAGCCGGCTTTAGAAAACTCTTTCAGAGGATTCACCAGACTGTACAATATGACAAGGTAGTAGATGAATGACGGTGCGTCAATAGAACTTTCGTTATTGAGTATGAGTGTACCTCCAAACCACAGTACAATGACTATCAGTATTGTTCCGAGGAACTCACTCATAGGATGAGCCAATTGTTGCCGGATATTTACTCGGTTGATAGTGTTCCGGTAGGTATTGTTGGCCTGTATAAAACGGTTATCCATCTTGTTCTCTGCATTGAATGCTTTGATAATACGGAGGCCGCCTAAAGTCTCTTCAACCTGACTCATTAGATCACTCCATAAGCCTTGGGCGACCAATGATTTGCGCTTCAATTGTTTGCCGACATATCCCATCAGCCAACCCATGACAGGCAGAACAGCTAACGTGAATAGCGTAAGTTCCCAACTGATAAGCATCAATGTACTGAAATAAGCTATGATGAGTATCGGATTTTTGAAAAGCATATCCAATGAACTCATGATGGAATTCTCGATTTCCTGAACATCTCCGCTCATGCGTGCTATGATGTCTCCCTTTCGTTCTTCGCTGAAAAAAGAAAGAGGCAGATTGATAATTTTATGATACAATTGTACTCGGATATCTCTTACTACACCTGTACGTATGGGAATGATGGTTGCTGAAGAAAGAAAATAACTGCCTGTCTTCAGTAATGTCATGAAAGCAAGGAATACCCCCAATACTAACAAAGTCGTGCTGGGACCTTGTGCCTCAATCATTTTTGTGATGTAGTAATAAAAGTTGTTCAGCGCTATATCTTTTATCCCGACATCAGGTGTATTCCATGCAATGAATTCATATACCTGCTTGTCCATTTCGAAAAGGATTTGCAGGATAGGTACAATGAACATGAATGAAAAAATATTCAAGAATGCTGACAGAAGATTGAAAACTACTGTTAGTATCAGATACCTTTTGTATGGAGGAATAAATCGTGCTAAAACGCGGAAAAAATCTTTCATTAGTCTATCTCTCTTTAAGAATGATGCGGCGAAGATACTGCAAAAAATCCGATTAGGCATACAAAAATAGGTATTTCGTGCAATATTTTCCAAATTCTGTCCAGACTCTTATATTCTTCTCTGTATGGTTGAACATTTAATATCTTTTGTCCTTTTATTTTTTGTGTTATGTTTGGCCGTTTTCTTAAAAATCGTTACTTTTGCTCCCAACTTAGCATACGATGAGACTAAGAATATACGGCATATTATTGAGTAATGCCCTGCAATGTGTTGAGCAAAAGCAAAATACACTTGTTGGGGTGAGTTGTAGAATTGTCCAATCCTAAAAATAAGGTTCAAGAAATTCTGGTCGGAAATAACCCATGGATAGTAAAGAGTCACATTCGGAAAATGAGCCCATACATTGGTATGTAATGAGTGTATATGCCCACAACATGAAGAAGGCAGAGGAAGCACTCGTGCGCCGCAATGATCTTTGCTATTTTATACCCAAACAATATGTGTTGCGTACCTATCATGGTCAGACTCGTCATGAATTGGTACCCTTGATTTCCGGCTTGTTATTCCTCTATGCCACCTATGAACAAGCAGATGAATTTCAGAAATCCTATCCATTTATAGGCTTTTTGAAGTCACATTCCGGTACAGGACGGCATACGATGATTGTTCCGGATGTTGCGATGAAAGAGTTCATGGACGTGGCCCGTCATTATGAAGAGGATTTGATATATTATCGGCCGGAAGAGTTGCAACTGGAAAAAGGGACAAAGGTACGTATCGTAGGAGGGGTATTCGATGGCGCTGTAGGCACTATGCTCAAGTTGAAAGGAAAACGTGAAAAGCGTTTGGTTGTAAGCCTTCCTGGAATATTGGCTGTGGCGGCAGCCCATATTTCTCCTGAGTATATTCAAATAATAACTGAGAATCATAAAATAGACAAAACGAAAATAAAAACTAATATCATAAATTAAAATGCGAGTAATTATCTTAGACGATTATGCCCTTGTTTCACGTTGGGCAGCCAATTATGTAGTAGAGAAAATCAATCAGAAGAAGCCTACTGCAGATAACCCCTTTATCTTGGGATGTCCTACGGGTTCTTCTCCATTGGGACTCTATAAAGAACTCATTCGTCTTTACAACGAAGGTAAAGTTTCATTCGC
The DNA here is from genome assembly GCA_045545095.1 of Phocaeicola sp. Classification (GTDB taxonomy): domain Bacteria; phylum Bacteroidota; class Bacteroidia; order Bacteroidales; family Bacteroidaceae; genus Phocaeicola_A. The sequence goes on along the minus strand of JAZQAG010000007.1, from coordinate 87,600 downwards.
GAATGTCGTAACATTCAATATGGATGAGTATGTCGGTCTCCCCGAGGAGCATCCGGAAAGTTATCACTCTTTCATGTGGACCAATTTTTTCAATCATATAGACATTAACCCGAAGAATGTACATATTCTCAATGGTAATGCTCCAGACTTGATAGAAGAGTGCGAGAATTATGAACGTATGATAGAGGAAGCAGGTGGCATCGACCTTTTTTTGGGGGGGATAGGTCCTGATGGACATATCGCGTTCAATGAGCCGGGCTCTTCGCTCTCTTCAAAGACTCGAATCAAGACACTTAACACCGACACAATCATAGCCAATAGCCGCTTTTTCAATGATGACATCAATCAGGTTCCCAAGCAAGCATTGACGGTAGGAGTAGGAACGGTCATGGCAGCTCGTGAAGTATTGGTGGTTTGTAATGGACATAAGAAAGCCCGTGCGTTGAAGCATGCCATCGAAGAGAGTATCAACCATATGTGGACTGTAAGTGCCATTCAGATGCACCCCCATGGTATTATTGTTTGTGACGAACCGGCATGTGCAGAAATCAAGGTGGGAACTTACAAGTACTTCAAGGACAAGGAAAAACTAGAAGGTCTGGTTGACCGTTATCTTTAATCATTAAATAAAAAAGTGTCTTATGCAAGAAACGTTTGTTAAGCATTTTGGTGAAAAATCCGTTTATCATATATTTTCTCCTTACCGTGTCTGTCCTTTAGGTGCTCATGTTGATCACCAGCATGGCTTGGTGACAGGATTTGCTTTCAATAAAGGTGTTGATTTGCTTTTTGTTCCGACAGAAGATGGTAGTGTCAACCTGAAGAGTCTTTCATTTGAGGGAGATATTCATTTCAATATCGCTCAACCAACTCAGGTAAAAGAGGGAAATTGGGGTGATTATGCGCGTGGTGCCAAGTATGCATTGAAAAAGCGGTTTAAGTTGACTAATGGTATCAAGGGGTTGATAAAAGGGTCGTTACCCATTGGAGGACTTTCATCCAGTGCCGCAGTATTGATAGCCTATGTTATGGCTTTTGCCAAGGCAAACAATATAACTCTCACTCCTTTTGAGGTCATCAAGATTGCCAGTCAGGCCGAACGTGAATATATTGGGTTGACAAACGGTATTCTTGATCAAGCCTGTATCGCTCTCAGTGAAAAGGATGCCTTACTATTTTTGGATACAGACAGTGAACAATATCGTATTATTCGTAAGAATCCCCGTATGCCGGACTTTGAGTTGGCTATCATATTCAGTGGACTGACCCGTAGTTTAGTGAACAGTGATTATAATCTCCGTGTGGCCGAATGCAAAACTGCAGCATGGAATATGATGGCATATACGGGGATGCCTTTGAAGTCATTGGACAAGACCTATCTTCGTGACATTCCCAAAGAAACTTATGAACTGACAAAGGATAAGATGCCTCCCCGTTTTGCCCGTCGTGCGGAACATTTCTACAGTGAGTACAAGCGGGTCCGTAAAGGTGTTACCGCATGGGAAACAGGCAATTTGAATCTATTTGGTCAACTCAGTTTCGAAAGCTGCCAGAGTTCTATCAAGAATTATGAGTGTGGCAGTGAAGAGTTGATAGCCATCTATAATATCATGCGTCAGACGGAAGGTATCTATGGTGGACGTTTCAGTGGGGCTGGATTCAAAGGAGCCTGTATCGCGCTTGTAGATCCATCAAAGAAAGAAGAGATTCGTCAGCGTATCACAGAAGAATATCTTCGTATGTTTCCCGAATATACCGATACATTTGAGATTCATTTCTGTCAAACAGACGATGGTGCTCGTTTCATAAATTAAGTCTTCATTCATTATCGGAATTCATCGTTAGGCAAGTTTTGCTCTGAATGACAGAATAATTAGCTCACTGGTCGAAGGCATCCCTTCACCTTTAACCCATTTAAATATGAGAATATTAATTACTGGAGCCGCAGGATTTATCGGTTCTAACCTTGTAAAAGCTGTATATAAGCAATTCGAAAATCCCGTAGTAGTCGGTATTGATAATATGAACGATTATTACGATGTACGTCTCAAAGAAGACCGTTTGACCGATTTGTCACAATACCCGAACTTTACCTTTGTGAAAGGTAATATTGCAGATCGTGCATTGATTGATAATTTGTTTGCAGAGTATAAGCCCCAGATTGTTGTCAATTTGGCTGCACAGGCAGGTGTTCGTTATAGTATTACTAACCCTGATGCTTATGTGGAAGCTAATCTGATAGGGTTTTACAATATTCTTGAGGCATGTCGTCATAGTTATGAACAGTACGAGGGTGGGGTAGTGCATCTTGTCTATGCCTCTTCATCATCGGTATATGGAAGTAACAAGAAGGTTCCCTATAGTACTGATGATAAGGTTGATAATCCTGTCAGTCTGTATGCCGCCACTAAGAAGAGCAATGAATTGATGGCACATGCATACAGTAAATTGTATAATATCCCGTCTACCGGTCTTCGTTTCTTCACCGTATATGGTCCGGCTGGTCGTCCCGATATGGCTTATTTCGGATTTACTAACAAATTGGTGAAAGGTGACAAGATTCAGATTTTCAACTATGGAAATTGCAAACGTGATTTCACATATGTTGATGACATTGTGGAGGGTGTGGTTCGTATAATGAAGAAAGCACCGGCCAAACACGTTGGTGATGATGGGCTTCCTGTTCCTCCGTATGCAGTATATAATATAGGTAATAACCAACCGGAGAATCTGTTGGATTTCGTTACCATTCTTCAGGAAGAGTTGGTGCGTGCCGGTGTTCTTCCAGCAGATTACGATTTTGAAGCCCATAAGGAACTGGTTCCGATGCAACCTGGCGATGTTCCGGTTACCTATGCAGATACTTCTGCCCTTGAACGCGACTTTGGTTTCAAACCCAATACCAGTCTTCGTGATGGTCTTCGTGCCTTTGCAGAGTGGTATGCCAAGTTTTATGGATAAATATGGCTGTTGGGATAATCCTTTATATTATAAATAAAGAAAATAAAGATGAAAAATATAGTAATAGCTGCAGGTTATGCCACCCGTTTGGGTGAACTGACCAAGAATTTCCCAAAACCGTTGTTGAAGATTGGTGAAAATACCATTCTCGGTCGTATGTTGGATGATATTGACACTATTCCTGAGGTGGACGAACATATTGTCATTACCAACCATAAGTTCGCACCTATTTTTGAAGTATGGGCTAAGGAGCAGCATTATGCCAAGCCTTTGACTATAGTGGACGATGGTACCGAATCCAATGAAACCCGTTTGGGAGCAGTTTGTGATCTCTTGTTTGCTATAAACAAACTTCATATCGATGATGACCTCTTGGTCGTAGCAGCCGACAATTTGCTGTTCTTCTCATTCCGTGAGTTTGTTGATTTCGCTACGGAGAAGCAAACCAGTTGTATCATGTGTCATGAGCAACCATCTATAGAGAAACTTCAACGTACGGGAGTCATAGTTATGGATACCGACAATAAAGTCCTGAATATGGAAGAGAAGCCCCAACATCCCAAAAGCCATTGGGCAGTTCCTCCTTTCTATATCTATTTGAAGAAAGATCTCGACCTTGTTCGTCACAGCGTAGAAAATGGATGTGGCAAAGATGCACCCGGTAATCTGGCCCACTATATGGTAGATCATACCACAATGCATGCATGGCCCATGAGTGCTGGTCGTTTTGATATTGGTAGTCTTGACACGTATTACGAAGCTTGCGAGAAGTTTGGTTGAACTATTCCGATAAATTCTTCGTTAATAGTAAATACCTCTCACCGCTAACCGTTAACCCCTTCACCCACCCTTCATCATGAAACAATATAGCATCGCTGTAGCCGGTACAGGATATGTAGGTCTTAGTATTGCCACTTTGCTCGGTCTGCATCATCGGGTGACAGCCGTAGATGTTATTCCTGACAAGGTCGGAAAAATCAACAATAAGATTTCGCCCATTCAGGATGACTATATAGAGAAATATCTGTCAGAGAAGTCTTTGAATCTTACAGCCACATTGGATGGAGTGTCAGCCTATCGGGATGCAGACTTTGTCGTGATAGCAGCCCCTACCAATTACGATCCGGTGAAGAACTTCTTTGATACCCATCATCTTGAGGATGTTATAGATTTGGTGCGTAGTGTAAATGACAAAGCTGTCATGGTCATTAAAAGTACCATCCCTGTGGGCTATTGCGAGAATCTCTATAAGAAATATGGCAAGGAACTCCGCTTGCTTTTTTCTCCTGAGTTTCTCAGAGAGAGCAAAGCTTTGTACGACAATCTTTATCCCAGTCGTATTATTGTCGGAGTCCCTTCTACAGAGATTTCAGATTGTGCTGATGAGTTACAAGAGGCCGCCCACATATTTGCTTCTCTTTTGCAACAGGGAGCCATCAAATCGGATATTGATACCCTTTTTATGGGACTTACCGAAGCTGAAGCTGTCAAACTCTTTGCCAATACCTATCTGGCTCTTCGTGTCAGTTATTTCAATGAACTTGACACTTATGCCGAAAAGAAGGGATTGAATACTCGTGATATCATTCAAGGAGTTTCGTTGGATCCTCGTATTGGTAACCATTATAACAATCCCAGTTTTGGTTATGGCGGCTATTGTCTCCCCAAAGATACCAAGCAGCTTTTGGCGAACTATAGCGATGTACCACAGAATATGATGTCCGCTATTGTTGAGAGCAACCGTACTCGTAAGGACTTCATCGCAGATCGTGTACTGAACATGGCGGGTTATTATGACTATTACAACCGTGGAGATTATAATAGGGAAGAGGAGAAGGAGTGTGTTATTGGTGTCTATCGGCTGACAATGAAATCCAATTCCGACAATTTCCGTCAATCCTCCATTCAAGGAGTCATGAAACGTATCAAGGCCAAGGGAGCCACCGTCATCATTTACGAGCCCACGCTTGAAGAAGGCAGCACCTTTTTTTGCAGTCGCATAGTGAATGATTTGGAACAATTCAAGGCACAATCTCAAGCCATCATTGCCAATCGCTATGATGCCTCTCTTGACGATGTCATCGAGAAAGTCTATACCCGCGACCTTTTCAAAAGAGATTGATTCCCCTTCACCTTTCACCCTTCATTTCGCTAACCGCTAACCGTTAAAAGCGAAGCCCCCTTTCACTTCAAATCCCGGACAATGTGGCTTACGATAATTCAGATCACTGTTTTTGTTTTTTAATAAGATAATAATAAGTAGTTTCATAATAAGTATAATTAGTGTTCTGTCTGTAAGGCCTAAACAATTCGGTGAAATCGCGTTGAAAAACTGTTGAATATCTACGGAAAGTTCCCTAAATAAACGAAGAATAATGGAAGAAAAAGAGTCTTCAGGTATCACGTTCAACATCTATGGAGGTACAGTACAGATACTTCCCAATGCCACTAAGGCAGAGCAGAATTCTTACACGGGCAGTCCGATCAGTACATTACCATCAGCTGAAGATTCGGAAGAGGCGCTTTCGGATACAGCCCTTCGTTTAGGACTGTATATAAATAAGGTGGAAGATATTCGTGGTTATTTGACCATGTTGGCAGCCTGTACTACCGCCAAAGAGATTGCAGAAGTGGTGGCAATCATGGCAGAGAAAGAACCCAGACTCACTCACGAGGAGATTGACAAGGCGCGTTTCATCAGTCTGCTTCCCTCCTTGGCTCCCCAAGTGACTAAGGGGATTACTATAGACAATCTTCGTGTTCATATCGACAATGTCATGCAGGCCCGGAAGAAAAAAGGGACGAAAAAAGTATCTTAAGATAAATGGTCCGAGAACTTAAGATAAATTGTCAAGTATCTTAGGATACTTTGGCCTTGAACCTATAATGCAAAAATCTGCAAATCCGTTGGAGGGTTGAAGAAAAAGGTTTATCTTTGCCGCAACAACTAAAAAGAATGTAATATGGAAGCAACTGTATTCAACTCCGCTCAACTGCAATTGTTGGAGATGATGTCTTTTGTGAAAAGCGAAAAGGCATTGGCAGACTTGAAACAAGTCATTTCGGACTATTTTGCTTCACAGGCACAAGCCGAGATAGACCGCTTGTGGGATGAAGGTTTTCTCACTGAAGAAAAAGTGGAAAGTTTCCGTAAACTTCATGAACGCACTCCATATAACTATTGAGATGTTCAATATTGTTCTCGACACCAATTGCCTCATAATGGCCATTTCGGCACGCAACTCTTGTCATCGTGTCTGGCAGTCCTTTTTGGCGGGAGAATACACGCTATGTGTAAGTAATGAAATTGTCGAAGAGTATTTGGAAGTTCTTTCTCGCAATGTCAATCCATGGGTTGCCGAGTCTATTGTATCCGCCATATTGATGCGTTGTAACGTATTGAAGGTAGATCCTCATTTCCGCTTTCGCATGATAGAACGAGACCCCGATGACAATAAGTTTGTGGATTGCGCCATTTGTGCCAATGCCAAATACATCGTCAGTGAAGACCATCATTTCGATGTTTTGAAGAAATGCTCTTTCCCTAAGGTTGAAGTTATCGGTATTGATTTGTTCGCAAACATTCTCAAGGTTCGTCCTTATAGTTCCCATGATGACAGTGCTCCGATGCTCTTGAATGAAGACAACGATTATTAAAGAGTACAGACCGATAGAAACTGAATCGCTTGTTGCTGCAGAACCAGCGGTGGCCTATGGGAGAGTAGATACTACTCCAAACTCGGCAAAGAGAATGTCCCGACAGGATTTGGAGGCTGAGTGCTATTCGTTAGAAGAGTCCAAGGCCAGACTCCTTGAGCTTGTAAACCGACATTTTCATAACTGATGAATTAGTTCGAGCATCACCTCTCATCTATTTTGCAGCCATAATTCGCTATCGCTCATTACAACATCTCTTGATTATTTTTATTAAAGAATAGTCAGAATTATAATTCAAATTCATAATTAACTTTCAGTAAGCTGTATTCATTTAGTATGGTTTTGGTGCATGTTGATTATATGTCTGAGAATTCTGCCGAGAAAACGAACTGAAACTTCAAACGGGCAAAATTAACAATGAAAAAAATATTAGTGGACAGCCCGTAAATTTGGGATTTTGTTCATATAGTGATATACGATTTATATATTATGAATATAAAAAGTTATTTTGAGAAATTTAATTGCGACCAAAAAGAATCTTTACGTGTTATCAAAAACTTGTTTTGGAAGATCAATTGGGCAAAGACATTATGGGTAAATTTTAAAATTCTTCCCTTAAAATCTGCTATTAAATGTCCGATAGTTATTGCATACAATACCCGAATAAAGAATTTAGGTAAAATCGTTTTTACCAATAAAATCTACCCAGGTATGATTTCTTTAGGTGTAATTAGAATTGGTGCATTTGAGACTAACGCAAATCCACTCATTTTTAACAATCGAGGTACTATAGAAATTAGTGGTAGATTTAAAATTCACCCAGGTGCAGTTTTTTGCGTAATAAAGGGGGCTTCCGTCAAAATAGGCAACCATGTTGGCATAGGTGCACATTCAAAAGTTATATGCAGAAAATTAATAATTCTTGGTGACAATGTGCGATGTTCTTGGAATAGTCAGATTCTTGATAGTGATTTCCATTTTTTATATAACATTGAAAAAGAAAAATACTATCCACGTACAAAGGAAATAAATATTGGTAGTAATGTGTTTATTGGTAATGGATGTACGGTGGGTAAAGGTACTGTATTGCCTGATGGATGTGTGGTATCTTGTATGTCAAAAGTAAGCGGAAATTTCACTAATGAAGGTGAGAATCTTCTCATTGCAGGTAATCCGGCAAAAGTTATCAAAAAGGGAATAAATATCAGTTCTGGTTGGTTTCCCGAAAAAGAGAATGAAATAGCAAAACTGATAGAATAAATGAGTACAGGCAAACAAATAGCAAAGAATGTTATATGGAAATACCTTGAAATGATTTCAGTTTCAGGGACTCAGTTGATATGTACTTTTGTAATGGCAAGATTCCTCACACCTGCCGATTATGGAATATTGGGTATTGTACTTATATTTTCAGCATTTGCCGATGTTATTATATATTCAGGGTTCGGTCAGGCACTTATTAGGGAAAGAGATGTAACACGTACTGATTATTCTACTATCCTATATTTCAATATCGGTGTATCATTGGTAATGTATGTGCTACTATATTCCTTATCCGGCCTAATCGCTGATATTTATGAACAACCGGTGCTTAGTGACATCTGTAAAGTGGCTTACCTTATATTGCCGATCCATGCATTATCACTTGTACAAATGACGAAGTTACAAAAAGATGTAAAATTCAAAAAGATTTTCATAATATCTTTTTTATCCTCTTTCATATCAGCAGTTATAGCAATATACTTAGCTTACATCTACAGAAACGTCTGGGCACTGGTTCTACAGGTTATGATGACATCAACAATTCGTTGTTTACTTTTATGGTTTACATCAGATTTTGTACCAACATTTGAATTCTCGAAGGAGTCATTCAAAAAATACTTTAAATTTTCGAAGAACCTTCTTCTGTCTGGCTTTATCGGAACTTTATTCAACAATATATATTCGCTTGTAATCGGTAAAACATACTCAGCAATGGAACTTGGATATTATTCACAGGCAAAAAAAATAAGCGATTTGGGGTCTCAAACAACTACACAAGTTGTGCAATCAGTCACATATCCCATTCTTTCGCGTATAAATAACGAGAAGGGGGACATTAGGGAAGGTTATAAGAAGATAATATCCGTAACACTTGTAATAGTTGGTTTTGTAATGGCAATGATTTTAGGTTGCGCACAGGATTTCTTTGAATTATGTATGGGTAATTCTATTTGGCGCACTGCTGGAACGTATCTGTTATTGATGGGAATAAACGGAATCTTTTATCCATTGCACAGCATTAATCAGAACATACTTCTTGTTAAAGGGGAATCAAAGAATATACTTAAGCTAGAGATTATAAGACGAAGCATTATGATTGTTATTCTTGCAATAACAATGAACTTCGATGTGGAAATTTTTGTTTTTGGACTTTCATTTTATTCATTTGTATTGCTTTTCCTAAATCTTTACTATTGTGGAAAACCCATAAATTATTCTGTGAAGGAACAACTTAAAGATACTATCCCCATATTTGTAAGATTAGTAGTAATGATTGTTTTGGCTAATCTTATTGCATATCTTTTACCATCGTTACATATATTGGCAAGAATTACATTGTCTTGCATAATTTGCTTGATATCAGGTCTGTTACTGTTTGGAAAGCAAACTGAATTTAGAAATTTGTTACAACTGTTAAAATCATTCATAAAAAAATAATATAATTATGGATTGGAAATCATTTGTATCATTCTGTATAAAACATCCCCTATCGTTGCCAAAAACTATTTGGTTTAATTTCTACTACTTGCCATTCAAACAGGCAGTGCAAATGCCCATTTTCTGCTACAATGTAAGATTAAAAAAAGTAAAAGGAGAGGTTTCCATAGAATCTGAAAATGTAAGAACCGGAATGATTCAATTAGGCCATGACATTGTAGGCATTTATCCAAACAACGGAGTATCATGGGAAAATGCTGGAAAAATCATATTTCGTGGAAAAATTAGGTTCGGCAATAATTGTTCGATATGCATAGGCAGGAAAGGTGTCTTAGATCTAGGTGACAATTTTGTAACTAATGCAGCAACAAAAATTGTATGTGTATACAGTATTAAAATTGCAGAGAATGCGCGTATTGGTTGGGAAACACTTTTAATGGATACTTCGTTTCATAGAATTAAAGGATTGGACGGCAAGTTGAAAGGAAAAGGTTATGGTGAGATTGTATTCGGAAAGAATAATTGGCTTGGAACTAAATGTACTGTATTCCCTGGAGCAAAGACACCCGACTATTGCGTTATTGGGGCAGGCTCGTTTCTTAACAAGGATATCAGCGACTGGCCTAGCCATATAATGGTGGCTGGAAACCCAGTACAGATTAAAGTAAAGGATGTTTGGAGAGATGTGGAGGATGACAAACCTGAGATAGTCTTTTAAATAAACATTAATATTTTATTGTTAAGATATTAGAATAGCATGATTTCAATAATAAAATATTTTTTTAATAATTTGAGACATTCAAATTATATTATATGGTTGCGGTGATTTTATTAGCTGGTGGACTCAATTTGCATCGTTTCTTCTATAGGGATGTCATTGGGGGACGTTTGCATTACATATCATTCAAATGACAATACTTTAACAAAATCAGAAAGAAATGACTCTTATCCCAATTATAATATTCCTTTTAACGTTCTATTTTTATGAAAAAAGAAGACCGGCAGAAATGTTGGTTTGTATGTTGGCACTTGTGACCAATTGTTTTGCATTTGTTAACTCTGAATATTTCATAATGAAGCCGGCGGACTTTGTTTTATTACCAACTTATTATATTACGTTAAGGGGATTTTTTAATAATAAACAGTATTTTAAAGTTAAAGGCGATCGGATAGCCCAAATAGTATTGATCATATTATGTTTTTTGTTATTTGAATTTTTGCGTACTGTTATTTTCGGCATTGACACTTTTGCTAATGCCCTTCGGGTTGTACGTATCCAATCATTGATGTTGCTATATTTTTATCTTCGCAAATTGCATCCTGATGTATTTCGAAAGTTTTTTAAAGTAGTTTTTTTCTTAAGTTTGATACAAGGGGTATTCTTCTATTTGCAGTTAATAGGTTTCAACCTTCTGGTAGGTCGAGTTGATGAAGCAGAAACTCTTGCTGAAACTTCACGTTATATGAATTATCCAATTTTGGCTCATGTGTTTATCATATATTATTTTTTTAAATCTAATGTCTCTATTGGAAGAAAAATCTTTGTTGTATCTTTTTTTGGAGTAATGTTAATATTGGGAATGACACGAAGTTTGTTGATTGGCTTGGCTGTTGCTGTAGTAATTTATCTTTTAATGCAACGCAAGATAAAGTCTGTGGTGTATCTTACTCTAGGTTTTATTTTTTTCTCAATTTTTATTCAACCAATATTTGAGAAACGTGACAAACAAAGTCGGAATTCTACCATGGAGGATATTGAAAATGTCTTGTTTACTAAGGATTTTAGACAGATAGATTCAGAATCAGGCAATTTTTCGTTTAGAATAGGAATGCTTATGGAACGATGGGGTTATTTAGTAGATAATCCCTCATCCATGCCATTAGGAGTAGGATGTATCCATGAAGAAAGTCCATCTAATAAGTTCTATTTTTTAATTGGTACAGTGAATAAGTCATTTAAATACGGGCGTTGTATGATTGAGTCCGGTGATATCACATGGGTACCCTTATTGTTGAGGTATGGCTTTTTAGGCGTCTTTCTTTTTTCGCTTCTTTATTTTTATTGGGTTAAAATAGGAATATGCAATATGACTCGAATTAAAGACTCTTTATTTCTTACAGGAGCATTGATCGCGATTATGCAGGTCAGTGGATCTTTTTTTGGTGGAGTATTTGACTCTATCACAAAATTGTATTTATTGCTAATTTATCTGTCTATGACAACTGTCACTTGTTCATTTTATAAAAGACGTAAAAATGAAAATCTCAATAGTAACCATTTGCTTCAATAGTGAGGCTGTAATAGAAAACACCATACGTAGTGTTTTGAATCAGACGTATGGCAATATGGAATATATTATCATCGATGGTGCAAGCAAAGACGCTACAATGAAGATTGTTAGTAGGTATAGAGAGAAGATTGACTATATCAGTTCAGAACCGGATAAAGGTATTTATGATGCCATGAACAAAGGGTTACGTGCATGTACAGGAAATTATGTAATATTCATGAATGCTGGTGATGGTTTCTATAATGAAACGGTGCTTGAGCGTTTTATTCCGCAAATCCAAGAAGATACGATTATTGCACATGGTGATGTTATGTCAATAGGAGAACATTTCAAGTATCTTTCAACGCCAATCCCATTGGAAATGATGAAAAATAGAATGATAGTCAGGCATCAAGCAACTTTCACTCGGCTTGATTATCACAAGGCGCATCTTTTTGATGTTAGTTTTCGTTCATCAGGAGATTATGATTTCTTTTATAAAGCTCATTTTCGTGATAGGGTAAAATTTCAATATATACCTTTGTGTGTAGCGAACTTTGATGTCTCAGGAACGAGTAATGTTAATTTTCGTCGTTCCTATCGAGAGAATCTGCGTATATGGAGAAAAGAAAATGATTGGCTATTTCGTCTTAAACAAGAATTAAAATTCTTTTCTTGGGATATTAAACGTTGGATAAAAAATCACTTGATGAGTAAACAGAAACGGATTGAAGTTACTCGAAAACGTATAGAGAAGAATTATAAAGTATATGAGTTGAATGAAACAGTTAATAATAATTGATTTCGAATTATGAAAATTCTCCATGTCCTTTTCTCTATGAAATACGGAGGCATAGAGACTATGTTAGTAAATATTGCCAATGAACAAGTAAATCATTCCGATATTTATATAATTTGCATAAATGATTTTTATGATCAAACTTTACTTGATTTATTGGATCAACGGGTAAAATTTGTGAAAATCGGTCGTCCTGTAGGAAGTAGGAATCCATGGTATATTATTAAAATGAATTATTTGATATGGAAAATAAATCCTGATGTAATTCATTCGCACCATCTCAATATAAAAAAATACATTGTAAGTTATAAACGAACCAATACTATACTTACTTTTCATGATACCCCTGTAAAAAAACCTAAAAACATTATTCAGCAGTATAAGAAAATTGTTTCTATTTCAGAATCAGTATGTTTGGATTTAAAGAAATTTGGTTTTGATTCAGTTGTAATAGCTAATGGAATTCAAACAAATTCCTTCATGAAACGGAATAATAAAATTAGATACCCTAATAACAATGTGTTTAAAATAATCCAATTAGGTAGGTTGGATTGTTATAAAAAAGGGCATGATATAACGATACAAGCTTGTAAGCACTTAGTAAATGTTGGTGTAACAAATTTTCATATCTATTTTATAGGAACCGGAAATGATGAAAAGAAACTTAGAATGATGATTCACAAATATTGCTTAGATGATTATTTTACTTTTTTAGGAGCTCGGCAGCCACAATATATACAAGAAACATTGAAGGATTATGATTTATTCATTCAGCCTTCTAGAATTGAAGGCTTTGGATTAACGGTTGTTGAAGCAATGGCGGCAAAAGTTCCAGTATTAGTATCTGGTCAAGAAGGTCCTATGGAGATTATAGAAAAAGGTAATTATGGATTTTATTTCGAAAATGAAAATACAATAGAATTAGCTAATAAAATAAAAGAAATAATGTTTATGGATGCTATTCAACTTGAAAATGTAGCAACTAAAGCATTAAAACGAGCAGAAGAATTTTATAGTGTGAAAAGAACGGCAAATGAATATATAGAACTTTACTCAAATATAATTAATTAATTATTTCTACAATTTATCATGAAAATATGAAACATAAAATCAAGCAAGTAATAAGGACATTATTGATGAAGTTTCATTCATGTAAGCAGTTGAAGTATTATAAGATGCTTTATAAAATGAATGGAATTTCTAATCAAGAGGTCGAGAGTGAAGGTGACTGGGAAAAAAAATGGAAAGGGTTGGGGATAAGACCAAATCCGATTTATTATCGGCTGTTTTCAAAATATATAGGTAGTGATGTTAATATTGTGCCAGAAGATATTTGCCACGATGTGATAGAGAATATCTTGAATCCGATGCGATATGCGAAGTTTTATGCAGACAAAAATATGTTCGATAAATTACTTCCAGCGAATAGCTTGCCTAAAACTATTCTTCGCAAGATGAATGGATTTTTCTATTCTGATGAGTATAAGTTATTAGAACTGGACGAAAGTAAACTTAAAACAATACTGAATGAAAGTGGTGTAGATAAGATTATAATAAAACCATCAGTAGATAGCAGTTCTGGTGTAGGGGTCATGTTATTTAAAAGAACTGATAACAATACTTGGATTTCTCATGATGAAAAAATGACTCTGTCAAAGGATTATTTAGATAGATTTTATGGTAAAGATTTTATAATTCAAGAATGTGTAAAACAGTTTGACTATATCAGCCAATTTAATCCTACTTCGATAAACACATTGCGGTTGACACTATATCGTTCAATAAAAGACGATTTGTTTCATGTGCCAAGTGCCATTATCAGAATCGGTGGGAAAGGAAGTGTAGTTGATAATGCTCATGCAGGTGGTTGTTTTGTAGGTATTTTACCTGATGGAACATTGGATAAAAAAGTCTTAAACCAGTATGGAACAGTTATAACCGAATTCAATGGTATTGACTTTACAAAACAGTACCAAATTCCTTATTGGGATAGAATTGTTGAATTTGCAAAAGAAATTGGAAAATGCATTCCTCATCATCGTTTGTTGGCTCTTGACTTGATGCTCGATGAAAAGGGCAATCCCAAAGTTATAGAATTTAACTGTGAATATTATAGTATGTGGTTGTTCCAATTTACATCAAGTAGTGCATTTGGAGAATATACTGATGAAATTATAGAATATTGCAGAGAGCATTTGAATGAAGTGGAATTTGCACAATATATATAAAGTATGAAACTAAAAGTAGTCAAGCGATATATCATAAAAGCATTAGACTGTTTGAATACATACAGATATGGTAAGGAATTCAGACGTATAATGAAGGTAAATGAACTGAAAAATATTAGAGCAGAAGGAGAAGAGGAATGGGTGAAGAAATGGGGTGTGCTTGGCAAACCTGATAGATGCTATTATAGATTATACACCAATTATATTGGCCCTGATATAAATATAGTGCCTCAAAATCTTTGCCATAATATTGTAGAATTGGTGTTATGCCCATATCGTTTCGCAGGATATTATGCAGATAAAAATGCTTTTGACAGGTTATTTCCTCAAGGATATTTCCCAAAGACGATATTGCGAAAAATGCAAGGTCGTTTCTTCGATAAAAATTATTCTCGTGTAGTGTTGACTAGTGATTGGTTGAATGAACGATTAAGAGACACAGAGACAGATTATGTTATGTTAAAGCCTTCGATTGATGGTATGTCTGGTATTGGTGTGCAAAAGTTTGTTAAGACAAATGGAAGGTATAAGAATGTTAAATCAGGACAAATGCTAACTTCTGAATATTTGCAAAAAGTAGCAGGGGACAACATAATAATTCAGGAGGGTTTCGTACAACATTCTTATCTTGAACAATTTTGTAGAACATCTGTCAATACGATACGCTTAACTCTTTATCGTTCGGTTAGAGATGAACAATGTCATGTTACAAGTGCTATAATGCGAATGGGAAGAGACGGAAACGTCGTTGATAATTTGGGACAAGGAGGTTCATACATTGGTATTCAGAAAGATACGGGAATTTTGGATAAATCCGTAAGAGATCAAGATGCGAGAATCAGAACTGTTCACAATGGAATAGATTTCTCTGCAAATCATTTCCAAATTCCTCATTGGGATAAGATTTTGGAATTTGCTAAATCTGTTGGACAATATATACCACATCATAGACTCTTGGCCTTAGATATCGTATTAGATATAAATGGAAAACCCGCAATGCTTGAGTTTAATATTGAAGGTTATAATCCAAGCATTTTCCAGTTTACTCTATCTTCTGCATGGGGCGAATATACTGATGAGATAATTGAATATTGTTGCGAGAAATTAAAAACAAGAGAAAGAGTTCTATATTTAGGTCAATAGTAAAGATATCATATTACGTTAGATTGAAATTTTAAGGTTGTTTTCATGAACGTTTGTTAATTTAAAAAGATTTGGTGATTTATGGCCTTTATAAATAATCTGACAGTTTTTTTAGCTAAAGTAGTGTATCATTGAAATGAACAAACTAATAAAAGCCATCAAGAACCCTTTGTGGGCTGGTGGGGTGATACTTCGCAGAGTTTTCTCCCCGTATATGAATGATGAAACTTTCATCAAATGGGAGTATTTTTCTGGTATGGGAAGATTTCCAAATTTGAAAAATCCCAAAGCGTATAACGAAAAGTTGCAATGGCTGAAACTGAATGATATTCATCCGGAATATGCCAGATTGGTAGATAAATATGAGGCTAAGGAGTATGTACGGGAAATCCTTGGAGACCAATATATCATTCCTACGCTTGGCGTATGGGAACGGTTTGAGGATATTGATTTCAACAAGTTACCCGAGCGGTTCGTATTAAAGACTACTCATGATTCAGGCGGAGTGGTAGTGTGTCCTGACAAAAAAGAATTTGATAGAGTTGCAGCTAAAAGGAAACTAAACAAAAGTTTGAGGAATAACTATTTCCTTGAACATCGGGAATACCCGTATAAGGATGTTCCTCCAAGAATCATTGCAGAAAAGTTCATGGTGGATGAGTCAGGCACAGAACTGAAGGATTATAAGTTTTTCTGCTTTAATGGAAAATGCAGAATGTTGTTTGTCGCAACAGACCGTAATATAGGTGATGTGAAATTTGACTTCTTTGATGAAGAATTCAACCATCTGCCTTTCAGACAAGGACATCCTTGGGCTAACAAGGAAATCAAGAAACCTGCAGGGTTTGAAAAAATGATAGAACTCTCTGAGATTCTGGGTAAAGGTTTTCCTCACGTACGGGTTGACCTCTATGACATCAACGGCCAAATCTATTTTGGTGAACTGACCTTCTTCCACTTCTCCGGCAATGTTCCCTTTCATCCAGACGAGTGGGACTACAAAGTCGGCGAATGGTTGGAACTGCCAAAGGTGTAATTATCCAATTCCTATTGCGTCATATGAGGGAATTATTTCCCGATTGTTTTTGTGTTCGCTACTAACTCTGCAACTTTAGTATTGTAATTATTTATTATGTTTGCTGTATTTGTCAATCGGATATAGTCAGACTCTTTATTTCATGTCTTTAATGAAAATAGTATTAGTAAATTATCGGTATTTTATTTCAGGTGGTCCTGAGCGTTATTATTTTAATATCAAGGAGATTCTTGAGCGTGAAGGACATGCGGTGATACCGTTCAGCATCAAGAGTTCGCGGAATCTGCCCAATGATTACGAGAAGTATTTTTTGGATATTGTAGATGACGAGGTCTATTTCGCTCAAGCAAAAAAGAGCCTGAAGGTTGTACTCAAATCGTTCACCCGTATGTTTTATTCGTTTGAGGCAAAGAGTAAATTCAAACGTTTGTTGCAGGATACAGAACCTGATATAGTGTATATCATGCAATATCATAACAAGATTTCACCGAGCATTATTGATGCAGCACGAAGCCTGCGGATACCTGTTGTTCACCGTATCTCCGACTTCCAGTATATGTGCCCGAATGCTTTGTTTTATAATGACGAAAAGGGCGTTTGTGAAGATTGCCTGAAAGGGAAACGATGGAGTTGTGTGAAACATAAATGCGTATTGAATTCACCCGTATATTCTGCTATCAAGATGGCTGCGAAAGGGCTGCATGACATAATGGGCATACATAAACGGGTGGATGCATTTGTGGTACCTTCGTCATTTACTCTTGGCAAACTGTATGAATATGGTATCCCGACAGAGAAGTTGAACCATATACCGACTTTCTTTAACCTGAAAGAAAAGAATCCGGAAGTGACATACGAACCGTTTGTCTTGTTTGTGGGACGTATAGAGAAACAGAAGGGATTGATGACACTGGTGAAGGCTTTTGAGGGGACAGATTATAACTTGAAAATCATCGGTTTTTCGAATGATGGTTATGAAGATGAATTGAAAGAATATTTGAAGGGAAAAAGACATCGCATCGAGTTTCTGGGAAGAATGAACTTTGATGAGATTGTTCCTTATCTGAAATCGTGCCTCTGTACGACAGTTCCTTCGGAATGGTATGACAATTTCCCGAATGTCATCCTTGAAAGTTTTGCTTATAAAAAAGCTGTCATTGCGACAGATTTTGGTTCATTGCCTGAATTGGTGAATCCTCATGAAACGGGGTTGACTTTCCAGTATGCTGATGTAGAGGATTTCCGCAAGCAAATCAATTATGCCTTTGAACACCCAGAAGATATGCAACAAATGGGGGAACAGGGATATGAGTTGGTCGAAACGGATTATTCACCTCAAACTCATTATAGCCAACTGAAAAGTCTTTTAGGAACTATAGTAGGAAAAAACTGAGAGTATTCTCTTATAAGTTTCAAACTATGGGAGTGCAGAAATTCGTATTTTATATTTAACCCAATCATATTTATGGCAGAAAAAAAACTGAATGGTACGGTCATCGTGACATACCGGTGCAATGCGCGTTGCTCCATGTGTAACCGCTATAAGGCTCCGTCGATGCCGGAGGAGGAAATCTCGATTGAAACAATACGGAAACTTCCGAAAATGTATTTCACCAATATTACAGGTGGTGAACCGTTTATCCGCACTGACTTGAAGGACGTGGTACGTGAACTGTACAAGAAAAGTGACCGTATTGTAATCTCTACCAACGGATTCTTTACGGACCGCATTATTGACCTTTGCAAGGAATTTCCACAGATAGGTATTCGCATCTCTATCGAAGGATTGGAAAAGACAAACAATGAGATACGTGGACTGAACGATGGATACCAACGGGGATATTTGACGTTGAAGAAACTGCGTGAGATGGGAATGAAAGATGTGGGCTTCGGCATGACAGTGCAGGACAAGAATGCCCCAGACTTGGTACCTCTTTATAAAATATCTGATGAGATGGGAATGGAGTTTGCTACAGCTTCACTCCATAACTCATTCTACTTTGTGGAGGCAAAGAACATTATCAAAGATCGTCCGATGGTGGCAAAGAACTTTGAGAATCTGGTAAATGAATTGCTGAAGTCGAATTCTCCGAAGAAATGGTTTCGTGCTTATTTTAACCATGGATTGATTAATTACATCTATGGTCAGAAACGTTTGTTGCCTTGCGACATGAGTTTTGACACTTTCTTCATAGACCCTTACGGAGATGTGATGCCTTGCAACGGAACAAAGGACAAGGAGGTAATGGGTAATTTGAACCGACAGACGTGGGATGAACTGTGGAACAGTCCGGAAGCGGAGAAGGTACGCAAGAAGGTTCGTTGCTGTGACCGTAACTGCTGGATGATAGGTTCGGTGTCTCCTGCCATGCACAAGTATATTGCCACTCCTGCCTTGTGGGTCGCGAAGCATAAACTGAAATCGCTCTTCGGTATGAAGTATTCGATGTATGAGAATCCTGTCTGCTGTGACTATCGCGATGGCAAAGTGACTAAGGAGGAACTGGACAAGTGCTCAACTTGCGATGTGAATGCGGTCATCAACAATGGCCTCTCAGCTGACTCGAAAGAGGCTCTCCGTGGCAAACGCGGCGAGGACATTGTGAATGCGGATGTGGCAGGACAGGGATATGAGGCTACTGTGGCCGAAACGGACAGAGATATTGAGATAAAGTAAACCATACGGTTTTATGAAAATTGTTGTTACCGGCACTCGGGGAATCCCAGATGTTATGGGGGGGGTAGAGACGCATTGCGAGGAACTGTTTCCTCGCATTGTACGGATGGGGCATGAGGTGACCATCATCCGAAGGAAAAGTTATGTGCATGACTCGCTGACGGAATGGAACGGAGTGAAACTAGTGGATGTGGAAACTCCAAAGAAAAAGTCGTTTGAGGCTATCATCCATACATTCCGTGCCATCAATAGGGCTAAACGTTTAGGGGCTGATGTACTGCATATCCATGCTATCGGACCAGCTTTGTTGACTCCGTATGCACGCCTGCTCGGTATGAAAGTTGTGTTCACACATCATGGCCCTGACTATGATCGCGACAAATGGGGCACAATGGCCAAAACGATTTTAAGGTTAGGTGAACGAATGGGATGTAAGTTTGCCAATAGGATAATTGTCATCTCAGAGGTAATTAACGACCTGATAGTGCGCAAATATGGGAGGTGTGATGCACACCTTATATATAATGGGGTGCCGAAACCTAAATTAACAGATTATCCTGAATATTTCAAGGAATTGGGCATTGAAGAGGAAAAGTACATTTTGGGCATGTGCCGCTTTGTGCCGGAGAAGAATTTGCACCATTTGGTGGAGGCGTTTGAGAAAATGAAGAGTGAAGAATGGAGAGAGAAGAACTCAATTGCCTCAGAAATTAAATTGGTATTGGCAGGTGATACGGACTTTGAGGATGACTATTCACGTTCGTTGAAGGAGCGGGCACGCAGGGCTGGAGTAGTACTGACTGGATTTGTGAAAGGTCGTAAACTACATTCGCTGCTGACTCATGCACGTTGCTTTGTACTTCCATCGTCTCACGAAGGATTACCTATAGCTTTATTGGAGGCGATGAGTTATGGATTACCTGTAATAGTCAGTAATATACCAGCGAATTTGGAAGTTGGATTAGATGAGAAATTTTATTTCGAAACTGGTAATATAGAGCAATTAACCGAAAAATTGCGACAGATTGTAAAAGAGAAATCAAAACTAGTAACGTACAATATGGATGAGTATAATTGGAATACTATTGCTCTAAAGACAATGGAGGTATATGATATGTAGAATAATCTTCTTCTCAATACCCAACCAAGCCTCGCCAAGGGCATCCGAGTATCGATAGCTCTTGGGCGGGCTTGTATATATATGGTACTATGGGGTTACTTGTTATTCCAGAACTTCTCCAACATACGGGCTTCTTTCTTGGTGATATGGATGACGGCTCCGTGCTTCTGTTCGCTGAAGTTTGTGCGAGTCATCTTACCTTCGCCGAAGTAGCCTAATGGGGTATAATGGATAAAGTCCTTTGTTTCGGTGAAACCAAAGTTGTGGGGACGGATGTGGTAATTGTCGTGCATCACTACCCAACTGTCTTCTCCAATACGCTTCCAGCAATTGGGAGCTTCGTGTCCGGAACGTACTCCATCGTAGTAGTTCTCGTCCATCGTATAGGGGCCATTGATGGCGGGAGAGGTGGCATGCTTGATGGTTGCTGTACCTTCGTGCGACACATAGTAGAGGTGATAGGTGCCGTCGTGGTACATGATGTCGCTATCAATGACATTGTATTTCCTGTCAGGGGCTTCAAAAAGCAATTTGGGCTCACCTTCCATCCGGGTGAAATCATCATTCATATAAACGTAATAGATGCGGTTGCGTCCGTTTCCGGTACGGGTGGTGAAATGCAGGAAAAGTTTGCCCTTTTCTTCATCGTAGCATGTTTCGGGTGCCCATACGCATCCTACTTCGCTCCATTCGCCACCTAACTTCTGGAAGTCGAGGTTGGTACGTGTCCAATGTTTCAGGTCAGTACTCTTCATCAGTACGAGACCACGGTTGTTGCCCCATCCATATTTCTTTCCATCACGTTCCCACTCGGTGGTACGGTAACCGTCACGTACTCCAAAGACGTGGAGGTCTGTCATGGCCAAATAGAAAGCTCCGTCCGGACCACGGAAAATATGTGGGTCGCGGATTCCTTTCTGCTCGGCAATGGTATCGCCGGCAATAAGGGGCTTGTCGTTGTTCAATGCGATGAATTCGTAACCATCATAACTGATGGCCATGTGCAGGCCATGGTCGGCATCTTTGTGATAGACCATCAGGTAAGCGCCCATTTTACTCTCCATCTTCTTGACAGCTTTCTCTTCCTGAGCCTTGCGGTCATAATATGCTTGCATATAGGGTACTCCATCGGTGGTGATATCGCACTTCAGGATATTTCCTTCCTTGTCATATTTCAACTCTTGTGCACACACCGAACGTGAATAGCTGGTTCCTGCATGAAGGCCGCCATTGTGGGTAAAGAGGATGGTCTTACCCTTGAACTCTACAATGGAGGGGTGGGTGGTGTTACTGTTTCCTGCTATCTCCGAGAAGATTCCCTTGTACTCAAACGGACCTTCGGGTGAGTCACTCACGGCATAGCCTAATTTCTCTGGCCAGCCTTGTGCAAAAGTCAGGTAGTATTTCCCATTGTGCTTGTGCAGCCACGGAGCTTCGGTAAAGTTGCTTCCCGTCGGAGTAATGTCC
The DNA here is from genome assembly GCA_045545095.1 of Phocaeicola sp. Lineage (GTDB taxonomy): Bacteria > Bacteroidota > Bacteroidia > Bacteroidales > Bacteroidaceae > Phocaeicola_A. Next base: position 65,542 of record JAZQAG010000007.1, on the reverse strand, counting down.
TTCACCTCGCCATCAATCTCTATCATATTGGGTTTCAGTTTGGCCATGAAGCAACGGCGGTTGCCCCAATATATCCAAGCATTTCCCTCGTCATCCTGATAGATGGCAGGGTCGATGCAAGCCCATGAGTGGTCAGTACCGGGACAATTGGCGTTGGTGAGCAACGGCTTTTCTATGGCATCCTTGAAAGGTCCGTAAGGGGAATCGGCCACGGCTACTCCGATGCCACACCAGTTGGTAGATACATAGAAGTAATATTTCCCATCCTTCTCGGCCACATGCCCGGCATATGCGGCATGAGAGTTTTGCCACTTGAATTCATCCACATGCAACGGGCTCTTATGTTCTGTCCATGTACGCATGTCGGTGGTGGTGAACAAGGCCCATTCGTGCATCTTGTAGCCGCTCTGATTGCCGGCAAAATCGACACCTGTATATAGGAATAGGGTATCACCCTTGACCAATGCTGCCGGGTCGGCCGTATGTTTGTGAGTAACAATAGGATTTTGGGTGGCATTCCAACGGTAAGGCTCACCATTAGGAATGATTTGTGCCATAGCACTTGCACTCATCAGACCGAGTGCGATAGCCAATGTCTGTTTTTTCATGTTGAGGAAATTGTTATATGGTTATAGTTATTTCATGCCGATTTTTTACTCGTTTGCAAAAGTAAATATTTTCTTCCGACTATCCCTTGCTTTGTGACAGTTTTTTGAAAATAAGTTGATAATATACATTACATGGACAATTATTTGTCGTACCTTTGCCCGCGTATTTGAAACTTTATCTATCACAAGCATTAAAAAATATGGGAAACAACTATCTGCAATCCAAGCCCCGTTATGAGATATTGGATGGATTGCGTGGTGTAGCCGCCATATTGGTTCTGGTTTATCACCTTTGCGAAAGTCATTTTGGCTTGGGAGCAGCCCATCCACTGAATCATGGTTATTTGGCTGTTGATTTCTTTTTTGTCCTTTCGGGATTTGTCATCGGGTATGCTTATGATGACCGTTGGAAGAAAGCTCAATCGAATATAACTGACACAAACAAGGGTAAAGGATATTTTACGTTATGGAACTTCTTCAAGCGTCGTTTGGTGCGCCTGCATCCCATGGTTATCTGTGGTTCGGTGATAGGTGCATTGCTTTTCTATTTTCAACAATGCGATGTTTTTCCTGGTATATCCACAACTCCTTGGTGGATGGTCGTGTTGGCTATGTTGTGGAGTTTTACCATGATTCCTGTACCTGATTGTCTGGAGGTGCGTGGATGGGGGGAGACCAATCCATTAAACGGTCCTACATGGTCGCTGCAATGGGAATATCTGGCAAATATCCTATATGCATTGGTGTTCCGCCATTTTTCCCGTCTGTTATTAGGTATATGTGTAGGGTTATTTGCTATCCTCACGGTGATGCTGTGTCTGCAGATTGACCTTTTCGGATTTCTTGCCACGCGCGACCCGCTGATGCAATACACTGTCATTGGTGGATGGAGTACTGACCCAGAACATCTGCAGGTAGGTCTTACCCGTTTGCTTTATCCCTTCTTCGCAGGTCTTTTGCTTTCACGTATGGGATGGACATTGCGGGTAAAGGGAGCCTTCTGGTGGTGTTCGTTAGCCATTGCAACTATCATGCTGGTGCCTCGGTTGGGAGGCGATGCAGGTAATGACATGTGGATAAATGGTGTCTATAACCTGGTCATCATTCTCTTTGTCCTTCCTCTCATAGTTTCCATAGGAGCAGGAAGTAGTGTCACCGATGGACGTTCGTCGGCCATCAATAAGTTTCTTGGCGATATATCATACCCGCTTTATATAACTCATTACCCATTGGTACACATGCAGGTCCAGTGGATAGCAACCCATCCTGAGGCTTCGCCTTCCACACATCTGTATATTGCAGTCTGTACTTTTATCCTCAGCCTTATGGTAGCTTATGCAACGTACAGACTATATGATTTGCCCATACGCCAATGGTTGCAGAAAAAATGTTTCGGCAGCAAATCATAAAAAATAATGCTGATGCCTGTTGCAATTGAGGAATATGATTTTTGCTATTAAAAGAATGCCATTCTTCCAATGAAAGAATGGCATTCTATATTTTGCGTATATATTTACCGCTTATTTCACCAACCGTACTTCGTAAATATGTGGGGTGATACGGCCTTCGCCCTTGCCAACCTTAATGGTCAGGACCTCTTGTGAACGCAGGTCAACAGGGATTTCAAATTCGGCTACACGTTGGTTGGTCAGTGTACCTATTTCGATATCATTTACATAGATGCGGGCATCCCGACGGTTTTCAGGACGGAACAAGATACGCACCTTGACCGGTTGTTGTCCGTGAGTTTTCATCTGATAACTGAACCATTCGCGAGTTTCACGCCAATGGATACCTTCGTCATCATCGGCATTGCTCTGTTCCATTTTTACAAAATGGTCGCTCTCAGGCTGTTGCTCACCACATATAACCTTGTCTGTAGTGATGGCATCCAATGCCAGACGCTCCTGCTCTTCGCGGGCCAAACGCTCTTGGCGGGCAGCCAATTCCTCCTTGGAGATAAGTGGCCAATAGACCATATAGCGGCATTCGTGGAGACTGTAGAAAGGACGCAGAGTCATACCTTCGTAGTTGGCGGGATATACGCCACCCAGCTTGAAGGTCAGCGGCTGGCCTGCAACCTTTTGGATATGTGAGATGATTTCATCCTTTTCACCTACGATAACAGGCATATCTTGCAAAGGCAGACGAGGACCACCAGCAATGTGGCCGCCCCGGCTATCGTCGGCATACATACCGTCCTGAGCCTGTTTGCCAAGCGATGCACCCAGTACGATGGGGCCATACATAATGGAGTAGTTGGCCGAGCCGTCAGGCAAGCCCATTACGTGCAGATTCATCGGGAGGCTGATGTGTACCTTGTCACCCTTCTGCCACGTACGGTTGATAGTGGCATACCCATCCTTTACGGCAGGTTGTTCAGCCTTTCCGTTGACAGTGAACTTCATGTCGCCCTGTTTCAACCATTCAGGCACGCGCACATTTAGTGCGAACTGCTGCTTGCTTTTCTTGGGAGTGATGACAAGGGTTGTCCCTTCCTCTTCGGGGAAAGCAGTCTGCTGTTCGATGGTGGTACCATTCCATTGCAGGGTAGAAGGGATGAAAAGGTTTACGTAGAGGTTGGCATCCTTGTGCCCGTAAATCATTTCACCATAACGGGCGTGGTTCTCCATGCCGGAACCTACACAACACCAGAAACTCGTCTGCGGTTGTGAATAGACGCGGTAGTGACCTGAACGCATGGGAGTGAAATATACGAATCCGCCCTGTATGGGGTTGATGGTTGAGAGGATGTGATTGTAGAGTGCCCGCTCATAGAAGTTCATGTAGTCAGCATCGCCACTTGTCTCGTAAAGCATCTTGGTAAGGCGCAACATGTTGTAAGTATTACATGTCTCAGGGCCTTGTTCACTGGTAAGCATACTGCTGAAGTCGGTATCAGGGTGGAAGTGTTCGCGCACGCTGTTTCCACCGATGCTGATGCTTCGGCGTTCTACTACGGTTTCCCAGAAGTAGTGGGCTGCCTCGCTCCAGTCTGTATTACCTTCCAAGTCGGCCATCCGCTTGTATCCGATAACCTTTGGTATCTGTGTGTTGGCATGCATGCCTGTCAGACGGTCTTCCTTCTTGAGCAAAGGCTCCAGTACCAAGTTGTGCGAGAATTTGTGAGCCAGTTTCAGGTAACGTTCGTCACCAGTGATAGCTGCCACATCAGCAAATGTCTCATTCAAACCACCATGTTCACTTCGTAGCATATCTTGCATCTGAGCCTCGCTCAGGTTCTCTACAAGGCGGATCATCCAGTCGGTCAGTTTGATGAGCATCTCCTTGGCATCCTTACTGCCGGCATGGAGATAAGCGTCGCGAAGACCGGCATAAATCTTATGGATGTTGTACAGGGGCACCCATCGGTCGTTCAATCCGAAGCCCGAAGCCCGGATATTACCTTCCTTGATTTCCTTCCATATCTGCCGGCCATTGGACACACCGCTCAGGTATCCGTCCTTGTCTTGACAACGCTTCAGTTCACTGATCATGTAGTCTAATCGGCGCTTGATTTCCTCATTACCGGTCGAAGCATACATATAGGCCAATGCCGATACGTAGTGTCCACCGATGTGTCCGTCAAGTCCTGTATTTTCCCAGTTGGTATAGTTGTCTGCCTTAGGAGTAAGTCCGGCCTCTTTCAGGTAGGGAGCCAACAACCGGTCAGGGTTGATGCCCAACAGGTACTGTATGTCCATCTCCTCGGCATGTTTGAACGGACTTTTCGTCAGCTGCACGCTGCTGATAGGGAAACTTTCCACCTTTTGTGGAATCTGTGCTGTTGCATTCAGGGCGGTCATTCCTAATAAGGATGCCAGTCCCCATAATTTTAAGTGGTTCTTCATATAGTTCTTATAAGTCTGCTAATTTATTATATACAGATATATTCTTATTTTGTCACTTTTCTGTGGACAAAGATAAGAAATGTTTCTTTAAATAACTTCCATATTTTTACTTATATTCATACGGAAAGCAAAGATGAAACATCTACAATACTTGATGAAACGAATAATTAATGCCCATAATGCTCTTTTTACTGTAAATTTAATATGTAAGTATCTTTGTTTCTAATATAAAATAATGTATCTTTGTACACAATGTTGATTTTATATAAGTTGTTGAACCAAAGTGAGGTGAAATAGTTATTGCTTATAAACCATAATAAATATAGACAGATGAAAAGTTGGAAATTCGAAGCCATTATTTTGGCTATGGGATTGCTTTTGATGGGAAAATTCGTGAAAGATGGTTTGGATGGATTTGCGAACCGTGATCGTGTGGTAAATGTGAAAGGATTGGCAGAAATAGAAGTTCCTGCTAACAAGGTAACTTGGCCTTTAATGTACAAAGTGCTGGGTAATGATTTGCCAAACTTGTACAATCAAATTAATAATACAAATACAACTATAGTCAATTTCTTGAAAGAAAAGGGTATTGTTGAAGAAGAAATTACAGTGAATGCACCTGACATAATAGACCTTGATGCAGAGCGTTATAACAATAATCAAACAGGATATCGTTATAATGTGACAGCAGTCATTACTGTTACTTCTGCGCAAGTGGAACTTGTGAGGAATCTTATCAGTGAACAAGGGGAACTACTGAAACAGGGTATCGCTATCACTGGTGGTGATTACCGTTATAATGTGCAATTTGATTATACCGACTTGAATCGTATCAAACCACAGATGATAGAAGAAGCAACGAAAAATGCCCGTGCGGCTGCTGAGAAATTCGCTTCAGATTCGGATAGCGAACTGGGTAAAATCAAACGTGCTTATCAAGGACAGTTCAGTATTACGGACCGCGATAGCAATACTCCTTATATTAAAAAGATACGTGTGGTGACTACTATAGATTACTATTTGGAGGATTAATCAGAATAATGTCACAACACCACAAATAATCATTAACAGATAAACGGATTGTTTCAGACAATTGTTGCTAATAAGGTGGAAACAACGGGCTCCTATCCATGATCCAATTAGGACACCAATTAATCCGAATCCCCAAAGTGGTAGGGTTGAGATTGAAAAGAATCCAACTTTGAGGCGGAAAAAGGTGTAGAATAGATTGAATATAACAGAAAAAGCCTGAAGTGTAGCTATATATTCTCGTTTATCATTGATGGCATTGACACAGTAGAGTACAACAGGAGGACCAGGCATGGCGAACATTCCGCCCATGATACCACTGATAGTTCCAATGCAGGATTGAGCTATCGGAGATTTGAATGATACTTTGTTCTTTCCATCGAAAAAAAGGAAATAAATAGCGATAAGAATCAGCATGGCACCAAAACATCGTTTTAGTGTTTCATTACTCAATGCTGTCATATATTCAATTGCAATATACGAAACTATTACATTGAAAAACAAAACAGAACTCATCAGTTTCCAACGGATGTATCGCCAGTTCTGTATAGCGATAATGAGTGCTGTACTTCCTGCCAAAAGTCCAGATAAAGTTGTGCTTTCACCGTAAGTGGGAAGAAAATGAGGGAAGAACATCATGACGAAGATGCCAAATCCGAATCCAGTTACACGTTGAATGAAGCTGGCGATAATAGTGAGTGCGAAGACATATAGAATGATGGTGTACATGAAATATTATGTGTTTGTGGTTGCAAAATTACTCATTTAATTCGATTTCTTCGGTATAAAGTCGTATCTTCGCAGCATAATCAATCACATTAATTATTATTTTAAATAATATTCTTATGAGGAAACTATTATTTATTGTAGGTGTAATGTTTATTGTGTTAACAGGGTGGGCCAAAGTTGTTCCCATAAAAAAATACAATGTGCATGAAGTGAGTTCAGAAGGGGCATGGTGCTGGTTTGCTGATCCTCGGGCAGTACATCATAAGAGTTCTGATGGCAGTATAAATCGGACTTATATTGGGTATATTGATGTGCATGGAAATATTAAGGCTATGCAATATGATTTCTTGACTGGTGAAAGAGTAGAAGTGCTTGTACGCTCATATTTTCAACCTGACGATCATAATAATCCAACTTTTTTGGTATTGCCAGATGAACGAATTATGATTTTTTATTCGCGTCATACTGATGAGGCTTGTTTCTATTACCGTGTGTCGAGTATAAAAGGTGATATTACGACATTGGGACCAGAGAAAATATTGAGAACCAATCATAATACGACCTATCCTTCCCCATTTGTTCTTAGTGATGACCCTAATCATATTTATTTGTGTTGGCGAGGAATTGGCTGGCATCCCACAATAGCTCAATTGTCCATACCGGATAAATTGGGTAATGTAGAAATGACATGGGGACCTTACCAAATGGTGAAATCTACAGGTGCACGTCCTTATGCAAAATATCAGTCTAATGGAAAAGATAAAATCTTGATGGCATATACTACAGGGCATCCTGATAATGAAATGCCCAATCATCTTTATTTTAATTATATAAATATTAATACATTATCTTTAGAAGATGTCAATGGACAAACTCTTTCCAATATAGCAGAAGGACCTCATTTCGTGAATAAGCGTATGGATTATGCGGAAAAATATCCGGATGTAGTTGTTGATAATCCTACGGATTCACGTAATTGGCTATGGCAAGTTGTGGCGGGTAAAAATGATAGGCCTGCTATAGCTATGGTGAGTATAAATGAAACTAAGGATTCCCATGATTACTATTACGTACGTTGGGATGGGTATCAGTGGCAGAAAACATTCTTAGCTAATGGTGGAGGACATTTCCATCAGACACCAGAGTTGGAAAAATGCTATAGTGGAGGTATGGCTATTGATGAGGTACATCCTAATGAAGTATATTGCTCGGTACCAGTGGATGGAATATTTGGAAACCGATATGAAATTATTAAATATGTTGTCCAAACAAATGGAACAGTAAAAAAAGAAATGATGACCCGTAATTCAAGATTGAATAACGTGCGTCCATATATGATTCCTAATTCTCAAAGTAGCCCTTTACGATTAATTTGGATGTATGGAAACTATTATGATTGGATTGTAAGCAATCAGAGAATAGGATATCCAACGTCTATTTGTGCCGATTTTGTCTGGAATGCACCAGAAATGAATCTTGAAGAAGGATTGTTGGACAAAAAGCAGACTAAAAAATTCCTCAAGAAAGAGATGGAGAACTTTACCATTTCTGTGAATGTTACTCCTAATGCAGACAATCGGTTACCGAAACATTTATTGATATTAGGTACATTAAGGGTGGAAGTGGATTCTAAAACCCAAATACCGACATTATGCATTAATGGTAGGAGATATAAGAGTAGTAATAGGTTGGTTACAGCTGATAGTTGGCAAAAACATCCTCGTGGCACTAATGGTAAATGGTATGAGCCTATGCCACATAATCAGCTAATTTATACTGTAACATGTGAATTCGGGGTAGTGCGTACATACATTAATGGATTGCTTGATCAAACTATTTATATAAACACACCAATCAGAGGTAATATATGCTCTGACGGTTTATTGTATAATAGGGCATTGAATCAAGAAGAAATTAAAAGATTGTGGCTATAAAATCTATAGTAAAAGTGTCTAAAAGGGATAATTATGGTGCTTTTGGATTAAGGACATAAAAAAAGGGTCAACGCCTTGACCCAACCTTTATTAACCTTAAATCTAATACCATGAAAAACTTGATGCAAAGATACTGCTTCCTACTGAATCTGCAAGTGTTTACTTCTCTTTTTTGTGTTATATAACATATTTATTGATTTATATCAAGTAAAATAATGGTACGCAGATATTTCTATATCATCTGCGTACCATTAAAGTTTACTCTTACTACAACCCTATACTCATCCTGTACTCTGGCAACAATTCAACTTTGTTGATGATGAGCACACTGGATTGATGGGTGAAGTCGGGGAAAGCTGATTCGGGTACGCCCCCCATTTTGATGAAGGGCGCGTCCTTCTTGAGCGGACGGAAGTAGAAGTTCATCTCTCCGTGCTTCTCCAAATCGTTTTTAAAACGTTTGAGACCAATGCTCCACGGAGCGCCATACCAGAAGTGGTCGAGCACGATATCACCTCCCATGAAGGCCATAGCCACATCGCCCGTGTAGTCGATATTGAGGAAATAGTCGTTCACTTGAGGCAAAGCAGGTTGCCCGGGACGCACGGTGATGCGTTGGCCACCAACCTTTTTCCACTCAACCTTCGGAGTGACGGGCTCTACACTTACCGTTTGAGTCTTCCATCCCTGCTTCGAGGGGTAGAGGATGTAATCCACTGAGGGGTTGTTCACGCTGAGGAAGGTCACTTTCTCCTTCTCTGGCAACACGGTGGCATCAGTGATGAGCAGGCGTCCGTCCTCCATTTGGAGGGTGTTGAGTGCCTGCTGGCGGGTGAGGGTAGTGACCATCAGTTTCTCGCCCGTAACTGTGGTCAGGCGGAAGGTGCTCTTGGTGCCTGGAGTGGGAGTGAAGCGCACTTTGCCACCTTTGACAGAGCCCTTTTCAAAGATGTATTCGGGCGTAAATCCGTCGGGGGCAAAGAAGATGTAGTGCGTGCGTCCGTCATCCTCCAACTTGGCCAAGAGCTGGGCTGTGGCATACTTCAACCGCGCGCCCTCCATATCGAAGTTGAAGGGCAGGATGGCACTGGCATCTTTCTTCAGTGTGAAAGTGCCGTTGGCAGGGATGGTCAGCGTTTCACCCTTCAGGTTCAGTTTGATTTGCAGATTCTTTTGGTCGATGCGTGCCGTGTCATGATCCTGGAAATTGGTCATGAAGAGGAATCCGCTGCCCTCCTTCATGCGTGCAGAGAAACGCAATGTCTCACGATTGGCAGGCTTGATGGCGCGATAACCTTCGGGAAGAACGGTTTCCATCGGAGCCAGCTGGTGACCGAAGTTGTGGATGAAGGTGTGCAGGATGCGCAGGTAGTTATAGGAATCGCGCACGCGTCCGAACTCTCCGATAGGGGCTTGGTAGTCGTAGTTAATCTTGGGAATACCCATCGGTTCGTCGGCAAAGAAACCACCACCGATGCGTCGAGGATTGGAGCCACCGTGATACATGTAGTAACCGATACAATTGGCTCCCGAGCCAAGGGTGCGAACCATCAGTGCTTCGGCTGCACGGGCATCAATCACGGGACGGCTTTCGTAAATCATCTGTATGCCTACACCCATCTCGGCACAAAACGAAGGGTATAGGTCGGTGTTGTAGCGCACGGGTGAATAGTCTGGCTCGTGTTGGATGTCCTTAAACAGGCAGAAGGGAGACATTGAGGGCTTTGCCCAGAAGGGGTAGGTGTATGCGGCCGTGACGGGGATGGCTTCGTTACCTATGATGGCCGCATTACCCCATCCGGTAGCGGTGTAGAGCGGAGTTATCATGCCAGCCTTTTCGGCCATACGCTTCAAGGTGAGCATGTGTTGTTCGCCCAATTCCGATGTCTTGATTTCCTGTTTCTGCTCGCTCACGCCCACCATAGTGATGCCCTTGTCGTAGGTGGCACTGGTGTAGTCAGCGGCCTCGCCCAGATAGTTGATGGCCCAAGGAGCGGCACTATGCTGGTGCTCGTTTTCAATCTGTATGCCGATGATAGGGCCTCCGTCTTTATAGTACAATCCGCTCAATTGACGGCCTATCTCACCATATAGGCGCTCTACATACTTCAGATAGTCGGCATCGTTAGAGCGCACGTCAAGGGGCTTGGCAAAGAGCCAGTCGGGCAGTCCTCCGTTGCGTATCTCACCGTGGCAGAAGGGACCTACACGCACAATGACGTTCATCCCATGCTTCTTGCACAGTTCTACAAAATGGCGAAGGTCGAGGTTGCCATCCCAACGGAAGTGTCCCTCTTCCTCTTCGTGCATATTCCAAAAGACATAGACGGGGATAACCGTCAATCCACCGGCTTTCATCTTTAACACCGACTCTTCCCATTGTGCACGAGGGAAACGGCTGTAATGGAACTCACCGGTAACGGGTATCATGGGGCGTCCGTTTTCGGTCACATAGTAACTGTTCACTTCCATACGTCGTCCATCGGGGGCAGTGCCACCCAGTTTCAAATGTCCGGTATGTATCTGCTTCGGAGTGGCCGGTTCGGTCAATTCGTATGTCTGTTGGGCGCTCAGGCCCAATGTGCCTGCCAAAGCCAGCAGGAGGGTAAGACTCTTTTTCATATTGTTTTTTTAGGCGCGGATTGCGCGGATTACACGGATTTGTATAATTTCTACTTTAGGACACAGAGACGCAGAGACACAGAGGAGTCAAGTAATAATCCGTGTAATCCGCGTAATCCGTGCCCTCAAAAATCACTTTCTCTTCATCTCCACATCATCCACCAGCAGGCGGTCACCAGCTTCGCCTTTGACAATGAAACCAACTTCGATGCTATCACTCTGGACGGTGAATGAGGGAATTTCGAAGCGTACCCACTTGTCATTGGTTGGATTGATGCCATAGGATGCGTCACCGACATATACATTTGCCGATATGGTGGAACCGGTAGTGCGCACCATGGCCGAAAGGGTATAAGTGCCTTTCTCCAATGGGATGTTCGGGCGCGACTTCACCATCTGACGGACATGTCTTATAAAGGGTATGGTATCTGTAATACAGAGAGCCTTTTCGCCCACCACCACCTTACGGTCTTCTTGGGTATTGAAGTAGTTCAGTTGGGGAGAATGGGGGTCGAAGTTGGCAATCTTGTTACCCGTGATGACTTCGCTTGTCCATGCCATCAGTTGCAATTGCACCGGCTTGCGGTTGCTGGGGATAGCATTTCGGTCGGCTTCAAAGCTGGGATTGAGGATGTAGTTGTTGTCCGCTCCTACGCGCCATTCGCCCGTAGTGGCATTCAATTCCCAATGGCTTACAGAGTTGAAGTGCGGGGTGTTCTCTTCGCCTTCAAAGGTGAGGGGCAACCATTGGTTGTAGCCGAGGCCGTTGCCGGCAAACTCTGCCCAACGGTCGCCACAATAGAGCACGAGGTCTTGCTTGGTGCCCTTGATGGTGTAGAAGAATCCCGTCTGGGTGACGTGGGCAAAGTCCTGCTCACATCCGGGCATCACCTGCATGTCGTTCGTCGGTGTGTAGGGACCATAGATGTTGTCGGCCACCAGGTAGTAGGCAAACGAACAGTCCCACCCATAGATGTTGCTGGCACACATGTAGTAGCGTCCTTTGTATTTGAAAAGGCAATTGCCTTCGCGGCTTTCGCCCTTGAATATCTGTACGCAATCGAGCAAATCCACCATGCCGTCCTTCACACCGATTTCGGAGACGTATATCTTGTTGCGTCCTCGTCCGTAAGAATAGATAAGGTATGACTTGCCCGTATCCTCATCGGTGAATACCGTCTGGTCACCCGTGTTGGGTGTACCGATGCGGTCGGTCATGTCGATGTGGCGGTGTTGGGTGAATTGCCCCGTAGGCGAATCGCTCATGCAGATGAGCACATTCTGTCCGTGTTGCACCAACAGGGCATACTTCTTTATCTCCGGCAAGTAAGCCACACCCATGCGTCCTACCCAAGTGGGCCATCCGTTCTTGTTCACTTCTTCGGGCGTGAGCACGTGTCCTTCTGAAGTCCAGTTCACAAAGTCGGTACTGCTATAGCACGTCACACCCATGAAGTGGTTGCGTTGGTGGGTCACACTCGGATCCTCGCGATACAATTCAGCTTCGCGGTAATGCACACCGTACCAGTAGTACTTCTCCTCGCCCGTCTGTGGGTCGGGAAACTTGAAGATACCACCTCCCTGGCTATAGATGGGTTGTCCGTCAGCGGTATTCCAGAACTGGTTGTTCCTGATGGGCAAATACTCGCCTTTTGCATTTCCTACGCATGAAGTAAGGCAAATGGCAATTGTTAATGTCAGAATAGATGAGAGTTTTTTCATATTTATAATCAATGTTTGATAGTTGTTGCAAAGATATAGTAAATATCTGGGTTTTTATTTAATTTTCGGTTTTAACTCATCGGGTGAATCTTTAGTGAAACTATCTACCGCCGGAGTGGAATGGGTGTAGATGGTCTCAATCTGCTCTATCGTTACCGTCTGTGTGGGGCGGAAATCGTCGGATTGCATGTAAGAGAGTAAAGCGTGCATCAGTTCGCGTGCCACGGGACGATTGTCCAGCCGGTTGCGTACATCAAGGCTGGTCATAATGAGGCATCCCTTGCCTACACGAGCCTCAAACAAAGTGCTGAGACGACGGCTGAGGAACCATGTGTCAATGGGTTGCACGATGCTATTGAACTGGCCAGGTATGTGGCTGGTCATCATGCACTGTGCCCGATTGGCCAGCTCCCACCATTGCAAATTAGTGTAATTGTCCGTCGGGAAATGGCGGAAGAGTGGATGAGCGCTATCAATCCACGAACCGACGGTATGTGGCGGACGCATCTTGAACCATGAGGTATTCCAAAAAGTGGGGACAAAGTGTTGCACAATGCCTGCACCATATTTTACCCGACCGGCCGCGGTGAGGAGCACCTTTCCTCCACGATTGAGGAGTTCGATGGCCGCTTGGTTAAGCGTGTCGGTCACCATCAAGTCAGCATCTTCATAACCAACCAGTTCGCGTTGGGGATAAACCCACAAATCCCAACTGTTCACGACTTCGTGGATGGGGTAATTGCGTTCCAAAGTGCCTTCTCCTTGGGTACGGCGCAAGCGATATTGGTCGCAATCTGTGAGGCGCACTTCCAACGTGAGTTGTTGCGCAACACCGTTTGTGGCCTGTAGCTCGTAGCTGACAACTCCCAATGGTATCTGTCCGCCAATAGGCACCTCTTTCATCGTTTGTCGCTGGGTGTGGAGCACTTGCCCATCCTTATTCCTTATATTATATATAAAGATGGCATTGGTGAGCGGTGTCTCTCCAAAATGGCTCAATTCAATAGTGGCTTGCAAGGTGTCACCATCGGTATAGACAAAACGATCCATTTTTGCCAAAGGAGTGGTGGGCGCACAAAATTGTCGCCATTCGGGAGCAGTGATGTACCCCTTCTCTCCCCAAAGAGCATCAAGTATGCCCACTACAGCACTGCCTTGTCCGCTATAGTCATTGAGTGCAAGCAACTGATAGCCAGCATAATTGGGTGTGCGCAGGGTGCGCTCCAATTCGTGTTTGTAGCAAAGGGCTTGCAACTTGCCACTGGCCATAAGAAACTCTTGCCCTTGGTGTCCCATGTCATTTGCATCCAACAAATCGCGGAAAATCTCGAAGTTCTTGGCCTTGTTTACCCCTTTGTATTTGCCTATCTCGTTGAAGTTGGGATAGCAATTCCATTGACCGGTTTCGTGTGAAACGAAAGGTTGGCGCACAGTGTCAATCTTGTGACTGAATGTACTCCATGATTCGGGACGTTTTTTACTCCACTCCAATCCGCGGGCACCGGCTTTCACATGAAATTCATTTGCCGGTTGCCAAGCCCATCCGCCACCAACCGATGCTCCGGTATATACGTGGCGCGGGTCGGCCTTTTGCCAATAGTGTACAAAGTCGGTTACCCATTCAACCCAACGCCCGGCCGGTTCATTACCAGAAGCCAACATACAGAATGAGGCATGGTTTCCATACTCGCGATTAAGGGCTATGGTTTCGTCCATCAGATACTTGTCAATGGGTTGACCAACACCGAGTTTCACTCCGTGATTTGGCCAACTGGGTCCTTCGGGTTGCAGGTAGAAACCTACGAGGTCGGCCGCCTCGAATGCGGCACGTGGCGGACAATAGGAGTGGAAACGCATGTGGTTCAAACCATATTGGCGACAGATGCGGAAAACACGCACCCATTCCTCCACCTCCATAGGGGCATAACCGGTCAGAGGGAATACACAACACTCTACCGTGCCACGCAACATTGTCTGACGTCCGTTAACAAAGAACCATTTGCCTTCGATGCGGAAATCACGCATACCGAAAGTAGCAGTTGATTTATGAATTATGATTGATGATTTATGATTGGTCAGTTCGGCATTCAGACGATAGAGGGTGGGAGAGAACTCATCCCACAGGTAAGGATTGTCGCCCATTGGAAGAAGAATTTCAACCAAATTTTCTCCCTCGTTGAGAAAAACTTTTTTTGAGGTAGAGAAAAAATGTTCGGCCTGTTGGGTGTTGAAACTGGTAGCGTTTAGTGCTATGTTTACAGTGCCCTTCTTGTCGGTTTGTATCTTCATTTTTACAAGCGCATTCTTCTCCGCTACATTAGGAAATACTTGAAGGTCGTCAATGTATGTCTTGGGCATGGCGGTGAGAGCCATCTTGCCCACAATGCCATTCCAATTACCTTGTGTCTGGTCGCTCAAGCTATGCGAATCGTCGCCCACTTTCACCGTCTCGGGATGATTGTCCACGCAGATAGTCAAGGTGTTAGAGCCTCGCTTCATGAACTCCGTCACATCATAAACGTGAGGCACGGAGAGGGAATTCTGACTACCCACCTGTTTGCCATTCACCCAAAGGGTAGTCTGGATGTGAGGCCTTTCAAGGAACAGGACAATACGTTGTCCCTTCCAATTGCGTGGCAAATTGATGGTGCGCTGGTACCATGCACGACCTACATAATGCTTGTCGGGCGTGAGGAAAAATGGAAACTTGATGTTGCCCGTCCTTCTATATACCTCCATCGTGGGATTGAAATAGAAAGAACTGTCGTAGAGTGTCCCTGTCCATTGCGTTTTCAGGGTGGGGTCATCACCTTTCAATCGCTCGGGCATAGAACCGGGCAACAAGATGGTGTCGTCGAAACACTTTTTCCCATTGAACCATTGTTCCTTTTCGCCCACACTATTACGGTCAATCTGGAAACTCCATAGGCCGGAGAGGTCGATGCTTTGTTGGGCTTGT
The DNA here is from genome assembly GCA_045545095.1 of Phocaeicola sp. Taxonomy (GTDB): domain Bacteria; phylum Bacteroidota; class Bacteroidia; order Bacteroidales; family Bacteroidaceae; genus Phocaeicola_A. The sequence goes on along the minus strand of JAZQAG010000007.1, from coordinate 50,088 downwards.
CCGCTCAAAAAGAAGCAAAGCAGACAAATAAGGGTCGATATTCGGTGCGTCATGTTTGTCATTTTTTGTCATTTAATAAGTTCTTCAATGCCATGATACCTTGGTGGTTGATGTCCAGTTGCTCAACCTCATGGAGATAGCGCTTCCCCTTTTCTGTTTCTCCCAAACCGGTGTATCCGAGAGCAAGCATGAAGAGGCAATGGATACGGTTCTTCTCGTTGAGGTCACCATCCCATATCTGCAAGTCGGGGAGGGAAACGGCAAAGTAATCCATCACCTGTGGCTCAAAGATGTGTTGCTTGCCATAGTTCACCAACTTGTAGAAGCGTCCGTTGGCTTCATCGGTGCGACCAAGTTTTTGCAAGGCCAATCCCTGATAGAAAATCTTTTCGGGTTTAGCATCGTTGTAATACATGGCGGCGGCTGGCTCGGTTTGGCCATAGGTGGCTTTCTCCCAACATTCACGTGCACGATCCGTATCTCCCAACTTTTCGTAAGCACATCCAAGGAAATAGTAGAAATCATTCTCCTGCGCCCCATGCAACTTGCCTTCGCCCAAATGATGGGGATAGATGAGACATTCTTCAAGCAAAGCGATAGCCTTTTCTGATGCCGAATCAGGTGTATTCAACATCTCTTTCGCCTTCTCCACTCGTGCATATTGATATTGGGCGGGCACTTTACCTTCGCCTCCTTCCCAGGGGTGGAAGATGTGTCCATCGAGTAAGGACATGGCTTCATCGTAACGTCCGAGTTGGTTGAGCAGAGTTATCTGTTCGAGCAACAGGTCATCACGTTCGGCTATAAGAGTGGGATATTGCTCAAGGAAAGCCAAACGATCGGCATGAGGTTTGCCTGTCACCTTATAAAGTTGGTCAAGCTCCATCAAAATACGGCTATCCGATGTGTCGAGTTGGAAAGCCCGCTCCATATATTCTAGTGCCTTGTCGCGATTCTTCTCTTTATTGTAATAATACAGAGCCAAATTGCGCCATACGGTAGGGAAATTGAGGTCGCGTTCGGCAGAAAGCTCCCAATTCCTTTTGGCCAATTCATATTGTCGTTTGTCGTAATAGAGACACCCGAGGTAGTAAGGGGCACGAGCCGAATTTTCCAACGTGTTGCTGGCATTGGTCAATACCACCACATCTTCCAACCGGTTGGGGAAGCAATAGCGTGAATCAACTTGTTCGGCTTTCTCAAAACTGGATTTCCCATCTTTGCCTTGTCCCATTTGGAAATGTCCTATATAATAATAGGTAAGGGGAGAGGTTTGGGCCAATTCTTCCGCTACGGCAGGGATTGTGAGCACTCGCTCGGCCTCTTCGTATAAATTGGCTTGTGCATAGTCGAGGGCCAATTCGTGGTAGTTATGGACATTGCCGTGCATCAACGTGATGAGGCGTTGCAGAGGCTCATCCTTACCAGTGATGAGATGCTCTTCGAACATGCAACCGTAGTTGAAGGGATCTATCTCATAAGATTCCTTTATCCATGCAAGGGCTTCCTCCTGCTTGTCAGATTTACGTAAGATGGTAGCCTTTAATGCGCGTGCCTTGTGGTTGTGGCTATTGTTGATAAGGCAACGGTTTACCTCATCGAGTGCACTTTCATAATCGCCAAAACCTGTACTGAGGCAAGCGGCTTCGAAATAAGCGGCATCTGCCCATCCTTTATTCCATGTGGCTTTCCAAAAGAGTTCATAGGCTTCCGTGTCTCTGAATTGATATTTCAGACAAAGGGCCAGATTATAGATGGGTTCGCCATCATAAGGGTTGGGATTACGCTTCTGTAATACCTTGACGGCAGTACGCAAATAACGTTCGGCTTTCTCAAAACGTCCACGACGCAAATACCACAAACCGATTTGATTGTTGCAACGGTAATCCATTGGGTCGCGACGGAGTGCCTCTTCGTAATAATCGAGTGCCGACCAGGTAGCATGGCGGTATTGTTCAAGATGAAGCCCGGTAAGATAGAGTTGGTCAATGGTTTTTATTTCTTCAGGACGCAAAGCTGCTTCTGCCGCATCAGGGATGGGACGGATGTCATCGGATTCGGCTTGCCAGATAAGTTTTATCTTGCTCGTTTCTGCATCTCTGATAACCAAATGGATGGCGCTCATGTCGCAATCATCTACGTCTATGAGTTCGTCGAATATGGTTTCAGGATTAAGGGAGAGTTTTTCATCATAATATACTTCAACGGGTGGAAGAGACAATGTGATGCGTACCTTTTGTGGCGAGGTAGCGGCTATTTTTACTCTCACCTTGCCATCCTTTTCGTGCTCGATGTTCATCATCAAATCCTTTGTTGCCTGCTTCACAATGCCTAATTCGCGATAGGGCATGAAGTATTGCACGAATTGCTTCTCTTCATAAGGCATGAGCCAAGTGAAGTCGGGTTGGTTTTCGGTATAGACACCTGCCATCAGTTCGATGTAGGGACGGAAAATGCCCGGTGCACCTTCGTAATCATCATCGGTCAGACAACGGTCCCAAGCACGTCCGAAGTCTCCATTACCCCATGTCCATTGCTTCTTGCCAGGGCTAAAGTGATGGCTGGCCACATGTAACATACCTCCCTTGGTATCGTTTTCATAACCACCTTCGAAGTCGTACTTCGAGTTTACGGCCATGTACGAGGTAGGCACCTTAATGTTTTTGTAATTGGAAATGTCCACACCTGCCGAATAATCCATCTTGTAGTAAGTGCCCGTAGCGATAGGAAAAGAGCTGACGGCCCGTTTACCATGGTCGAACACCGCATTTACATCGGGTGGGAAGACACTCTGATAATGGTCGTTCACCTCCACGGCAGGATTGGCCCACCAAAGGAATGTTTGTGGTAGGGAAGTACGGTTGCTCAAGCGGCCTTGAATCTCCAGGTAAGCACATCCGGGGCGCAAGGTGAAGCCCGCTAAACCTTTCTGATGAAACATGCGCTCCATCTCGTTCACCCATACAGTGACTGAACCATCAGTATTCTCCTCAATCGTAGCATCCACGGACATATAGGTTGAAGGGCGATGGTGCTGAGGCCAGTTGAACTCTATGCCACCACTAATCCAAGGGCCTGCCAAACCGACGAGGGCAGGTTTCACCACATGGTTGTAATAGACAAAGTGGCGTTGCTTGATTTTATCGTAAGCCATCTGTACACGACCACCCAATTCGGGAAGAATCATTACCTTGATGTATTCATTCTCCAAATAGATGGCATTATACTCTTTATCTATCCGCTCATCACTGATAGATTCAATTACAGGATAGGGATAAACTACACCGCTTGAACCCTGATAAACACGGTTTTCTAAAAATATAGGATTCTTCTCAGGTGCACCCACTTCATAAGTGGGGATGGTCACCTGCTCTTTCCATGCTTTTACCATTGTTTGATATTATTCTTGTTTTAGATAGATTTTTATAGTTAATTACTTGACCAATTTCTTTTCCAATTCTTCCAATGAGAAACCTTTCGTCTCGGGGCAACGACGCAGGAAATAAATGAAACCGACGGCACAAATGATGGCATAAATCCAGAAAGTGCCACTACTACCAAGAGCAGCATTCATAGATGGGAAAGAGTAGGTGAGGGTGGTGCATCCTGTCCAAAGGGCAAAGGTACAGGTAGCCATGGCCACACCACGTACTTTATTGGGGAATATTTCAGCCAGTAATACCCAAGTGACAGGGCCAAGAGTCATTGCATAAGCCGAAATGGCGGCTACCACGAGGATGACCATAAAGAAACCGGTGATTTGCAGATAGTAGCACGTGCCAAGGATGAGATAGATGATGGCTAGAGATGAGGCTCCGAAAAGCATCAGTGAGCGACGCCCCCAACGATCGATTGTAAATAGAGCAACAATGGTAAAAATAACGTTGGCTACACCGGTAATGACAATGTTGAACAATACATCGCCCACACTGTATCCAGCGGCTGAGAAAATCTCTTGCGCATAGTTGAAAATGACGTTTGTGCCGCACCATTGTTGGAAGACGGCTACAACAATACCCAATATAAGTACGGCGGCATATTTGCGGGTAAAGAGAGTTTTCAAACCAGCCTGCTCGGCTTCAGCCGCGCATGAGGCATTGATAACGGCCAATTCTCCTTGGGCATACTCTTCGCCACCAATCATAGAGAGAGTTTCCAATGCTTTCTTATCCTTTCCCTTCATGGCCATGTAGCGTGGACTTTCGGGGATAAAGAAGGCAAGCACGAGGAAGAGTGCGGCCGGCAAGGCTTCTGCCCAAAACATCCAGCGCCAACCCATCTGGCCATTCCAAGATTCAAGGATAAAAGCATCAGCCATAGCTTCTTGCACCGCTACGCCTGATACTTGCATAGCCGAAATGGCTTCGGGAAGTGGGTCGGCTATCTGCCAGTTGGCAATCTGTGCACCCAAGATACCCAGTACGATGGTCATCTGATTGAGCGACACCAACCGTCCACGTACTGCCGTGGGTGCAACTTCTGCAATGTACATCGGGGATAAGGCCGAAGCAATACCAATACCCACACCTCCAATGAAGCGTGCTATATTAAATAAGGTGAAGTCATTGAATACACCTGTAGCTACAGCTGACACCGTGAAAAGTACAGCAGCTCCGATAAGCAATGGCTTACGACCATATTTGTCGGCCATTGCGCCCGCCACCATGGCACCTATGAGGCAACCTACCAAGGCTGTTGACATGGCAATACCTTGCATGACCGGAGAGTCGGAAATACCAAAGAATAACTCGTAAAACGGCTTTGCACCACCAATTACAACCCAATCGTAGCCGAAGAGCAAACCTCCCATGGCCGATACGAGGCAAATGAAATAGATAAATTTTTGATTCAGTCTGTTCATGAGATTATTTATTAGATTTATTTATTCTGTTGCAAAAGTACACGTTATCTATATGTTTATAGATAGACTATTTTTGAAAATAAATGGATTATTTGCTGATATGCTGAAATTATTATTATCTTTGCTACAAAAATAATAGTATTATGCTACGATTAAAAGAAGGTTTTCGTGGGGAACGAGTCGTTGTCATACCTCGAATGATAGTTGAACAAATGGAAAATGATTCACTTTGTGCTTCGTTACATGTGACAGATATGGGATTTTATCCTCATGCATCCCATCATTATCGGAAACGTGTTGTAGGTATAAATCAGTATATTCTTATTTATTGTATGGATGGAGAAGGGTGGTGTGTTGTAGATGGTATGCGATATACTATAGCTGCCAATCAATTTATAATCCTTCCAGTTGGAAAACCGCATGAATATGGTACAGGAAAAGATAATCCATGGTCTATTTATTGGGTTCATTTCAAAGGCCATATGGCTCAAGATTATGTTGGTGAGAATTGTATTCCTATAACATTAAATCCTGGGGCACAATCGCGTATTAATTATCGTATAGGCCTTTTTGAGGAAATATTTATGACTTTGAAATTAGGATATGGACGAGAGACTTTACGTTATGTTAGTTCCCTTTTTCATCATTTTCTTGGATCACTTTGTTATTGGGAAACTTATCGTAACGTAGGAGGAGTTTCAGATAAAGAATTGTTGGAGTCAATAGTGCATTTCATGCATGAAAATATAGAGCGTAAAGTCTCTTTGTTTGAAATTGCCTCTTTTGTTGGATATTCAACTTCTCATTTTTCTACATTATTTTGTAGCTTGACAGGACAAAGTCCTATGGCATATCTTAATCATTTACGTATCCAAAGAGCATGTGAGTTATTGGAATTTACAGATATGAAGGTGAATCAAATATGTTATAAAGTAGGCATAGAAGACCCTTATTATTTCTCTAGATTATTCAAACGTATTATGGGAGTATCTCCTCGAGAATTTAGAATGATTGAAAAAGGCTAATGAAGGAAAACTTTCATTAGCCTTTCATTTTATTCATAAGTGAAACTTCCCATCATTCCACTAAATGTTATAGTTTCTGCATTCACTTTGATTCTCTGTCCGTTTGGCGAATTGAAGAATTTTATATTGGCTTCTCCTTGTTTGTTCGTTACAATGTATGGAGCCCAATAAAGTGTACGGCGGAAATCTTTTTCATCAGGTAATTCTGTATAGCTATAATCTGGCATATAGAACTTGTATGGTGCTGAAAACCCTTGGACCATCGTTTTCCTATGTCCTTTGTATTCTTTGTGCCTGAAATAATCATTTCTTACAAAAATGGTTATGAGTACTGAATTTTGGTTAATGTTAAAAGTGTCTAATCCGGCTTTTATCATGGCCATTTCTGCATTGGGCTTATCATTAATGGCAATGGCTTCAATATCATTAATAGTTAATGAAGGTATATTGATACTGATGTCATTCTCAACAATCCATTTGCTTGTTCCTATTCGACTGACAAAAAAACGTACAGGACGCCCTTTATATTTTGCTGTGATTTGTTCGGCACCAGTGGTATCGGTACTATAATCATAGGTGAAAAATGGATTAGTTTGTTCTAACCATCTGTAAAATTCTATCAAATAATTTTCTCCTGTGTCATCCATGTTCAGACGTTCTTCTTCCATGTCATAAATCATGTTGTTCCATTTACGTATAAATTCTGTCTGCCATTCTTTTTCGCTTTCAATTTTTACCGTAGGTAATAGATTTTCCCAACGTTGTTCATCTTCTGATTGATACGGAGAAAGAGTATCTGGAATTATAATTTCAGTTTTTGAATTCTCTTTTAAAAGGAATAAGTTTGTTTCTTCTTCGTTATATACTCGTCCTTGCGGTTTAGGTAATTTCTTAAGATTTACGTTCATTTCTTTTTGCTTATCTCCTTCTTTGGTGATTATATGCATATTCCATCGTCCGTTGAAATCTTCTGATAGAAATGCAAATTTTCCTTCTTCATCAGTCGTACAAGAACCACTGAGTTGTTCACCGTATCCATTATAAAGATAAACTTTTATATTTGCTCCCTTTTTTATACGATTGCGGAAAATAGAGGTCAAGTCGCCCATAATGACAATACCTTCTTCTGCGGGATATTTTACTTTGAATTGATTTGGATTTATCATTTGTTTCCAATCATATCGTCTCCATCCTTGGGTGCATAGTAATAAATCTACTGCACGTCGATGTTCTATGTCGTCTGCTTCCAAATAGTAATCTACATCATGTATATAACCTTTTAAGTCTGAACCAAGCAATAGGTTCGCGGATATATTTCCTGCATAATTCCTATTCGATGGAGTTTCAGTATCTGCATCTCTGACAGATAGTGAAAATATCGTACTCAGAGGATTTCCTTCCAGATCGGTCAATTTGAAATTTAATTCTATGGGTTCTTTGGCTTGATATATCGTTTTGTTTCCACTAATGGAGAATTTTACTCCTCGTTGGGGAGGGATAAATGCTAAACGTTCAGCATATATTTGTCCTGATGTATTAAAAAGTGTGAATTGGCATATACCTTCGATTAGTTTGTTCTTAGGCCAACACATTTCAACATAGTCTTGATTTTTCCATTCTATTTGGCTGAATAGAATAACTTGTCCTCTACACATGGCGCTAAGACCTAAAGCTTCATTTCTTGTTTGGCCAACGGGGCGCATCAATTTGAGTCTTAAAGTGTCGTCTTCCATGTTGTTGATAGTCATGGCATAGCCTTCTTTTTGTATGGTTGGCAAAGGAAAACGATCTACCTTTCCTGTATTGTTTTTGATTTCAGCATAATAAGTCTCTCCTGATTTAGGCGTAATCATGGTAGTTCCCATACCCTGGTGAATGGTCTCCCATATATTTATCTGTTCTCCATTTTGATTGCAGATTATTCCATTTGCAGTTAGGGCATTTCCGTGTTTATCTGTTACTTTGAATGCTATATTTGATGGAATACCTTCAATTAGATGCCCTCCTTCAGGGAAGAAATGAATGTTTATATTTTCCATTTTGGACGCTTTAGCTCTCATTTGGGGTAAACGTTCTGAATGGTACGTATTTAACATTCGTGGGTTGTCATACATATTTTTCTCTTCTGTTTGTGGGGCATTGAATATGGGAAATACTCGTGAAAATATAGGGGCATTTTCCCAATTTAACATTAGTGCTGTATATGCTCTGATTTCGTAATAGCCAGGGTGTAACAATTCAGCTAAAGAAAATTGACCGTTACATTGCCCATTTTCTATTTTAAGTTTTTGGGTTTGCAAAACACGTCCTTCTGGTGTTAATAATTCAACATAAAGTACTCGGCTTAAAATGTTGGGGCGATTGTTAATGGGGTTTACTACATAAGCTTTAAACCAAATAGTTTCTCCCATGAAATATCCTGTATTGTCAAAATGAAGATATACTTTTTCTTGAGGATACATTTGATTGAACGTGACAATATTTCTCACAAATTGAGCCAAGCTATCAGCTTCCGGAGATAGTTTGTTTTGTCCTTTACTAAATATACTAATTGATAAAATGACGGTGATTAGCACTTGGCGACGGAGAATAGAATATAATCTCATATTGTAAAAGTTTATTGTACGCTGCAAAAATACGAAGAATTCTTTAATAAATAAGGATGTTATATAATAAAAAAACAGTACATAAATTTATGCACTGTTTTTTATTATATATAATCTCAAGATTACTTGCGATAATTTGCCAACTTGTCACTGTTGAATTTACGGATGAAGTTGAAGTGCTTCTCCACTTCGCTTTCGGCATAATTCACATATACTTCCAATGACTTGCCGAACATTTCGGGTGCCTTGGTCGCATCTTGTAGAAGCAGGTGGCACATCACGTTTACGGCGGCCATTTCGTAGAGACGACGTGCGAGGAAGTCAAGTGTTTCCTGGTCGTTCATCTCCTTCACGGCATTGGTGCAGGCAGCGAACTTGTTGGTCATCTCCTTGATACGGTTCATGTAGCCTTCGTATTCGGGCAGGGTGGGAAGAAGTTCATAATCCTTCAGAGTTGCCAAGTAGCTTCCGTTGGTCACATAACGGATGGCGGCTACGGTTTGCAACTGGGTTGTACCCTCGTAAATGCTGGTAATGCGTGCATCGCGATAGATGCGCTGGCAAGCATATTCAAGCATGAAACCTGAACCTCCGTGAATTTGGATACAGTCGTAGGCATTTTGGTTGCAATATTCTGAGTTCATACCTTTTGCCAATGGAGTGAAGGCATCGGCTAATTTAGCATACTTCTTCTGCTCCTGACGCTCCTCGGGAGTGAGCTTACGCTCACGGGCAATGTCATCGAGTGCCTTGTAGATGTCCACGTAGCGTGAAGTCTGGTAAAGCAATGCACGTCCGGCATCGAGTTTGGCCTTCATGATAGCCAACATGTCGTACACGGCGGGGAATTCAATGATAGCCTTGCCGAACTGCTTGCGGTCCTTGGCATAAGCCAAACCTTCGTTGTAAGCAGCTTGTGAAAGACCTACTGACTGGGCGGCAATACCCAAACGGGCACCGTTCATCAAAGCCATTACATATTTGATAAGACCCAACTTACGATCGCCACAAAGTTCGCATTTGGCATTCTTGTACACCAATTCACAAGTGGGGCTTCCGTGAATACCCAACTTGTTTTCAATGCGGCGAACATCCACGCCACCATCGCGCTTGTCGTAGATGAACATGGAGAGGCCACGGCCATCCTTGGTTCCCTCTTCTGAACGGGCAAGTACCAGATGGAGGTCTGCATCACCGTTAGTGATGAATCTCTTCACACCATTCAAGCGCCAGCAGTTGTTCTCCTCGTCGAAGGTAGCCTTCAACATTACACTCTGCAGGTCAGAGCCGGCATCAGGCTCAGTCAAGTCCATTGACATGGTTTCACCAGCACAGATGCGGGGGATGAAACGGCTATGTTGGTCTTCGTTACCGAACTCATAGAGAGTCTCGATACAATCCTGAAGTGACCAGATGTTGCCAAATCCAGCATCAGCAGCAGCCACCACTTCGGCACACATGGTGTAGGGAGTGATGGGGAAGTTCAAGCCACCATAACGGCGAGGCATGGTCATACCATTCAAACCTGCCTTTACCATGGCATCGAGGTTTTGGTCAGTACCGCTGGCATAGCGCACACGGCCATTCTCGCAATGAGGACCTTCTGCATCTACACCCTCAGCATTGGGGGCAATGATTTCGCCGGTAATTTCACCGGTAATCTCTAATACTTTGTCGTAAGAATCCATAGCGTCAGCATAGTCTTCGGGCGCATAGTCATACTTACCTTTATCTTCATATCCACGTTCCTTCAGTTCGCAGATGCGCTCCATCATGGGGTTGTTCAGATGGAACTTCAGTTCGGGAACTTCGCTATAATAATTTGCCATAGTTATTTCTTTTCTTTATCTAAGTTTATCCAAATTTTGTAGATACAAATGGAATAGTAGATTGTAATAATTTCAAAGATTAATTTTACACCTATCGCCCAATCGGGTACTATCGACAAATAAATACTTGCCAGAACTGTGAGAACGAAAAATATCAGGCGTATAATATCTTTTTTCATATTTATTACTTGCTATTCTGTTTGTAATACTTAATCATCTTAGGAATCACCTCTTCCACCGTACCGTTGATGACATAATCGGCAATGGTATTGATGGGGGCGTTCGGGTCGTTGTTGATAGAGATGATGATGCCTGCCTCCTGCATACCGGCAATGTGCTGGATTTGTCCGCTGATACCGCATGCAATGTAGAGCTTTGGACGAACGGTGACACCTGTCTGACCAATCTGGCGATCATGGTCGCAGAAGCCTGCATCCACGGCGGCACGGCTGGCACCTACTTCAGCGTGAAGTTCCTTGGCAAGGTCGAACAACATGTCGAAGCCTTCCTTGCTTCCCATACCATATCCACCGGCAATCACGATGGGAGCACCCTTGAGATTGTGCTTTGCCTTCTCTACGTGACGGTCGATAACCTTTACCACATAGTCGGTCTCGGGCACATACTTGGCCACGTCGTGACGGATAACTTCGCCCTTATAGTTGGGATCGAGGATTTCCTTCTTCATCACACCCTCACGCACGGTAGCCATTTGAGGACGGTTGTCGGGGTTCACGATAGTAGCTACGATGTTACCACCGAAGGCAGGACGAATCTGATAGAGCAGGTTTTCATATACCTTGCCGGCCTTCTTGTCTTCGTATTCACCAATTTCGAGTGAAGTACAGTCCGCGGTCAATCCGCTGAAGAGGGCTGAAGAGACGCGAGGACCGAGGTCGCGACCGATAACGGTAGCACCCATCAGGCAAATTTGAGGTTTCTCTTCCTTGAACAGATTTACCAACACTGAGGTGTGAGGTAATGAAGTATAGGGGAACAAGCCCTCTGCATCGAACACATGGAGAGTGTCCACACCATAGGGCATCACTTGCTTTTCTACGCCGTCCAATCCGCTTCCTACGGCTACGGCTTCCAACTGGCAACCCAATTGGTTGGCCAACTTGCGACCTTTGGTCAGGAGTTCGAGGCTCACGTCGGCAACGGTCTGGCCTTCAATCTCCAAATATACATATACGTTATTCATATTTCTTATTTTTTTTAGTTGACAAGTTGACGGGTTGACAAGTTGACGAGGTTTTGTAGCCGAATGGCCTTGTTAACTTGTCAACTTGTATCTTGTCAACTTATTCTTTATCCAATCGTATGATTCTCCAGCAGTTCAACAATCAGTCCTTCGATGTCTGCATCGCTTCCGGTGAGAGTCTTGCTCTCTTTGGCTTGGAAGGAGATGTTTTGGATAGCCTTCACCTTGGTGGGCGAGCCAGAGAGACCGCATTGCTTCAAGTCGCCATCCACATCGGCCACACTCCATTCGGTAATGTTCAGGTAGGGCAACTTGTCGTACAATTCAGCATAGGGCAGGGTTGCACCTTCTTTTGTGATAGCAGCTTTCTCCTGTGCGCCGAGTGCACGTTTGTATTTCATTACTAACTTGGCATTGCGCGGACGGCAGGGAGCTGCACTTCCGTTTACGGTGATGACGATGGGCAGAGGACCTTCTACGGTTTCTACACCACCATCGATATGGCGCTTCACGGTGATACGTTTGGCATTCAAGTCAACGTTCAAGATTTCCTCAGCATATGTAATCTGTGTCAATCCCAATTTCTCAGCAACCTGAGGACCTACCTGGGCAGTATCGCCATCGATAGCTTGGCGGCCGCCGATGATGATGTCATACTCTCCAATCTTCTTGATGGCCGTAGCCAAAGCATACGAAGTAGCCAAAGTGTCTGCACCGGCAAACGCGCGGTCGGTCAACAGATAACCGGTATCTGCTCCGCGGAAAAGACCTTCGCGAATCACTTCAGCGGCACGTCCGGGACCCATGGTCAGGATGGTTACGGTAGAACCCGGGTGAGCATCTTTCAGTCTCAGAGCCTGCTCGAGTGCGTTCAGGTCTTCGGGATTGAAGATGGCAGGCAGGGCGGCACGGTTTACGGTACCCTCTGCGGTCATGGCATCTTTCCCTACATTGCGTGTGTCGGGTACTTGCTTTGCCAATACTACAATTTTCAAACTCATCTTACTTATTAGTTTTAAAATTAATGTTTGTTTATATCTAACTTTGGTCAAGCCTTATGTCTGTACCGTCAGGGCACAATTCAGGCTATCAGTTGGCAAATGTACGCAAATCACTTTAACTGACAAAGAAAATGGGTGGAAAATTGCACACTTTTGGCAAATTTGAGCAAAAGAATGCTCTTGTTGATATCATTATTGATAACTCATAGTACACTTGTTTCTTTTATGATGAGGATTTGTAGGAATTACCATAAAAATCTCTCTCTATTTTTATGGATTTGGATGAATATTATTTTTTTCCTGTCTGAGAAAAATATCTTTCAGGTAGGGGAAAAATAGTTGATAGGTAATAGAGAAATATTTCTTAGGTAGTGGAGTGGATTTTTTGTCTTAATTTTTTGGCATTTTATTTAAAAACATGTACTTTTGTCAACAATGAATAAAATAGTATATCGTCATGAAGATACTGCTTGTTGAAGACGAACCTGCTTTGCAGGAGGTGGTGCGCACTTCGTTGGAGAAGGAACGCTACGTGGTAGAGGTGGCCGACACTTGTATAGCCGCCATGCGCAAGGTGAATGCCTATGCCTACGATTGTATCTTGCTGGACATCATGTTGCCCGATGGTAGCGGCTTGCAACTGCTCGAGCACTTGAAGAAGCTGCAGAAGCAGGAGAGTGTCATTATCATTTCGGCTAAAGATTCGTTGGACGATAAGGTGGCCGGCCTTGAACTGGGAGCTGATGACTATCTGCCCAAACCTTTCCATTTGGCAGAACTTCATGCCCGCATCCGTAGTGTCATCCGACGTGGACAACGGGGTGGTGACTTGAATATTACCATAGAAAATCTTACCATTAATCCTGACAAACATCACGTCAGTGTAAATGGGCAAGTGCTCGACTTAGGGCGCAAGGAGTATGACATTCTTCTCTATTTTGTCAATCGGCGTGGTCATCTCGTCAAGAAAGAGGTATTGGCCGAAGCTGTTTGGGGAGACGATATGGATCAGGCAGATAACTACGACTTCATCTATGCCCAACTGAAGAACTTGCGTCGGAAACTCTCAGCCGCAGGTGCTGAGGTTGAAATAAAGACAGTGTATGGATTTGGATATAAATTGATATGAACAGGAGTAAAAGGAGTTATCGGCCCTGTGGGCCTAGGAGTTATCGCAGGCTTTGGCCTGCTAGCCAAATGTTTCGCCATTATGCAAACAGCGCATTCGGCTTTAATTCCTCTAACTCCTAACAAAGTAATAACCCTTTAACTCCTTCAAAGAAAACTCCCTTTAATTCCTCCAAAAATAAAGTTTTATGACCCTCACATCCCGTATTATCCGCCGTGTATCGGCTTTTCTGTTCGTAATACTCACCTTATGGTCAGTACTTTTCTATCTCGTCATGATGGATGAAATCACAGATGAGGTGGACGACGCCATTGACCTCTATGCCGAAAACGTCATTACCCGTTATCTGGCCGGAAAGGAATTGCCCGATACGGACAATGGGACAAACAATAGCTACCACATCAATCGGGTGACGGAGGAGTATGCCCGTACACATCCGCATTTCTCATATACAGACGAGACACTATATATTGCAGATAAGCACGAGGCTGAGCCGGCCCGTGTGATGAAGACTATTTTCCGCAATTCCATAGGGGAGTGGATGGAGCTTACCGTCATTACCCCCACCATTGAAAAGAAAGATTTGATGGAGTCAATTGCCTATTGGATATTGGGCCTGTATCTGGCCGTTGTGATCACTATCATTGTGGTGAATGCTTGGGTCATACGTCGCTCTATGCGTCCGCTTTACCGTTTGCTCGGCTGGCTTGACCGTTACAATATCAATGAGCAGGCGGATCCGATTGACAATCCTACAACGGTGACCGAATTTCAAACACTGAACGATGCTATCCAACGTTTTTCGCAAAGGAATCATGAATTGTTTGAACAACAGAAGCGCTTTATCGGTGATGCTTCGCACGAACTCCAGACACCCATTGCCATTTGTCAGAATCGTCTCGAGATGCTTTGCGATACAGATCTTGGCGAAGAGCAGATGGGAGAGGTCATCAAAACCCTTCAGACACTGGAGCACATGTCAGAGTTGAATCGCTCGCTTCTGCTTCTCTCCAAGATAGACAATCATCAATATCTTGATACTGTACCCGTGGACATGGCCGCTTTGGTGCATCAGACACAGAATGAATACCGCCGTATGGCCGCAGAGCGGAAAGTGAAAGTGACTATTGAAGAAACCTGTCACCTTGTGTGGACAATGAATCCGACTTTGGCCAAAGTACTCGTCCATAACCTTTATCGCAATGCTCTTGTTCACAATTTGTCAGAGGGCGATGGAGAACTACATATATATATAGGTACGCGCGAAATGGCATTTAGTAATACCGGAGCCCCCGTGACCCTTGATGAGGAGCATATCTTTGACCGCTTCTACAAGGAGGGTGGGCGCGAAGGGTCCAGTGGACTTGGTCTTGCCATTGTGAAAGCTATTTGTGATACAAGCGATCTATCTGTAGGTTATGATTTTGTGGAAAGAAAGCATAGGTTTGTGGTGGGATTCTTTAAAAGAAGTTAGAGGAGGGCTCCTTCTATCTCCCTTTATTTCCCTCAGTAAAGTGAAAAACTCCCCCTCTCCTCAAAAAAACTCGCAAAAACATTCTTTTTTCAGATTCTTTTCAGATTGTCCTGATATCTTTGCATCAGAAACATTGAACAAAGAGTATTAACTAATAAAAAAGTAAGATTATGAAAAAGGTATTATTTGCTATCGTATGTTTGTTTGCACTGAGTACTCAAACTTTCGCTGACCGTCCCGTAGAGAAGTCACAACTTCCCGTTAAGGTGCAGGAGTTTATAAAGCAACACTTCTCCAATGTAGAGATTTCGTATGCCAAGCAGGACAATGATTGGTTCGAACGTGACTATACCGTAGTGTTGACCAATGGTGACAAGCTGGAATTCACCAGCAAAGGCGAATGGAAAGATGTGGATTGCGAGCACAACCAAGTGCCAGAGGCCATTATACCAACTGCCATCCGTAAGTATTTGAACGAAAATCAGAAAGGACACCGTGTGGTGGAAATCAAGAAAGAGCGCCGTCATTATGATGTAAAATTGAGCAATAAGTTGGAGATGGAGTTCAGCCTCGATGGCAAGTTGTTGAGATACGATTGAGAAGATATTCAGTTGACAAGTTGACAAGGCCATGCGGCACAGATACGATTCCTTGTTAACTTGTCAACTAAAAAAATAATTCTTCAAATATTTCCTTAATCCCAAACTTTTCCCTATCTTCGCACAATCAATTTAATTTTAACTTTAAAAACTTTAGAATATTATGAGCAAGAGTTTGAAAGGTACACAGACAGAGAAGAACCTCGGCATCTCATTTGCCGGTGAGTCACAAGCACGTATGCGTTATACATATTTTGCCAGCGCTGCCAAGAAAGAAGGTTATGAGCAGATTGCTGCCATCTTCCAGGAGACAGCCGACCAGGAGAAGGAGCATGCCAAGCGTATGTTCAAGTGGTTGGAAGGCGGCATGGTAGAAATCACTGCCAGCTATCCCTCAGGTGTGATTGGCACTACGTTGGAAAATCTGAAAGCTGCTGCTGCCGGTGAAAACGAAGAGTGGACAATGGACTATCCCAAGTTTGCCGACATTGCCGACGAAGAAGGTTTCCCCGCCATCGCCAAGATGTATCGCGAAATTGCCAAGGCAGAGAAGGGACACGAAGAGCGCTACCTCGCCCTTGCCAAGAACGTAGAGGAAGGCAAAGTGTTCGTTAAGGACGAAGAAGTTACATGGCAGTGCCGCAACTGTGGCTACATCCACACCGGCAAGGAAGCCCCCAAGGTATGTCCCGCCTGCGCACATCCTCAGGCGTACTTCGAAGTGATGAAGACCAACTATTGATATCTGGTATTCATAGTAGCTTAGAATAATAGATAAGGCACAAATTACAGGGTTGACAGAGTAATTTCCTCGTAATTTGTGCCTTTATCTTATACAAATTAAATTTGTTTTATATAGGTCTTATGTTGAATATCCAATGTTCCGATGAAATAAAAGCTGTATGTCCGGAATTTAAGGGGGTGGCTCTTGAAGCTACGGTGAAGAATAGTTCCTATTGTGAGGATTTGTGGAATGAAATTGGACATTTTACAATTGAATATAGAAATCGTTACAATGTCGATTCCATAAAAGAGATGCCTTCTATACAAGCTACTCGTAAAGCTTATAAGAAATGTGGCAAAGACCCCAGCCGTTATCGTCCTTCAGGAGAAGCTTTATGCCGTCGTTTGTTGAAAGGGCAAGATTTGTACAAGGTGGATACCCTTGTCGATTTGATAAATCTTGTATCCATCGCATCCGGTTATTCTATTGGAGGGTTTGATGCAGACAAGTTTGTTGGGACAACATTGACCTTGGGCATCGGTCGGGCAGGTGAGCCGTATGAAGGTATAGGCCGTGGCGAACTGAATATTGAAGGTATGCCCGTGTATAGGGATGAAATAGGAGGTGTAGGAACACCGACAAGCGATAACGAACGGACAAAGCTTTCTCTTGATACTACCCACTTATTGGTCATTGTTAATGGATATGACGGAGACCTTCAGCATTTGCATGAGACCTTGGATTATATGAAGTCCCTGCTTCAACAATATGCTGAGGCAAAGGACTTCATTGAATATCAATTTGGCTGATATTGATAATCTGTTTGATTGTAGTGTTTAGAAAGAATATTTGGCCATCAGGCATACACGGTTGGCATGGTGGGTATCACTGTTGAACGTTGTCTTCCATCCGCTGAGATATTCGACACCTAATTGCATGTTGTCACTTGCACTCCAGAAAATGTTGCCAACAGCGTATTGCCCGTAATGGTAATCCTCTTGATTCCCGGTTGCATATCCGTTTTCAGAATAAATTCTGGATAAACTGTATGTACCGGATACAAATAGGGTCGGTGTTATGTTGTATTGCAAACCGGCAAACCATCCCATCATAGGTAGGGCTTGTAGCTTATTCTCATTATTTATGTCGGATACGAGATCAACATTCAGTTCTC
This sequence comes from Phocaeicola sp., assembly GCA_045545095.1. Classification (GTDB taxonomy): domain Bacteria; phylum Bacteroidota; class Bacteroidia; order Bacteroidales; family Bacteroidaceae; genus Phocaeicola_A. The sequence goes on along the minus strand of JAZQAG010000007.1, from coordinate 32,462 downwards.
CCAAATCATTCATATATTGTCCAATTCCTTTTCCATAGGTGAATTGTCCATAGAATTTAGCGGATTTGCCTATAGAGAATGTGGACGAGGCCTGTATGCCGTATCCGAATACGTCTGATGCCTTATCACTGAATTCAGATGTATATGTCATATTCCGAACTATTCCGGCCAGTCGGACGTGGCTTTGATTGTTCCATTGATATTTTGCAGATAGGGTAAAATCAGGCATTCTTTGTTGGGAGATATTGAATTCCTCTCCGGCAGTTCCGTTTACTTTCGGCATTTCAATGGTAGCTCCTATATTGAAATTTTTAATACCTTTATATATATAGGCTAATTGGGTACTTCTGTAGAACGTTCCTCCGTTGGGCCCTTGAAAATCTATAGTCGGTGACATGGCTGCTGCATCCATGAATCCGCCATAAGTATATCCTATAGTAATCCCTTTGAATGAGAGGTAAGCATTTCGGAGTTTGAATGTATTTCCTCCTCCTCTGAAGTTACCTTCTGTATGGACAATGAAGTCTCCCAATAATGGAGAGTTTCCCACGAGCTTGATGAATATGTTTGCTGTGCTGGCATCCATTTGGAACTGGTTGTTCACCTTACTGTGATTGGGTATCAATGCTGGAATGAAGTCAACATTGTCAACAATGTTCCCGAAATCATATTCTGCGACAGCACGAACGTATCCGCCAATACCTAATGCATAGTTTCCTTCCCGGTCTGTCAGTACAAAACGGGGAGTCTGAGGGTCATGGAAATGAGATAACCTGGTATCATTCATCACTTGTATTATCTCATCTCCTGCCTGGTCTATACTGACCAACAAGATGCTGTTGGGAGAGTCGTTACTGATGGAAATCTGTTGCTGTCCTCTCAATGGGTTTGCGATACCTATGGTAGCACAAACAATAAGTGTTTTGATAATCCTTTTCATATTAATCTATCGTTTGATTGATGACTCTTCAAACAAACAATAGGTATGAAAAGTTCTTGTGAATCAATAAAGCCAATCTCTTCCAATACTTTGGAGAAGATATGCTTCATTAGCCAAGTAAGCAATCTTTATTAGCCAAGTAAGTTATACCTCCTTTTAGCTGAATTCTAATCCGAATATATCTTTTAATTTCGCTAATGCAGGGTTCTTCTCGACCATCATTTTATATTGCTCAACCCTGTTGTAAGCTCTTTTGGGAGTACCTTCGTCGCTTACACGGATTTCCATTTTGATGGTATTATTGTGTAATTGTTGCCGGATGAAACTTACAATATTCGTCGAAATAGGTTGTAATTGCTTGGCCACCATTTCATTGTCAACGATGACTTCAAAAGTCGTATCGTTTATCAGTGTCGGTTGCATGATTTTCATTCGTCCGGCCGTAGCATTTTCTTCAATCGGAAGACGTAAGGCATACTCCATCCAATAGTGCCTTATGTCGTTTTCATTGAATATATAATTCTCCTGTACAGTATTGGATACTGTAGTTGCTTGGGGAGCCTGTTGTACGGTAACGGGAGCTGCATTTCCTGTATCTCCTTGTTGCGGATTGCGTATGGAGATACCGAAACCATCCCCTTTCTTGATGGTGGGAATCTTTGAGGCTTGTTTTTTGGCAGAATTTCCTGCGAAGAATGAAGGTCGTTCTTCGGCTTGTCGTTGTTGGGTGTCGCTTACGTGATTGTTGGCGGCAGGTGTCTGTACAGTTGGAGTGGTGCCAGCGGGAGATGTTGTCTGAGACGCAGTCTCCTTCACGGAAGTATTGTTTGATGGTGCTTTCGTGTGCTGGGCGAACAGGGGTTTTAATATCTTCTTAGGGCTACGCCCACCAGATACCTCCTGCTCTTCAGTTGTCAACTGTGCCACTTGGATGAGAGTGATTTCTACAAGTAACCGTTTGTTTTTGCTCGCCCTGTAGTTGATGTCACAGTCATTGCATAATTTGATGGCTCTGTATAGGAATCGTGTGTCACACTTCTGTGCTTGTTCGCTATACTTGTGTTTCACACTGTCACTTACCTCTAAAAGAGAGATGGTGGATGCGTCACGGCTCACTAACAAGTCGCGCAGATGTGAAGCAAGCCCCGTGATGAAGTGGTGACCATCGAAACCCTTGTTCAAAATCTCGTTGAGCAATAGCATACAGTCCGGCACTTTGTTCCCGATCAGTAAATCTGTAATGCGGAAGTAATATTCATAGTCCAGCACATTCAGGTTTTCGATGACCCGTTGGTAGGTGACATGTCCATTTGTGAAACTTACTACCTGGTCGAATATGGATAAGGCATCACGCATTCCACCGTCAGCTTTTTGTGCGATGACATTCAACGCTTCGGGTTCTGCATCAATATTCTCTTTTTGAGCTACATATTTCAGATGCTCTACCGTGTCATTGACACTCATACGATTGAAATCATATATTTGGCATCGCGACAAGATCGTGGGAAGAATCTTATGTTTCTCAGTCGTTGCCAGTATGAATATGGCATGGTGTGGAGGTTCCTCCAATGTCTTCAGGAAAGCATTGAATGCCGAACTGCTCAGCATGTGTACCTCATCAATGATGAATACCTTATATTGGCCGATTTGTGGCGGTATCCTGACCTGTTCGATAAGAGTTCTGATGTCTTCTACAGAGTTGTTGGATGCAGCATCCAATTCATGGATGTTGTATGAACGCTGTTCGTTGAATGCAAGGCATGATTCACATTCGTTACAGGCCTCACCCTCTGCAGTCAGATGCAGGCAGTTGATTGTTTTTGCAAAGATGCGGGCACATGTTGTTTTTCCTACTCCGCGAGGTCCGCAGAACAGATAGGCATGTGCCAGTTTTCCTGTAGAAATGGCATTCTTGAGTGTCGTAGTCAACGAAGTTTGTCCTACGACAGAGTCAAAATTCGTTGGCCGGTATTTTCTTGCAGATACAATGTAGTCTTTCATGTAGTGCTCACTTTTTTATACTTCGCAAAGGTACAATGAATGTCCAAGATGACCAAGAAAACCAACTAAAACCTGAATGGTAAATCAAAATTTTATTATTTATGGCCATTTATTACAATAGGATAGAAAAAAGTTATTACCTTTGCTTTGAATATACCTTATCGATTCACTTGTCATGAGAGTAGCGCATCATAGTATTTGGTTTCATTCAACGTTGTTTCGGGTCATCTGCCTGTTTGTCTCGTTCCTTGTCATCGGGGCATCATGTATGAGGCCGGAAACAGACCCATCCTTGCTTGGACAGGCTGACTCTCTGAATCTCAAAGCATATTATAACCGTTTCAGGAATCCTGCAGAAGCAGATTCTATGGCTAAGTGTGCTATGGCTATGGCCCCTGGCAATGACGAGGTAGCCGCTTTTTCGCAATTGGTGATGGCTTACCATGCTTTTTCTTATATGGACTACGATGGCGCAGAAAGTCTTTATAGCCAAATCCGCCAGTTGACTAAAAATGAACTTGTCCGTCTGGCTGCCGATGTGGGGCTCATGAGGGTTTTTCATTTGACAGCCCGAGGAAAAGATTTTTATGACCATCGCGAAAATGCATTGAACCGTCTTCGCCGTATTAAGGATGAGATAGATATATTGGATGCTTCAGACATAAACTTGCTCGTTGCTGTAGAGACAGAGTTCCATATGGTGATGGCAACTTATTATTGCTATTTTGGTCAGCACGATAAAGCCTTGATGGAGATGGAGTCAATTGATGAAGTGTTCTTGGAGCAGAATCTTCCGGAACTTAGGGCCTATTGTCTTCATTTGCGTGGGGCAGAAGCTCTTTGTGCAGACAGGAACTCATCTGAGGATGCACTTCAGAGGTTCGATTATTTGAGTCGGGCATTCTTGTCGGCCCGTAGGTCGGGCAACGAACTTCTGTTGGCTTCCACTCTTCAGTCGATGGCTTCCTTGATGTTGGAACGTGACAATTCGGATACCATATTTGCCCGCAGAACGGTGACTCTGCATCGGATATCAGGGGATTCCGTACAATCCCCCCAATCGTTGCCCATGGATTTGGCGGATAAGGCAGTACAGATTCATTTGCGTCAGGATAATCATAGTCTGTTGATAAACAGTTACTCCGTGTTGGCTGCCTGTCTGATTGATGCCCAACGGTATGCTGAGGCTGTAGATACTTTGAGCAAGGCTTTGGATATAATCGTTGACCATCATCGGAAATATTACACATGCAATGATTCATTGCATCATTTGCCGACATATAACCCAGAGTATATGCCTGTCGAAATAGAGTGGACCAAGGCTTCGACCACCCAGACTGTTCCAGAATGGATCCTGAATATCAGGGAGCAGTTGAGCCTGGCATATGCCGGTATGGATATGAAAGTCCAGTCCGATTATAACAGGAATATATACCTGGACCTGTTGGAGATTGTGCGGCAGGACAAGGAGTTGGAAAACAGGTATGAGACATTGCAGAGCGAAGAACAGTCTGTCCGGATAGTATTATGGACGGCTGTAGCCATTCTGTTATTTATCCTGTTCTTGTTTTTTGCAATAGCATTGAGACAACGGCGTCTGCACAGTAGCCAGATTAGGGAGTTGGAAGAAATCCTTTGGATGTGCCGTCATAAATTGGTGTTGGATAATGGCCCTTCTGGAAATGGTTCGGAAGCGGGCGGTCAGCCTTTGTCTGCCTCCTCTTATGAACAGGCTGGAAATTTGCTGAAGCCATACGACTCATGGATTCTTCATCACGAAGCATGGCAGAATAATATGGAAGAAGAACGGTTGACTGTGGAAGAGCAACATGCTTTACACTTTCATCGTATGCAGACAAACAAGCGTGAGAACATTATGAAACGTGCTTCCCTTTCTTTAGTCCAGGGAATCATACCGTTGATAGACCGGTTGATGCATGAGGGTGTACGTATTAAGGATATGGGAGTAGGGGGAATACCTCCGACGGAGAGAAAGAGAGTTTACACCTACATGCGCGAATTGACCCAGGAAATTTCAGTCGCTAATGAACTGGTAACAAAACTGATTCAGCTGAAGAGAGGTAATATCTCTTTGCATGTCGAGACGTTCCATTTGGCAGAATTGATGGATATTATAGCCAAAGGCCGCACATCATTCGAGCGTAAGGGTATCACATTGACCGTAGTTCCTACAACTTGTGTCATCAAGGCGGATAAGGCATTGACACTGTTTATGATGAACACCTTGTTGGATAATGCAAGAAAATATACCCCTTCAGGCGGACATGTCCGGATAGAGGCCCTTCAATCTGGAAAGGATGTGGAAATCGTAGTGTCTGATACAGGTCCGGGAATTCCGGAGAAGGATATTCAGGTTATACTTAACGAAAAATATTACAACTCCCAGTTGATAGGATGTAGCGGCCAGAGTTACGAGACAGTCAGCAAGCAGAAGGGCAGTGGCTTTGGATTGATGAATTGTAAAGGCATCATTGAAAAGTACCGGAAATATAGTCCATTGTTTGAGCGCGTAGCTTTCAATATCTTCAATCGGCCGGAAGGCGGTCTGTCCGTCTCATTTGTGTTGCCACAGGCCGGTGAGGGAAAATCTTCAAGAGCATCTAAGATTCCTGTTCTCCTGTTTCTTTTAGGAATGGTCACTCCGCCGGTATCAGCCACAGAGTCTTCTGTGCAGGCGGATTCATTACTTGAAAAAGCATCGTATTATGCAGACCAGGCATATTATAGCAATGTTGATCGCATGTATGGACGGGCTGTATCCTACATTGATTCCTCTTTTACCTGCCTGAACAGCCATTATATGCTGACAGCGGATAGTCCTGACACCACCCGGACTCTTTCCCTTTGGGATAATGCCGGGGTGAATGAGTTGGAATGGTTATTGGCCGACTTTGTTACAGATTATCATATCCTGCTCGATTTGCGTAATGAAGCCGCTGTTTCTTTCCTTGGTTTGCACCAATGGGATGATTATCGGTATAATAACCAAATCTATACCGATCTCTATAAACAGCTTAGCCGTGATACATCGTTGGATGCCTATTGTGTCCGTTTGAACCGTTCGTCATCAGCCAAGAGTATGGCTGTGTTCTTTATAATCCTGTTGATTCTCGGATGCCTTGTTGTGGGTTATCTGTTGTATATGCGTGGTTGGATGGCATATAAGTTCCATTTGCGTCAGATGGCAGAAGTCAATCGTCATCTTTACAACCTCTTCCCCTGTTCCATGACAGAGTCTTCAGATACCGGGAAAATCATTTCCGCCTCACAGATACTCTCTGCAGTGTGGGAGGGTGTTTCAGATATATTCTCCCTTCGTTCTATGGCACTGGTGATACATGCCGATGAAGGAAATGTCTCTTCCTGTGCTTTCTATCCGGATGAGACCGCAGAGACCTATCGGATGAAGGCATATATAGATAGTTGTCTGCCTGTCGGATTTCCCTCTTCAGGTTCAGTTCCTGGTATCCGGTGGGAAAATGGTTGCCTGTTGATGCCGCTCTATCTGCAGAAGGCAGGGGAGTGTGAGAATCTGGGTGTATTGGCCCTTGTACCCGAGAATGGACATTTGGAAGAAGAGGGACTCTTGATGGCTCAGATGTTGCAGGTGTTCATGTCATCCTTTGTATATCATGCTGTTTTGAAACCATTCCGTCATCAGGAATATACCGCTCGTGCCATGGATGATGCCAATAGGAACAGACACGAAGAGATGCGGTTATATGTGCAGAATACCGTACTCGACAACTGTCTGTCAACCATAAAGCACGAGACCATGTTCTATCCCACCCGTATTGCCCAAATCCTTGATGGACTTCTTGCATCAGAAAAACTGACCAACGAAGAGGGGGCGATAGTTGAGTTGGCCGAGCTCATAGCCTATTACAGAGAGGTGTATGTGTTGCTTGCCACGTATGCTTCCCGACAGACGGACGAAGTGGCATTCCATCGTACTACGTACCCGGTGAATGATTTGCTCCAATATGCTACGGCGTATTTTCAGACCCGAAAGCAGAGTCATGCCCGCTTGTATCCCGATGGAAAAAGTCCGGTTCTCCATGTGGAAATGCAGGCCGATGCCGACCTCTTCATGTCTGGGGATTCGATAACCTTGTGTTATTTGGTAGCCAATCTCATAGATGAAGCATTCTCATATCGTCACGAAGGTCATCTTTATTTGCGTGCTTTTGAGAAAGAGGGCTTTGTCCGTTTTGAATTTTCGGATGAACGCCGTTCGTTGGATGTCCATACATTGAACAATCTGTTTTCACTTGAACATCTCAAGAATCATTCGTCAGATTCAGGTGAAACGGTATCAGGTATGGAGTTCCTGATATGTCGTCAGATAATACGTGAACACGATGAATATATGGGCCATCCGGGCTGTCGTATCAATGCAGAACCTGCTGAGGGCGGAAAGGGATATACCGTCTGGTTCACGATACCCAAAGGCATCAAGAGATAGAATACAAAAAAAATAAGAATCATCATACATGAAAGGAATGGACAAGTTCAAGGTCATAATAGTAGAGGATGTGCAGTTGGAGCTCAAGGGCACAGAGGGTATTTTCCGTATGGACATCCCTGAAGCGGAAATTATAGGAACAGCTCAGACAGAATCCGAATTGTGGAAACTTCTGGAGGTGGAGCTTCCCCAACTTCTTCTGCTGGATTTGGGATTGGGAGGCTCTACCACTGTAGGGGTGGATATCTGTCGCCAGATGAAGAACCGTTACCCTCAAGTCTCCGTATTGATATTTACGGGAGAGGTACTCAATGAGAAGTTATGGATTGATGCATTGGATGCTGGTGCTGTCGGTGTTATCTTGAAAACCGGTGAGATGCTTACCCGTAGGCAGGTGATAGATGCCCTGTCAGGCAATACTCCGGTCTTCAATCGTCCGATACTGGATAAGATAGTATCTCGTTTCAAACAGAGCGTGACAGATTCTTATCATAGCCGTACAGCCATGATAGATTATGAAATAGATGAATATGATGAGCGCCTGTTGCGACATCTTGCTTTGGGATATACCAAAGATATGATAGCCGCTCTGCAGGGAATGCCATTCAGCATCAAGAGTCTTGAGAAGCGTCAGAATGATCTTATATCCCGTCTGTTTGCTGACGACGAACGTACGGGAGTCAATGCCACAAAGTTGGTTGTGCGGGCCTTGCAGCTTGGTATAATAGACCTTCAAAATCTGATTCCGGATGAAGACTGATAAGCCGACCCTCCGTTTCCCCATTGTCATGTTACTCCTTTTGTGGGTTTCCATATTGGTAGTAATTATAGGCTCGTGGATAGGCCATCTGTATGGTCTTCCTGTCAGGAGTCTGCTTGGGATTGAAGGTGTCCGGTGGATGCTGGGTAATGCGCCAGATATATTCCTCAATTCCCCGTTGACAGGTCTCATCACCCTATCTTTGGGATGGGGGCTGGCCCAATATTCAGGCTTTTTCAATGCAGTATGGATGATGTTCGGATATGGCACCTCTTCAGACAAGCGGAGCCATCTCTCTTTGCGGGGCAGGCGAGGGGTGATGCTTGCTGTCATGGCCTTGTTCATCTATATCCTGATGATTTGTTTGGGCCTATGGGGGACAGATGGAGTCTTGCTGAATGTTTTGGGCGGTTGGGAGCAGTCCGCATTCTTTCGGGCCGGTTTTCTTCTGTTTTCAGTGGCTCTTGGATTGGCAGGTATAATATATGGGTATTCCATGGGGCGTTTCTCCTATCACCATGGGTTGTTGGAGGGTATGTCCTTTACCCTTGTCCGGATAGCGCCGGCAATGGTCCTTCTGTTTTTTAGTTGCCAGCTGTTTGCCTTGTTGGATTATTCAGGCATATCGGAATGGTGCAATTTCTCGCCCGATACTGTGGTACGCCAATGCTTGGAGGCCGTCATTTATTATTTCCCCTTCCTTTATTATGCCGCTCACCGTTAAGGCGAAGCCGCCCATTCCCCTTCACCCTTTATTTCGCTCACCGCTCACCCTCTCACCGCTCATCCGCTCACCGTTAAGGCAAAGCCGCCCGTTCCCCTTCACCCTTCCCCCTTCATTTCGCTCACCGCTCACCGTTTAAGGCGAAGCCGCCCTTCACCCTTCACCCTTTATAGTCCGCTCACCTTCTTTTTGTCATCCTGACGATAGGAAGGATCTCTTGTACGTTGGACTTCTCTGCCGTCCATCCCAAAGAACGTTCGTATATTAAAAGTGCCAGAGATCCTTCACTACACAAGTTCCGTTCAGAATGACAAAGAAATGTCCGTACCGCATGGTATCCCCTCCCTACTGGGGAGGGTCAGGGTGGGGCTTTCGTTCACCGCTCATCCGCTCACCGCTAAAGTATCCTGATTCCCAGCACTTTAATATCTCCAAATTATCTCTTAAGCGTTAGTGAAAAATCTCTTAAGCGTTAGCGCGGTAACTCTTAAGCGTTAGCAAATTATCTCTTAAGAGATATCCAGCCACGCTTAAGCGTTGTCCGACAACACTTAAGCGTACCCTGATTATTGTTAAGACTTACGGTGCAAACCGTTCACCACGGAGAGTGTATTTTAGCTACGAGTGACGAGCCCTTAAAAACGCAGCCTGCTACATTGCCCAATGTAGCAGGCTGCGTTGCTTGACCCAGCAGGCTGTGTGAGCCGATACAGCCTGCTGGATGAAAAAAGGCATCGGTGAAATAAGGAGGAATAAGAATCCTAATATAAATGGCAAAGTATCCTAGGATACTTTGCCAATGAACCTATAATGCCCGATTTACCGTTTAAGGCGAAGCCGCCCTTCACCCTTCACCTTTCACAGCAACCTTCCCACTCTCCCTTCTTCCGTCAGGATAAGTCACGATATAGAGATAGGTGGCCGGAGTATTGCTTACTTTCACCTCTGCCTGTCCATGCGTAAATCGTGCTTCGCCCACTTTCACGGCATCCATGGTATAGACTTCCATCTTCACGGCATCGGGGGCGGTGCAGAGGAGTTTAGAATTGGCGGTCTGAACACGAGTCTTGGTAACACATTCTTCAGCAATTCCAGTTGAGACAGGTGTCCAATTCTCCGTGCCCATTCCAAAGTCTTCGGGATTATATATATGGCTCTTCAACCATTTATCATCCGTTCCTTTGTGTGATGGAGTTGCGTCATCGTATGGCGCTATTGAAACTGTCAGTTCGATGGATGTTGCCAATACCAGCTTTTGTTCTACTGCATGGTAGATGAAAGGACATATGGTGAAATTCTCCAGCCTGTATCCGTCTCTGTCATAATTCCCATCGTGTGACACTTTGACAGGGAAGGTCTGCAATGGATATGGCGGGTTAGAACCCGGATTTGAGCTTGACGATACTCCGGGGGTAGGATACAATGGAATACAATCTACCGTTAACGTGTCGGGATTGTTCTCCATAAAATCTTCTTCAGTAGGATAGAACAGTACCTGGTTAAACCGGCACGTATCATCTCCGATGGAATAGGTGAAAGACTGAACCCTGTAGTTGTCGGGCAACAGTATGTCATAGGGAACATGTGGGAGTGCCGGCTCTTCCAATTTCCCATATATATAATCCAAGCCCATGTCAAACTCGCATTTCCTTTCGGATCCAATCTGTTCCAATCTGAAATCTTCAGTGTCGAAATTGAAAGTAAACGTCTTTGTCAACGTCTGTGCGGACAGGTTCATGAATCCGATCAGCATGATAGCTGACAAGACAAACAATTTTCTGTGATTCCTCTTAGTTTTCATATGCATGAATATTCAGTTAATGCTGCAAATGTATGAATTAATATTTGAATCATGAACTATTTCTTATTTAATTTCAAGTGTTGCACCTTTTTTGCATTCAAAACCGTTTTTTATAGTGACGGTCTTGGTCGCATCAAATATTGTGCTTCCACTTCTTATAAAACTCGTAATAGAATGTATTCTTTATTCCTGTCCGTCATTCACTACAAACTCTCCGCTCACGCTCTGTCCGCTGAGCTGGTTTGTGACCGTGACTGTTCCCATGGCGAGTCCTGCAACCGGTACGGTAGTGACCGTTCCGTTGACCGCTGGCAATGATTGTTGGCTGATGGTTGCTCCCGTCATGGCATTGCTGACAGTGACGGTGGCCATGGGTACAGAGCCTGTGAACTGTACGTTCAATACATCGTTAGATAAGGTGGCGGTGACTGGAATGGTGAGATTCTTATCATTTGCTCCGCTATTATTTTTATCAGTAAGAACAATTATCTTTTCTTCTTTAGGTGTATTGTCGTTAGCAACTACGATAGAACTGAACGAAATGATGCTTGCAAATGCCAGGTACATTAAAAATTTCTTTTTCTTCATTTTCTTTTCATTTTTTGTTTTACTTGAATGTTTTGTCGAAGCTTCGGTGGTGCAAAGTTAGAACAGGTTTTTAATGTGGTCAATAGTTTTTTGACCGTGAGTCTGTCTGTATCCTATGGAAATGCTTCCTCCGGGGGGGGGGGGGGGGGCTTGTAAGTTGCTGATATTTAGAGCTGATTGATAGGTTTTGGTTTTTGCCGAGTAGCGAATATAAGTGATGGTTTTGGAGGCTTTTGGGGATATTTTTTTCTGTCAGGCATGACAAACGGTGTTTGTTTGCCCCGCGATTTTTGCAAGATTGCAGAATTATGAGTTTCTTTGTACAAAGAAAAAATGGATTGTATGAAGCGGACAATAGTGATTTTACCTTTTGTGATAGGTCTGCTGGGCCTGACGGTAGGGTGTGACCAACGTGCCGAACGGTGGCTGGATATGGCGGAAGCGTGTATGGAGACAAACTCTGACAGTGCCTACAGGTGCTTGTCGCAAATGGATGTGATGGAGGGCTTGTCGGACAGGCAGCAGGCGCGGTATGCCCTCTTGCGGACACAAGCCATGCACAAGTGCCGGATACCCTTGGGGAGTGACTCGCTAATCAATGTGGCGGTGGAATACTATGCCAATGGCAGGGACCGCCATCGGTTGGCCCTTTCCTTATTATATAAGGGGCTGGTGCATAAGCAGCAGTATCAGGTGGAGCAGGCGGTGGAGGCATTCGTGGCCAGCGAACAGGCTTTTGAAGGGGTGGATGACAATCGGTATAAGGCGTTGTTGTTCAATCATTATGGCGGATTATTGATGAATCAAAACATGTATGAGGAGGCTTTGAAATATTACAAAGAAACCTATCGGTACGAACAGTTGGGTGATTCCATACATTACCTAATTTCTACGTGTAGCCAAATAGCTAATGTAAATGAAATAATGGGCGAAATTGATAGTGCCAAGGTTTATTATGAGCGTGGATTGTCATACGGTGATAAGGTGAATGATGGAAAAAGAAAGAACTACTATTTGTTGCTACAAAACTATGCCACTTTTTTAACGAAGCAAGGGAATTATGCAGATGCCGAGCGATTGTTATTGCAATGTTCGGAAAAAATAGCAAATACGGCTTATCGTTATTCTTTGTATTCCGCACTGACTACCCTTTATTATGAGAAAGGGGTACTCGAAAAGGCATTGGCATACGGTCGGTTGATAGGGGGGAGTGATGACAGCCTGACGGTATGTGGCGGTTATTTGCGTCTCTATAAGGTGTATAAGGCTATGGGCCAAATGGATTCCGCATTGTATTACCACAATCTGTATCGCCAATATGACAGCGATATAGTCATGCGTCAGAAGACTGCCGAAGTGGCGGCCATACCTTACAGGGTGAAAAGCGAGAGGTTGGCAGAGGAAAACGATGCTCTGACGGGATGGAGACTGTGGCTGACGGTGGGGATTGTAGGGGTGGCACTGGCGGCTGGTGTGATATACGCCAGAATCAGACGAAGGCACACCCTTGAACAGGCAGAGAAGGAACGGGAATTGGCAGAGTCTCAAACTTCGTTGCTAGAAACCCAAACCTCGTTGGCTGATACACAAGACCTGTTGTTCAAGACAAAGGTAAATTTGGGACAGATGAGAGGGGCTTTGACTCACCAGTCTATGGTCTTCAGTCGGATGAAAAGTAGTTTGGAAGAAATGAAGAAAAAACATCAGGAGGATATCAAACACCTGAAGGAGGATATCAAGCAACTGGAGGCTGATATCCGGAAATTGAAAACAAACGACCATGACAGGATCTGTACTGAACAGGAATTGAAACGGAACGTGAAGATGTTGGGCAAACAGCTGAAAATACAAACAGACAAATTGCAGGAGGCTGAACATCAGAGAGGAATAGACCAACGGATTGAATACTTTATGCTGTGCGGGCAGAGTAGCATAGCCGTGGACCTGCTGTTGCAACTGAGGCGTGGAGAGAGCGGAGTGTCTCGTTTCGATATCAAGCCTTCGGAGTACCTGCCGTTGCTTATGGAATTGTTGGAACAGGAGAATCCAGCTTTGCATGAGCGGTTGGCAAACAGTGGTCTGGAGCGGAAGAAACTGACCATGTGCTACCTGATGGCTCTCGGGTTGGATGATGTGGAGATGATGTCGCGTGCCGCCTGTCTGGCTCCGAACTCGGTGAAGGCGTACCGCAAGGAGTGTAGGGAGGCGCTTTGCGCTTTTAACGGTTAGCGGGTTAGCGGTGAGCGGATGAGCCTTCGGCTGGGTTGAACGGTGAGTGACTTGACGGTGCGGAGTATTCAACTCCTCCCCTAAGTTAGGTGGAGGGGGACCCGAAGGGTGGAGGAGTGTGTGATAACGTTGAGCGGATGGCCTTCGGCCGGTTGCACGAAGAACGGGTGAAAATGGGTGACTACTCGGCTATAGGGGTCATGGAAATCTCGCCTTGCTTCCGATGAAGGATGAGACGGCCGGACTTTATGCCGATGTTGAAGATGGATACTGCATCTTCGCGCGAACGGCTGACCATGAGTGTGTTCTCGTTGGCAAAACGGTTGATATGGAGAACCAGAGTGTCTGTCGGGATATAGTCTTCCCACAAAAGACTGTCGTTGAGATATACAATGGCGGAGTCTCCGGAAAATCCTTGGGCAAATTCTATCCGGTAAGTGTCGGGGAGCTTGGCTTGGACGGATTCATGCTTTGCCATGTATGGGAGACATAAATAGATGAAAATTCCTACTACGGCAAGGACGGCAAATGCCATGGCTGCGGTACCGATGAGGAACTGTTTGTTGCTGTTTTGTGCCTTTTTTCTCATGTTTTTTATATTTTATGCGGCAAAAATACGCTTTTTTGTGATAATAGTTGGTGGTTCTTAGCTTTATTTGTATATTTGCAGGCGAAATGATGATAACGTGTGGGGCTTGACAAGGCCCCATTTTTTATTTATTACAGTTTAGAAAACGCATGATTGAGAAAAGCGTAGTTAGCCAGATCGTGAATGAATGGCTGAGCGAGAAGGAGTATTTCTTGGTAGATGTATCGGTGGCACCCGACAACCGTATCGTGGTGGAGATAGATCATGCCGAGGGAGTATGGATTGAAGATTGTGTGGAGTTGAGCCGCTATATCGAATCCAAATTGGATAGGGAACAGGAGGACTTTGAACTGGAAGTGGGGTCGGCCGGTATCGGACAGCCTTTCAAAGTGCTCCAGCAATACCTGAACCATATCGGAAAGGAGGTCGAAGTGCTGACGGCTGACGGACGTAAGTTGGCGGGTGTCCTGAAGGATGCTGATGAAGAGAAATTTACAGTGACCGTAGCCAAGAAAGTGAAACTTGAGGGAGAAAAGCGTCCCAAGATGGTGGATGAAGACCTGACCTTCACCTATAGAGAAATAAAATATGTTAAATACTTAATAAGCTTCAAATAAGAATTATGGCCAAGAAAGCAGAAACAATCAGCTTGATTGATACGTTCTCGGAATTTAAGGAGACTAAGAACATTGACAGGGCTACGATGGTGAGTGTGCTGGAGGAGAGCTTCCGCAGCGTGATAGCCAAAATGTTCGGAACTGATGAAAACTATGATGTGATTGTGAACCCTGACAAGGGTGACTTCGAGATATGGAGAAACCGCGAGGTGGTGGAAGATGACGAACTGGTGAATCCGAACTTGCAGATTTCTCTGAGCGAAGCGCAGAAGATTGATGACTCGTACGAGGTGGGCGAAGAGGTGACCGATGAGGTCTTCTTCGAGAAGTTCGGCCGTCGTGCCATACTGAACCTGCGCCAGACATTGGCTTCTAAAATCTTAGAACTGGAAAAGGACAGCCTGTACAATAAATATATAGAAAAGGTGGGCACCATCATCAGTGCTGAAGTTTATCAGATCTGGAAGAAGGAGATGCTCTTGCTGGATGATGAAGGTAATGAACTGTTGCTGCCGAAATCAGAACAGATACCTTCTGACTTCTACCGCAAGGGTGAGACTGTGCGTGCTGTGGTGGCTCGTGTGGACAATGTGAATAACAATCCCAAAATTATCTTGAGCCGTACATCACCCGTGTTCTTGCAACGTCTGTTGGAGAATGAGGTGCCCGAAATCAATGACGGCCTCATTACTGTACGTCGTATAGCCCGTATCCCTGGTGAGCGTGCCAAGATTGCTGTAGAATCCTATGATGACCGCATTGATCCGGTAGGCGCATGTGTGGGTGTACAGGGTTCACGTATCCGTGGCATCGTGCGTGAATTGCGCAACGAAAATATTGATGTGATCCCCTTTACCAGCAATATCGAACTGTTTATCAAACGTGCCCTCAGTCCGGCAAAGGTGAGCACCTTGGAACTGGATGCCGAAAACCACAAGGCCGAGGTTTATCTCAAACCGGAAGAGGTTTCATTGGCTATCGGTAAGCAGGGTATGAATATCAAACTGGCCAGTATGCTGACAGAATACACCATCGATGTGTACCGTGAACTGGAAGAGGGCGAAGGCGAAGAGGATATCATGCTGGATGAGTTCCGCGACGAGATTGACGGATGGGTTATTGATGCCATCAAGAAACTGGGTATCGATACCGCTAAGGGCGTGTTGGGCGCACCGCGCGATATGCTTATCGAAAAGGCTGACCTCGAAGAGGATACCGTGGATGAGATACTGGATATATTAAGAGCAGAGTTTGAAGAATAAAAGCATTGACAATTTTAGCAATTTACAATGTACAATTGAGCCGGTAACAGCTTTGCGTTGTACAAAGTAAATTAGGATGTGACGGATTGTAAATTGTACTTGGTAAATTGTAAATGAAATTATGGCAGTAAGACTAAGTAAAGTAATAAGAGATTTGAGGGTAGGACTCCCGACAGTCGTTGAGTTCCTGCAGAAAAAAGGATTCGGCGATGTGGAAGACAACCCGAATGCAAAGATAACTGATGAACAATACGAGGCCTTGGTCAATGAGTTTGACAAGGATGGGGTCTTGCGCGGTAAGGCGGAAAAGAGTGCCCGTGAACAACAGAAGAAGGTTAAGGAAGAAAAACCTGTAGAGAAGAAGACTGAGGAGGTTGTCCGTCTGGGGGTAGCAGAAGATCTGCGTCCCAAATTCAAGCAGGTGGGTAAAGTGGACCTAGATGAATTGAACAAGAAGCCTTCAGAAAAGGTCAAGGAAACAACTGAAGAACCCGTTGTGGAGGAGGTGAAGGAAACTCCTGAGGCCGCACCCGTGAATCCTGTGAAGGAAGAGCCTGTGGAAAAGGTGAAAGAAGAACCAGTGGTGCAGGAGGCCCCTGAACAGGTGGAGGCTCCAGTGGAACCTGTCATTGAACAGGTGGTGGAGAAAGAACAACCCGCGAAGACTGTAGAACCTGAGAAGACTGTAGAACCGAAGGTGGCTGATGCTGAACCCGAAGAGGAACCGAAGGATGATGCGGTATTCAAACTGAGAACTCCGGAATTCGTTTCCAAAATCAATGTGGTGGGTCAGATAGACCTGGCTGCACTGAACCAATCTACCCGTCCCAAAAAGAAATCCAAAGAGGAGCGTAAGAAGGAACGGGAGGAGAAGGACCGTCAGCGTCAGGAACAGCGCAAGCAACTGCGGGAGTCTATCATGAAAGATATCCGCAAGGATGGTGAGGCGAACGGAGGTGACGACGCCAAGAAAAAGAAAAAACGCAACCGTATAAATAAGGAACGCGTAGATATAGCCAAAGAAGGAGCAAGTGTGGGTAATGCTAACCGACAGTCTGCTCCCAAACAAGCAAATGGCTCTTACCCCGGAGCAGCTCCTGCTGACAAGAATGACCGTAAGCGTAAGGATAAAGACCGTGACCGTAACAAAAAGGCTATCCTGAAGGCTGAGGTGAGCGATGAGGATGTGGCCAAGCAGGTGAAAGAAACTTTGGCCCGTCTGACAGCTAAAGGTAAAAATAAGGGTGCGAAGTTCCGCAAGGAGAAACGCGAAAATGCCTTCAACCGCCAGATGGAACTGGAGAAGCAGGAGGAAATGGAAAGCAAAGTACTCAAGCTTACAGAATTTGTGACAGCCAACGAGTTGGCAAACATGATGGATGTGCCTGTGACAAAGGTTATCGGTACTTGCATGAGCATCGGTATCATGGTGTCTATCAACCAGCGCCTCGATGCTGAAACTATTGATATGGTGGCCGAAGAGTTCGGCTTCCAGACAGAATATGTGAGTGCCGAAGTGGCTGAGGCCATCACAGAGGAGGAGGACCGTGAGGAGGATTTGCAACCCCGCGCTCCGATTGTGACGGTGATGGGACATGTTGACCACGGTAAGACTTCGTTGCTCGACTATATCCGTAAGGCGAATGTGATTGCCGGTGAGGCAGGTGGTATCACCCAGCATATCGGTGCTTACCACGTGACATTGGACGACGGACGAAACATCACCTTCCTTGATACTCCCGGTCACGAGGCATTTACTGCCATGCGTGCCCGTGGTGCCAAGGCTACCGATATTGCCATTATCATTGTGGCGGCTGATGATAGCGTGATGCCTCAGACAAAGGAGGCCATCAACCATGCCATGGCTGCCGGAGTGCCTATTGTGTTTGCCATCAACAAGGTGGACAAGCCTGCCGCCAATCCCGATAAGATTAAGGAGGAACTGGCTGCCATGAACTTCCTCGTAGAGGAGTGGGGTGGCAAGTATCAGAGTCAGGACATCTCTGCCAAGCAGGGACTCGGTGTGGAAGAACTGCTCGAGAAGGTATTGCTGGAGGCTGAAATGTTGGAATTGAAGGCCAACCCCGACCGTAAGGCTACCGGTTCTATCATCGAATCATCATTGGATAAGGGACGTGGTTATGTGGCCACTGTGCTCGTGTCGAATGGGACACTCCGCGTGGGTGATATCGTGTTGGCAGGTACACATTATGGTAAGATCAAGGCGATGTTCAACGAGCGTAACCAGCGTGTGAAAGAGGCCGGACCGGCCGAACCGGTATTGATTCTCGGTCTGAACGGTGCGCCTGCTGCTGGTGATACCTTCCACGTGATAGAGACAGAACAGGAGGCACGCGAGATTGCCAACAAGCGTGAACAGTTGCAACGCGAACAGGGCTTGCGTACCCAGAAGATGCTTACCCTTGATGAGGTGGGCCGTCGTTTGGCTTTGGGTGACTTCCATGAGTTGAACATCATTGTGAAGGGTGACGTGGACGGCTCTGTCGAGGCATTGAGTGATTCGTTGATAAAACTCTCTACCGAGCAGATTCAGGTGAATGTGCTGCACAAGGGTGTGGGACAGATTTCCGAGTCAGATGTCGTACTGGCTTCTGCATCGGGTGCCATCATCGTAGGTTTCCAGGTGCGTCCTTCTGCTTCAGCCGCCAAGTTGGCCGAACAGAACGGTGTGGATATCCGCAAGTATTCGGTAATCTACGATGCCATCGAAGAGGTGAAGGCCGCTATGGTGGGTATGCTTGCTCCGGTGGTGAAGGAAGAGGTTACCTCTACTATCGAGGTGCGCGAGGTGTTCCGTATCACCAAGGTGGGTACCGTGGCCGGTGCTATGGTGAAGGAAGGAAAGGTGAAACGTTCGGACAAGGCACGCCTTATCCGCGACGGTATCGTAATCTTTACCGGAAACATCAATGCCTTGAAACGTTTCAAGGACGATGTGAAGGAGGTGGGAACCAACTTCGAGTGTGGTATCAGCCTTGTTGGCTATAACGACATTCAGGTGGGCGATATCATCGAGTCCTTCCAGGAAATAGAGGTGAAACAGACATTATAATATTTATATTAATTGGTGCAGATTACGCGGATAACACGGATTTTTACTCTCTGTGTAATCCGCGTAATCCGTGCCTAAAGAATAACTATGTCAGCAATAGACATTATCATATTGGTATTTATTGGTATCGGTGTTGTATGGGGAATGGTGAAGGGCTTTGTGCGCCAACTCTCTTCTTTGATAGGATTGATTGTGGGATTGTTGGTGGCACGTGCTTTATTCTCCGAAGTTGGTGAATGGATAGCTCCCAGTATAGGTGTGTCGGTAACCGTAGCTCGGATACTGGCTTTTTTTATGTTATGGATTGTTGTCCCCCTGCTTTTCTCCCTTTTGGCATCGTTCCTGAGTAAGGCGCTACAAATGATACATTTAGGATGGATAGACAGACTGTTGGGCGGTGCATTGGGGACTGTCAAATTCATGTTGCTCATCGGGCTGCTCATCCAATTGCTGGAGTTCGTTGATAAAGAAAAGGAACTGGTGCCTCAAACAACGATAGAAGGATCTGTGTTGTATGAACCAGTAAGAGATTTTGTGGGCATGTTCATTCCTGCAGTCAAACATGTGGGAGAACAGATTGTTGGACAGGGCCAGAAATCATGATGCTGTATGGAAGATATGGAGAAAAAGAAAGAAGAACCCAATAAATATGTCAAGGAACTGACGCAGGAGAAGTATAAATATGGCTTCACTACGGACGTTCATACAGAAATTATTGAAAGAGGATTGAACGAGGATGTTGTCCGTTTGATCTCAATGAAGAAACAGGAACCGGAATGGCTTCTGGAATTCCGCCTGAAAGCATTCCGCCATTGGCAGACTATGGAGATGCCTACATGGGCGCACCTTGATATTCCAGAGATAGACTATCAGGCCATCTCGTACTATGCTGACCCTACTGCAAAGAAGAAGGATGCACCGAAGAGCCTGGATGAAGTGGACCCGGAGCTGTTGAAGACGTTTGACAAACTGGGTATTCCCTTGGAAGAACAGATGGCTCTCAGTGGCATGGCGGTGGATGCCGTGATGGACTCGGTGTCGGTGAAGACAACTTTTAAGGAGACACTGATGGAGAAGGGCATCATCTTCTGCTCTATCAGTGAGGCGGTGCGCGAACACCCCGACTTGGTACAGAAATATCTTGGTTCGGTGGTTCCTTATCGCGACAACTTCTTTGCTGCGCTTAACTCGGCAGTCTTCAGCGATGGTTCATTCGTTTATATCCCTAAAGGTGTGCGTTGTCCAATGGAACTCAGCACCTATTTCCGCATCAATGCAGCCAACACGGGACAGTTCGAACGGACACTCATTGTGGCTGATGATGACAGCTACGTCTCTTATCTGGAAGGATGTACGGCTCCTATGCGCGACGAGAACCAGCTTCATGCTGCCATAGTGGAGATTGTGGTGCATGACCGTGCCGAGGTGAAGTACAGTACTGTACAGAATTGGTATCCGGGTGATGCCGAGGGAAAGGGCGGTGTCTATAACTTCGTGACCAAACGTGGACATTGCAAGGGAGTGGACAGCAAACTGTCGTGGACACAGGTGGAGACAGGAAGTGCCATTACGTGGAAATATCCTTCGTGTGTCCTCTCTGGCGACAATTCTGTAGCAGAGTTTTACAGTGTGGCTGTGACCAACAATTACCAGCAGGCAGATACGGGTACCAAGATGATACACTTGGGGCGCAATACCCGTAGTACTATTATCAGTAAAGGTATCTCGGCAGGTAAGAGTCAGAATTCTTATCGTGGACTGGTGCGTGTGGCAGAGAAAGCCGATGGGGCACGAAACTACAGTCAGTGCGACTCGTTGTTGTTGGGCAGCAGCTGTGGTGCACATACCTTCCCTTATATGGATATCCGCAACGAGACGGCAGTGGTGGAACATGAGGCGACAACATCCAAAATCAGTGAAGACCAACTGTTCTATTGCAACCAGCGTGGCATTCCTACCGAGGAAGCCATTGGGCTGATTGTAAACGGATATGCCAAGGAAGTGATAAACAAACTGCCTATGGAGTTTGCTGTTGAAGCACAAAAACTGCTCAGCATCTCGTTGGAGGGCAGTGTGGGATAAATAAGAAAGTAAATACAGAAATAATTGTCTTTATTTTTCAGACGCGGATGACGCGGATAAATAAATTAAGGATAAAAGAATAATAATCCGCGTCATCCGCGTCTGAAAAATTAATAATTGAACAAGATGTTAGAAATTAAAGATTTGCACGCCAGCATCAATGGCAAAGAGATATTGAAAGGCATCAATCTGGAGGTGAAACCGGGCGAAGTGCACGCTCTGATGGGGCAGAATGGAGCGGGTAAGAGTACGCTGAGCAATGTGCTTGTGGGGCATCCGGCTTACGAGGTGACCAAGGGAAGTGTGACCTATAATGGTAAAGACCTGCTTGCCATGAGTCCCGAAGACCGTGCACACGAGGGCTTGTTCCTCTCTTTCCAACACCCTGTGGAGATTCCCGGAGTGTCGATGGTCAACTTCATGCGTGCGGCAGTGAATGAGCATCGTAAGTATAAGGGACTGCCTGCCCTCACAGCCAGTGAGTTCCTGAAACTGATGCGCGAGAAGCGTGCCATTGTGGAACTGGATGGAAAGTTGGCAAACCGCAGTGTGAACGAAGGGTTCAGCGGTGGAGAGAAGAAGCGTAATGAGATTTTCCAAATGGCGATGCTGGAACCGACTTTTGCCATCCTTGATGAGACGGACTCCGGTCTGGATGTGGATGCTCTCCGCATCGTGGCTGAAGGGTTCAACAAATTGCGTACTCCAGAGACCAGCGCCATAGTGATTACCCATTACCAGCGTCTGTTGGATTACCTCAAGCCGGATATAGTGCATGTCCTGTTGGACGGTCGTATCGTGAAAACCGGTGGCCCTGATCTGGCTCAGGAAATCGAACAACGCGGCTTCGACTGGATAAAGCGTGAGGTACAGACCCTCCCCTGACCCCTCCCTGTATGGAGGGGTATGAATACTTATTCCATCTATTACATTAAAGATTATAATGAACAGCAATCATAACAAGTCGGGACTATCTACTCCCCTCCATTACAGGGAGGGGCAGGGGGGAGGGTCCGCTACTCAATATATAGAACTTTTTGCCCAGTGCGAGGCTATGATTTGCAAGCATAGTACTGAGGTGTTGAACTCCCTTCGCGCAAAGGCTTTTGAGGATTTTAAGCGTCTGGGATTTTCTACCCGGAAGGACGAGGAATATAAATATACAGATGTCAGTAAAGCCTTTGAACCGGATTATGGTCTCAATCTCAATAGATTGGATATTCCGGTCAATCCCTATGACGTGTTCAAGTGCGACGTGCCCAATATGAGTACGGCTCTCTACTTTGTGGCGAATGATAGCTTTTATAATAAGGCATTGCCCAAGAGTAATCTGCCGGAAGGTGTATTGCTTGGCAGTCTTAAAGATTTGTCTGAGTCGTATCCCGAGTTGGTGGGCAGATATTATGGGAAATTGGCAGAGACTTCCAAAGATGCAGTGGTGGCACTCAATACCATGTTGGCGCAAGATGGATTGCTCCTTTATGTGCCCAAGGGCGTAGTGGTGGAGAAACCTATACAATTGGTGAATATCTTGCGTGCGGATGTAAACTTTATGGTCAACCGTCGGGTGTTGGTTATCTTGGAAGATGGTGCGCAAGCGCGTTTGTTGATGTGCGATCATGCCATGGACAAGGTCGATTTTCTGGCAACGCAAGTTATAGAGGCCTATGTGGGAACCGGTGCTACACTTGATTTCTATGAACTGGAAGAGAATACTACGGCAACCCGTCGTTTCAGCTACCTCAATGTGTACCAAGAGGCTGACAGCAATGTGCTGGTAGGTGGGATAACCTTGCATAATGGCTTGACACGTAACACTACTCGTGTCACTCTTGCCGGGCAGGGGGCTTACATCAATCTCTCGGGTATGGCTATTGCCGACAAAAATCAGCATGTGGACAACCATACTTTCATCGACCATCAGGTTCCTGATTGCACCAGTCGTGAATTGTATAAATATGTCCTTGACGATAGTGCTACAGGGGCTTTTGCTGGTAAGGTGCTTGTCCGTGAAGGGGCACAACATACTGCTTCTGAACAGACCAACCGTAACTTGTGCGTCACTCGTCAGGCACGTATGTACACCCAGCCTCAGTTGGAAATCTATGCTGATGATGTGAAATGCAGCCATGGGGCAACAGTCGGACAACTTGATGAAAATGCCCTCTTCTACATGCGTCAGCGAGGTATCAGCGAGCAAGAGGCCCGTCTGCTTCTGATGTTTGCTTTTGTTGGTGATGTGGTGGACAATATCCGCCTTGATGCCTTACGGGACCGCTTGCACCTACTCGTGGAGAAACGTTTTCGTGGAGAGATGGGCAAGTGCCAAGGGTGTACTATGTGTAAATAGAAAAGATGGGTAAAAATAATTCAGGCACGGATTACACAGATTAACGCGGAGCTATATTTCAGTTTTATTTTAATGATCCGTGTAATCCGTGTAATTCGTGCCTAAAAATTTAGTGGTGTCGTTTTATCCTTTATTTTGGATGACCTACTATCAGATAATCTCTATACCTTGCTGTTTGCAAAGTTCCAATCCGAGGTCTTTCAATTTGAATTTCTGTATTTTCCCACTTCCTGTCATGGGGAACTCTTTGATGAAAAAGATGTATTTGGGTATCTTGTAACGGGCAATCTTGCCTTCGCAGAACTCGCGTACATCAAATTCATTCATCTTGACTCCTTCATGCAGAATAATGAATGCACCCACCGCTTCGCCATAACGCTTTGAGGGAATGCCGGCTACCTGTACATCCTTGATACCTTCCATTTGATATAGGAACTCTTCTATCTCGCGGGGGTAGATGTTCTCGCCACCGCGGATAATCATATCCTTGATGCGGCCGGTAATGCGATAGTTGCCATTCTCATCCATTACACCCAAATCTCCTGAATGCAGGAATCCGTTCTTATCGATAACTTCGGCTGTTGCTTCAGGATTCTTGTAGTAGCCTTTCATGGTATTGTATCCACGGTTACACATTTCACCTTGTACACCCACGGGACATTCTTCACTCGTCTCGGGATCAAGCACTTTCACCTCGGTGAACTCGAAATCCCGCCCAACAGTGGTGCATCGTACCTCAAAGGGGTCATCAATGCGGGTGTGTGTCATGCCGGGAGATGCTTCTGTAAGGCCATATACACTGGTGACCTTCATAAACATCTTCTCTTCCACCTGGCGCATCAATTCGATGGGGCAAAGTGAACCGGCCATGATTCCTACACGCAAGCTGGACATGTCGAACATGTCGAACATCGGATGATTCAGTTCGGCTATAAACATCGTGGGTACACCATATACAGATGTGCATCGCTCCTTATGGATAGAGGCCAATACAACTAATGGGTCAAAACGCTCGACCATCACTTGGGTACATCCATGGGTGAGGCAGTTCATGGTAGCCAACACAACACCGAAGCAATGGAACAATGGTACGCATACGCACAACTTGTCATCCTGAGTAAACTTCATGTGCTCGCCTGTGAGGAAACCGTTGTTGGCAATGTTGTGATGGGTCAGCATCACACCTTTGGGGAAGCCTGTGGTTCCTGATGTGTATTGCATGTTTACCACATCGTGACAATCCACCTTTTTCTTGGCTTCTACCAAGATGTCGTCTTCTATATTGTTACCCAAAAGAAGAATTTCTGCAGTGTTATACATTCCTCGGTACTTCTCTTGCCCGATGTAGATGACATTCTTCATGCAAGGGAAACGCTTGCTTTTCAAATAACCACGTTGACAGGTCCTCAATTCCGGTAGCATCGTATATACCATGTTCACATAGTCGTCGCTTCCACGATCACCGTTTACAATACACAATGTATGCATATCCGAATTTTGGCAAAGGTATTCCAATTCGGCTTGCTTGTAGTTGGTATTCACCGTCACGGCTACAGCTCCAATCTTTGCGCAGGCATAGAGGAATGTGAGCCAATCGGGGACATTGCCAGCCCAGATGCCCACATGTGTACCACGCTCTACACCGATGGAGAGCAAGCCTTTGGCCATATTGTCCACCCGCTCGTTGAATTTGCTCCACGTAAAGCGCAGGTTGCGGTCGCTATATACAATATATTCTTTATCAGGTGTTGTCTCGGCCCAATGTTCCAACCAATCGCCGAGAGTTCTATTTGATAATTCCATGTTGTCTTATTTTGTTTTAGGGAAATAGGAGGAGGTGGAGCTTGTTGCTCATCACTCGTAACTATTAAATGGGAGTATATACTACGGCCAAAATCTTGGCGGCTTGTCCTTGATAACCATGCAAGTGGTGGGGTACGATAGAATCGTAGTAAATAGTGTCTCCTGCTTCGATGACATACTTGCTTTTACCATGGCATACTTCAATGGCACCCTCCATAACATAGACAAATTCTTCCCCTTCGTGAGAAGAGAGTTCATACCCATTCTCATCTGTAGCCTCAATGTCAATGATGAACGGTTCCATATGTCGGTCTGCTTTTGACTTCGACAAAGAGTGGTAACGCATATGGGTACGGGCGTCTAAAGCGTTGTTCGAGAAACTGATGGTTGTGTCTGTCTCTTCTTGTTTGCGGCATACTACAGCACCAGTCTCGTCCTGATCGTCTAAGAATGTACCCAAACGTACACCCAAAGCGCGGGCTATCTTGATAAGTGGAGCCAATGAAGGTATATCTATGTTATTTTCGATACGTGTAATTTGTTCTTCGGCAAGACCCGACCGTTCGGCTAATTCGGAAATGCTGATTTCACGGGTTTCTCGAAGTGATTTAATCTTTTCACCTACAATTTTTGTACTATCCATATTTTATATGTTCTTTATCTGTAAATAATATTTTCTCTTCTTTAAAAGATAAACTCTTTTTTATGAAAGGCCAAAGGTAAGCAAAAACACTCAATTGGACGAGAAAAAAAACAAAAAAGTAAAAAGGATAAGGCAAATTGACGGACATTCCCGCAAAAGTCGTACCTTTGTGCCATTGAATTGTATAATATGTATAACGTATATGAGATAAGAAAGGACTTCCCTATCCTTGAGCGTGAAGTCTATGGGAAACCGTTGGTTTACTTGGATAATGGAGCCACAACCCAAAAACCTCGTACTGTAGTGGATGCTATGGTGGATGAATACTATAGTGTGAATGCCAATGTGCATCGTGGCGTTCATTTTTTGTCACAGCAAGCTACGGAGTTGCATGAGGCGAGTCGGGAGACTGTACGCCGTTTTATCAATGCTCGCTCAACCAATGAAGTCATTTTTACAAGAGGTACTACTGAAAGTGTTAACTTGTTGGCATTCTCTTTTGGAGAGGAATTTATGAACGAAGGTGACGAAGTGATTATATCCGCTATGGAGCATCACAGCAATATAGTCCCTTGGCAATTATTGGCTGCCCGAAAAGGAATCGCCATCAAAGTTATCCCTATGAACGATAAAGGGGAACTCTTGTTGGATGAATATGAAAGGCTTTTCAGTGAACGGACCAAATTGGTTAGCATTACCCACGTAAGCAATGTGTTGGGTACGGTAAATCCTGTAAAAGAGATGATAACTGTGGCTCATGACCATAAGGTGCCTGTATTGGTGGATGGCGCACAGGGAGTACCTCATATCTCTATCGATGTACAGGAACTGGATGCAGATTTTTATGCTTTTAGTGGACACAAGATATATGGTCCTACAGGAATAGGGGTGTTGTATGGCAAAGAGGAGTGGCTTGAACGGCTTCCACCATATCAGGGAGGCGGAGAAATGATTCAGACTGTTTCTTTTGAGAAAACGACGTTCAATGAATTGCCTTTTAAATTCGAAGCTGGGACCCCAGATTATATAGCTTCTACAGCTTTGGCTCGCGCTCTTGATTATGTGACATCTTTAGGGATGGAACATATTGCTGCTCATGAAGAAGAACTTACCCGTTATGCTATGGAACGCTTGGGGGAGATACCTGGTATGCGCTTTATTGGGGAGGCGGAGCATAAAAGTAGTGTCATCTCATTCCTAGTGGCAAATATCCATCCTTTTGATATGGGGACGCTGTTGGATCGTCTCGGTGTAGCTGTACGTACAGGACATCATTGCGCGCAACCTCTCATGCAACGCCTTGGGATTGAAGGGACTGTTCGTGCCTCTTTTGGACTATATAATACAAAAGAAGAGATTGATATATTGGTTTCAGGGGTTACCCGAATTAGTCGTATGTTCTGATAGAATTGGCAGATTCTCGATAATATTGGTATTTATATATAAAGAAGCAGGAAGTTGGACACCAACTTCCTGCTTCTTTGATAAGGTAGATTATAATATGGCTCGTAACCGATTGATGAAATCTGTGGCTTCGGCTATACTGAGACATAGTGGGGGAAGCAGGCGGATGACATTGGTGCCGCTTACACCTGTGAAAACATGTTGCTCTTTCAACAACTTCAACCGTAGTTCCTTAATGGGTTGTTCGAACTCCATGCCAATCATCAATCCCTGTCCACGTACTTCTTTAATGCCAGGAAGTTTCTTCAATTCGGTCATAAGGAATTCTCCTACTTGTGCAGCATTCTCTACCAGATGCTCCTGCTCGATGACATCCATGACAGCCAATGCTGCTGCACAAGCCAAATGGTTGCCTCCGAAAGTTGTGCCTAACTGGCCATAGAGAGCCTTGAACTTGGGGCTGATGAGCACTCCGCCCATGGGAAATCCGTTGGCAATTCCTTTGGCCACGGTTATCATATCGGGCTTCACTCCACCGAGGTGCTGGTGGGCAAAGAATTTTCCGCTTCGTCCATATCCGCACTGAATTTCATCGCAGATGAGCACAGTGTCGGTGCGGTCGCAGGCTTCGCGTAGTCCTTTCAAAAAATCGGGAGAAGCCATGCGGATACCTCCTACACCTTGGATACATTCTATGATGACAGCGCACACATCGCCTTTCTCTATCTCGCTCACCCACGCGTCCAAATTGTTCAGTGGGAGGTAGGTGGCATGATTATTGGCGTTGATAGGAGCTATGATATTGGGATTGGCTGTCACTTCCACAGCCAACGAGGTGCGTCCGTGGAAAGCCTTTTCTGCAGAGAGTACACGGGTGCGTCCGTTGTGGAATGAGGCTAATTTCAATGCGTTTTCGTTGGCTTCGGCACCACTGTTGATGAGGAACAAGTTATATTCCTCGTAGCCTGAAATTTTACCTAAACGTTCGGCTACTTGTTGTTGTATCTTGTTGATGACGGAATTGCTGTAGAATCCAAGTGTGTTTACTTGGTTGCTGATCATTTCCACGTAATGGGGGTGGGCATGACCAATACTGATAACGGCATGACCGCCATAAAGGTCGAGGTATTCTTGTCCTTGTTCGTCCCAAACATGACAACCTTTTCCTTTGACAATATTGATGTCAAAGAGGGGATATACGTCAAATAAGTTCATAATTTCTCTGTTTTTAAAAGGCTGATGGTTTTAAACTTAATCCCGCTTTTTCATTAATGCCGAACATGATGTTCATGTTTTGTACAGCTTGTCCTACAGCGCCCTTCAGTAGATTGTCTATCATGGATGTGACAACAATCTTGCGACCGAATACATCTACGTGTACCAGTGCCTTATTGGTGTTCACTACTTGTTTCAGGTCAATGGCTTTGTCCGAGTAATGAGTGAAGGCTGCGTCTTTGTAGAATTCCTTGTAGAGCGACACTATTTCTTCTTTGTCAACAGTGTTGTTGAGTGTGATTACTTCGGTACAGAAAATACCACGGGCGAAATCACCACGATAAGGGATGAAATCAATGGTCACTTTGTCATCTGCTACTTCAAACCCTTCATTCAGTGTGTCCACTACTTCAGGGGCATCTGCAGGACGAAGTGTGTTCAGCGTCTCGCAAATCTCGTGCAGATGCTGGTGGGTGAATAGCTTATAGACAGAGAAATTGTCGCTACGCCATGAGAAGTGTGTAGTGGCGGCAGGTTTCTGCCCGGCACCCGTAGAGCCGGTAATTGCATTGACGGAAACATCATTCTTTATCAATCCATGTTTGGCAGCTGGTAGTAGCCCGAGCTGGATGCAAGTGGCAAAGCATCCGGGATTGGCCAGATGCTGACACTGGGTTATTTGTGCTTTGTTGATTTCGGGCAGGCCGTATACGTAGTCGTGATTTCCTTTAAGACGGAAGTCCTGTGCCAAATCGATGATTTTCACATTGGCAGGTATCTCATGCTCTTTCAAGAACTGCTCGCTCTTACCGTGCCCGAAGCAGAAGAACACTACATCCACTTTGTCGAAAGGCATTTCATCGGTAAATGTCAGTTCGGTGTCGCCCAACAATCCTTCGTGTACATCGTACACTTTGTTTCCTGCATTACTTTCGCTGTTGGCAAAGACAATTTCCACTTCGGGATGATTTGTCAGCAGGCGTATCAATTCTCCGCCTGTGTATCCTGCCGCTCCAAGTATTCCAACTTTAATCATTTTTCTATTGTGTATCTATTAGGCTCTTCGGGGATGATGAGCAATAAAATAAAGTATAACAACAATCCTGGGAAACAGGCAGAAAACAGGGATAGTAAAATGTATCCGATGCGTATTAATGTGGCGTCTATACCAAAATAATTACCAATACCAGCGCATATTCCTGCTAACATTCTGCCTGTACGCGGGCGTGTCAGTTTCTTTTGTTCTTCCATTTATGATAGTTTAGATGTTTTCTTTTTCATCATTATGGTTGGCATAATAAGCACGGAGTGCAGTAGAGGTGACTTTGATGAATCCTTTGGCATCGTCTGCTGTCCATCCTTTTTGCATTTCCCCGTACTCTCCTAACTTGTTTTTTACGAGATCGTCTTGTGACTCTACTCCCACGGTGCTGAAGCCCAAAGGACGCAATTCAAGAATGGCTGTACCGTTCACATTACGTTGGCTCTCGGTGAGCATGGCTTCAATATCGCGCATTACGGGCTCCAGATATTGGCTTTCGTGTAGGAACATGCCATACCAATTGGCCACTTGGTCCTTCCAGTATTGTTGCCACTTGCTCAGTGTGTATTTTTCCAAGAAACGGTGTGCTCCGATGATGAGCATGGGAGCGGCGGCTTCAAATCCTACGCGACCTTTGATGCCGATGATGGTGTCACCTACGTGCATATCACGTCCAATACCATAGGCTGCGCCAATTTCTTCCACCTTTTGAATGGCTTTGATGGGATCATCGTAGCGTACATCGTTCACTGCTTTCAACTCTCCCTTTTCGAACGTGAGACGTAGCTGTTCACTTCCTTCCTTGGTGCAGTGCTTCAGATATGCTGTTTCGGGAAGTCCCTGTGCGGAGTCAAGAATCTCTCCTCCGCAGATTGAGGTTCCCCAAATTCCCACATTGTATGAGTATTTCAATTTTGCAAAATCTGCAGCAAACCCATTCTTGTTCAAATAATCAATCTCTTCCTGACGGCTCAAAGCCATGTCACGTGTCAGAGTGATGATTTCTACACCTGGGGCCATTACTAGGAAAGTCATATCAAAACGAATTTGATCATTTCCTGCTCCAGTAGAACCGTGGGCAATTGCATCTGCCCCGATTTCATTGGCATATCGTGCAATGGCTAATGCTTGAAATATTCGTTCGGAACTGACAGAAATGGGGTAAGTCCCATTACGTAGAACGTTGCCATAGACCATGAATTTCAGACTTTTGTCATAATACTCACGTGTGACATCTAATGTTACATATTTGGTTGCTCCTAGCTTATAGGCATTTTCTTCATTCGTCTTTAATTGTTCAGGGCTGAATCCGCCAGTATTGGCACAAGCTGCATGTACTTCGTACCCTTTTTCCTTTGCCAAATACATTACTGTATATGAGGTGTCAAGGCCTCCACTGAAAGCTACTACTACTTTTTTCTTTGTTTCCATATCATTGATTCTTTATTTCTTTCTTTTATTTTTTGTCATGTTTCTCCGGATCATACAACATCGCTGTGCAAATACAGTATCGGCGATCGGTTCGTTTCAATACGTCATGATTGCAGCAACCTTCGCAACCACGCCAAAATGCTTCATCATCTGTTAATTCTGCAAAAGGTACTGGCACATATCCTAATTCTGTGTTAATCTTCATTACTGCACCTCCACTGGTGAGCCCAAATAGCTTGGCGTGAGGCCAACGTAAGCGGCTTAGTGTAAACGCTGCCTGTTTGATGCGTTTGGCCAATCCTTGTCCGCGGAATTTTTCAACAACGATAAGTCCTGAATTGGCAACATATTGTTTGTTGCCCCAACTCTCGATGTAGCAAAATCCTGCAAATTCTTCACCACAAAGTGCTATTATGGCTTTTCCTTCTTTCATTTTTTGCGCTACGTACTCATGAGTACGTTTGGCGATTCCTGTACCACGTACTTTGGCAGCAGCGGTAATGGTCTCTAGTATGGTGTCAACATAAACTTCATGTGAGGCATCTGCCACCATCACATCTATCGTTTGGGTTTCCATATAATTTCTGTAAATATATCTTTTGATTAAAAATTAGTACTCACTTGGTATCAAATATTAGGAATCGCTGGTTGGAGCGCTTTTTTGACTTCGTCATGTGTGATTCCCTCTTTAATTACGAGCATGATGGTATCATCACCAGCGATTGTTCCTATAATCTCTGGAATGACAAGATTATCTATATCATATGCCAGACTGCTGGCATATCCGGGGCGAGTCCTGATTACAGCAATGTTTAGTGAAAAGTGGATGGAAATGAATCCATTGAACTTCATCATTTCTCGAACTTGGAAATCGTTCTCTGGCAATCTGCGATAAACGGTGCTGTTGGGTAATACATATGCGTATTTACCTGTCATGCTCGACGCTTTTGCTACTTTCAATTGCTTCAAGTCTCTGGATAGGGTGGCTTGAGTTACGCCCAATCCCTCTTTTTTTAGATATTCTAGCAATTCTTCTTGACTACAAATTTCCTTGCTGGAAATTAGCATTTTAATAGTATCGAGTCTGTCTGTTTTCTTTTTCATTCTGTATATTTATTCCAAAAACGGCTGCAAATTTAGTAATAATAATGCGGAAAACAGCAAAAATATTCCGTATTTTGTATATTCAGATGCTTTTTCTTTCCTTTTGCATGGATATTCTTCTTTCTTTTTTTCTCCCCTACCAGGAAAAACATTTTCCCCTACCTGACAGAACTCCTTTCCCTTCCTTTCATGAAAGCCCCTTCCTGCACTCCCCATCCCGTAGTCTCCCGATCCTTCCCTTCGTCCCCATAGCCTTTCTCCTGCGCGACTATATATAATAAGGTGTACATTTCTTCCCGTTCCCGCACACAAAGTATT
>JAZQAG010000006.1:0-36215 GCA_045545095.1 Phocaeicola sp. | reverse complement strand
ATTCAAGATGATCTCCAATCCTTGTTCATTGTAATCGACGGTTCGTATCTCTTTTACCACATCTCTAACATATCGTAGAAATGGCTCTTGTACTACTTGTCTGTTTTATGTAAATCCTTCAAAGAACGCTTCTTTAATAGCGCTTTCTTTCCGAAAGCGGATGCAAAGGTACTGCTTATTTCCGAACTGACAAAACTTTTGGAGAATATTTTTGAGGAAAATGTGGAAACTGATGGCAAAAGCATGGGAATGAGCACTTAAAAAATATGTTCTACAACATAAAACAAAAAATTGTGTGCGCAAACAGGAAAGATTACATACCTTATTATATATAAGCGCGCGGGAAGGGAAGGGAAGAGCAGGGGACGGGAGGGCCACTGCAGGGCAAGTTTTTTTTCCAGGCAAGAGAAAATGTTTTTCCAGGAAGGGGAGAAAAAAAAGAAAAAGGAAAGAATGAAGAATTGATAAGAGAAAGAGAAACAAAATCCCCTCCAGCATCATATAGGCTGAGGGGGATTATTAGAATATTCTCAAAATATCACTTTAACTTTTTCTGAATCCACTTCAAGTGACCGTATTCAGTTTCATCCGTGGTCCAATGTTCATTGATTGGGGTAATGAGCGGTTCCTTAGGACAATTCATTACATTATAGACCATCCAACTGGTAGTGGGGGGACATACATTGTCGTTATACCCCCAAGTAATACGCACGGGGCAGGTTATTTGACGAGCAAAGTTCACCACATCAAAATATTCCAATGTGGCCAATTGTTGCTTGGTCAGATTTATATTTTTCCCATTATTGAAGTGAGGATAACCACCCGTACCACCGGCGGCATAGCCTGCCATATCACTCAAAGCAGGATGATTGGCCACACAAGCGGTCACACGTTTATCCAATCCTGCCGTAATGAGAGCCAACGCTCCACCTTGGCTTCCGCCTTGTACTATCACATTCTTTCCATCCCAATCAGGCAATGAGGTCAGATAATCAATGGCACGCACACAAGCCAGATACACGCGTTTCATATAATAGTTTTCTCTTGTTTCCAAGCTATTGGAAAGATAACCGTTTTCACGGCTACTAAAGGCATTGCTTATCTCTTTAAAAGTTGCCGCATCAATCTCGGGGTTCAAACCATGAATTTCCATTTCCAAACGGATACATCCCTCTTCGGCATAATATTTGCGGCGCATAGGTTCTTTAATCGTTTTGATTCCGGCACCAGGAGGGTTCAGCACTACAGGATATGAGCCTTTAGCCTTGGGCCGGGTCAAATAACCATATACGCATTGCCCACGGTTGGTCACATCCAATTTTATCAAATAGCAATCAATCTTTTCATTCGAATATTCCGGCACATACTTGGTTGTATATCTCAAAGGAACTTTCTTCAGTGCTTCCAACTCGGATGCCCAGAAATCATTAAAGTCCTTGGGCAATTTGGTCACAGGTTGCAACTTCTCAGGCGAGAAACCGACCTTTACGTGATGGTTATATTTCTTTCCATTGAACTCTACGGTAAAGTTACAATCCCGGAATCCCGGTTTTTTCATGGTACCCATGTCAACCTTAGCACGACCGTTCTTCAATGTGACGGTACCGTTTTTATCCGGAGCCAAGTTGTCTTGTCCTAAAGTATAGGTGAGCACTACCCCATCCTGAGGTATGCCATAGCGATAGAGTTGCACCTCGACGGTAGCTTTCTCGCCCGTCTTGTAAAGCCAATCAGCATGATCAGGCACAGTCACCCAAAGGAGGTCGCTACGATAAGGATAGTTTTCAGCCAAAGCTGGTAACATGCACATCAATATCAGCGCAAACGCAAGAAGTCTGTTTTTCATTTTTATTCAATAATTGTGTTAATATCCGGTCAATTTCCCTGCAAATGTACATCATTTTCGCGTATGTTGCTTATCTTTGCTCCACCAAATTGGTGGATAAATGAATCAAATATGAGAAAATACTATTTTTTACCCCTCCTTACGACAATTTTTATACTATCGTCGTGCGCTTCACTCTCCCGTTATCCTGGTATAGGGCGCATCCGACGCTATACAATCAGCAGCTCACAAGTGCCAGCCGCATTCGACGGTTTCCGCATCGCCTTTGCCAGCGATTTCCATTTGGAAAGCAAATATAAAGAGCGTCATCTCATGAACACAATACGCGCCCTACAAGACGAGCAACCCGATTTGCTCCTGCTAGGCGGAGATTATCAGGAAGGATGCCAATATGTAGAGCCACTCTTCACCGCCCTGGGGCAGGTAGCCCCTCCCTTCGGCACCTATGCCGTATTGGGCAACAATGATTATGAGCGATGCACAGACGAGATACGTAATGCCATGAAGAACAATGGCATCCACCTGCTGGAGCACGAATTGGACACCCTCACGCGCAACGGACAACGTCTCATACTGGCCGGTGTGGCCAACGGCTTCGACCTGAAGCGCTATGCCACCTCACCAACCGCTCCGTTGAAGGACGAGGACTACGTCGTAATGATTACCCACACGCCCGACTACACTGAAGATGCAGACATCGTCCATACCGACCTCGCTCTTGCCGGACATACACACGGTGGACAAATAACCCTTTTTGGATGGGTCGTGCCCAAAATCGGCTCCAAATACGGCCGCCGTTTCCTCACGGGTCTCAACTACAACACCCAAGGAATCCCCGTCATCACCAGCAACGGACTTGGCACTTCGCGAAAAAACATCCGTGCAGGCGCCCGTAGCGATGTGGTGGTGGTAACACTTAAAAGGACAACGTCAACGACTGAATGAAAAGAAATGAACAAACTTCTCATCGCACTCTTACCCCTATTCTTCTCCTTATGCCACGAGGAATACACTCCCGAATATCAAAGGATATCGGGGGTAACCGCCCATTTTTACTATTTACCGGATTCCATTGACATATCCTTTCGGCAAGATAGCCTTTTCATTACCAACACTATTGAGGAGTGGAAATCTTTGACATCGAAATTATATTGTCCCGAAATAAACGGACTTGATACTACGGACTTCAGCAATCGCTCCATCCTACTACATTTAGAGAAGGATTATTATCCCATCGACAACATAAGAGTCGCCCTTTACAAGTCCAATGAAAAAAGTTCATACTACAAAATTAACCTTTCTTATTATCTGAAAGGAGATTATTCACCTTGTCTCCAAAAGAGAGCCACGGCAATCATACCACCCATGAAGATTGATTCAGACTCACAATTCGGAGTTTGGACCGGTGTTTATTATATGCCTGCAGAATAATAATTTTCCGACTTCTACAATCCAGCTTTACCATGACCGAACAGACATTGGAGAAACTCAGGATATTGACCGAATCGGCAAAGTACGACGTCTCGTGCTCGTCGAGCGGGACGGTGCGCTCCAATCGGAAGAACAGCGGTGAAGCTTGCGGTGTAGGCAATACGGTGGGAGGCATCGGCATTTGCCATAGTTTTGCCGAAGACGGACGATGCATCTCGTTGCTGAAAATCATGCTGACGAACCATTGCATTTATGATTGCGCCTATTGCATCAACCGCCGGACAAACGACATCCGGCGAGCCACCCTCTCAGTGACGGAACTGGTGGAACTGACGATGGAGTTTTACCGGAGGAACTATATCGAGGGGCTTTTCCTCAGTTCGGGTGTGGTACGGAATCCTGACTATACCATGGAGCGCCTTGTGCGTGTGGTCAAAGACCTGCGCACCATGCATCGCTTCAATGGCTACATCCATCTGAAAAGCATCCCCGGAGCCAGTCGCGAGCTGGTGAACGAAGCCGGTCTCTATGCCGACCGTATGAGCATCAACATCGAAATCCCCAACGAACAGTCTCTGAAATTCCTCGCCCCTGAAAAAGACTTTCAGAGTGTGTACCAACCGATGAAGTTCATCCAACAGGGCGTGCTTGAGAGCCAGGAAGAACGGAAGAAGCACCGCCACGCCCCCCGTTTCGTCCCTGCCGGACAGAGTACCCAGATGATTGTAGGCGCCACGGCCGATACCGACCGCGACATACTCCATCTCTCATCGGCCCTTTATGGCCGCCCCACCATGCGACGCGTCTATTATTCGGGCTACATCCCCGTAAACACCTACGACAACCGTCTGCCCGTACCCCAACAACCTCCTCTGGTGCGCGAGAACCGGCTCTATCAGGCCGACTGGCTGATGCGTTTCTACCACTTCAATGTCGAAGAGATTGTAGATGAAGCCACTCCCAACCTCGACTTGGAGATTGACCCCAAACTGGCTTGGGCACTACGTCATCCCGAAGCCTTCCCCGTGGACATCAACCGCGACGACTACGAGCGCATCCTGCGTGTGCCGGGCATCGGAGTGAAGTCGGCCACCCTTATTGTCCATTCACGCCGTTTCGGTCGCGTCACCTCCTACCACCTGAAGAAGATGGGTGTGGTGATGAAAAAAGCACAATACTTCATCACCTGTGGCGAATTGGAAGTACGGGGTATCAACGAACTGCGCCCCACCACCGTGCGCAACCTGCTCCTTCCTTCCCCTAAAAGCAAGCAAAAGAAGGATGACGGACAATTGGAATTGAAGTTTGAGTAGTTACAGGGAAATGGACTTTTACCCATTCTCCGGCGATGGAATCGCTATTGCCAGGAATGGCTGAAGAGTCCCTTATCTGAAATTTCTTCCTGCAAAGGATTTCTGTTCAGAAAAAACTCATTATATTTGTCGGGAAATCTAAACCGTTATATCGAATGAAAAGAAAGAGTATCCTATTGGCGCTTGCTTTTTGCCTGACTTCCAATCTCATTCAGGCTGAGTCTGAGAACGAAACAGCTGTACAAGTACAGACGGAAAAAGATGCCGTAGCTGATGCGCCACAAGAGTTGTGGATCAAGAACGGCACCCGAAACATCTATGGCCTGCTGAGCCGCCCGGAGAAGCCGCAGGCTAAGAGCCCCATAGCCATCATTGCCCATGGGTTCAATGGTACGCACCATTTCGGACGGAACTATTTTGACATGCTGAACGAGATGGGATTCCTTTGCTACACGTTCGATTTCCCGTGTGGCTCCATCAAGAGCCAGAGCGATGCAAACACGATGGAGATGTCCATCCTCGACGAGCAGAGCGACCTCGAAGCCATTGTCCGCTATTTCAAGTCGTGCCCCGACGTGGATGCATCGCGCATCGTGCTTATCGGAGAGAGTCAGGGTGGACTGGTCTCCGCACTTACTGCGGCCAACCTGCCTGAAGAAGTCAGCGAGTTGGTGCTCATCTACCCGGCTCTCTGTATCCCCGACAATTGGCGGAAAAGTTATCCGCAAGTGGAAAACATCCCCGACACGACCCATTTATGGAATGTACCGATGGGGCGCCGGTTCTTTGCCGAGATACATGACATGGATGCATTTGAACTGATAGGTCGCTACCAGAAGCCTGTCATCATCATCCAAGGCGATGCCGACCGGATTGTCTCGATGGAAGATTCGCGCCGTGCCGTCAAACTCTACAAGGATGCCCGCCTGCACGTTATCCCCGGAGCCGGACACGGATTCCGTCCACACGAATTCAAGGAGTCATTGGAGCAAATAAAATTGTTCTTGAATCGGGAAGCCGCCAAATAGCTCTCGCCCCATGGCCTCATCCGGACTTTTCCTCTACGACCGCACTTTCGACGGCCTGCTGACCGCCGTGTTCGATGCCTTTGTGCGCAAACAGTTCCCCACCGTCCTGCTGGGGGAAGGCGAGCCATTGCCTCTGTTTCACGATGAGGTCTTCACCGTGGTGACCGACGAGGAGAAGTCCGCCCGAGTGTGGCGGGCACTGGAGAAAAAGCTGTCCAAACAGGCGCTGACCATGCTGACGGTGAGCTATCTGGCCGAGGAACCGGAGCTGGACATCCACCTTTTCAACTATATCTGCAAGGCGGTCAAGGCCGAAAAGAGCATAGAGACCTTCTTCACCGACGAGGATGTGCGCTACGTGACCGATGCCTTCCGCCGTGTGCGCTACGAACGGCTACGCATGATGCAGTTCGTCCGTTTCCAAAAGGCGAAAGACGGCACCTACTTTGCCATTATCCGTCCCGACTACAACGTCATCCCCCTCATCATCCCCCACTTCGAGGACCGCTTTGCCGACCAGCCGTGGATTATCTACGACGTCCGCCGCAACTACGGTTGCCACTACAATGGGCATGAAGTGACGGAAATCACCTTCACCGACGACGGCCGCACCTTCGACCCGCGCACAGGCAAGTTGGATAAGGAATTGCTTGCCCAAGACGAGCAACTTTTCCAAGACCTCTGGCGCACCTATTTCAAAGCCGTCTGCATCAAAGAGCGCCTCAACCCCCGCAAACATCGCAAGGACATGCCCGTCCGCTACTGGGCATATATGACGGAAAAGCAATGACTAAGGCTACTTTTTTAACTATATCTTATTAATAATCCATTTTCCAGAGTTTCCGCCTTCACGAATCAATATACCTTTTTTTCGCAATTGGTCTGTTATCTTTCTAATTTGACGTTCACTGATTTTTAATCTTTTAGAAAGTTCTGCTCTTGAAATTGACGGAGTTTTCTTTATTGCCTCCAATAGTTTCTCTTCGTCCGTTGGAACGCTTTGGAACGCTGTTGGATCATCATTGGAACGCTTTGGAACGCTTCCTTCGTTGTCTGCTCGCCAAATGACAACTGTCTTAAAAAAAGAAAAAAAGTGCCGCTGAAGTGAATCCATTGCGGAGGGCAAGGAGCTAACGGACAATATTCTTTCTCTATTTCGCATACTCTTTCGTTTCTTTATTGTATCTTTGTCCCCAAGATGTCGAGGTGGATTCTATAAATTCCCACCTTAAAACCAACAACCATTTAAAACTATATATCATTACATATCATGAAAAAGAATTTTGCTCTTTTATTTGCCCTCGTTACCCTTTTGTTTCAAGCATGTACAGCCGACAAGCAAACCATTGACCTGAGCGGGACGTGGCAGTTTGCCCTCGACCGCGAGGGAAGTGTGAAACCTACGGATGAGATGCCCGAGACGGTGACGCTGCCGGGCACGACCGACACCAACCGCAAGGGTGACTCCATCCAGTGGAAGGGAGAGACGACCCACCTGTCGCGCCCATTCTCTTATAAGGGGCGTGCCTGGTACCGCCGCACGGTGGAGATTCCCGAAAGTTGGACAGGCAAGCCCGTCCTTCTCACCCTGGAGCGCACCAAGCCCACAGAGGTGTATGTGGATGGTGCCTTGGTGGGAAAAGGTACGCTTATCTCCACTCCCCAACGGTTTGACCTTACGGAAAGCTTGACGCCCGGCACACACGAGTTGGCCATCATGGTGGACAACGGCAGCGGTGTGCCCGAACAGGTATATCAAAGCAGTCATGCCTACACTGAGAGTACACAGACCAACTGGAACGGTATCATCGGCGACATCACCCTCAGCACCTCACAGCCCGAGAAGAAAGAGATACCCGTTCACCCGGCCTTCAAGGATTTCCATATTGAAGGACAACAGTTCTTTGCAGGCGGGCACCCCATCTACCTGCGCGGAAAGCACGATGCTTGCGTGTGGCCACTGACGGGGCATGTGGCGATGGACGTGGATTCGTGGCGCCACTACTTCGCCGTGTGCCAGGAGTATGGCCTCAACCACGTGCGCTTCCATTCTTGGTGTCCGCCCGAAGCTGCCTTTGTGGCGGCTGACGAATGCGGCATCTACCTGCAACCCGAACTGCCTTTCTGGGGCGATGTGAACCCCAAGGACACCGTGCTGATGGAGTTCCTGTTGGCCGAAGGCGAGGCCGTCATGCGCGAATATGCCCACCACCCCTCGTTCCGCATGTTTGCCCTTGGCAATGAACTGCGCGGAAGCATCCCCAAGATGACCGAACTGATTGAGCACTTCCGTGCCATGGCGCCCGACAAGATTTACACACTCAGTTCCAACTACTACTTAGGCTATCAGGGCGTGAAGCCCGGCATGGACTTCTTCGTCACCTGTCGTGTAGGCGGCGAGGGTTGGGGAGGTTACAACACCCACACGCGCGGCTCGTTCTCCTTTGCCGATGCGGCAGATGGGGGTATGATCAACCACTTCTACCCCAACACACGGATGAACTTCGAGGAGGGATGCTCGCTGGCCGACGTACCCATCATTTCGCACGAGACGGCCCAATTCCAGACCTACCCGGACTATGACGAGATAGCGAAATACACCGGTGCGCTCTACCCCTACAACATGGAGATTTTCCGCGACCGCCTCGAAAAGGCGGGCATGGCCGACCAAGCCAAGGCTTTCCACCAGGCCAGCGGACAATGGAGCCTGCGCCTCTACAAGCAGGACATTGAGATGGACCTGCGCACCCCGAACATGGCCGGTTTCCAACTGCTCGACCTGCAGGACTATCCCGGACAGGGCAGCGCCTACGTGGGTATCCTCGATGCCTTCCTCGACTCGAAGGGCATGTGCAGTGCCGAGGAGTGGCGCGGATTCTGCGCACCCGTGGTGCCTCTGCTCATTGCCGACAAGTTCTGCTTCTGCAACGCCGAGGGCATCCATGCCCAAGTGAAGGTGGCCAACTACGGTGAGGAGAGCCTTGCCGGCAAGCGTATCACCTGGACATTGGGCGACAAGCAGGGCGAAATGACCATCGCCGACGAAGGTTACGGACTCATCGATGCCGGAGCACTGGACATCGACCTGAGCCATTACCATAATGCCGCAAAACTGAACTTGACCCTCGCCATCGAAGGAAAGGCTGAGCCGAACACCTACGAATTGTGGGTTTACCCGGCGGAAGACAATCTGGAGGCGCTGAAGGAGAGAGTGACCATAGCCCGCACACTGACCGCTGATGTGGCCAAGCGCCTGGAAGAGGGCGAGTCGGTATTGCTCATGCCCGGTGAGTCGGAGCTGACGGTGGGCGGACTCTTCCAGACCGACTATTGGAACTACCGTATGTTCAAGACCATCTCGGAGAACAACAACCGCCACGTGTCGCCCGGTACGCTCGGCATCCTGACCGATCCGGCGCATCCGCTCTTCAACAGCTTCCCCACCGACGCGCACACCAACTGGCAATGGTTCCCCGTCATCAAGGCCAGCAACCCCTTCAAGCTGGACAACACGGCCACCGGCTATCGCCCCATCGTGCAAGTCATCGACAACATCGAGCGCAACCACAAGCTGGGCCTCGTCTTCGAATTTGCCGTGGGCAAAGGCAAGTTGCTCGTCGTCATGGCCGATTTGGACAAAGCTGCCGAACACCTCGAGGGCAAGCACTTCTACCAGAGTGTGCTCCGCTATATGACCTCTGAACACTTCGCCCCGAAGACAAGAATCACACCTGCCGACCTGAACAGCCTGCTGACCACCCCCGTGGTGGAGGGCCAGATTGGCACACTGAACAACATCTCGCCTTACAATGCGGAGGAGTATAATTAAATTCAACTTTCGCGAATAGAAACCTGCAAAGGAATTAAAGGAGTTAAAGGAGTTACCGGCTCTTCGAGCCTATGAGTTAGAGCCGACAGTTAGAAAAAACATACAATGATCTGATTATGAAAAGATTGCTCATAATGTTGGCTTTCGTGGTCACATTGACAACGAATGCCCAGACGGCCGACCCATTTCTGACATCCATCGTCAATGGTGTACCCTGGACGGATGACCACGGCAAACCGGTAAATGCCCACGGCGCTTGCATCGTGGAGGAGAATGGGAAATACTACCTATTTGGCGAATGGAAAAGCGACACGACGAACGCGTTTCCCGGATTTGCCTGTTATAGCAGCACCGATCTGGTGAACTGGAAGTTTGAGCGGGTAGCTCTCCCCTTGCAGAAAGATGGTCTGTTAGGTCCAAACCGCGTGGGTGAACGCCCCAAAGTGATGCGTTGTCCCAAAACGGGCGAATACATCATGCTGGCCCATACGGACGACATGCGCTACAAGGACCCACAGGTGGGACTGGCCGTAGCCAAGGAGATTACAGGGCCTTACACCTTCATCGGCCCGTTGCTCTACAAGGGCAAACCCATCAAGCGGTGGGACATGGGAACCTTCCAGGACCACGATGGTACGGGCTACCTGCTGATGCACCACGGAGACATCTACCGGCTGAGCAAAGACTACCGCAAGGCGGTGAAGAAGGTGGCCGACGGCATCAAAGGAGGCGGTGAGTCACCGGCCATGCTGCACAAAGACGGCACTTACTACCTCTTCGGTTCAAACCTGACGAGTTGGGAGCGCAACGACAATTTCTACCACACAGCTCCCAGCATCGAGGGACCATGGACAAAGCAAGGCATCTTCTGCCCCGAAGGGACACTGACGTACAACTCGCAATCCACCTTCATCCTGCCGTTGCATCGGGGCGATTCCATCGTATATATGTACATGGGCGACCGTTGGTCGTATCCGCATCAGGCCTCATCGGCCACCTATGTCTGGATGCCTATGCAGGTGAACGGTGGCAAGGTGAACATCCCTGAGTATTGGCCCGTGTGGAATCCCGTAACGATGCAGCCTGTCAGGGATTTGGGCGGCACAGTCATCCTCGTCAATTTCAAGACCGCCACGAAAGGCGCCAAACTGGAACTTCCTTTTGAGGGAACACGCATAGCCGTCATCGGACATACGTTCAACAACGGCGGATATGGCCGCATCAGCATCATAGACAACCAAGGAGGAACGGTGCACACCAACCTCATTGATTTCTACAGCAAGGTCGATGACCACGGTCTGCGCTATGTCAGCCCCCTGCTCCCGCGCGGCCGTTACACCCTTGTGGTCGAATGTGCCGGCGAACATCCTCATTGGAGCAACAAGCGGGGCGACTACTTCGGCAGTCGCGAAGACTGGGTTACGGTGGAGGAGGTCAGAGTGTATTGACAGCCCCTTATGTATAAATCAAATAAAGCATGACTATGAACAAGTTGAAAAGAATCCTCACTGCAATGCTTCTGCTGACAGTCGTCAGCCTCAGTGCATTCAGCCTCAGTTTGGAAAAAATTGACAAAAGAGTAAACACCCCAACCTTGTTCGATGAAGGGTGGACGTTCGCCCTTGGCGACCACCCCGAGGCGGCAGCGCCCGACTTTGATGACAAGGCATGGCGGAAGCTCGACCTGCCACACGACTGGAGCATCGAAGGTGTCACCCGTGCCGAAGAGCCTTCGGGCAACGATGGCGGCTACTTCCCCACCGGCATCGGGTGGTACCGCAAGAGCTTCAAGCTCGACAAGGCCGATTGCGACAAACTCATCGGCCTCTACTTCGAGGGAGTCTATATGAACTCCGAAGTCTATGTCAACGGCCAGTTGGTGGGGAAATACCCCTACGGCTACTCGTCGTTCCACTACGACATTACCCCCTATCTGAACAAGGAAGGACGGAACACCGTGGCCGTGCGCGTGGACAATTCCGGTCAGAAGAACTGCCGCTGGTACACCGGTTCGGGCATCTACCGCCATGTGTGGCTGACGGCGAAGAACCCCGTACACTTCAAGCATTGGGGAACCTTTATCACTACGCCCGAGGTCGTGGCGGGAGACACCAGTACGGTGAACGTGCAGACGGTGGTGGTGAACCATAGCGACAGCGAGCGCATCCTGGACGTGATTGTAGGCATCGGAGGAAAGACGGCCAACAATGGCTCCTATGGCCACGAGCATGGTTGGACTGTCCGTTTGAAACCCAACGAGGAGAAAGTGGTATCTAAGTCATTCAAGGTGTTCAACGCCAAACTGTGGAGCCCCGAATCCCCTGCCCTGCACCAAGCCGAACTCACCATCAGGGAAAACAACCGACAGGCAGATGCCATCACCCAGACCTTCGGCATCCGCAAGGTGGAATACAGCGCCGAGAAAGGACTGCTGCTCAACGGCAAGCCCATCGAGCTGAACGGCGGCTGTCTGCACCACGACAACGGTCCCTTGGGTGCAGCCTCGTACGACCGTGCCGAGGAGCGCAAAGTGGAACTGATGAAGGCTGCCGGATTCAATGCGGCACGCACGGCCCACAATCCTCCCTCGCCCGCCTTCCTCGATGCCTGCGACCGCTTGGGAATGCTGGTCATCGACGAGAGTTTCGACGGATGGCGCGACAGCAAGACGCCGCACGATTACTCTACGCTGTTTGACAA
Source organism: Phocaeicola sp. (assembly GCA_045545095.1). Lineage (GTDB taxonomy): Bacteria > Bacteroidota > Bacteroidia > Bacteroidales > Bacteroidaceae > Phocaeicola_A. The sequence goes on along the minus strand of JAZQAG010000006.1, from coordinate 24,068 downwards.
GTGGTGGGCGCGCGACGTGGATGCCATGGTGCTGCGCGACCGCAACCACCCGAGCATCATCTGCTGGAGCATCGGCAATGAGGTGATCGAACGGAAGAAGCTGGAGGTGGTGACCACAGCCCAAAAACTGGCCGACCGCGTCCGTCTGAACGACCCGACCCGTCCCGTCACCTCCGCCCTGGCCGCTTGGGACAGCGACTGGGAAATCTACGACCCGCTGGCTGCCGTGCACGACATTGTGGGCTACAACTACATGATTCACAAGGCTGAGAGCGACCATGCCCGCGTACCCCAGCGGGTAATGTGGCAGACAGAGTCTTATCCGCGCGATGCTTTCAACAACTGGGCCAAAGTGGCCGACCACCCCTACGTCATCGGTGACTTCGTATGGACCTCCATCGACTACCTCGGAGAGTCGGGCATCGGACGCTATTACTACAAAGGCGAGACTGAGGGCGAGCACTACCACCGCGACCACTACCCCTGGCACGGAGCCTACTGTGGCGACATTGACCTGACGGGGTGGCGCAAACCCATCTCGCACTACCGCAACCTTCTGCATACGGGCAACGAGAAACTCTATATGGCCGTGCGCGAGCCGAACGGCTATTGGGGCGAAATCAAGGAGACACAGTGGAGCGTATGGCCCACCTGGGAAAGCTGGAACTGGCCGGGACACGAGGGCAAGATGATTGAAGCCGAAATCTATTCGCGCTATCCGCGTGTCCGTCTCTACCTGAACGATAAACTTGTGGCCGAACGTCCCACCACTCGCAAGGAGGAGTTCAAGTCCTTTATCTCCTTACCCTACCAACCGGGTATTCTGCGCTGTGTCGGCATCAATGAAGACGGCACCGAGGGTGAGACCGTCACCTTGGCCACGGCCGGCGAAGCCAAGAATATCGTCCTCACTCCCGACCGCACGGTACTGAGTGCTGACGGACAGGATCTTTGTTACGTCACCGTAGAACTGACCGACGATAAGGGCCTGCGCGAGCCGAATGCCGAGAACGAACTGGCCTTCTCCCTCAAAGGAGCGGGCGAAATCGTTGCCGTAGATAATGCCCTGCTGAAGGACACTACCCCCTACACCTCCCTGACCCGCAAAGCGTGGAAAGGACGCGCCATGGTTATTATCAGGACAAACAGAAAGGCGGGAAACATCACCCTACGTGCCACTTCGCCGGGCTTGAAGAGTGCAAGTGTGACGGTGCGAAGTGTGAGAGACGTTCTTTAGTCAAAATACAGCTTTCTGTTTTCTACAGTCAACAATTTCCATGCAAATTGACCTTCCGATTGCAAAGTTACGTAGTAATTCCCACGAAAGAACCACGTGATTTTGCGCTTATTTTGCATTGGACCCCTCGTTTTGTGTATAAACAATAGACTGCTTTGTGCAAAAGTGGTAATATTCCGCTGAATAAAATACCTGTTTTTGTCTTTATAACTGATAAAAACAATATCTTTGCATCGGTTTAACCGATGAATCACAGTTTTGTCTGTGTATAGAAACAAAAAGAGTGTGAGAATATGAGCAAAACTTTTCTTTGTACCCTGTTCCTGTCGTTGGCATTGACTGCCGGAGGCAAAGTAGTCTATGTCGCACCCGATGGCGACGACACAGCATCGGGAAGTTGGGATGCTCCGATGGCCACACTGCCTGCAGCATACAAGAAGATTGCCGGTGGTGATACGGTCTGTTTCCGTGGAGGGACGTATCGGGTGACCGACGGGCAGGTGATGAAAATCGAGTCGCTGTATGCACATACCTTTGCCTTGGAGAAAGCCGGGACAAAGGAGGGGCGTACCTGCTTCATGGGCTATCCCGGCGAACGTCCTGTGTTCGACTTCTCGGCATTGCAACTCGATGGCGCACACCGCTTCACGGGGTTCTACCTCGGGGCGGATTACATCCACCTGCGCAACTTCGACATCGTGGGGCTGCCCGTCCGCATCACCGGACACACCCAGTCGGAATGTGTGTCGGCCCGAAAAGGTTCGCACTGCATCGTGGAGAACATCGCCATGTACAATAATATGGCTATCGGGTATTACCAGACCAAAGGGTCGGACAACCTGGTGCTGAACTGCGATGCCTACAACAACTACGACGACTATTCCGAAGGGGTGTATGGCGGAAACGTGGATGGATTCGGCATACATGTGTCGAAGACTTCTGAAACGGGAAACCGCATTGTGGGATGTCGCGCCTGGCGAAACTCGGACGATGGCTTTGACTTGATAAATTGTGCCACGGCAGTAGAGATAAGCCACTGCATGGCGTTCTTCAACGGATACCGTCCGTCCGATGACCTGACCACCTTCCTGAGTGCCGGCGACGGCAACGGATTCAAGGCCGGCGGATGGGGCATGTCGGCCTCCGTCACCAAGTGCCCCGATGTGTGCCCTTCGCACTACGTACACCACTGCTTGGCATACAAGAACAAGGCCAACGGTTTCTACTCCAACCACCATCTGGCTGGGAACACATGGGAGTACAACTCTGCTTCCGAGAACCGCTCGAACTATGAAATGCTGAACCGCTATGCCAACACGGCCGAGGGAGCCTACGATGTGTCCGGATATGACCACGTGTTGCGTTGCAATGTATCGTGGAAATACCGGGACAAGGGACACGTGACCAACTACGACACAGAGACATGTACGATGGAAAATAATTCTTTCCTGCCGAAAGACTCATCCTTCACGGTGAAGGCAGAGATGTTTGTGAGCACGGATGTTGCCGGACTCATCGTGAAGCGCAATGCGGACGGCACACTGCCCGAAATCCTTTTCATGCGTGGACAGGAAAGTTCCATACTGGCCAAACGACAGATGGGATGGTGCTGGGAAGATACCGAGGCCAATACCGTCGGATTTGTCGGATGCCACCGGGAGGAGGATGTCCCCATCTATGACCTGACGGGCCGACGTGTGTCCAATCCCACCCGTGGACTGTATATCCGTGGTACGAAGAAGCTACTTCTAAAGTGAGAATTACGTATATTTGTAACCAATAAGATAAAAAAACATGCTGATACGAAAACTGTTTTTCTCTGCCCTATTTTTAGGGTTTTCGGGAACCCTCTGTGCCCAACAGCCTGTGCCCGAGAAACCGCGCGTGCTCATCAGTACTGACGTGGGTGGCACTGACCCTGATGATAACCAGTCGGTGGCTCACCTGCTGATGTACACCGACAAGGTAGATGTCGAAGGGCTGGTCTCCTCTCCCTCCTACGGAAGTGGGTCGAAGGAGGAGATTCTGCGCATGATAGACCTCTACGAGAAGGACTTCCGCAAACTATCCAAACGTATCAAAGGACTTTCTACTCCCGACGAACTGCGTGCCCTTTGCAAACAGGGGCGCAAGGGGGCAGCCCCCTATTGCGGATACATGACAGCCACCGAAGGCTCGGAGTGGATAGTGGAATGTGCCCGCCGCGAAGACACCCGTCCGCTGTGGGTACTCGTGTGGGGCGGACTGGATGATGTGGCACAGGCACTTCACGATGCGCCCGACATCAAGGAGAAGATTCGTGTCTATTGGATTGGCGGCCCGAACAAGAAGTGGAGCGTGAACAGCTATATGTACATCGTGGAGAACTTCCCCGACCTGTGGTTCATCGAGTGCAACGCTTCGTACCGCGGCTTCATTGCCGAGAATAAGAACAAGGACATGTACAATGCAGGCTTCTACGACTCTTTCCTGAAAGGAGCCGGCCACCTTGGCAACGACTTCATCAACTACTACAAAGGGCTTCCCAAGATGGGCGACACACCATCGCTGCTCTACATGATGGACGGCGCCCCCAACGACCCGCAACGGGAGTCGTGGGGAGGAAGTTTCGAGCCGTTGTCGCGCAGTCCCTACATCCTCTTCAACCGCCCGGCTACGGCTAATGACACTATTCCCGTCTATTCCGTAGTGGAGTTCCGCATGAGAGGCCCCGTCATTGAGAGCATCCCGCGTGACTCCGTCTGCTTCATCCTCGACATCGGCAAGCAGCAGTGGGGCGGTTTCTATTTAGGCAATGGAGTCTATTCAGTGCGCCACTCAACCTACTACACTCGCACATTGGACTACACCATCACCTCCGACATCCCCAGCTTCCCCAACCACCAGGGAACCATCACTGTGGCCAATGAATGGCCCGGCAAATCGTCTCCCGCAGATTATCCCTTGGGAAAGAACTGGTACACCGACAAGTCCGACCCCGCCCATGCACGCAAAGGGCTCCATGGTGCACTGACCACCTACAAGTGGCGCAACGACGTGATGGCCGACTGGGGGAAACGGTTGAGGGTGCTGAAGAAGTAAAAGAAACTTAACTGACGTACAAAACATTTCAGGCTCCTCCCCTGTCTTAGGAGAGGGGTGAATTGGATGGATTATACTCTTCATCCTTTCCCTTTTCGGCAGCTATAAGGAAATTTCCCCTTTGTCCTTCGTTTGACGGGCAAAGGGGATTTTTATGATTATCCGGAAGAATCCCCCTGGCGCTCTCTTGTCATCCTATATTTGCAGAAACGGCATGGGGGAAAAGACCGTTTAGGGGTAATTGTGCGGATAATTTTTATTTTTTTTGTTTACTGTCAAAAAAACGGTTTTTTCTTTGGAAATTACAAATTCTTTGCTTACATTTGCCCGGTTTTGCGACAATTTTGTTAACCTCTAAAAACTTATAATGCCAAAGGACCCTATAACGACAAAACGAAGCATCGACTCCCTGTCCGAGAAGACGAACAGCATGAGTGCCCTTTGGCAATTAACTTGCTTGACGAGTTAGCAGAGGACATTTCAGAGGCTGTCAAAAAGTTTCTCAAGAATTTTCTCAAGGGGTATTTCAAGAAGTTTCTCAAAAGGTTTCTTGTAGCATCCTCTATACCGGTCGGGGTAAGGGAGAAAATCCACCTCTTCAAACCCGTGTTGGATGAGGAAGAGATTGCTGAGTGCTTCTATGGGATGTATGTCAACTGTGCGAGGTTCGGCCAGAACGTGTACGACAAGCTGCAGTTCTCTACCTTCCTCTATTACCTTCTCAAGGATTCGTTCATTATAAGCGACAACTTCAATCAGACCAGTTTCTATCAGTTCGTCCAAAAGAAGGTATTCTACGGTTTGAATCAGAATGTGCGGACATTCAACAACCGTGTGACCGAACTCAAAATGTTGGACGAGGCAGTGAAGCACCCCAAGGATTATGAAAGGAATCCGGACTTCTGCTATTTCCGGTATCTGAAAAAGAAATTTCGGTACACGGACTTCTTTTCGAATCTGGAACAGTTTTACAAAGAATTTAAAAGATCTTTGGAACGTGCTGAAAATAAACATACTAACACATAGGGAGACCTCCATTCGGGCCTCCCTTTTCATTTCCGGCAAATAGAATTGTTTTTTCCGAGGGTATTTTAAGAGAGAGGACAGTGCCTTAATTTTGCAGTGCGAAAAAGATAAAAAAACGACTTCATTAACTGCTAAAATTAACACATTATGATGAAACAGCCAACCAACCCCCGTCCCGAAGTGGAGAATCAGGAGATTTACCCCTTCAACCCCTCGTTAGAGAAACTCATCAGCAAGCTGAAACACGACGTGCTCACCATCCGCTACCATTCAGAGATTAGCGGACAGGATGAGTCCGTGCGCGGAACCCTCATCGGCTATTGGCACGACTTCGGCCACCCCTACCACTATGTGCCGCGTCAGACCTTCCTGCCCCTGTTCGACATGACCCTCCGCCGCTGGACCACACTCCGCACCGACAGCATCCTCTACGAAGGTCCAAAGGACCAAGACCTTAAAGTCCTTAAAACTCCGAAGGAGCCGAAGGACACCATCATCATCCATTGCTCGGCCACCTTTCCCGGACAGGATGTGGGAGCAGCCGAAATCGACCGTTGGCACCGCCAGCGCGGATTCGACGGCATCGGGTACCACTACGTCGTCCGCCTCGACGGGACCATCGAAGAGGGCCGTCCCTACCACCGCGAAGGCGCCCATGCCTTGGGGTGGAACAAGCGGGCTGTAGGAATCTGCTACATCGGCGGGCTCGACAACCGCAAGCGCCCCTGCGACACCCGCACAACCCAGCAACGCGAAGCCCTGAAGACCCTGATTCTCCGCTTGAAGAAGGAACACCCCGGTCTGGTGCGCATCCTGGGGCATCGCGATGTGGCCCGCAAAGCCTGTCCGTGCTTTGATGCGGCAGGGGAATATGGAGGAGTGCTGAGTGCTGAGTTTTGAGTGCTGAGTGCTCAAAAAACAGTATTCAAAACTCAGAACCCAAAACTCAGAACCCAAAACTCAGCACTCAGAACTCAACACTCAACACTCTCATCACCATGCCAAGAATCAAAAAAGGTCTCGACTACTACTGTTTCCTCACCGATACGTTTCACGACCTGCGTATCAAACGTCTGCGCCGCAAGTGCAGGAACAACGGACTATTGGTTTACTTCTACCTCCTGACCGAAGCCTACCGCACAATGGGGTATGGCGTACTGCTGGATGCAGAACTGGTGCTGGATGTGGCCGAATACTTCTACCTCACCGAAGAGGAGGTGGAGAAAATCATCACCATCTGCTGCAACGAAGAGCTTTTCAACAAACACATCTTTGAGCAATGCCATGTGCTCACCTCCACAGAACTGCAGGAACGGTATGCCGACATCTGCTACAAGTTGCGCCGTCAGGAGATAACGATAAAGCCCGAACATCTGCTGATTGAAAAGCCGAAAGCCTACGTGCGGAACAAGCCCCAAGCCATTGGTGAAGAGCCTGTTGCAAGCACAGATGCCGCAAGCCCACAGACAGACATGTCCTTCCATTGTCCTTCCATAAGTACACATATGAAAAGAAACGAAATGAAAAGAAATGAAATGAAACCTCTCCCTTTTATTCCCTCTCCCGAAAACGGGAAAGGGATGATGACGGAGGAAATCCCCCTGATGGAGGAAAAAGAGATACTCCCCAATCCCGATACTCCCTGTCCGCATGGCGAGGGCCGCAACTACACCGGACTGGTAGAGGCCCTGCAGCGCCTGCATGTCGAGGTGAAGGACATCAACGCCATCCTCAAGCTGAGCAACTTCGGTGAGATTGGCGACCCCGTATGGCAGGCACTCTACGCCCTGAACAATGCACCGGCCGGCACCTTCCGCCAACCCGTGAAGTACATCTACAGCGTCATCCAGAAAGCACGCCGCCAGAAAGGAGGTGTACCGGTATGAAACCCATCACCTTCTCCGAACTGGCCAACCTCTACTTTGGCGACTACTCCGCCGTGTGGGCACGCAAGCAGATGCAACGCCTCATCCAGGCCAACCCCACCCTGACAGCCGAGTTCGCATCGATGCCCTACCGCCACCGCTCGTTCCGCTTCACACCCCGCCAGCTCGCCCTCATCTACGAACAGCTGGGCGAGCCGTGAGAGGGCATCCAACTTCCAAAAATGCGCCTTGCTTTTTCCAAAATGCGCCTTACATTTTTCGAAAAGCAAGGCGCATTTGCACCAACTGCAAGCCGCATTTGAAAAAATGCAAGGCGCATTTTTACATAAGAATAGCAAGTTTTGATAATTCGAGAAATATGATGTATGAAATAATCGCGAAACTTATGGTAAAGGAAAATTTATAAGGACACGAAGTGTAAAATGATGTACAAAACCTGTAAAATATTCTATTTTGCAAAAAAGACATAGTAGTTCATCTCTTTTTCGATTATTATCATTAAATTTGCACCAAGCGCGACCGCATAGAAGACTATCGCACCGCCTGGGCACATTTGAGAAAGTATTTAATAGATAAATTAGCTATATGAACAAAGCGAAAGATATACTTGACAGGCTTAACAGCTTAGATGAGGACAAGCGAGTAGAAGCTAAAAGTGGATCCAAAATAGATCGTAGCCTGATGGAAACGATATGCTCCTTCTCCAATGAACCTGGCATGGGTGGTGGCGACATCATTCTTGGCGTGGAGTGTTCGGACATTCCTAATGACAATGCTGTTAAAACATATAATGTCATTGGTGTGGAAGATACGGACAAATTGCAATCAGACATCGCCACACAATGTAGCTGTATGTTTAATATAGCTGTGCGACCCGATGTGAGTATAGAGAAATTGAATGGGAAAAATGTGATTGTGGTAACTGTCGTCGAGCTGGATATGCGTTCAAAGCCTCTCTTCTTCAAGAACGAAGGATTGCCTCGAGGAGCCTATCGGCGAATCGGACCAACAGACCAAAGATGCACAGAAGATGATATGCCATTGTTTTATGCATCAAGTGAGAGTTATGACAGCATGGTCATCTCAGACACTTCAATGGATGATGTGGATGAGAATGCAATAAGTAGATATCGCACGCTAAGGGAAAAAGTGAATCCTCAAGCTGAGGAACTTGATTATAACGACCAAGACTTACTGCTAGCGTTAGGAGCAAGCAAAAAAGATGCCAATGGAGTAATCCGCCTTACGCAAACAGGTCTTTTAGTATTTGGTAAATCAATGGCACAAAGAAGATTGTCTCCGGCAATGCGTATTGATTACATTCGAGTTCCTGGAATGACATGGGTCGCTGATGCAGATAATAGATTTGACACGATAGACATGAGAGGACCGCTTATCCTTCTTGTAAAGAGGGCCTACAATGCAATTGTTGATGACCTGCCTAAAGGATTTGTTCTTGCCGATGGTTCACTTCAAGCTGAAAGGAACTCCGGAATGCCCGAGAAAGTTATTCGTGAAGCCATCGTAAATGCATTCATTCATCGCACATATAGGGTAAACCAACCCATACAAATCATCAGATATAGCAATCGTATTGAAATTCTCAATCCTGGGTTTTCGTTAAAAGCAGAAGACGCATTGGGGGAACCTGGTTCCGTATTGCGTAATCCTTTCATAAGCGCCGTGTTTCATGAAACCAACATTGCCGAAACAAAAGGTAGCGGTATAGGTGCTATGAGACGATTGATGAAAAATGCGAATATGGTACCTCCCACATTTGAATCAGATCATACACGCAATCAGTTCACCGCTCGCTTGCTACTGCATCATTTCCTGTGTGAAGAAGATGTAAAATGGTTTGAAATGTTCACCCATTTTGAACTGTCTGATGAGCAAAAACTTGCATTAGTCTTTGTTCGTGAAGTAGGAGCAATAGACAACATTACATACCGTCAATTGATTGGGGTAAAATCATCCCGGGCATCAAAGGATTTAAGCCGTATGGCTAATTGTCATTTGTTGGAAGTTAAGAAACACGGTAATCAAACTTACTATGTAGTTGGAGAAGAATTGAAACTCAGAATAAAAGGCTTTAATCCACCGACCTCTGATGCTAATCCACCGACCTTAGAGCTCTTATCCACCGACCTTAAAAGTAGAATTGAACGGATAGGGAAAAGAACGCGAGACAAGGAACTGTTGCTCGGAATTGTAGTGGATTTGTGCAAGATGACACCACGAAGCATATCGGAAATAGCAGGAATAATTCATCGTACAGACAATTATGTGAAGCATGACTTAGTGGCTCCACTTCGTGAAGCAGGCAAACTGGCATATACCATACCTGACATGATAAATCATCCGGAACAGAAATACAAAGTAGTGGACAAACAATGAATGAATTATATGATGGATAAGATGATTGAAAACAACGGTATCCTGAAAACTTCTGATGCTGTAAACATACTTAAGACCGCAATATTGCAAAGTCAAGCGCGTGCCGTAAAAGCTGTTTATTAGGAACAGTTGGCATGGAATGACATAAAGACTAATTCGTCAGTCGCAACAGACGAATTAGCAAGCGCTTTACAATTCTCTGATAATGAAAGCTCTACAATTCGCCAATTGCAATTGGCGAATTTACCATATTCGGAATCATCCTTTGCAAGAGTACAGACAAAGCATATGTAGAATACATCATGCAAGATTTCCGCCAATCCATAGGTGTCGCAACCTACAAAACCGCTGACGAAATGGATGAAGAACTGATGAAGGTACTCCCATCAAAAGAGCAACTTGAGAAATTGTTGGAAGATAAATCTTAATATATTTACAGAAATACGCGAAAAAATGGTTAACTTTGTGGCTGAATAAATTAAGAGAGAGATGCATACATTTTCGTACCAATGTATGCCGCACGATGAGAGTTCAAAGGCATTCCTCTGCTCTTCGATCGCCTGCATCAATCGCTTGAAACGACTGATGGGCTTACTGGCGGTCTGTCCTTCGCTGTTGCGGACGTAGATGTTCTCCTTGTCCAACCATACTTCATAATTTGCCATAGATGCCTCCTTTCTGATTAGCTGTTCTTCTTTTCTGGATAGAATATTACCTGTCATCTTCTCTTTCTACCTCTGCGTTTCCATACTTAAAAAGGGAATTCACCGCACACTGCGAAACTGTGGTGATACGCTGATGGCACACTGCGAAACTGGTGTGGGGGGATTGCTTTATTTTTGCACCAGTAATCGATTACAGAGAGTAAAAAACAGCTATTAATCATTTAAAAAGAAAGGAACCTGAATTATGGCAATCTTTTATCAAGTGAAACAGATGAAGAATCCTAAGGATTCAAGTGCAACACCCCGTTACTATGCCCGCGTGAAGAGTGTGGGAGTGGTTGACGAAGCGGATCTGGTGGAACGCATCTCTACCCGTACGGGTGTGTCGGAAGGTATCGTGGCCAGCGTCTTGCGCGACTCGATGAACGAAGTGGTGGACCTCGTCACCCTGGGCTATCGTGTGAAGCTGCCTGCGCTCGGCAACATCTATACCACCCTCAGCTCGGAAGGAGAAGTGACTGCCGACTCGGTCAGCTCGGACAGTGTGAAACGTGTGAACATCCGCTTGTTCCCCTCGGTCAGCTTCAAGACCAAGGTAGCTACCCGCTCGAAGTTCACCAACTTCAGCACTGTGTCGAATGAGAATGCCGAAATCTCTGACGATGACACTGACACCGGCACAGACAGCGGCTCTGGCGGAAGCTCTGGCACCGGCAACACCGGCGAAGACAACAATCCGCTGTAACTGGTGACTAGCGGATAGCGACTAGTCACTAATCACTCAAAAGCTTCCGCGTTGAACTTTGAGCTTTGAACCTTGAACGAATTTGTAATTTGTAAATGGTAAATTGTAATTGTATCTATGAGTAAGAAAGAAATCTGGAAAATGGTGATACAGACACTGGTCACCATCCTGACAGCTATCGGTGCCAGCCTTGGCGTTTCGAGCTGTGTGTAATGTGAAATGAAATGTGAATTGAAATCTTATTGAGAAACAGAGAAAAAATGGTAAATTCTTTCTCTGTTTCTTTTTTTTGTCACTATATTTGTCAACTGTTTGAAGGATGCGTACTTACCATGAACTTGAAAGAACCTACGCGGACTTCATTCATAAGGAAATGACAATTCACAAAAACTATCAATGAAAACAACCAGACTATTTACAGGACTGGCCATCGCGGCCTGTATCGGAATTGCCGGATGCAATGCTCCGAAAGTACAATTTGAGACTATCGAAGTGGAGGCTCCGTTTGAAATGGAGGCTATCCAAGTACCTGTCTATCCCGCACAGGATTTCTGCATCACGGCTTATGGCGCTACGGACACAGCCGTCTGCACCGGGGCTATCGCACAGGCTATAGCAGATTGTCATGCTGCAGGGGGCGGACGGGTGGTTATCCCTGCCGGCGAATGGCAGACGGGACCTATCCACCTGAAGAGTAATGTGAACCTTTATCTGGCCGAAGGGGCTGTGGTGCGCTTCACAGACAACCCGGCCGATTACCTGCCTGCCGTACACACCTCGTGGGAGGGAATGGAGTGCTATAACTACTCGCCATTGGTCTATGCCTTCGAATGTGAGAATGTAGCCATTACCGGTCCTGGCAAACTTTACCCTAAGATGGGGCTCTGGCGCAAGTGGTTCAGCCGTCCCAAGGCACACATGGACGCATTGGCGGAGCTCTACCACCAAATGTCGAAGGATGTGCCTGTCGAAGAGCGTCAGGTGGCAGTGGGCGACAACAACTTCCGTCCGCACCTCATCCAACTGAACAGATGCAAGAATGTCCTGCTCGACGGATTCGAGATTGACGGCAGCCCCTTCTGGACCATCCACCTCTACTTGTGTGACGGCGGTGTGGCACGCAACCTCAATGTCCGTGCACACGGCCACAACAACGATGGCATCGACCTGGAGATGAGCCACAACTTCCTGGTGGAGGATTGTGTGTTTGACCAAGGAGACGATGCCGTAGTCATCAAGTCGGGCCGCAACCACGATGCCTGGCGCCTGAACAGCCCGTGCGAGAACATTGTGGTGCGCAACTGCGTCATCAAACAAGGCCATACCCTGTTGGGTATCGGCAGCGAATTGGCAGGCGGCATCCGCAACATCTATATGACCAACTGTGTGGCTCCCGGCACAGTACACCGCCTCTTCTTTGTGAAGACCAACCACCGGCGCGGAGCTTTCGTGGAGAATATCTACATGGACAGCATCCGGACGGGAGGTACCCTCCGCGTGGCCGAAATAGACACCGATGTGCTCTACCAATGGCGCAACCTGGTGCCTACCTACAAGGACACGCTTACCCGCATCAACGACATCTACCTGACCAACATCCAAGTGGACTCGGCCAAAGCCATCTACGAACTGCGTGGCGACGAGCGCCTGCCTATCCGCAACGTGGTGATGAAAAACATTTCAGTGGACTGTGTGGCCGATACAGCCAATGGAGTAAAGAACGTGGAGGCCCTCACCGTGGAAGACGTCACCTACAATAGCGTGGATGCCAAGGCATTGCCGCAGCTTGACAGATATTTGAGCAACAAGTAGTAAGATTCTTTTAGCAAAATCCCCTATATGAAGAATTTGGTATCCATTCTTATCTTTCTCACTGTATGCTTTGCCGGATGCAAACGAAATGCGAGCGAGACACAAAAGGCACTGACTGCCAGTGACTCAACTGCTGTGATTGAGCAAGTAGAGAAAATGTACAACGAGGTGTTTGGTTACTACAACAAACGTGATTTCAAAACAATAAAGAACGGAAAGAAATTCTTTTCCAAGAAGCTGAAAGCTCTTTGGGAAGAACTGCCAACGGATTATGCTGTTATCGATGCTGACCCATGGACTTGGACACAAGAGCCGGACAGTTTTGTTTTTCAGACAGTAAAGCTGAACCGATTGGCGAAAGACTCTGCCGTAGTGAAGACTGCAACACAATGCTTCGGTCACATCTCCACCAAAGCTGGAGATGTGTATGATTGTGGAATCAGCCAAATGACTTTAAGGTTAGTTCGTGAGGATGGCCGTTGGTTTGTCGATGATTTCAGAGATAAAGACGAAAGGCCTCATTCATCCCTCACGCACATGATACAGGACTTCAAGCGCGAACAAGAGGCAAGTCGGCGGGTAGAAGCCATCTACAACGGACTGTTTGCCTGCCAAAATAAGAATGAAGACTTTGATACGGATTCATATATCTCCACCAACTTGAAGACTTTGTGGGAAAGTTTGCCTGAGAACGAACTTGTCTATAGCGCCGACGTGTGGACGGGGCTTCAAGACTTCGACTCACTTATTCTTGAAGGAGCTGGAGCTGATGGGCAAAGAAACAGTTGGCGAAGGGATGAAAGACGGAAAGACACGATTGTTGTATCTGTCCGCTTCAGAGCTTTCGATGAAGGAGAAATTAACACTGCACATGTAAAAATGGTGTATGAACGGAATAGCTGGTATATAGATGATATTGTCCACACGTTCAAAGGTGAAGAGTATTCGATTGTTGAAGTGGCAAAGATGCAGATACCTGATTCTGTTGTCTATTATTATAAAGCTGCAACAAACGGAGAAAGCAACATCATTGAACTGAAGTACAAAGACGGGGATATTACCGACGGTTACTTTTGGGGCACCAGCGACGAGTTCTGCGATGCACGAGAGGGGTATTATCCCGGTTTTGCCGTATGGCCAATGAAAGAGATACAGGTATATGACAGCACCCTGACTTTCCTGATTGATTCTCGTGGAGAGACATACAGCAGCGGCCCCGTCAGTGTGGAGATTCATTCGATGGCAGAAGCCTTTGAGAAAGGGTATCATCCGTGGATGCAGGAGTCACGTTTCTTTCAAGACACCGTGCGCTACACCTGTACACTTACTCCCGACTCTATCACCATCAGCCACAAGTCGAAATATTACACCTATAGTAATGTTTTCAAAAAGCTGACTCTGGAGGAGATAAAGCAAGCGGATCGCAGTTGCGAATATGAAGAAGAGAATCAAAAAAAATAATACCATAGAACCATGAGACATCTGTTTGTAACAAGCATCCTTATTGCACTACTCTGTTTGGGATGCACCTCAGGAAACAAAGCGAATGAAGGAACCGAGAACACGACTGACACAGTGCGTGTGGTGAAAAGGGGAACATTCGTTGTACCCCGGCAAGAGTTGATTGATGCATACAACCAGATACACGAAAATGTGGTAATGAAGAGCCTTCAAGCCGAATTGAAAGGAAAGGCGTTACGTGACAGTATGATGAACAGTGTGGAGAAACTGAAGGCGATAGTCGAGCAGGAGCCCCAATATTCGTTGGCTTACACACTGTTGGCGCAATTCCAATATGCCTTGAAGCAATACGATGATATGTTTGCCACACTCGACAAGGCGGAAAAGGCTCTTTACGATGACCCTAATATGCCTGCTCTCCGTGCCTGCATACTCGTTGACATGGGACGGGATGCGGAAGCCGATGAGTATTTCCGGAAAGCCATTGCCATAGAAGAGAGGTTCTTGGAGAAGGAGGTTGACATCAACAGGGACATCAATGTCTGTTCACTAAAAGCCTTCTTGGATTCTACCTATTCGTTCAAAGAGGGGTTGAAAGCCGTGCTCAACAATCCGCAATACAACAAGGCGGAAAAGGAGATGTTGGCTCCTTTTGTCGAGGGCATCGAAGCAGACGAAGAATTCCACTTCGACCGACAGGAGGTTTCCAGAAATGCCATATGTATCGACATGTATAATCTGACGGAATAATTAGTACAGACTTTGTGATAGATTTTACATATCCATAAGAGGAAATTGCAGTATCTTTGCCGATGAATAAATTACGCAAACAAACAACCTAACAACAATATTCAATGAAACTCTATGCAAAATTGACCGCACTAATGATGTGCGCACTGATGCTTCCGGCATTAGCGATGGCCAAGGGCTACGACAGAGAGAAGTACAACTTTAATCCCGAATGGTTGCTACACGTAGGCGACTTGGAAGGAGCCGAGAAAACCGATTTTCCTGATGCAGATTGGGAGAAAGTGACCCTGCCTCGTGCACACAACGAGGATGAGGTGTTCAAAGTGGATATCAAACACCTGACCGACACCATCGCCTGGTACCGCAAGCACTTCCGTCTGCCCAAGACAGCCAAGAACAAGAAGGTGTTCATCGAGTTCGAGGGTGTGCGCCAAGGAGCCGACTTCTACCTGAACGGCCACTATCTGGGTCTGCACGAGAACGGCGCCATGGCCGTAGGCTTCGACCTGACACCCTACATCAATTATGGGGGTGAGAATGTGATGGCTGTCCGCACCGACAACAATTGGGACTACCGCGAACGGGCCACCAACACCAAGTACCAGTGGAGCGACCGCAACTTCAATGCCAACTACGGCGGACTGCCCAAGAACGTGTGGTTGCACGTGACGGACAAACTCTATCAGACACTGCCACTCTACAGCAACATGAAGACGACAGGTGTCTATGTCTATGCCAAGGACATACAGGTGAAGAGCCGCAAGGCCATTATCCACGCCGAGTCGGAGGTGAAGAATGAATACAAGAAAAACCTGACCGTGGGCTATGAAGTAGAGGTAGTGGACCTCGACGGCAAGTCCGTAGCCACATTCAACAGCGAGCCGGTGGTGATTGCCAAAGGGGAGACTGCCACCTTGAGTGCTGAAGCACCGCTCAGCGACCTGCACTTCTGGAGTTGGGGATACGGCTATCTGTATAAGGTAAAGACACGCCTCATCGTGGACGGTGATGTGATGGACGAGGTGGTGACTCGCACAGGTTTCCGCAAGACACGCTTTGGCGAAGGCAAGGTGTGGATCAACGACCGCGTGTTGCAGTTCAAGGGGTATGCCCAGCGCACCAGCAACGAATGGCCGGGTGTAGGCTTGAGTGTGCCTGCCTGGATGAGCGACTACAGCAACGGACTGGCCGTAGAGGGAAATGCCAACTTCTTCCGCTGGATGCACATCGCAGCCTGGAAGCAGGACATCGAGAGTTGCGACCGCGTAGGTGCCATGCAGATGTTGCCTGCCGGCGATGCCGAAAAGGATCGTCAAGGCCGCCAGTGGGAACAACGCACCGAACTGATGCGCGATGTCATCATCTATAACCGCAACAACCCGAGCGTCATCTTCTACGAATGTGGCAACGAGGCCATCAGCCGCGAGCACATGATAGAGATGAAAGCTATCCGCGACCAGTACGACCCTCACGGCGGACGTGCCATCGGTAGCCGCGAGATGCTGGACATCCGCGAAGCGGAATATGGCGGTGAGATGCTCTACATCAACAAGAGCTGCCACCACCCCATGATTGCTACCGAATATTGCCGCGACGAGGGACTACGCAAGTATTGGGACAACTACAGCTACCCCTACCACAAGCATGGCGATGGAAACACAGGCTACCATTCGACTGTGACCAATACTACGGCTCCCAAGAAAGATGCCAGTGCCTATAACCAGAACCAAGACCTGCTGACTGTAGAATGGGTACGCCGCTGGTACGACTACTGGCGCGAGCGTCCCGGTATGGGCCGACGGGTGAACTCTGGTGGTGCCAAGATTATCTTCAGCGACACACAGACACACTTCCGCGGTGCAGAGAACTACCGTCGCAGTGGCGTGGTAGATCCCCTCCGTATCCCCAAGGACGGATACTTTGCCCACAAGGTAATGTGGAACGGTTGGGTAGATATCGAAGAACATGGCACACACATCGTAGGACATTGGAACTATGAAGCTACAAATGGCCCTGCGGCACAAAACTCATCACTCGTAGCTCGTAGCTCATCACCGGTCATCAAACCCGTCTATGTAGTCTCCACCGGTGACAAAGTAGAACTCTTCATCAACGGAGAGTCACAAGGTTTCGGTCGTCAGGACTACCGTTTCCTCTATACCTTCGACAGCATCCAGTGGAAGCCGGGAACCATCGAAGCCGTATCGTATATAGTGACAAGTGACAAGTTACAAGCTACAAGTAATCCTGCGGAACAAAACTCGTCACTCGTAGCTCGTAACTCATCACTCAAAGAGGTGAGCCGTGCTGCTCTGAAAACCGTGGGCAAACCTCATCACCTGAAGCTGACACGCATGGCCAATCCGGCAGGCAGCTTTGCCGATGGACACGATATTGTAATGGTACAGGTAGAGGTAGTGGATGCCGAGGGTAACCGCTGCCCGCTGGCTAACGACATGGTAGATTTCACGCTCGAAGGTCCGGCCGAATGGCGTGGCGGAATCGCACAAGGCCCCGACAACTATGCCTTTGCCACCTCGTTGCCCGTAGAGTGCGGTATCACCCGCGTATTGGTACGCTCGACCACCGAAGCAGGTGAAGTAAGACTGACCGCTAAAGCAGAGGGATTAGGTACTGCCACAGAGAACTGGACAACTATCCCCGTAGAAGTGGTGAACGGACTGAGCAAACACTTCCCCGGTGAACTCCTCCCCTGCCGTCTGGAGCGTGGCGAGACACCGCTCACTCCGTCGTACACCGACAAGAAGGTGGATGTACAGATTGTGGATGTAAAAGCCGGTGTCAATCAGGAAACAGCTACCAACAGTTTCGACGACAACGAACTGAGCGAATGGCGCAACGATGGAAAGCTCAATACTGCTTGGATTACCTACAAGCTCAACCGACGCGCTGCAGTGGATGACATCTGCATGAAACTTACCGGTTGGCGCCAGCGCAGCTACCCCATTGAAATCTTTGCAGGCAAGCAACTCATCTGGAAAGGCAATACCGAAAAGAGCCTTGGCTACATCCATCTGAACATTGAGCACCCCGTCCTGACCGATGAGATTACCATCCGCCTGAAAGGAGCCGCCCAAGAGGGCGATGCTTTCGGACAAATCGTGGAGGTGGTGGAACCCAAAGCAGGCGAACTCGACCTCTTCAAAGCCAAAGATGGTGACAAGACCCGCAACGAGCTCCGCATCGTAGAGATTGAGTTCCTGGAGACGTTGCAGCAGTAATAAGGTCCATACATAACTTTTAGTTTAGAACACAGCGACACGGAGTCACAGAGTCTTTTCATCAGTATCTGAAAGAAAAGCCTGTGACTCCGTGTCGCTGTGTTCTATAGAAAAACTTCGACTAAGAATGTTTACTTTTTGAGCCTCTCCCTTTTTGGGGATTGAGGAGGGGTGTTACCACTCCAGACTCACACCACCCATAAAGGTTGCTTTAGGCATGGGAAAACCATAATTGATTTCATAACGCTGCCCCAACAGGTTCTCGCCCTTGGCAAAGAGAGTGACGATGGGACTGAGACGATAGTTGGCAGTAAGGTTCCACAAGACGAAGTCTTCCGTATCCTCATCGGCTCCCACAGCCGTATATAGGCCACCCACGTACTGCAGGCCTGTAGTGAGGCTGAAAGGTCCGTAGTGGGTATGCACTCCTACATATGCCTTGTGTTCGGGGGCTGCAATGACGGGATGCTCCATGTGGAGCAGGCTATAGTTGGCATTCAGGTTCCAGTGGGATGACAAACGATAGTCGCCCGACAGTTCAAGGCCATAGTTCTCCACCTCATCGATATTGGTGTTCAGGGGCTTTCCACCCTCACGGACAAGCATGATGAGGTTCTCACCCGTGATATAGAAGAGGTTGGCTCCCACGCGGAGGTCACCGTCAAGAAGTGCCTGCTTATACCCTATCTCATAGTTGAGTGTACGCTCGGGCTTCAAGTCGGGGTTCTGTGGAGGGAACATATACATTTCGCGCATGGTGGGGTTGCGGAATCCCTTGCTCACCATCGCCTTCAGTTCTATCTCATGGGGCAGGCTGAAAGCCAGTCCGCCTTGAGGCACAAGTTCGGTGCCCACCTGTGTGTGGTGGTCAACACGCAATCCTGCATTGAGCGAAAGCCAGTCGGTCAGGCGCTGTTGCACATCAATGTATCCGGCCAGTTCATCCTCCGTCTTGTCGGCAATCAGTCCTTCGGCATGAGAGAGGCGGTCTTCATTCCAGGCATGTCCGCCAAAGTGGGTCCAGTCGGCCCCCACCGTCGTGCGGTTTCCTGCAAAGAGCGAGAAACTCTGATAGAGCGATACCCCCGCCATCAGGTCGTCATGCATATAGAGCGTGGTACGTGGCGAACCACCGGCCTTGTAGCCATCGTTCACCTCGTGGTGTCCCCAGTTGTAGTAGGCACGGATGGCTCCCGAGCTGTTCCCATAGCGGTTGGTCAGGGCAACGGAGGCCATGCCGCGTGTCACCTGCTGGTCGTTGTCGATAAGCGGAGCGCTCACCTCACCAGGGTTCTCTGAGTCGAAGTAGGTAATGTTCACATCGCCCATGGCTTGCCAGTGTTCGCTGAGGTCGTATCCCAACTTGAGGAATCCGGCATACTGTTCAAAGGTGTTGTCGAGACGGTGTCCATCGGTGCGTCCATAGTTCAACCCGATGATGGACGAGAACTTTCCCTTGCGGACACGCTGGGTCAGTTCTCCCTGCACCGTACCATAGGAACCGGCCGAAAGGCGGACATGAGTCTTGGTTCCGTCCTCCTTCATCTGTCGGGTGACGATGTTGACCACACCTCCCATAGCATTGGATCCATACAGGGCCGAGGCAGGACCCCGAAGCACCTCCACACGCTCGGCCAGCATCGTCTGGTAAGCATCGGCAATGGAGTGACCATAGAGGCCTGCATATTGGGGCATACCGTCAATCAGTACCAGCACTCCGGCATTAGGACTGCTCCCGCCCACTCCGCGCAAGGTAAAGGCTCCAGCCGCACCGTTTGACACACCATAGCCCAACACACCCCGACTGGTGGTGAAGAGGCCCGGAACCTGTTCATTCAGTGTAGGCAGAATGGACGAGCGGTGTTGCTCCGTCAGTTTGTCATGCGAAAGGGTGGTTACCGTCATGGGCAAGTGGCGCACATCAGTCTCGTGGCGCGCACCTGTGACTACGATATTGTCCAACAGAATACTGTCGTTCAGTTGTGTCGAGGCCACGCCAGGCAATGTCATGGCCATCATCAGCATACAGATAGATTTGCAGTGTTTCATCTATGTTTATTCTAAATTAATGATTCCTTATTTTTCTTCAAACTCACGGTATATATCTCCCAATTCTTCCAGCACCTTTTCTTCCACCACGTAACCACTCAGGCGGTTGTCAAGTTCCAGCATACCTTCGGCCACGAAGGCGGCTACACGCTTGGCGCCCTTTTCCATCATATGGGTGTCGTCGGCAATGCCATCGGGTTTGAAGGGGTCGATACCCGGACCCAAGTAGCGGTAATAGGGTTTCGAAGCCTCATCGCCAATGGTCACCACAAAGTCGCGCGTCTTCTGGTGGCAATCAATCAGCAATACATCCATCTCCTTGGCCAATCGGCGCACAATGCCCGGATAGCCTTTCAGACGGTCGTCCACCAAGAGACCTTTCTGGAACGTGCGTTGCACCATCGAGGTGAGCAACACCGGTGTGGCACCCTTTGCCCTCACCTCGTTGATCATACGTATCAGGTTGGCCTTGTAGTCGGCATACGATGCATGGCGCTGGGGATTCCGCGAAGCATCGTTGTGTCCGAACTGGATGAACACATAGTCCCCCTTCTTGACATCGGCTATCAGTTTGTCCCAAATGCCATCGGCAATAAAACTCTTGGTACTACGTCCACCACGGGCACGTATGTCCATTTTCACATCATCGTTGAGGTACTGCGGCAACATCTGTGCCCATCCGCGGATGTATCCTTTCTTCTCTTGGGTAGCATATTCAGCGGTAGAGTCTCCCGCCATAAAGATGGTACGTTGGGTGTGGCACGAAGCCAATGTCATGGTTGCCATCAAAAGCAAGCCTTGCAGTTTCATTCTTCTTTTCATGATTCAACAGGTTCATTCATTATCAAGTGAGCGTGTGCGCAAAAATAACGGATATTATCTACGCAAGCAAGCAAAATGAAAAGAAAATGTAAATTTTGCTGAAACACACACGAAATGAATTTATTTTTGCCCCTCCATTGAACGAATGGCTGACATGGGTGTATGCAATGACAGAACGTTCTGAAACAAAAATCAGTCATTAACAGAAAAAGAATCAGAGAAAGAGATGAAACATCAGATTATCGGAATCCTCCTCGGCATAGGGCTACTGACCGGGAGCATAGCATGGGCGACAAACCGCAACGCGACACAAAAGGTGGAACTGGAGAACATCGTTTCACCCACCAAAGTGGAATACGACTCCGTCTGGTATGCCCGACAAGCGGAAGGATGGGCCAAGGAAATCAAGAAGAACCCCAAGAACGAATATGCGTGGCGAAACTACTATCTGGCAAGCAACTACCAGTTGACATGGTTCAATCGAAGAGCCAAAAGCAGCGAACGTACCACAAAGGATGCCACGAACTTCTTGGACGGAATCCTCAATAACATGGAGAAAAACATACCAGACACCCCTGTGCTGAATATCCTGAAATATTTTCGACACGGAATTTGGGATGAAAAGTATAAAGAGGGAGTAATGCGAGCCATCACCGAAGGGCCGGACGACCTGTTGTTCTTTCCTGACTATGCTGCCTTTATGCTAAAGTGGGGCATGGAAGAGGAACTGACCAAACTTTGCCAAAAGATGTACGAAAGCGGCGAATACTCGCCCGCCCTGCTCAACTATGCTTACAATGAACTGGTGGGGCTGGAGCCGGGAAGCATCCTGCTCTCCAACGGTGATACACCCATTTATTCCAAACTACTTATCCAAAAGGGAAAAGGACTTTTCCCAGATGTCCATGTAGTGACATTTTCATTCCTCTATTTTGAAGACTACCGGAAGAGTATATTTACAAAATTGGGCATTCCGCTCGACATTGCCGCAGAAGATTGGAACGACGAAGGTCTGATTCGTCACATCGTACGCCATAGCAAAAAGCCTGTCTATTTATCAACCTGCAGTGGCCTTCCTAAGGAGGGATTAAAGGATAGCCTTTACTCCGAAGGGCTTGTGATGCGCTATTCGGCCAAGCCCTATGACAACATCTCCATCAAAAGGAGGAACTACGAAAAAACATATCTGCTTGACTACCTGCAAGAATCTTTTCATCCAGAAAATTACCCAGCATCAGCTAATAAGATGAAAATAAACTACGCGACGGGCTTCCAGTCACTACTCAAGCACTACCGCAAAGCAGGCGACAAGGCTCACTTGGAGGAATTGTACGGTCTGTTGCGAAAGGTCATCGATGATGCAGAACTGACTCCCGAAGGAAAAGAAGGATACAAGAATTTCATCAACGAAGCGTATGAAGGGAAATAACACCGACGAACAACTGATGCAACTCGTCGGGCAAGGCAATCAGGAGGCTTTCCGCCAACTGTACGAACGCCATGCCCGACGGTTGCAGGGTTTCTTCCTCCGTATGCTGGCCTACGACGAGGAAAAGGCGAAGGACTTCACCCAAGAACTCTTCATAAAGGTGTACGAACAGAGTCCGCGCTTCAACGAAGGGAAAAGCCCCTTCACGACGTGGCTCTATAGCATGGCTTACAACCTCTGCAAAAACGAGTACCGCCACCAAGAGGTGGTGGAAGCATACAAGGCCGAACATCAGTTCAGGGATGAGCCTGCCTCATCCCAAGGGGAAGGCTACCTTAACACAGAGCTGATGTACGAGCATCTGCGGAGAGCCATCGCCACCCTACCTGCGGAGCAACGCACGGCCTTCACACTACGCTATCAGGAGGAACTCCTCGTGAAGGAAATTGCCCACATCCTGCAAGTGCCCGAAGGAACCATCAAGTCGCGCCTGCACTACGCCCTGTTGAAGGTGCAGGAAGCGATGAAACCATTCAAATGAATCCCATCATCCCTAAAAACCATAGAAGATATGATAAACGACAATGAATTGAACAAACTGGAAGAGAGTGCCGACATCCGCCACCTCTTGAAGGAAGTACGGACAATGAGCAACGAGGAAAACGCCCAATGCACTCCCCCACCCTTCGACTCCCTGATGGAGCGCATAAGGGAGAAAGAGGCTCCACAGACAATCCCCTTCCCACCCAAGAAGCGCACCGGCATCTCCCCCTGGTGGTTGGTTGCCGCCTGTCTGACGGGCCTCTGCATTGGCATAGCCATGCCTCGCCCGTGGGAAGAAGAAACGTACCCCATGCTCTCCTCCCACCTCCACAAAGACACCATCGACACCTCCTTAGGCGAAAGCCTCACCCAAGAAGGCTTCCCCCTCCACCTTATCGTTTCGATGTGAGGACAGGTACTGTGTTAAAGATTCTTGCGACACCGGGCTGTTGGCTAACAAGCAAGTGTTGCCCAAGATAGACCGTGGTTTCTTCTGTTGACAGATAACCGAAGCACCCATGTGTAAAGGTCTGCTTGCCTTATTTTATGGGGAATTTGCATATAAATGCTTTTTTTGTTTCCTATAGGAAATAAAATTGTATATTTGCGCCAAAATAACGACTTATAAGTATGCGACCAATTACGAGACAGCACTACGCGGATAAGGTGGATTCGGCTATACATAATAGTGTTAACAAATTTGGCAATATAACAGGAATGATGTACATTTGCCTCTTTTGATTGATGCCGTAGAATACAACAGATAATCAGCCACGCTTTAGTCTGACATGTACTAAATAAGTTGACACAACAAAAAAAGTTATGTCACGAACAATTAGTACTTCTCTCCGTCTGGAGATTGTGGAGGTTTACTACCACAGCAACATGAAAAAAACGGATATCTGTAAGAAATATGGGATATC
>JAZQAG010000005.1:0-2856 GCA_045545095.1 Phocaeicola sp. | reverse complement strand
AAAAGTTTTTGTTCAACAGAATTTTTGGATTGTAGTTCTTGCAAATTGGGAAAAAGTAAATCATTATCATTTCCTTCACATGGCAGCCAAGCTTCTAAATGCTTTGATATCATTCATACTGATGTATGGGGAGTAAGTCCTGTTCTCTCTCATGCTCAGTATAAATATTTTGTCACGTTCATTGATGATTTTAGTCGTTTCACTTGGATATATTTTCTCCGATCTAAATCCGAGGTGTTCTCAACATTTCAGGCTTTCGTTGTGTTTATTGAAAATCAATTCTCTACTCGTATTAAAATTTTACGTTCTGACTCTGGGGGGGAATATATGTCTAAAGAATTTCAGGAGTTTCTCAAAAATAAAGGAATTCTTTCTCAAAGGTCTTGTCCTTACACTCCTCAACAAAATGGAGTTGCCGAGCGTAAGAATCGTCATCTCTTAGATATTGTCCGTACCTTATTAATTGATTCTTCAGTACCTACTCGTTTTTGGGTAGAGGCGTTGTCAACAGCTGTTCATCTAATTAATCGTTTGCCTTCCCAAGTTCTAAAATTTGAATCTCCATACTCTATTTTATTTGGTGTTATTCCTGAGTATGATTCTCTCCATGTCTTTGGGTGTGTTTGTTTTGTTCACTTACCATTTACTGAACGTAATAAACTTACAGCCCAAGCTGCTCGGTGTGCTTTTCTAGGATACAGTAATTCTCATAAAGGGTTTGTGTGTTATGACGAAAATGCTCATAGAATTCGTATATCTCGAAATGTTATTTTCTTTGAGAATCAAAATTTTTTCCCTTCTTGTTCATCTACACAATCCAACTCTATCCAACTTCCCACATTTGATGATGACTGTCCATCTTCTCCCTTTGAACGTTTTAAGCCAGGAATTGTATATCACAGACGTTCCATTTTGCCCCTTCCGGACACAGAACCGACATCTGATCTTCATCAACCAAGACGATCATCTCGAATTTCACGACCCCCAGACAGGTATGGTTACTCAGCTACTGCTATTGATAGTATTGTTGTACCCAAGACTTATGTGCAGGCTTCTACCCAAGACTGTTGGGCACAAGCCATGAAAGAAGAACTTCAGGCTCTTCAGGATAATCACACATGGGATATTGTCTCTTGTCCTCGTGGAACCAAACCTATTGGATGCAAATGGGTATACAATGTCAAATTAAAACCGGATGGGTCTGTGGAACGGTATAAAGCACGGTTAGTTGCTCTTGGAAATTGTCAAGCATATGGTATTAATTATGAGGAGACATTTGCACCTGTTGCTAAAATGACCACCATACGCACTATTTTGGCAATTGCTGCTGCCAAAAGATGGTCAATTCGTCAAATGGATGTAAAAAATGCATTTTTACATGGTGATCTGAAAGAAGAGATCTATATGAATCCTCCTCCTGGTATGTTTACTCAACCATCAGATAAAGTTTGTTGGTTGAAACGTTCTCTGTATGGTCTAAAACAGGCACCCCGCGCATGGTTTGAAAAGTTTCGCACTACTCTGTTGGATCTCAAATTTATTCAGAGTCAATATGATTCCTCTCTGTTTCTCCAGCGAACTGCTAATGGTATTGTTGCTCTCCTGGTATATGTGGATGATATTATTATTACAGGATCTGACATTCCACTCATTGAGAATTTACAACGTTCTCTTAACACTGCATTCCATATGAAGGACCTTGGAGAACTTCATTATTTTCTTGGTCTACAGGTGCACTCTATGTCTGACGGAATATTTTTGCATCAGCACAAATATACCCAAGAAATACTACTTTTGGCCGGTCTGGAATCAGGAAACAGTGTTCTTACACCTCTTGAGATTAATTTAAAACTTTGTCAGAATGATGGAGATTTATTGCCTGATCCTTCCATATACAGGCAATTGGTGGGTAGTTTGAATTATTTAACTATTACTCGGCCAGATATTTCTTTTGCAGTACAACAAGTCAGTCAATTTTTACAGAATCCTCGGCAACCTCATCTAGCTGCTGTCAAAAGAATTATTCGTTATCTTAAGGGTACATCCGGGAGAGGGATATTTTTTCCTGCCGACACCTCATTACAATTAACTGGTTATAGTGATGCAGATTGGGCAGGTTGTATGGATACCCGTCGATCTGTTACGGGATGGTGTATGTTTCTTGGAAATGCTTTGATTTCATGGAAAAGCAAAAAGCAAGACCGTATTTCAAAATCTTCTACAGAATCTGAGTATCGCGCTATGTCAGCCGCATGTTCTGAAATTGTATGGCTCCGGGGTTTGTTACATGAACTTGGTTTTACTCAGCACCATCCTACACCGCTTCATGCCGATAACACAAGTGCTATTCAGATTGCTTCTAATCCGGTGTTTCATGAACGCACCAAACATATTGAGGTTGATTGTCACTATATTCGTGAGGCTCTTGATCATAATGTTCTTACGCTACCACATATTTCCACCGAACATCAGACTGCTGATGTCTTCACGAAGGCGTTACCACGGCCACGACACCAACTGATGATTGACAAATTGATGCTTCTTGATCGACCAGCATCAATTTGAGGGGGGATGTCAATAATGTATACATGGAAAGATAGCGCAGCAATTACGAATATGGAAAGCACAAATATTACATTAATTGTATATATAATTTCCTATTGTAACAGCAGATATTACATTAATGGTAGATTGTAAATTAGGGTTTTGACATGTATTTAGAGGCATGAGATCCTCCTGCAATAGACAAGAAAATACACAGAAATTCAGCATTTGTGACAAAGGCAACGAGAGGAAACTGAAGCATGAAATTGAATTCAAAATTACCTAAGACGACTGCGTTTGTGCAGTTCTTTT
>JAZQAG010000004.1:0-65305 GCA_045545095.1 Phocaeicola sp. | reverse complement strand
ATCGCCGAATACATGGCGCTGCAAGTCGTGGCAGCCTCGGTGGCCTTCCCCATCGGCTACGCCTGCATGAAGCCATGGCTGGAGCAATATGTGGTGCAGACCTCTATCCCTTGGTGGATATACATCGGCATCTTCCTCCTCATTGCCCTGCTGGTCGCCCTCTGCATCGGCTGGCGCGTGTGGAAGACGGCAACCGCCCGACCGGCAGATGAGATTTGCAAGGGGTGAAATTAGTGATGAGCTACAAGCTACAAGTGACCATGCGGCACTCATAACCCAATAGCCCAATCTCCCAATTCGTAAGTAAATAGTAAATAGTTAATCGTCAAATCGTAAATAACGAGCGGATACTCCTCTAATCGCGCATCAACAAATCGTTGTTGCAAGAAATAATTGTATAACTGAAAGTTTTGTCGTACCTTTGTGTTTTAAAAAGAGTGGCATGGACAAGATACTGAGCAAAACAAAAATAGAATTCTTCAAATTTGATGCCGCAGGTGGGGTGACGGAGCTGCACGCCATGATTCACGTGACCGACCCGACACTGACCTACCACGAGCAGGTGGAGGCTGTACTGGGAGCCTACGACAACTTCCTGAAAGGCGAAGCAAAGGGGGCTGTAGCGGTATTCAAACGCTACTTCCTGAGCGATGCGGCCAATCAGGCGGACTACCTGATGGCACAGGAGATGGAGCACGCGGGATGTGCCCTCTCACTGGTGGAGCAACCGCCTTTGGATGGGACAAAGATTGCCTTGTGGGCGTACCTGATGACGGATGTCCGGACACGCGCCTTGCCTGGCGGATTGTACGAGGTTGCGCATGGGGCTTACCGCCACTTGTGGGGAGGCACGGCCATGAACCGCGCCGCCACATCGGAGTATCAGACACGCCTCCTGCTGGGTGACTACATCCTCCAACTGGGCGAACAGGGATGCCGGTTGGCCGACCACTGCATCCGCACATGGTTCTTCGTACAGAATGTGGATGTGAATTATGCCGGTGTGGTGAAGGGCAGAAATGATGTCTTTGCCACTCAGAACCTGACGGACAAGACCCACTTCATAGCCAGCACAGGCATTGCCGGCCGGCATGGCGACCCGAAGGTGATGGTGACCATGGACACCTATGCCATCGATGGGGTGAAACCCGGACAGATACATCACCTCTATGCACCGACCCACCTGAACCGCACCTCTGAATATGGGGTGAGCTTCGAGCGCGGCACTTATGTGGATTATGGCGACCGCCGACATGTCTTCATCTCGGGTACGGCCAGCATCAACAACCGTGGCGAAGTGGTGCACACGGGCGACATACGCCGACAAACCCTGCGCATGTGGGAGAATGTGGAGACACTGCTGGACGAAGCCGGTTGCACGTTTGATGATGCAGCCCATCTCATTGTCTATCTGCGCGATACGGCCGACTATGCCGTGGTGCGACAGATGTTCGAAGAGCGTTTCCCCACGCACCCAACCGTCTTCCTCCTTGCCCCCGTCTGCCGGCCCGGCTGGCTCATCGAAATGGAGTGCATGGCGGTGAAACGGATGGAAAATGAAGGAATTGCGGCACTATAACCAAAAAATGGCAAGTTCTATACTCAAAACAACAACCCTCGCCCTCTACGTCCTGCTCACCGTGGTGTTGGCCACGGCCACGCTGGTGGAGCACACGCAAGGCACTGCCTTCGCGACGGAGCACATCTATCACTCGGTGCCCTTCATGGTGTTGTGGGGAGTTCTCAGTGTGCTGATGATTTTTTCCTTTTTCGCCAAGGGAGCCTTTCAGGTGTGGCCGAAATTTCTCCTGCACCTCTCCTTCCTCGTCATCTTGGCGGGAGCACTGACCACCTACTTGACAAGCAGCAAAGGAATCATCCACCTGCGCCAAGGCGAACACTCTTTCCAATACATGGAGGAAGGGACACGGCTGATGCGCGACTTGCCCTTCACATTGACACTCGACACATTTTACATCGACTATTATCCGGGCACAAAGGCTCCGGCGGATTATGTGAGCATAGCTACGAGTGATGAGCTACGAGCTACGAGTGGCCATGCAGAACAAGATTCTTCACTCTTCGCTCTTCACTCTTCACTTACACATACCATCTCCATGAACAACATCCTCATGCACAAGGGATACCGTTTCTATCAATCCTCCTACGACGAGGACGGACGGGGCACATGGCTGAGTGTGAACTACGACCCGTGGGGAACAGGGCTCACCTATACAGGATACCTCCTGCTGCTCATAGCCATGATAGGGATGATGGTGCATCCGCGTGGCGGATTCAGAAGATTGTTGAAGAAAGCTACGAGTGACGGGCGACAAGCCACGAATGGTGAGCAACGAGCTACAAGAGAGTGCGGCACGAAAAATTTTCCATCCGCAGATGACGCAGATTGCGCAGATAAGAAATGACAAAATTATGAAAGGAAACAAAAAATCACTTATCACTCGTAGCTCGTTACTCGTAGCTCTTATAGTTCTTGCCACCACGGCCCTTGCCCAAGGCACAAAGAAGCTCCCCATCGTCCCCCTCGAGGAGGCCGAGGAGAAAGTCGGGATGCAGGTGATCTACCACGACCGCGTAGTGCCTCTGAACACGTTGGCGCGCGATTTTGTGAAGAAACTCTATGGCAAGGATTCGTTCAGCGGACTCACGCCCGAGCAGATTCTCCTCAGTTGGCAACGCCATCCCAAAGAGTGGGCATACGTGCCGGCCATCAAGATAAAGAGTGCCGGACTACGGGCGGCATTGGGCATAGAAGGGAAATATGCCCGCATGGTGGACTTGTTTGAATTTGACAAGATGACGACCTACAGATTGAAGCCATATATCCGGGACTTTTCCGCACCAACGGACATAAAGCCATCGCCCCTCCAGAAAGCGGCTATCGAGACGGACGAGAAAGTGGCCTTGGTGATGATGCTTCAAAACGGCACCCTCATCCGCCCACTTCCCACGGACGGAAGTGTGGAGCCGCTGAGCAAAGAGAAACTACAAGCCGAACTCTTATACAACCGTATCCCCTTCACGAAGATACTCTTCATGTTCAACCTGACGATGGGGATAGTTTTTATTTTAGTTGACAAGTTGACAAGATACAAGTTGACAAGGATTGATTCTGTTGACAAGATACAAGTTGGGAAGTTGACAAGGAATGGCGCTGCACGGTCCTTGTCAACTCGTCAACTCGTCAACTTGTCAACTAAACTCCTATTACTCGTAGCTCTGACCTTCCACCTCACCGGCTACCTGCTCAGGTGGTACATAGGCGGGCGCATCCCTTTGAGCAATGGGTATGAGACGATGCAATTCCTGGCCCTCTGTATCATGGCATTTGCCCTCTTCATGTCCCGTCGTTTCCGTCCGGCATTGGGCTTCGGTTTCCTGCTTTCGGGATTTACATTATTGGTAGCCTATTTGGGACAGATGAATCCACAGATCACCCCACTGATGCCCGTGCTGGTTTCCCCATGGTTGAGCCTCCACGTGTCGGTCATCATGATGGCGTATGCCCTGTTTGCCTTTATCCTGCTGAATGGTGTGTGGGCACTCTGTCTGCCTCGCGAGGCGGAGCAATTGATGACCTATAGCCGCCTGCTGCTCTATCCGGCCGTATTCCTTCTGACGGCAGGCATTTTCATCGGTGCCGTGTGGGCCAATGTTTCGTGGGGCAGATATTGGGGATGGGACCCCAAAGAGGTGTGGGCACTCATCACCATGCTCATCTATGCCCTCCCCTTGCACGCGGCTTCCCTCCCGTGGTTCAAGCGCCCCAAGTTTTTCCACATCTACCTCATCCTAGCCTTCCTTGCGGTGCTGATTACCTATTTCGGTGTGAACTTTTTCCTCGGGGGAATGCATAGTTATGCATAAATTCAGTATCTTTGCTCCGCAAAATCTTACAAACGATATGAAAAGACTACTCAAATATGTATTCATCGGGACACTGGCCCTATTGGGCATAAGCACATTCGATGCCTGCCAAGGGGAAAAGCCCATGAAAATGAACAATCCACGAAACATACGTGGTGTGGTGAGCTACAAGCGGGCATTCAACGACCTGAACGACACACACCTGAAAGCGGCACAAGCTATAGGCATCAGGCCCATTGCCGACCGGGAAGCGGCCGAACAGATGACACGCAAACTGGATCTGGTGGAGACATGCGACTATTACACGCTCGACCCACTCACCCACTCCATCCCCTTTCTGGTGCCCAAAGCAAACGACCTGCTGGACAATGTGGGCAAAAACTTCCTCGACTCGCTGGAAAACAAAGGGCTGAATCCCTATAAAGTCATCGTCACTTCCGTATTGCGCACCGATGCAGATGTGAAAAAGTTGCGTAAAAGAAATGTGAACGCTTCGGACAAGTCGGCACACCGACACGGCACCACGTTTGACATCAGCTACAAGCGCTTCGACCAAGTGGCCGACCCCGACGGTTATCCCCTGCAACCGGTAAGGGAAGACACCCTGAAGATGGTGCTTGCCGAGGTATTGCGCGACCTGAAGAAGCAGGGCGATTGCTACGTGAAGTACGAGCTGAAGCAAGGATGCTTCCACATCACGGCAAGATAAAGGCATGTACTTTGTAAATCGTAAATTGTACATGAACAGGTATTTCATCTATTTAGGATACGACGGCACCAACTACCACGGATGGCAAATCCAACCGAACGGAAGAAGTGTGCAACAGACTCTGATGGAAGCACTGGAGACCTTCCTCAGAAAGAAAGTGGAGGTGACAGGTGCCGGACGGACGGATGCCGGAGTACATGCCCGCCTGATGGTGGCACACTTCGACTGGGAAGAGCCGTTGGACACCGAAGCCGTAGCCGAAAAGTTGAACCGCATCCTTCCGCCAGACATCTGTATATATAAGGTCTGTGAGGTAAAGCCCGATGCTCATGCCCGCTTCGATGCCACAAGTCGCACCTACCGCTACTATGTGACCACCCGCAAGACACCCTTCAACCGCCAATTCATGTGCCGGATTATCGGAAAACCGTTGGACTTCGAGGCTATGAACCGTGCGGCCGAAACACTCTTCGACTACACCGACTTTACCAGCTTCAGCAAGTTGCATACCGATGTAAAGACCAACAATTGCCGCATCATGCAAGCCCGCTGGGAGCAGACAAGCGAGACGGAGTGGGTCTTCACCATCCAAGCCGACCGTTTCCTGCGCAACATGGTGCGCGCCATCGTAGGCACCCTCTTCGAAGTGGGTCGTGGCAAACTTTCCATCGAAGGTTTCCGGAAAGTCATCGAAGAGAAAGACCGTGGCAAAGCGGGCACCTCTGCCCCCGGACACGCCCTCTTTCTGGAAGATGTAGGATATTAATTAGCTACGAGTGACGGGCTACGAGCTACGAGTGACTAGCTACGAGTGACGAGTAGGCCATGCGGCGCTCCTCCTTTTGAGTGCTGAGTGCTGAGTTATGAGTGCTGAGTGGCCATGCGGCGCGGAAAATTTTTCATCCGCAGATGACGCAGATGACGCAGATTGAAATTGGCCATGCGGCACTACTCACTCAAAACTCAGAACTCAGAACTCAAAAAAACTCTGCGTCTCAGTGTTCAAAAAAAAGAAATCATAAATCATAAATCATAAATCAAAA
Source organism: Phocaeicola sp. (assembly GCA_045545095.1). Lineage (GTDB taxonomy): Bacteria > Bacteroidota > Bacteroidia > Bacteroidales > Bacteroidaceae > Phocaeicola_A. Next base: position 59,665 of record JAZQAG010000004.1, on the reverse strand, counting down.
GTGCTCTGGTTAGGATTAGCTTTTCTCTCAGCCACATTGCTGGGATTCTATGATGTGTTCAAGAAACAATCGTTGAAGGAAAATGCGGTGATTCCCGTATTGTTTCTCAACACCCTGTTTTCAAGTCTTATATTCCTCCCGTTCATCCTCCTCTCTCTGGAAAAGGGGAATGCGTTGGAAGGCACCATCTTCCATGTCCCTACGGCCGGTTGGGAGGTACACAAGTATGTGGTACTGAAATCGCTCATCGTACTCTCCTCATGGGTATTCGGCTACTTTGGCATGAAACACCTGCCGCTCACCATCGTAGGCCCCATCAATGCCACACGCCCCGTCATGGTACTGGTCGGCGCCCTGCTCGTCTTTGGCGAACGCCTCAACCTCTATCAGTGGATTGGTGTATTGCTGGCCATCATCTCCTTCTTCATGCTGAGCCGGAGCGGAAAAAAGGAAGGCATAGACTTCAAGCACGACCGGTGGATATACTTCGTGGTACTGGCCTCCATGCTGGGAGCCGTCAGCGGATTGTATGACAAATACCTGATGGCCCCCATCACTGATGGAGGCCTCGGGCTCGACCGCATGGTGGTACAATCGTGGTACAACATCTACCAACTCATCATGATGGGAACCGTACTCATGTTCCTATGGTATCCCAAACGCAAGACCACCACCCCCTTCCATTGGCACTGGTGCATACCTCTCATCTCCCTGTTCCTCTCTGCCGCCGACTTCGTCTATTTCTATTCGCTCAGCCTCGATGGAGCACTCATCTCCGTCGTCTCCATGGTGCGCCGTAGCAGTGTCATCGTCTCCTTCCTCTGTGGCGCCATGTTCTTCCGCGAAAGAAACCTGAAGAGCAAAGCCATCGACCTCCTCCTCGTCCTCTTAGGTATGATATTCCTTTATCTCGGAGCAAGATGATTCTTATTTCATCCCCATTGAATAATCTCATGTCAGACACACTCATTGGGAAGAAATAAAAGACTTCTCTTCACTTATATATAATTGCTGACTCTCTTTTACTTTACCCATGCGTAGTACGTAGGGTTGACCGATAAGAGCCCAATTCCACTCCCCATCAAACATTTCTTGCATTCTCCCTCTACAAAAATGGGGAATCGCCAAAAAGTACGTATCAAGCTGTAAATCAACAAGCTGCAGTTTCCTGAAAATTTTCATTTTAGGGAACTCTCGTTTCCGGCCTGAGAAACTGTCGTTCCCCTATAGGGAAATCATAGTTCCCCTATAAGGGAAACGCGCGTTCCCCCGTAGGGAAACGGCGTTTCCTACGGGGGGATAAAAAAGTGGAACTTGAGGGGGACAAAAGTTTCCGTCAAAGGGTACTCCTTTTAACCTTAAAGAGGACCTTACAAACTATTGTCATTCGTCCAAAAGCTCTTTACTCTTCCACCATAACCCTAATACACAGGAAAAGAAAGGAGACTCCTCTAGACACATGAGAAGTCCCCCAAAAAGAAAGAGGGCCGCATCCGATAAGGATACAGCCCTCATTATTTATTCTCTTATACTATCTGATTCTTAGAATGCGTAGTAAACGCCGAAAGAGATATTGTTGTCAAACTGGAATCCAAATCCCTTCTGAACGAGGTCACCGAGTTCATCATCAGCATCCTGATAACCCAAGAATCCCATGTGAGCAACAAGACTGAAGTTCTCATTCAAAGAGTATGCAACACCAGGTCTGATACCAATGTTCCATGCATTGAAGTTGTCATCACCTCCATTGTCATATGAAGCGAAGTTAAAGCCACCATCAAGGAAGAACTTGAAGTTACCAGCCTTAATCAAGTTATAACGTGCATAAGGATTTACGCTCAAAGCAGAAACATCCTCACCTTCCTCAGGCTTAGCCAACTCATAACCCAAGCCGATAGCAATTGACCAATCCTCTGACAAGTCATAACCTACTTCGGGTTTGATGTTAAATGTAGTCTTAGTTTCAGTACCTTCAGCATCGCCATTAGACCAGAATCCGAGTGATCCACCTACCCAAACCTGAGCGTTAGCAGTTACAGCTGCAACCATTACCATCAAAGTCAAAAAAATCTTTTTCATAATAATACCTTTTTTTAAGTTAGACAATAAGAATTTCAGAATACACAAGATTCATCCATTCCGTTTTCTTTGACGGTGCAAAGGTAGGTATAATTCCGAAAACTCAAAAGCTTTAATTAGTTTTTTCTTCCCGAATCCGTTAAAAAGGGCAAAAAAAACGTCTTTTTGTAGGTCTATTTATGCCGATTGGCCCGCTTTTTACGGAAATCAGCTTTCATTTTTGCAGAACCAGAGCCATGTGCACCCGTGATATAAGCCTTCTTTTTAGCTTTTGTCTTCACCTTATTGCCCTCTTTTGAGCGCGAAGATGCTCCTTTGAAAGTTATTCCTTGCAGAATGGTTTTTGAAATATCATCCATAACCGACTATAATCTTTATTTTTTAATTTGTGATCAATCCTAATTGTAGCAATACACAAGATAGGAGTACACCAAACGATATCCGAAAAATGCCCCTTGTTTCACTACAGCTCCCTCATAATCCCCGTCAATATGCGTCCGGACATGATGCCCAACCTACGGGCTGAAAAGAAACGGTCCACTTGCTGATACGTACAGATGCCTGCCACTTCGATACAAAGAGGCAGGACTCCTCTTTCCCGCAACTGAATCCGATTGGCCTCCCACAGGTCTATGTGCCACTTTTCCCTACGTACTGCTATCTGTCCCATAGGAAAACCCGCCTTTTCAAATGCCTGATAGACCTCATCACCAACTTCAAAAGAGGCTTGCGAGATACTGGGACCTATAGCAGCCTTCACATCTTCTCCCAGAGTACCATAACGACGAGCCATCAGGTCAAGGGTTTTCCATACAATACCAGCCACCGTGCCCCGCCAACCGGCATGAATAGCCGCGATTATGCCATTGCGTTCATCGTAGAGCAATACCGGTACACAATCTGCCGTGGATACAGCCAAGCAACATTGCGGCAATGGAGAAACCAGTGCATCCACACCTTCCAACAACTCTGTCTGCCGCGACATCGACTCAGCAAGGAAAGCCTCATCCACTATTGCTATACGGGTATCATGGACTTGCCGAGGAATAAAAAGACGGTCGGGAGCTATCTGCCAATCAGTGCAAAGACGCTCCCGATTGGCCGACACATGGACAGGATTGTCCCCACAATAATGTGTACAGTTGAATGAAGCATAAGCACCCTCGCCACATCCGCCATCCCGACAAGTACTGAAGGCCTTTACCACAGGAGGGAAATGATATTCTATGTAACTCAAGACAGAAGAATATTTGTGCTACTATATATATAAAGGTATAGAGGAATTACTCTTCATCTTCGTATTCGAAGTCATCCAACTCTTCCCACTCTTCCTCATCCTCTTCCCAATCATCAATGAATTCTATCTCTTCATCTTCGCCCATCTCCCGAAGTTCTTGAGCCAACTTGCTTACATCTTTCGGACGATGTACCAACTTGTCCTCATTTACGATACCGGCCAACTTGTTGCTCTCGCTATTAAGAGCGACCCACAAGAGGTCCTTCAGTTGCTGGATACCCAAACCTGTCAACGAAGAAATGAATACATGAGGTACATCCTCAGGCAGATTCTCTCCCAACATCTGGATGAGTTCTTCGTCCAGCATATCACTTTTCGTGATGGCCAATATGCGTTGTTTGTCCAACATGTCGGGATTGAATGTTGCCAGTTCATTGAGCAGAACCTCATACTCCTTACGGATATCGTCCGTATCTCCCGGAACCATAAAGAGCAACAAAGAATTTCGCTCGATATGACGAAGGAATCGCAATCCTAACCCTTTTCCCTCGCTGGCTCCTTCGATGATACCTGGAATATCGGCCATGACAAAAGATTTTCCCTCACGATATGGCACAATACCCAAATTCGGTTCCAACGTGGTAAAAGGATAATTGGCAATCTTGGGACGGGCAGAAGAGACCGCAGAAAGCAATGTTGACTTTCCGGCATTCGGGAATCCGACCAATCCCACATCTGCCAGCAATTTGAGTTCCATAATGACGGTCAGTTCCTGCATAGGTTCGCCCGGTTGGGCAAAACGAGGAGCCTGCCGTGTAGCCGTACGGAAATGCCAGTTGCCCAATCCGCCACGTCCACCTTTCAGGAGTATCACTTTCTGATCGTGTTCAGTGACATCGCAAATGTACTCTCCTGTCTCGGCATTGTACACGACCGTCCCGCAAGGGACATCTATTATCTTGTCCTCCCCATCCTTACCGAAACTTTTATTCTTAGAGCCATTTCCTCCGTGTCCGGCAAAGACATGACGGTCATACTTCAGATGAAGCAGTGTCCAATAATTGCGATTACCACGCAGGATAACATCACCCCCACGTCCGCCATCGCCCCCATCCGGACCTCCATTAGGGACATACTTGGCACGGTGCATGTGCATGGAACCACGTCCGCCCTTTCCTGAGCGGCAATAAATTTTCACATAGTCAACAAAGTTGCTTTCAGCCATACTTTTCTAAAACTTTTAGGCACAGATTACGCAGATTGCACGGGGTTTTCATATCCCATCCGTGTCCATCCGTATAATCTGTGCCTATATACTCCAAATTAACCGTTCACTTTGTCTATGGCATCGGCAATCTCGGCAAAAATGCCTTCCATAGTTCCCAAGCCATTGATATGGCAATACTTGCCATCAGCCTTGTACCAATCAATGAGGGGAGCCGTTTGCGTATGATACACGACAAGACGCTTCTTGATTGTCTCTTCATTATCATCAGCACGTCCACTCTCCTGTCCACGCTTGATCAGGCGTGTCATCAATTCATCCTCCGGAACATCCAAATCCAACATAATGGAAACTTCCTGACCACGCTCTGCCAACATGACTTTCAATGCATCGGCCTGAGCTATCGTACGGGGGAAACCATCAAAAATTACCCCTTTGCTATCAGTGAAAGAGTCAAAGACACTGGCCAAGATATCAATCATCAATGAATCTGGAATGAGTTGTCCTTGATCTATATACCCTTTAGCAGTCTTTCCCAATTCTGTGCCATTCTTAATCTCAGCACGCAACACATCACCGGTAGAGATGTGATTCAAACCATATTTTTCGACTATACGTGCACTCTGAGTTCCTTTTCCAGAACCTGGTGCTCCAAAAATTACGATGTTCAGCATATTCTCAAAACTTATTATTATTTTGTATGTTTTATTTTACGTCATTTCTTCCTATCAGCGAGAGCTTTTGCAAGCACTTTTTAGAAAATTGGCACAAAAATAATGATTTTCTTTCATATTTTACCAGAAAAAGTGTACTTTTACATCTTCGAAAATACATTATTTATGAAATTCTTGACAAAGACACAGATACAGGAACTTGACAGGCGTACCATTGCGGAAGAGGGTATAACCTCTCTAGACCTGATGGAACGTGCCGCAAAAGCCCTCAGCGACTCAATATGCCAAATGTTCCAACGCCCTCTTCATTTTGTCGTATTTGCCGGTCCCGGCAACAATGGAGGAGATGCTTTGGCCGTAGCCCGTATGCTCTCCGACCATGGACATCAGATAGAGGTAATCCTTTTCAATACCCGCAATCACCTTTCTCCGGATTGCCAAGCCAATGCAGAACGATTACTGGAGTACTCCAATATTATGTTCACTGAAGTGATCTCAAGTTTTACGCCTCCCACATTAAAGAAATCAGACATTGTCATTGACGGGCTTTTTGGTTCAGGACTCAACAAACCTTTGGAAGGAGGATACGCATCATTGGTCAGATACCTCAACAATTCCCCTGCCTCCATTATCTCCATAGACATTCCCTCAGGACTTATGTGTGAAGACAATACAAGCAATCCTCCCGAACACATAATCCATGCTACTATGACTTTGAGCCTACAAATGCCCAAACTCTCTTTTTTCCTGCCTGAAAACCAACCTTATATAGGGGATTGGTTCTGCTTGGATATTCAATTGAGCCGCAAAGGAATAGAGGAGGCAGACAGTCCCTATCGGGTTACCACTCAAGAAGACATTCGGCCTAAAATCAAAAATCGTCCGCCATTCGCCCATAAAGGGATTTTTGGACACGGTCTGCTGATTGCCGGTTCACGTGGTATGGCCGGAGCATCCATCCTCTCAGCACGAGCAGCCTTGCGTAGCGGTATCGGATTGCTTTCAGTCTATGCTCCTGAAACCAATCTGCCTATCCTACAGACCTCTGTACCTGAAGCCATGGTGATTCCTGACGAAGGGAACCACCATATAGCCGGAGCCATCGAAACCGACAATTATCGTGGTGTTGCCATAGGTCCCGGACTTGGACAACATGAAGAAACGGCATCAGCTCTGCTCGAACAATTGCAAACAATTCACCAACCAGTCATCATTGATGCCGACGCCCTCAACATATTGGCAAACCGCAAAGAATGGCTCCCAATCATTCCCAAAGGAAGTATCCTGACTCCTCACCCCAAAGAATTGGAAAGACTTGTCGGCCGATGTTCCACCAGCTACGAAAGACTTACCAAAGCCAGGGAATTGGCCACCCGCCTGCATGTCAACATCATTCTCAAAGGCAATTGGAGTGCAGTCATCACCCCTAACGGTACTTGCCATTTCAATCCGACTGGAGGTCCGGGCATGGCTACCGCTGGTAGCGGAGATGTACTTACCGGCATCCTATTGGCTTTGTTAGCTCAAGGGTATTCCCCCGAAGATGCCAGCCTTATGGCACCCTATTTGCACGGAGTTGCAGGAGACTTGGCCGCTGACAAAAAAGGTGAAAATGGTATGATTGCCAGTGATATTATAGACAATTTGCCTTTGGCATGGAATAAATTAGAAAAGAATCAGTATCTTTGCACAGACAAGGAGATGAAATGTTACTAAGCATATCGTATCCCAGAAAATCCTATACCGAAGAGATACGTGCCAAATCCAAATCCCATCCATCCGAACCGACATAAAAACAGAGAACAATTAGAACAATGAAAAAGAGATTTATCACCTGCGCGTTAAGCATCCTCTCTCTAACTTGTATGGCACAAACAGAGAGTAGTGGACATATGCCGACATACAACACCGAAGGCATTATCTATTTTCTTCCACAAACAGCCATAGATATTACTCTTGATGTAGAAAAGGTCACTTATACACCAGGAGATTTTTGCCATTATGCCAATCGCTACCTGCGCTCCCAAGGTATCTCTTCTGCTCCTGAGACTTATTGGGAGATTAAGGACCTTCAAATAACACCTGTCGGAATTGCAGACCCTCAAAAAAGCTATACTATAAAAATGAAAGACAAAAGTTTATCTTCACTTGTCTCATTAACAGAAGAAGGTATCCTGTCTTCCATTAATTACGATGAACCTCCCCATTTGAATCAGACCCCCTCCCCACGTACTCCACAACAGAAAACCCCAGTAAACCCACGGCGTTTCCTTAGCGAAGAAATTTTAACCGCCACCTCTACCGCCAAAATGGCTGAACTGGTAGCTCGCGAGATTTACAATATCCGGGACAGTCGAACATCCATTATCCGCGGACAAGCAGACAATATGCCTAAAGACGGAGAAGCTTTGAAAATCATTCTCAGCACATTAGAAGAACAAGAAGCGGCCTTGACCGCAATGTTCGAAGGAACGACTACACGACAAAGCCAACAAATCACGTTCCGTATCACCCCAGATGCTACAGATCAGAAAGGAGAAATACTGTTCCGCTTTTCAAGGAAACTGGGTGTTGTAGATGCAGATGACCTCAGCGGAGCACCCTACTATTATGATTTAAAGAATCAAACATCGCTTTCCATTCCTGAAGAAAAAGTTACCAAGAAGAGCAAACGTCCTCAAGGCATCATCTACACGATCCCAGGGAAAGGACAATTGCGCATTTATCGTAACCAAGACATTCTTTATGATGGCGAAATACACGTAGCACAATGGGGGCAGACAGATGTTCTCACCAACGATCTGTTTGGCAAAGGAGCTACCACCCGAATATTGTTCGATTCCACAACAGGAGCAATCAGGCATATCGACCGTTGACCCGATCTTTTGACAGATTGTAATATAGAGTTTGCAATCTTCTCCCATAGAATCCATCCGATAGCGGAAACTTCCCCGTTTCTGTCTATAACGAACAAAAACAATCTGATGTTTGTCTCTTATTCGGACAATATTCCGTACTTTTGCACTCGAAAAAGAATATTATTACTAACCATAAATAAAAAACAAACAATGGTAAATTACAAAGAATTAGGCCTTGTAAACACCAAAGAGATGTTTGCAAAAGCCGTTAAGGGTGGTTATGCCATTCCCGCTTTCAACTTCAATAACATGGAGCAGATGCAGGCCATCATCAAGGCTGCTGTTGAAACCAAGTCACCCGTTATCCTTCAGGTATCTCGTGGTGCCCGTGACTATGCCAACGCTACATTGCTCCGCTACATGGCTCAGGGTGCAGTAGAATATGCAAAGGAACTCGGTTGCGAAAAGCCCGAAATCGTTCTTCACCTCGACCACGGAGATTCTTTCGAGACTTGCAAGAGCTGCATCGACTCAGGTTTCTCTTCAGTAATGATTGACGGTTCTCACCTCCCCTACGAAGAAAATATCGCTCTGACTAAGAAGGTTGTTGAATACGCTCATCAGTTCGATGTAACCGTTGAAGGCGAGCTTGGTGTATTGGCCGGTGTAGAGGACGAAGTTTCTTCTGACCACCACACATACACTAACCCTGAAGAAGTAATCGATTTCGCTACTCGCACAGGTTGCGACTCTTTGGCTATCTCTATCGGTACTTCTCACGGTGCTTACAAGTTCACTCCCGAGCAGTGTACTATCGACCCCGTTACTGGTCGTATGGTTCCTCCTCCCTTGGCATTCGACGTATTGAAGGCTGTTGAAGAGAAACTTCCCGGATTCCCCATCGTGCTCCACGGTTCATCATCAGTACCTCAGGAAGAGGTTGAGACTATCAACAAGTTCGGTGGTGCCCTGAAGGCTGCTATCGGTATTCCCGAAGAGTGGTTGCGTGAAGCTGCCAAGAGCGCTGTTTGCAAAATCAATATCGACTCAGACTCTCGTCTGGCCATGACTGCTGCTGTTCGTCAGGTATTGGCAGAGAAGCCTGCTGAATTCGATCCTCGCAAGTATCTCGGCCCCGCTCGTAGCAACATGGAAAAGATGTACAAGCACAAAATCATCAATGTACTTGGCTCTGACAACAAATTAGGATAATTTCCAATAAATCAAAATATAAAAAAGCGTGTTCCATTTGGCAACACGCTTTTTTTGTATCACAAGAGGAAGTTTCAATTTACACAATTGCTTCTCAGATTTTATGCTTCAATATTTAGTTAAAAAAATAGATAATCAGTTAGATGCTGAAAACGAGTCCAACAAACCTGCGCAAGCGTCTTCGAGAATATCCAATACATTCTCAAACCCTGACGCTCCCCCATAATAAGGATCAGGGACATGATCAGCCACACGGGTTCGCAAATAATCAGTCATACGGACAATCTTTTTTTCTTCTTCTATCCCAGGAGCCCGTTCGTATAAATCCGCAACATTACGGTCATCCATAGCCACAATGAGATCAAAGTCATAAAAATCTTCCGTCTGTACAGGACGTGAACGATGCGTCAGATTATACCCGCGCCGAGCAGCATGCATCCGCATGCGATTATCAGGCAATTCACCTTGATGATAACTCAATATTCCTGCTGAGTCCAAGAAGAACTCATTACTTCTACCTTCACGAATAACCAACTGACGCATAATTTCCTCTGCAGTACACGAACGGCAGATATTGCCCAAACATACAAATAAAATTTTTTTCTTTTCCATTTCTTAATTACAATTCAGGCACGGAATCCATGCATACAAACTATTTATGCATAACCCGTGCCTGAAAGACTTAGCCAAGCGGAAAGACAGGGATTCGAACCCTGGGAACAGTTGCCCGTTCACCGCATTTCGAGTGCGGCCCGTTCGACCACTCCGGCATCTTTCCATTCTTAAACAATGATGCAAAAATACTATACTTTTTCCGTCCGAACAAGTTTGTTCATCAAAAACTCATTTCTCAATCCCGATTTCTTTCAACTCCCGATACAACCGCTGTACCGGAAGTCCCATAACATTAAAATAAGACCCCTCTATACGCTCCACCCCAATAAATCCAATCCACTCTTGTATTCCATAAGAACCTGCTTTATCCATAGGACGATACCGATTTACGTAATACTGAATTTCATCATCGGTAAGATTTGCAAAAGTAACTTGAGAAACTGTGGCAAAACTCTTTTGGAATGAAGTGGTAGCCAATGTAACTCCGGTAATTACCAGATGAGTACGACCGGACAAATCACGCAACATCTGACAAGCATCAAACTCATCTACAGGTTTACCCAACACACGGCCATCGAGCCAAACAATTGTATCAGCCGTAATTAACAGTTCATCAGACTTCAATGTACTCAAATAAGCCTCTGCTTTCTTGAGAGAAATATGTATAGGAATCTCCTCTCCCTGCAATGTTTCAGGATATGATTCATCGACACCCGACATAGTACGAACTTCATAAGTAAGTCCCAACCCACTCAAAAGCTCCCTCCTACGAGGAGAGTTACTGGCAAGAACAATATGATAATCAGATAAATTTTCTAACACGTTACTTCTTTTAATTGTTAATTATCACTTATTGCATAATCCCTACCAACCAAAAGCATGCTGATCGTCCATCCATTTCCCTTGAGCTTTGAGGACCTGTTCAATCACATCACGGCCACATCCGTAGCCTCCCTTATGGGAAGATATATAAGTAGAAATGTTTTTTATTTCAGGAGCAGCATCTGCTGGACATACCGGACAACCACAGAGTTTCATAACCTCATAATCAGGAATATCATCACCCATATACATTACCTCTTCAGGTTGAAGACCATATTTTCCCATCAACCGTTCGTATTCCTTCACTTTAATGGAAGCGCCAAGGAAAACGTCTTTCAATCCAAGTCCTTCATAGCGAACACGAATAGCTTCCGTCTTTCCACCTGTAATAATAGCAACAATCAAGCCTTTCTTAATGGCCAATTGAAGGGCATAACCATCTTTGATATTGGCTGTACGCATAGGGTCTCCATTAGCAGCCAGTGTTATGGTCTCTGCACTCAACACTCCGTCAACATCAAAAATAATAGCACGTATTTTGGTCAAATCATAATTTATCATACCTTATGTAATTATTATGCAACAAAATATATCACTTTATAGCTATCGCGAATCATGAATAATCCGACTCGTCAATTCATACAACTCTCTATAAAAAGGATGCTCGTCAAGCATAGCCAAATGTTTATCTATCACATTTTTATCATAACGGACGGCAGGACCTGTCTGCGCATCAACCGGATGCATCTTATGAACTTTTCGAGCTGTTTCGTCAATCAAAGGGAGCATAACATCAAAAGAAAGGCCTTTCTCCTCCAACAAACGAGCAGACGCCGCATACATGGCATTTGCAAAATTACAAGCAAAAACGGCTGACAAATGCAGATAACGGCGTTGCTCTGATGAAGCCTCGGTAACACAACGGCTCATCGAAGAAGCTACATCCTTCAAAATATCCATTTCCATCTTTCCTGATGCCTCAAGAAAAATGGGAATTTCCGAGAAATCAACTTGGTGTGCTTTACTGAACGTCTGCATAGGATAAAACACTCCATAGTGTTTCAATCCATACCGAGGCCAAATAGAAAGTGGAACACTTCCTGCGGTGTGCACCCATAATGCATGACCACGCTCAGGAAGCAATTGAGGGAGCACTTCGTCCAGTGCAGAATCCTTCAAAGCAACTATATATAATTGTGCTTTGGTCGAGACTTCATCCAAATGACTTACCCCTTTACTGCCCAATCTGACAGCTAATGCATCTGCAGAAACCTGTGTACGGCTATAAACTTGACATACAACATGACCTGCTTTAACAAGGGCCAATCCCAAATTCGTGGCCAAATTTCCTGCACCAATTAAAGCTATTCTCATTAATACTTATTAATATGCACCTTTTCCCATTGGAGATTGTCTTCATTGAAGGGCTTTCGTTCTTGCCCCTTATGACCTACTGCTATGATTGAGAGGACCTGTAACTGAAGAGGAATATCCAACAAATCATGAACGACTTCATTGGCAGAAATACCATCAGCTGTAAAACGCTCTCGGACCTGCACCCAGCAACTACCCAAGCCCAAATCCTCGGCTTGAAGCTGGATCATCAACGAAGCAATGGAAGCATCTTCTACCCACACATCAGAAAGCATAGGATCAGCCATCACCACAATAGCTAAAGGAGCATCAGCGATAAAGGACGCACCATTTTCCTTACATTGGGATAGTTTTTGTAACATCTCTTTGTCATCAACTACCACAAAATGCCAGCTATTTGTCCGTTTGGACGATGGAGACATCAGAGCTGCACGCATCAACAATTCCACCTGTTCTTGACTCAATTCTTCTTCGGTAAACTTGCGTGTGCTACGACGCGACTTTATCAATTCACTGAACTTTTCCATATACAGATTATCAAATATGTTTCAACATGTCAATCAGATGTGCCCACCAACAAGCGACAGATGGTATATGCATCCGTTCATCTGGAGAGTGTACTCCACGAAGGGTTGGCCCGAAAGATATCATATCCAAAGCCGGATATTTCTCCAAGAATAGGCCACATTCGAGACCTGCATGAATCGCTTTCACTTTAGGTTCAACACCATAAAGGCGCTTATACGACTCGATAGCAACACTTAACAAGGGGGACTGGGGATTAGGTTTCCATCCCGGATAGCCATCACCAACGTCCACAGAAGCACCTGCTAATTCAAAGACCGCCTGTACAGTTTCTGCCATATCCTTACGCGAAGACAAAGTACTGCTTCGTTGGCTGCTACCAATAATAATCTGATTTCCTTCAATCATTTTTATTGAAGCCAGATTACTGGATGTTTCTACCAGGCCTGGCATATCCTGACTCATCATAAAGACACCGTTAGCTACAGCATGAACGGCACGAAGCAAACGCTTCGTTGTATCCCGATCAATGGCCTTAGCTACAGGATCTGTACTCTGCAACAAAAAATGCACATTAGGTTCCGTCACACTATATTCTGCTTCTATATCAGCCGCAAAGACATTCAAATCGATACGTACATCTTCTTTGTATTTAGAAGGTACCGCAAACACCGCACGAGCCTCACGAGGTATCGCATTATGAAGATTTCCTCCTGCTATTTCGCACAGATAAAAATCATATTTGGATGCTACTTGATACAAAAAGCGATTAAGCACTTTATTAGCATTAGCAAATCCCTTGTTTATATCGTCACCAGAATGTCCGCCAGTCAGTCCATTAACCTCTACACTAAAATAGAAATAGCCTTCTGGCACATCTACTTGCTGATAGGTAAAAATAGCATTAGTACGGCATCCACCGGCACAACCAATAAAGATTTCGCCTTCGTCTTCACTATCCAAGTTGAGTAAAACATCGCCATTCATAAAACCGCTCTGAAGAGCAAAGGCTCCAGTCAATCCAGTCTCCTCATCTACCGTAAAGAGGCATTCAAGAGGACCATGTTCTATTGTTTTTGAGGCTAATACTGCTAAAGCCGCGGCTACACCAATACCATTATCAGCACCCAATGTAGTGCCTCGTGCACGCAACCATTCACCATCAATATAAGTCTCTATAGGATCAGTCTCGAAATTATGCTCCACATCCTTATTCTTCTCGCAGACCATATCTACATGTGCTTGAAGGACTACAGTCTTATGCCCTTCCATACCTGGAGTCGCATTTTTCTTGATCAACACGTTACCAGCTTCATCTACGAATGTTTCCAACTGATGCTTTTTCCCAAAGTCACGTAAATAGGCTATTATCTTCTCTTCCTTTTTAGAAGGACGAGGCACTTGGCAAATCTCATCGAAAAATGAGAACACTTCAACGGGGGATAATTCTCTCATTTCCATACGTTATTATCGTTTTTAGTTAAAATTCATAATTCTTGGGGCATTATTCATATATAAATATGTATCTTTGCCACGCATTAATTGCATCGACAAAAATAAGAAGAATGATTGAGACTATCGCCATAACTTTGTTAATTGTTGCTATTTGCATTGCTTTTTTGGCAATAGGCATTATTCTGAAAAAGAATGGACGCTTTCCTAACACCCATGTCAGTGGCAATAAAGCCATGCGTAAACGAGGCATCGGATGTGTACAATCCCAAGACCGAGAAGCACGAGCGCCCAAACGAATAAGAGTAAACGAAAGAAGAAAATAACAAAAAGTGAAGTCAAATTGCGGAAGAGTTCACGAAAACGAACTCACAACAGACTTATATAAGACCGAACAAAATCAAAAAAATTAAAATAGAAACAAAATGAATAAAAAAACAATGTTGAAAGGATGTGCCGTTTTGGCACTGGGTCTGATGATGGCTCAATGTGATGGAAACAAACAAGTTGCCGCTCCCTCTGTAGCCCCTACTACAGGAGCAGCCACTAGTGGATTGAAAATTGCTTTTGTGGAAGTGGATTCACTATTGTCTAGCTACGAGTTCTGCATTCAGATGAATCAAGAAATGGTAAAGAAGGAAGAGAACGTACGTGCAACCTTGAATGACAAAGGCAAACAATTGGAAAACGAGCAAAAAGATTTCCAATACAAGTACGAAAACAATGCATTTACTCAAGCACGTGCTCAAGAGGAATACAATCGTTTAATGAAAAAAGCTCAGGATTTGGAAGAGTTGAAGGTTAAATTGGCTGAAGAATTGGCTCTTGAAAACCAAAAGAACAATATCCAATTGCGCGACTCTATCGACAATTTCTTGAAAATCTACAATGCCGAAAAGCAATACGACTTTATCATCAGCAATGCAGGTTATGACAATCTGCTCTATGGCAACCCGGCATACAATATCACTCAAGAAATTATCGATGGACTGAATGCACGATACAAAAAATAATTGATGCCCAAAAGCATCTTAATCAAAACGGCCTTTATGTATTCTCATAATGAACGGATACAAAAAGGCCGTTTTCTCCAATTGAACATTTCTACCATCCATATGTTGTTTACATATAAAATATGAAACAACTATGATGGAGAATTTTAAAGAACTAATCAAATCAGACAATTTAGTACTGATAGATTTCTATGCCACTTGGTGTGGACCATGCAGAAGTATGCATCCCATATTGGAAGATTTAAAGAATGAAAAGGGAAACCGAATACGGATTGTCAAGATAGATGTGGATAAGCACGAAACACTGGCTACCGAACTTCGTATCCAATCGATCCCTACTCTTCTGCTATACCGGGCAGGAAATCTTTTATGGAGACAAAGCGGAGCAATCCCTTTAGCAAATTTAAAAACTGTTATAGAAAAATATGAATAAACGCATTTACAGATATTTATTAGTAAGCGCATTAGCACTAACTGCAACTATACAAGTAGCTTGTGCAGGAAATAAAGACCACAAAGTTACCCAAGATAAGGGAAATATCATAGTAATGACCGACTCCCTGTTTCGTTCGCAGGTATTTGATTACCAAAGTGGGAGTGAAGTATGGCAATACCTTGGAAAGAAGCCGGCCATTATAGATTTCTACGCCGACTGGTGCGGCCCTTGCCGAGCCATTGCACCCATATTGAAGGAACTGGCCACAGAGTACAAGGATTCTCTCATCATCTACAAAGTGAATGTGGATAAGGAGCGCACTCTTGCCGGATGGGCAGGCATCCAATCCATACCAGCCGTACTTTTTGTCCCGATGGAAGGACAACCTCAAATGATGATAGGACAACAATCCAAAGAAACTTATATTGAGGCTATACGAAAAATATTACTGAAATAAAGAAATAATAAAAAAGAGGATGTCGCGACATCCTCTTTTTTATTACAATTGTCTTATTTCCTATTATTTGAAATAGCGATTGAAGAGTCCTTCGAAGCCCTTACCATGGCGAGCCTCATCCTTAGACATTTCGTGTACTGTATCGTGGATAGCATCGAGGTTGAGCTCCTTGGCACGCTTGGCAATGCGATACTTGTCGGCGCAAGCTCCTGACTCTGCATTCATGCGCTTCTCGAGGTTCGTTTTGGTATCCCATACGCAATCGCCCAACAATTCAGCGAACTTGGCGGCATGTTCTGCCTCTTCCCAAGCATAGCGCTTCAAAGCTTCAGCGATTTCAGGATACCCTTCACGGTCAGCCTGACGGCTCATAGCCAAATACATACCTACCTCGGTACACTCGCCCATGAAGTGAGCGTTGAGGTCCTTTATCATTTCATCGTCGCATCCTTTGGCTACACCAATCACATGTTCTTGAACAAACTCAATCTTACCTTCTTCCAACTGAGTGAACTTGTCGGCACCAACCTTGCACAACGGACACTTTTCGGGAGCTGAATCACCTTCGTGCACATAACCACATACTGAGCAAATAAACTTTTTCATAATCTTTCTGTTTTTAATAAGTTAGTCAATTAGTTAATATTATCTCTTTATTTTATTTTCTTATACTTCTTTCTCCAAACATTCACGACAGACACCTTTATAATAATGGTGAATCTCTTCAATGTTATGCCCCTCAAGATTAGGCATCCGAGC
Organism: Phocaeicola sp.; assembly: GCA_045545095.1. Lineage (GTDB taxonomy): Bacteria > Bacteroidota > Bacteroidia > Bacteroidales > Bacteroidaceae > Phocaeicola_A. Next base: position 42,927 of record JAZQAG010000004.1, on the reverse strand, counting down.
CTCACTTTTCTTTCCTGAATAAGGCAAATCATACACCTTTCCACATCGGTGGCATAGGAAATGTGAATGAAGCGACGTATCCCCATCAAAGCGCACGAGCTTATCATCAATCGTTAACATCAAGGCAGCCCGATTGTCCACAAAAAGCTTCAATGTATTGTAAACCGTCGTCTTGGATAGTGTCGGAATTGAATCGCACAAAGCCGAATAAACTTCATCGGCCGTAGGGTGCGTACGGTGAGTCATCAGATAGTCCATGATAGCCATTCTCTGCACCGAAGGCTTGATGCCATATCCTGTTAATCTCTCTACTGCGTTCATATCCGTTATTATTTTATATTTGTAATGATTACAAACTTATTTCGATTGCAAAGATACACTCATTTTTATTATCTCCAAATTTTTCTTCTATCATTTTACATCTTTTATGAATTTAATTCTTCCATACCTTATTTAATAATAGGATTATTTCGTATTTTCGCAGATAATTTTGATAAAGAAGTACACTATGAGCTACGGTTTTGTAAAAGTGGCAACCGCAATCCCACGTGTGGTGATAGCCGATTGCAAAGAAAATGCGAAAGAGATAAAGAGCCTTATTGTTGAAGCAGAGCAGCAAGAGGCCCAAGTGGTTGTTTTTCCTGAATTGAGTATCACGGGATATACATGCAGCGATTTGTTCGCGCAAAGCACTCTGCTACATAGTGCCAAAGAAGCCCTACGAGAGATAACTGAATTCACACGTGGCATGGACGTCATTGCCATTGTTGGATGCCCATTAGCTCTGCATTCAAAGTTATACGATGTAGCGGCCATCATCTATCGGGGAAAAATCCAAGGTATAGTACCCAAGCAAACTCCTTCGGATGACCAGCGATACTTCTTCCCTCAAACGAATACAGAGAATTCATTCGTAAAACTGGATTATCAAGACAAAGATGAAATCATATTTGGCAATCAGGTGCTTTTCAGTTTGAAAGGATTAATCTTTGCCGTTGAGGTTGGCAATAGTTGGACACGCTTGGCCTCAGAGAGCGCCAAGCAGATATTGGCCGGAGCAGACGTAGTATTCAACCCATCGGCATGCTATGATCTGATAGGGAACTATGCATACCGCAAAATGATGCTCAGTGCCACATCGGCACGCTACTTGTGTGGCTATGTCAGCGCATCGTGCGGAAGCGGAGAATCTACCACAGATGTCGTATTCGGCGGACACGGATTCATCTATGAAAATGGAGAGCTATTGGCCGAAGCTGAACGATTCGACACAAAGTCACAACTTATTATCAGTGACATTGACGTAGAGAGTTTACGCAACAAGCGCATGAAAAGCAACGATCTCAAAGCAGCCGTATCAAGCACTAAAATACCAAAATATGAGGAGGTCGCCATACCAGCAAAAGAGAAATCTACTCCCCTCACCCGCCCTATCAATCCGACACCTTTTATTCCTCAGGAGCAGATGTTGGATGAACGTTGCAACGAGGTGTTCAACATTCAGGTCTCAGGTTTGTGCAAACGCATAGCCCATACCCATTGCAAAACCGCCGTCATTGGCATCAGTGGAGGATTGGACAGTACCCTTGCCCTGCTTGTCTGCGCAAAAGCTTTCGACAAGTTGGGACGCTCCCGTCAAGACATTGTAGGCATCACCATGCCTGGATTCGGTACCACAGGACGAACCTATCAGAATGCTTTGAGCCTGATGAAATCTTTAGGAATATCCATTCGCGAAATCAGTATCAAAGAGGCCTGCATCCAACATTTCAATGACATTGGGCACGACATCAACACACAGGATGTGACCTACGAAAACAGTCAGGCACGCGAACGTACACAGATACTGATGGATGTGGCCAACCAACTGAACGGCATGGTCATCGGCACGGGCGACCTCAGCGAACTGGCTCTCGGATGGGCCACTTACAATGGCGACCACATGTCGATGTATGGAGTGAACGCAAGTGTCCCCAAGACATTGATACAAAGCCTTGTCCTATGGATTGCCGACCATCATGTAGATGGAGATTCAGCCACTACACTGAGAGACATTGTAGATACTCCCATCAGCCCCGAGCTGATACCTGCCGATGAGCAAGGAAACATCAAGCAGAAGACCGAAGACCTGGTAGGCCCTTACGAACTTCACGACTTTTTCCTCTACTATACCGTACACCACGGTTTCCGCCCGAAGAAAATATTCTATCTGGCCCGACATGCCTTCAAAGGAAAGTACGAGGACGAAGTCATCAAAAAGTGGCTCACCACCTTCTGCCGTCGCTTCTTCAACCAGCAATTCAAGCGTTCATGCTTGCCTGATGGTCCTAAGGTTGGAAGCGTATCGCTCAGCCCACGCGGAGATTGGCACATGCCTAGCGATGCGAGTTCGGCAGAATGGTTGAAAGAGTGTGATGAAATTTAATTATTAAGAAACAAAATCTGCCCTACGGGGAAAATATTTCTCCCCTACCTGAGAAAAATATTTTTCAGGTAGGGCAAAAAAAGATATGAAGAAAGCACTATTTATCGATAGAGACGGCACCATTATCAAGGAGCCGGCAGACGAGCAGATCGACTCGTTCGAGAAATTGGAGTTCGTACCCAAAGTCATAAAGAATCTAGGCTTTATCCGCCAGACATTGGATTACGAGTTTGTCATGGTCAGCAATCAAGACGGATTAGGTACAACCTCTTTCCCCGAAGAGACCTTCTGGCCGGCACATAACCTGATGATGCGCACCTTGGAAGGTGAAGGAATCACATTCGATGACGTACTCATCGACCGAAGTTTTCCTGCCGACAATGCACCAACCCGCAAACCACGCACAGGACTGTTGACAAGCTACCTGACAGGAGATTACGATATGACCAGTTGCTATGTCATAGGCGACCGGGCCACAGATGTAGAATTGGCCAAAAACTTAGGATGCAAGGCCATCTATCTGCAAGCGGACAAGAGCAATCTGCCCGACAATCTCCTTCCCTATTGTGCCTTGGCTACCACCGATTGGGACAAGGTGACTGAATACCTTTTCGCAGGCGAACGGACGGCAGAAGTGCGCCGCACCACCAAAGAGACGGATATCCATATCCGCATCGACTTGGATGGCAATGGCACATGCCATATCCACACAGGCTTAGGCTTCTTCGACCACATGTTGGAGCAGATAGGCAAACATGGAGGAATGAACCTGGACATTCAAGTGAAAGGAGACCTGCACGTGGACGAGCACCATACCATCGAAGATACAGCCATAGCACTGGGCGAATGTATCTATCAGGCATTGGGCAACAAACGGGGCATCGAGCGCTACGGATACTCCCTGCCCATGGATGATTGCCTTTGCCAAGTATCATTGGATTTCGGAGGTCGTCCTTGGTTGGTATGGGATGCCGATTTCCATCGCGAAAAGATTGGCGAAATGCCCACAGAAATGTTCTTGCATTTCTTCAAATCACTCAGTGATGCCGCCCGCATGAACCTAAACATCAAGGCCGAAGGGACAAACGAGCATCATAAGATAGAGGGTATATTCAAAGCCTTGGCCCGCGCATTGAAGATGGCCGTCCGCCGAGATATATACCACTACGAATTACCATCAACAAAAGGTTCTCTCTGAAAAAATAGAATAAATGGTAATTGGAAGAAGGTGACAAAGAACTTATTTCACATGCCGAATTCCCCCTTTCCTTATCCGAGAACACTTTGTGCCAAATAGTTCACCCCTTTTTGAGAATCAATAAAGGCGCCACCTACCACCCGTTTACCAATATAGAAGACGGCCGACTGCCCTGGAGTTACAGAAGAAGCTTCAGCCATAAACTTGACTATCAGCCGGCCGTCTTCTAAAGGATATACCTGACAAGGGATAGGAGTACTACGGTATCGAATACGTACAGTCAACACGTCTGAAGACAAAGCCTCCTCCTCATCCACCCATAAGGGCTTTTCTGTCACCATATATGCCGCTTTCAGACACTCCGCATCTCCCAACATCACCGTATTTTTTTGTGGATTCAGTTTAATGACATAGGCAGGCTTCCCCAAAGCTATTTCCAATCCTTTCCGTTGTCCGATAGTATAGTAGGCAAACCCTCGATGAGTACCCAAGGTATGTCCCTCAACATCCACGAACTTGCCTTCCCCGATACGTTGGTCTATATCAGGAACTTGTTTACGCAGAAAGTCACGATAATCACCTTCTATAAAACAGATTTCCATACTCTCCCCTTCCGCGGCTTTCGTTTCAAATCCTCTGTCCTTGAGATATGTCCTTACCTGTTGTTTTGTCAATTCCCCCAAAGGGAATTTCAAGCGCCCAAGGACATCCTGTCCCAATCGCCAAAGGAAATAGCTTTGATCTTTTTTAGGGTCATTTCCCACCACAATATAGCTTTTGCCTCCCCGTCCTTCCACACGTGAATAGTGTCCCGTAGCAATGTAAGCACACTTCAGACGGTCTGCCCATTCGAGAAGCACCCTGAACTTGAAAAGTGGATTACACATCACACATGGATTGGGGGTACGTCCCCGCATATATTCATCAATAAAATTCTGTACAATAATTTGACGGAATTCTTCACGTTCATCGGCCACATGATGCTCTATACCTAACCGTTCGGCCAATGCACGTGCCTCCACAATATAGTCAGGTTCCGATTGTTCAGGTGTAGCAAAAGCAGACGGATTATCCCATGTACGCATGGTCACTCCAACCACGTCATATCCTTGTTCAAGCAACATCAGGCAGACAGCTGTACTATCCACCCCACCACTCATTCCGACCAACACTCGAAGTCCATTTAACTTTTCTGACATATCTTCAAGCTTTTTCCGACTGCAAATGTAGGCATAAAAATTAATTTGCCGTATCTTTGCAGAAGAATTATAACAAGTATAGACTGAGGATAACTTAAAATAACAAATTCATGCAACCAAAGAATAATACTACGGCCACCGAATTGGGAACCGAAAGCATACGTAAATTGCTTACACAATATGCCGTCCCTGCCATTATAGCGATGACTGCTTCTTCACTCTACAACATGGTGGACAGTATATTTATCGGTCAGGGCGTAGGTCCATTAGCCATATCAGGACTTGCCATCACCTTCCCCGTAATGAACCTCTCTGCCGCCTTCGGTGCTATGGTCGGTGTAGGAGCCTCCACCTTACTGTCTGTCAAGTTAGGCCAAAAGGATTACTCCACCGCACAAAATATTTTAGGTAATGTCATCACACTGAACACTATCATCGGTATCATTTTCGGTGCCCTGATGTTACTTTTCATAGACCCTATCCTCTACTTCTTTGGAGCCAGCGATGCCACTATCGGCTATGCCAAGGATTACATGGTCATTATCCTTTTGGGCAATGTCATAACTCACATGTATTTAGGATTGAATGCCATGCTTCGTTCAGCCGGACATCCACAGAAAGCCATGTATGCCACTATCGGAACGGTTATAATCAATACTATTCTCGATCCACTCTTCATCTATACCTTTGATATGGGTATTCAAGGAGCTGCCATTGCAACAATCCTTGCCCAAGCATTGGCCCTTTGCTGGCAATTGAAGATCTTTGCCAACAAGAATGAACTTATACATTTGCGGCGAGGGACTTTCAAGTTGCAACGCAAGATTGTCACCAATTCTTTGGCCATCGGTATGGCTCCATTTCTAATGAACCTGTGCGCTTGTTTTGTTGTGATACTTATCAATAAGGGATTACAGACTCATGGCGGTGATCTTGCCATTGGCGCTTATGGTATTGCAAACCGCATCGTTTTTTTCTTTGTAATGATTGTTATGGGACTCAATCAGGGCATGCAGCCTATAGCAGGATATAATTTTGGTGCCCGCCAGTTCGACCGAGTGAACCGCGTAATGCGCCTTACCATTTATGCTGCTACCCTTGTTACTACCGCTGCCTTTTTGACTGGCGCATTTATTCCCGAAGTAGTAGCGCGCGCCTTCACTACAGACGAAGAGCTCATCCGACAAGCGGCTCACGGTCTGTTCATTTTGGTATTGGCTTTCCCCATCGTTGGTTTCCAGATGGTCACAGTCAATTTCTTCCAGAGTATAGGCATGGCCAAGAAGAGCATATTCCTGTCACTCACCCGACAGCTACTATTCCTTATCCCTATGTTAATCATACTTCCCCGCTTTTTCGGACAGACAGGTGTCTGGATGGCCGCCCCCATCAGCGACACACTTTCATCACTATTAGCTGGATGGATGCTTTACAAACAATTTCAGTTATTCAAGCAAGGATAGAATAGGAGCGTTCAAATCTGAATATTTAGAAGCAACAAGAAAAGAAACTTAAAGACTTTTGATTATGGAAAAATACTTCATCAACATAGGACGCCAATTAGGCAGTGGAGGAAAACTCATTGGAGAGATGCTCGCCAAAGAATTGAACATCCCCATCTATGACCGCACACTCATCGAAACCGCCGCCAAAGAAAGTGGTTTCAGCAAAGAGGTGTTCGAGAAAAAGGATGAAGAGAAAGGATTGATATCACGTCTTTTTGAAGTCATTCCTTTCATTGGAGATAATATGTATGGGAATTGTCTGAGCGATGAATCACTATTCCAGATACAGAGTAATGCCATACACCATCTTTCAGAAAAGGGGTCTTGTATTTTTGTAGGTCGTTGTGCCGATTATATTTTACGCGAACATCCCCATTGTATTAACATATTCATTACGGCCGACGAAGTAGACCGTATCCACCGCATTCGCCAGCGTCATCCTGATTTCACCGAAGAGCAAGCACGCACGTTCATGCAGAAGGCCGATCATCGTCGTGCCTCATACTACAATTACTACAGCGCTCATAGTTGGGGACATGCAAATACTTATCATCTTTGCATCAATTCTTCCATATTAGGCATTGAAGGGACAACACATTTCATAAAGAAGTTTGTCGAAAAACGGTTTCAAGCCATGACCCGTTGACATATCTACTCTTTACCCGACAAAGATTATGTATCGGGCTATTCTTTATCTGGATGGAAGGAAAAAAGAGAATCTGTAATGTGTTGAATCCATCTTGTCATCTTCGCTCATCTGATAGTAAGTATTGATAGCATGATATACAGTCATCCAATCAGAAAAGAAATACCTCCATCTGATTAATCGGGGACATACACAACACAGTGTATAGATATGCGCCCAAGATTGGGTTTTACCTATTCGATTACGATAGATAAAAAGCAGTCTTCCTAATACCTTATTATATATAGCTTCTTGCTCACTTCTACAATCCTCCTCCATCTTGCCATGATAGATTCTGACACTTGGTACAAATAGTACTTTATATCCATTAGCCACCAACAAGTTGGACCAATCCAAATCCTCATACCCGTCCCTATAGACTTTCGAAGGACCTCCCATCTCTTTAAAAGTATCTCGATGTATCATCATGGCCACATTATTCAAATAAGGTATGCTGCAGGTCCTCAGTTCTACATCTTCCACAGCTTTTCCCACATGATACATCTTTCGGGATAAAAGACATTTTGTCAATCCCGATGACCCGGCAAATTCTATGCTGCGCTCATCTGTTGCTTTCAGTATCAACGGAGTCGAAACCACCAAAGTTCCAGCCTCAGCTATTGCTTCTAACCAAGGATGAAGTATATCATCATCCACATAAGTGTCATTCTTTATATATAGTACATAACGACTGTCCACCAAATTCTTCCCAATATTACAAGCCGAAGCATATCCTTTGCTTTCTGAAGTACGTATAGCCTTAATGTTTGGATACTTTTTGAGCAACATCTTGGCTTCATTCTCCACAGAACAGTCATCCACCACCACAATACGATAAGTGACGGATTTCACATACTTCTGCAACGAGTCTATCAACCTGCATGTATCTTTATATCCATTGCGACAAACCGTAACGATGGCCACATCCACCACCTGATGTTTGATATATAATTCTTTCTGTGTAGAGTTCTTCATTAAAGCACAGCTTTATTCATACACTTTTATACAAAACAACAATTTTATCACTTAAAGGTATCTCCTATCACAAAGAGTTTTGCAAATATACACTTTTTTTGATAGCCACAGACTTTTCCATCCCAATTTTACATCCAATACAAAGGTTGTTTTCCAAAATACCAGATTTGACTACCAAGGATTTTCTCTTTTTTTTGCTCATGACAGCAGAATATGCTACATTTGCAACTGTCTTTTGTAGAGAACCAGTATCCGATACTCCCACGAATCAAAGATTAGCAGCAAAAACTATGTGGAAAGATTTTTTCTTTTTCCCGTCCGGTGACAAACGGGCTATTCTCATCTTATCAGCACTATTATTGATAGGAATGACAGTTCTTTGGCTAAAGCCGGAATCTCCTGCAACAGAAATAGACAAGGAAATTGCCGACAGTTTATGCCATGCAGCAACACATCCCCACAAACCCACAACCGGATATCATTCGTTCAATCCTAACACTGCCGATTCTGCCACAATGGTAGAAGCCGGTGTTCCGAAGTTTGTAGCCCGCAATATTGTACGCTATCGGGAAGCAGGAGGCCATTTCCGTAATTCTGAACAATTGGCGCGTATCTATGGAATGACAGAAGAGACATATACAAAGTTGCTTCCCTACATCAACATTCCTGTAGAAGAAGTCAAACAAGAGAGTCGGACAACGAGGGTTACGGATACCATCAGACAAGCTATCCGAAAGTATCCCCAAAGCATAAAATACCCCAAAGGAACAACCATCGATTTGAATAAAGCAGACACCACAGAGTTGAAAATGATTCCTGGGATTGGGAGTTGGCGGGCTAGCCGTATTGTGAAATATCGTCAACGTTTAGGAGGATTCTACAATCTCGCACAATTGAAAGAGATTGAAGGTCTCCCGGAAGAGATAGAACAATGGTTTGTATTGGAAACACCCATACAGACACAGATTAACATCAATAAAGAAGGAATAGGAAGTTTACAAAAACATCCTTATCTGAATTTCTATCAGGCACGGTGTATTATAGAATATCGAAGGAAACACGGACCTTTAATCAGTTTGGATCAGTTGTCTCTTTGCAAAGAGTTTACTCCCGATGACCTAGAAAGATTGGAACCTTACATCATATTCTGACTTTTACAGCTACCAACCTGCATCTGCCGTTTACTCTACCAGACCTTCCGGCAAATCAACGAAGATGATACGGAGTTTGTGATCCATATCAGTAATGAAAGCCTCTTGAGCCGGTACAAGGAGTTCCTCGCCATCAAGACGTCTCACGACAAATAGCGTATTGATAGTTGACTCATCTACCGCCTCTATCTCGCCCAAGTCCCCCAAGTGTTTATCTTTAAGCTGAAAGCCTACAAAATAGCTCCACGACAGTTCGTCGCTCTCTTCTGCGAATTTAGTCGGGAAATAGACCTCTATATTGGTAAATCTACGGGCTTGTTCGGCTGTATCCACCCCTTCAAACTTAATCAATGCCACGGCATCGCTTTTGAAACGATACTCTTCAATAAAGAAAGGGACAAAAATACCATCTATCAGACAAATCAGATAATCACACTCCTCTGTCCGATCAAATATATCATCCGTAAAATGAAAAGCTACTTCGCCTTTAATACCGTGTGGTTTGGCCAACTGACCAATGCGATAAACCTCTTCCTTTCTTATCATATATCCTCCATCAATCCATTCGGGTGATACGTGCGCCCAAAGCATTGAGACGCTGTTCTATATTCTGGTAACCACGGTCTATCTGCTCCACATTGTGAATCCGGCTGACACCTTCAGCACTCAACGCCGCAATCAGCAAAGCGATACCGGCACGTATATCAGGAGAAGACATTTTTCGTCCACGGAGAGTAAAATTACGGTCATGCCCGATGACAACAGCCCGATGAGGGTCACACAGAATAATCTGCGCTCCCATATCAATAAGTTTGTCAACAAAGAACAGACGGCTTTCAAACATCTTCTGATGTATCAGTACACTACCCTTTGCCTGAGTGGCAACTACCAAGAGTACACTCAACAAGTCTGGAGTAAGTCCCGGCCAAGGTGCATCAGCAATAGTCATAATGGAACCGTCAATGAACGACTCAATCTCATAATGCTCCTGCGCAGGTATATATATATCATCACCCCGTTGCTCCAGTTTGATACCCAATCTTCGGAAAGCTTCAGGAATAATTCCCAAGTTCTCATACGATACATCCTTGATCGTCAGTTCACTGCCTGTCATGGCTGCCATACCAATGAAACTCCCCACTTCTATCATATCAGGAAGTACCGTATGCTCGCACCCACCAAGGTATTTGACCCCTTCTATAGTCAGCAGGTTACTGCCAACTCCACTGATACGTGCTCCCATACGATTAAGCATACGGCAGAGCTGTTGGACATAGGGTTCGCAAGCTGCATTATAAATGGTGGTAGTCCCTTCAGCCATCACTGCTGCCATAACAATATTGGCCGTACCGGTAACAGAAGCCTCATCCAAAAGCATATATGTACCTTTGAGTCCCTGTTCTGATACCACCAGTTCAAACACTCCACGCTCAGTATCGTAATTGAATTCGGCACCCAACTTTTGAATTCCCAACAGATGGGTATCTATACGGCGACGGCCTATCTTGTCACCTCCGGGTTTAGATATCAGTGCCCGTCCAAACCGTGCCACCATAGGTCCTATAAGCATCACAGAACCTCTCAGACTGCTACACCTCTGCATAAACTCATCACTTTGGATATATGAAAGGTTTATCTCGTCAGCCTGAAAAGTGTAACTGTCAGCCCCCAAGCGATTGACCTTCACACCCATCTCACGCATGAGTTGGATCAAATTGTTCACATCCAGAATGTCAGGAACATTATTTACTGTCACCATCTCTGGTGTCAGCAATATTCCACAAAGAATTTCAAGAACTTCATTTTTAGCGCCTTGCGGACGTATCTCTCCGCATAGTTTATGGCCGCCTTCAATCACAAATGATGCCATAGTAGAGAAGTGTATAGGTATAGGTATAGGTTTGGAATCTTATTTTTTTCGTATTGCGCGCCGACGTTGCTGAACATACGGACGAACCCGTGAATTAGCATTCGGTACAATTCCGGTAATCTCTAGATCCTGCTCTGTCAGGCTAATGGTTCCTTGAGAATACTCGTACATATCATCAATGATTTTTTGGGCCTCTACAGAATCTTTATTCCAAGTTATGAAATCTTTCCGCATATGTACGGCTATCAGGTGGAGCAATTGTTTCTTCTCTTCTCCTTCCGGATATTCCACCGCTTTACGGATGAGTTGTTCAAGTATCAGTCCATAGTGCCGACGACGGATACGTCCTGTAGAATAGGGGATACGGTTAGGAGGGGTATTCAACGTATCAGGTTTCACCACTTCATAAGGGTAATCAATATCAAGTTTGAAGTCTGACATGATGGCCAAATGATCCCACAGTTTGCGTTTGAAGTCAGGAAGTTCACGCATAAGCGGATACATATTTCCCATTATCTTCACGATGGTATTGGCACAACGCTGACGTTCCTCCCGGTCTTCTATCGTCAAAGCATAATCCACCATATTCTGCACCCCGCGTCCGTATTCCGGCATGGGTAAGCGGCGTTGTTGGGTATTATATTGCATTTTAGTTCTATGAGTTAGGGTTTATAACACTTTGGATTTGGATTTTGTTGCCACAAATTCTTTCAAATAGAAAGGTTCAAAATAGGCCACATCCTGATAATCTTCAATAGCAATGGCTTTCTCTGCCAAAGGGAACATCCACTTCGCCAACGGACGGATATTGTCGAGGAAATGAGCATTGGGATGAACAATCTTCTCGCGACACTTGGCGGCCCCATTTCCAAAGAAATAGACAGGATGCTTCTCCAAGAACTCTTGATAAGAATTTTCATCCACGATGTCTGCCGCTGTAGGGCGTATCGTATTCAGAGCCCGATCATAGATGGTGGCATAGACCTCCATGCGACGGGCATCAATCATGGGACACAACAATGCATCTTCGGGCAATTCGTGCCGCAATAGCACAGGTACACACATCACCTGGAGGGTAGGAAGAGCTATCAATGGCAAATCACGACCATAGCATATCCCCTTGGCCATAGACACTCCAATACGTAATCCGGTGTAAGAACCAGGTCCACAACTGACGGCAACTGCATCAAGTGGTATAGCATGACTGTCGGCAAACGACAATGCGTCATCAACAAACACGCCTAATTTGACGGCATGCTGCTGACCTTGAAAATCCTCTTCCTTGAAAATAACGGAACCATCCTCGCTCAATGCCACCGAGCACACTTCCGTTGAAGTCTCTATATGTAAGATACACGACATGTTTCAATCTCATTGAGTTTACGGGACAAAGATAGTGCAATCGTATCGGATAGCAAAAGGATTTGCCACTTTTCTCTCTGTAAATAGTGGATATTTCCCCGTACTGAAGCCTCATTCTTGCCATCCGCTACTCCTCGTCATCCATATCGAAATCAAATTCTTCATCGTCCATGAAGATTGGAGTGACAAATTCATCCATGGCACGACGCTCCTTCTTGGTGGGTCTGCCGGTACCACGGGCACGGTCAACAAAACCACTGATACGACTCATCTCCAACAATTCATACTGGGCTGCCGGAGTCACATTCTCCATCACCTCCGGCACAAGTTTGGCTCCAACACGATTCTCTATTGCCTGCAACACCTTAAAAGAATAAGTGACAGGAGATTTACGCACCTCCACCACATCTCCCGGACGGACTACCCGAGAAGGTTTGACGGGCGTGCCAGCTATCATGACCCTCCCTTTCTTGCAAGCCTCAGCGGCAATGGTACGGGTCTTGAAGACACGCACGGCCCACAGCCATTTGTCTATACGAGCTTCTATTTTAGACACAATTTCAATTACAATTTATTTTTTATTAAACTGATTCATCGTGATGGCCAGACCTGCCAGACAGAAACTCTTGATAATATCCACAGCTACGGCCACGCGTTCGGGCATGGTTTTCATGTCTTCATCCGTAAAATGACCAAGAACAAAGTCTATCTGATGCCCACGGGGGAAGTCATTGCCTATACCGAAACGAAGACGCGCGTACTCCTGTGTCCCCAGCGTAGTAGCTATATGTTTCAAGCCATTGTGTCCGGCATCGCTACCTTTCGGTTTCAACCGCAAAGCGCCGAATGGAAGCGCCAAGTCATCCACTACGACCAGCACATTTTCCAAAGGTATCTTCTCCTGTTGCATCCAATAACGCACAGCATTACCGCTGAGGTTCATATAGGTGGAGGGTTTGAGCAGCACCAGTTGGCGGCCTTTGATGGACATGTTGGCCACAAAGCCGTAACGGCGGTCAGCAAACGAGACCCCGGCATCCTTGGCCAAGGCATCCACAACGTTGAATCCTATGTTATGGCGGGTATCGCGATATTCATCGCCAATGTTACCCAATCCGACTATCAAGTACTTCACTGTTTTAATGAAAGGATTAAAGGATGAAAAATGAAAAAAGAATGAAAGAATGAAGTGCCAAAAGCAACTTTCATTCCTTCATTCTTTAATTATCAATTCTCAAGAGAGAAAGTCTTATCCCTGCTGAGCTCTTGCACCACGAGCGGCACGAGTCAACTGAACGGCGCAAACCACAACCTCCTTAGAGTTAACCAACTCAAGGCCTTCGTAGTTCAACTCACCAACCTTGATAGTCTTGCCAAGGCCAAGAGAAGTTACGTCAACTACCAGCTTCTCAGGAATCTTGTCGTATGTAGCACGAACTTTCAGCTTACGCATCTGGAGCTGGAGCTTACCACCGGCACGTACACCTTCTGCCAAACCTTCGAGGGCAACGGGTACTTCCATAACGATGGGCTTCTCATCAGTAATCTGATAGAAATCGATGTGGAGGATACGGTCTGTAACAGGGTGGAACTGGATGTCCTTCAATACAGCCTTGCAAGCCTTGCCATCGATAACGAGGTCAACTGAATAGATGTGGGGAGAATAAATCAAGTTACGCACTGCATCGTTAGTCACGGTGAAGTGAGTAGCTACGGGGAGATTGTTCTCACCTCTTTCAACACCATACAATACAGCGGGGATGCTGTCAGCTTTGCGAATGTCGCGAGTTGACTTTTTGCCAACTACAGGTCTCGCAGTACCTTTAACTTCAATAGTTCTCATTGTTTTTTTAAATTAATTGTGTTACTCTAAATTAAGTTTTCTTTTTGCTTAATTCACCATCACACAGGGGGATTTTCCCCTTGATGCTTCAAAAGCGGGTGCAAAGGTACTGCTTTTTTTTATACTGGCAAAACTTCCTCTTTAAAAATCTATATCTATCTTGATAGAATCCTCAGTTTCTGCCGCAGGCTCTTCTGCGCCATTCGATGGTTCATACTCCTCACGCGAGGGACAAGGCCCCTGTTCATCGACGATATACTTGACCACCTCGGAAAGACCGTTCATGAATTTCTCAAAGTCCTCACGATAGAGAAAAATCTTATGCTTCTCAAAATTGACCTGCGAAGCATCTCCTTCTCCCATCACCACTTTTTTACTCTCCGTAATGGCGAGGAACATTTCATCCTTACGGTTTTTCTTCACATCCAGATAGTAGATTCGCTTACCAGCCTTAATTGATTTTGAGAAGACGATATCCTTTTCTCCTCCTTCTGCCCAAACCTGTCTTTTCTTAAATTCTTCCATAAGTATCTGATATATTATAAATCGGTGTCAAAATTGCCTATTTTTTCTCGAAAGACAAAGAAAATCCTCAAAAACTTTACTCCTTACCCCCGAATTAATCAAAATCATTAGGTTTATTCACAAAAAAAAGAGGGATATGTTGGTCGAATCAATTATAATATTTACTTTTGCAACTCGTTTAACGGACTTTTAATTTTTAGGATATATATGATTAATAGAGTACTCATACGTCTGAAGATTGTACAGATAGTATATGCGTATTACCAAAACGGTGGAAAGAATCTGGATACCGCCGAAAAAGAGTTGTTCTTCAGTCTGTCAAAAGCCTACGACTTATATAACTACCTGTTGCTGCTTATTGTCACCATCACCCGATATGCCAACAAGCGTATCGAGATGGGAAAGGCCAAGTTGCGCCCTACTAAAGAGGAATTGATGCCCAATATGAAGTTTGCCGACAACCGCTTTGCCGCCCAATTGGAGGTGAACAAACAACTGAATGATTTCGTTGAAAGTCAAAAGAAGACTTGGGACAACGAGGACGATTTCATCAAATTCCTCTACAACCAGATCATCGAAAGCGACATTTACAAGGAGTATATGAGCAGCGAGACAAGCAGCTACGCCGAGGACCGCGAAGTATGGCGCAAGATTTACAAGAATATCATCTTCAACAACGACCGTCTGGACGCTCTGTTGGAGGATCAGAGTCTCTACTGGAATGACGATAAGGAGATTGTGGACACCTTTGTGCTGAAAACCATCAAGCGTTTCGACGAGAGCAATGGTGCCAATCAGGAGTTGCTCCCCGAGTTTAAGGACGAGGAGGACAAAGACTTCGCACGCCGCCTCTTCCGCCGCACCATTCTGAATGCCGACTATTACCGCCACCTGCTGACCAACAATTCCAAGAACTGGGAGTTGAAGCGTTTCACCTTCATGGACGTACTGATTATGCAGATTGCATTGGCAGAGATTACCTCATTCCCCAATATTCCCATCAGCGTATCTATCAACGAATATCTGGAAATAGCCAAGCTCTACAGCACCCCCAAGAGTCCGGCCTTCATCAATGGTATGCTTGATGCGGTAGTCAATCAGTTGAAGAAAGAAAGCAAGTTGCTGAAGAATTAAGCGGCGCCGTTTTTCTCCCCTACCTGAAAAGAAATATTTGCAAACTTAATAAAAAAAATACAGTATTATGAACATGTTGACCATTATGTTACAAGCTGGTGGAGACTTCTCCATGATTATTATGATGGTGGCCATTTTTGCCATCATGTACTTCTTCATGATTCGTCCGCAGCAAAAGAAGCAAAAAGAGATTATGAACTTCCGCAATAACCTCACTGTAGGACAGGATGTTGTTACAGCTGGCGGAATTTATGGTAAGATCAAGGATTTGGATGTCACTACCGTCACTTTGGAAATCGCCTCTGGCGTAAAAATCAAGATTGACCGCAATTCCATCTATGCCAGCGCCCAGCAACAAGGAGCTGCCAACTAATTTTCAGCGAGAATAATGACATTCTCCAAGGAAAATATCAAGAACCGATATCAAGAGTTGAAAAAGAAATTCGGGAACTTTCTGCATAGTCCGCAATGCAGAGAGTTCCTGCTTTTCTTATTCTTCGTATTCATAGCCTCCACCTTTTGGGTCCTTCAGACATTGAACGAAGACTACGAGACAGAAGTAACCATCCCTCTGCGCATCAAGAATGTCCCGGATAATGTCATCATCACCACACCTCCCCCTTCCCACCTCACTCTTTCCGTCAAGGACAAAGGCACCGTGCTGATAAACTATATGGTAGGAAAAGGATTCGTCCCCCTCACCTTGGACTTCAACGAATACACCACCAAGAGCAACCATATACGCATCCTCACATCTGAGTTCGAGAAAAGGATACTCAGCCAGTTGGCCATCTCCACCAAGTTGCAGAGCGTTTCTCCCGACACATTGGAATTGATCTACACCCAAGAGAAAGGAAAGAAACTCCCTGTCAGGATGGAAGGAACAGCCACCGCCGAACGGCAATATTACATAGCCGGACGCCACATCCGCCCCGACTCCGTCATGGTCTATGCCCCCAAAGGCATACTTGACACGCTCACCTGCATTTATACCGAGCCTCTGCGTGTAGAGCACATCGTTGACACACTCCGTCAGACAGCCTCCCTCCAGTATCGCAAAGGCATGAAACTGATACCCGAGCAGGTCGAAGTCAGTTTTTTTGCAGACATGCTGACCGAGAAAACCGTGTCCGTCCCTATTGTAGGCATCAACTTTCCAACCGACAAACAACTCAAGACCTTCCCGGCCAAAGCCAGTGTCACTTTCCAGATAGGCCGTAACCGCTTCAAGCATATCAATGCCGAGGATTTCAGCATCGAAGTATCCTACCACGACCTGTTGGCTTCAGGCAAATGCCAGTTACGTCTGACCAGTTTCCCTCCTGGTATCAGCCACGTACGCATCTCGCCCGAAACGGTAGAATACCTGATTGAGCAGAACTATTGATCCCACTCCACATCCCCACTCTCCACATGAACACACCACAGTGTAAAGTATTAGGTATCACCGGAGGTATCGGTAGCGGAAAGTCCGTCGTTGCCCGATGCTTGCGCAACATGGATATCCCCATCTATAACTGTGACGACGAAGCCAAGCGACTCAACAATACCCATCCCGCCATCAAACAGGCGCTGACCGACCTGATAGGTAACGAGGTTTATGATACCGATGGACGTCTGAACAAACAGTTCTTGGCCAAATACCTATTTGCTGATGAGCAACACGCCGCCATGGTCAATGCCATCATCCACCCCCACGTGATGGACGATTTCCTGCAATGGAAGCAGAGACAGCACACCCCTTGGGTCGCCATCGAATCGGCCATTCTTTTCGAAAGTGGTTTTGACCATTTGGCTGATAAGACGGTCACCGTATCTGCTCCAGAAGAGATTCGCATCAAGCGGGCTGTAAAGCGCGACCACACCTCGCCCGAAGCTATCCGTCAGCGCATGGCACGTCAGATGCCGGACAATGAGAAAGCCAAACGGGCCGACTATACACTCCTCAATGACGGGGAACAACCCATTATTCCACAGATTTTGGATATTTTAGCTAATTTACCTTGTGAGATTCCTCTGTGAATATTACTTTTGCGGAGATTTTCATTAAAGAACAACTAAATTTAAAACAAGCACTATTATGTTACGTACCATTTTGTCCATTTCAGGAAAACCCGGATTATATAAATTGATTTCTCGCGGCAAGAACATGTTGATTGTCGAAGCACTTGATGCCAGCAAGAAACGTCAGCCCGTCCACGGCACAGACAAAGTCATCTCATTGGGCGATATTGCCATGTACACCGATGAAGAAGAGGTGCCCTTGCGTCAGGTATTCGCCAATGTAAAAGCTAAAGAAGAAGGCAAACCTGCTACTATCGACCCCAAGAAGGCCAGTGCTGCCGAGCTCCACGAATACATGGCCGAAGTACTTCCCAACTACGACCGCGACCGTGTTTACAACAACGATATCAAGAAACTCATCTCTTGGTACAACATCCTCATCAACAACAGTGTGACCGATTTCGAAGAGGCTACTGAAGAAAACACCACTGAAGAAGGGGCCGAATAATCCCCTTACACCTTATTAATATATAGAGAGAAAGGATGTGTCTGATGGCACATCCTTTTTTTATTTTTATCAGCATACCGGACTACATATGCCTTCCAGACAACCGGCCTGCACATTTGCATTCTGTATTTGCCAATAGTACGTAACCATCAACCGCCAAAGCACGACGCCCCACCCTTCCAACTTTCCATCATCTATGTGAAAACCTTTACGCACCTGTATCATAAACAACAAGAGCATAAGTATATTTTATATTTCAAGTCCTGAAATATATATTTCGTGGCTTGGAATATATATTTCCAACCTTGAAATATATATTCCATGATTGGAAATATAGAATAGACATGGTCGGAAACAGTTTATAAGCCAAGTGTGGAAGGGAAGAGAGACAAGTGAAGGATTTATAAATGCATTTTGAAAAGGGCACGGCTAAGAGGAAGTCTTTTGAAGGGATATTTGCATATGCCCCGCCTTTAATGTTAACGTATGCTAACATTGCCGTAGAATGTACCGACGGCACATACACTATTTAATAAGCGACAAAAAAAGCTGGGGCATTCCTCCCTCAAAAGGAATGCCCTCCAATAAAATAAAGGATGAGGTTCTTCGAAGAACCTCATCCTTTATTTATATATGATATCATTCTTGTATGTACTCTCCTACCGGACAGTACCCGTTCCTCTGCTTCAACGGCTTGCCACCAGTTCGGCAATCTTCACCACCACCTGCATAGCCTTTTCCATAGACTGGATGGGCACAAACTCATAACGGCCATGGAAGTTGAGTCCGCCGGCAAAGATATTGGGACAAGGAAGACCCTTGAATGAGAGTTGTGCCCCATCGGTACCACCACGGATAGCCTTCACCTGAGGAGTGACCCCTGCAGCCTCGATAGCCTGCTTGGCAATGTCGATGACATACATCACCGGCTCAATCTTTTCGCGCATATTGTAGTACTGGTCCTTCATGTCGAGGCTGACAAGTTGCTCTCCATAATGGGCATTTACCTGCTCTACGAGCGAAGCCATGAATTGCTTGCGCTCTTCGAAGCGTGCGCGGTCGTGATCGCGGATGATATAACTGATAGTGGTCTGCTCTACCTCGCCCTGCAAACCTACGAGGTGATAAAACCCTTCGTAGCCTTCAGTAGTGGCCGGTGTCTCATCGGCAGGCAGGAGACTCATCAAGTAATTGGCCACGAGCATGGAGTTCACCATCTTACCCTTGGCATAGCCAGGATGTACATTACGTCCCTTCACCGTAAACCTAGCACCAGCAGCATTGAAGTTCTCAAACTCCAGTTCGCCCACTTCGCTACCATCCATGGTATAGGCAAAGGCACAGCCGAACTTCTCCACATCAAACTTATGGGCACCCAGTCCTATCTCTTCGTCGGGATTGAAGCCTACACGGATACGGCCATGCTTCACCTCGGGATGCTCTTTCAGCCATGCCATGGCAGAAACTATCTCGGCAATGCCAGCTTTATCATCGGCACCCAACAAGGTCTTTCCATCGGTCACGATAAGGTCCTCACCTTTGTGCTCAAGCAGTTCAGGGAACTGGGCAGGGGAAAGAATGACACCTTCTTCAGCACAAAGCACGATATCTGAGCCGTCGTAGTTCTCCACAATACGGGGATTTACATTTGCACCACTACAATCGGGACTTGTATCCATGTGGGCAATGAAGCCTACGGTGGGCACCTCTTTGTCAGTATTGGCAGGCAAGGTGGCATAAAGATAGCCATGCTCATCCAATTCAATCTCTTCGAGACCGAGTTCTTCCAGTTCGGTCTTCAGGTAACGGGCAAACACCATCTGCTTGTCGGTGCTGGGTGTCACCCCACTCTCTTCGTTCGACTGGGTGTCGAAACTGACATATTTCAAAAACCTTTCTACTAAGGACATGGAATAAAATGTGAATTATGAATTAAAAATAACTGCTGCCATCGAAACAGTGGGTACACAATTTACACTTGGGTAGTCCTATGGCCTTTACCAATGTCTCCACACTGTTGAACTCCAAAGATGTCAACCCAAACATGTCAGCTATGCGCTGTACCATACGGTGGTGTTCGGGAGAATCAGCATCGACATACTTCTCCAAGTTCTTGTTCTCATCGCCTTCGAGTTCCTTGATGATACGACGTGCCATCAGTTCCAGGTCGGTCTTGCTGCTACTGAATCCCAAGAAAGGACAACCGTATATCAGCGGCGGACAGGCAATACGCATGTGTACCTCCTTAGCACCATAGTCGAAGAGCATCTTCACATTGTCCTTCAACTGGGTTCCACGCACGATAGAGTCATCGCAGAAGAGCAGGCGCTTGCCTTGCATCATGGCCCGATTAGGGATAAGTTTCATTTTGGCTACCAGACTACGGAGTTCCTGGTTACTGGGAGTGAAGCTACGAGGCCATGTGGGTGTATATTTGGATACTGCCCGATGATAGGGAACTCCCTTTCCTTCGGAATATCCCAAAGCCATACCTACTCCCGAATCCGGAATACCGCAGATACAATCCACCTCAGCCTTATCCTTATGCCCCATCTCATACCCACAATTAAAGCGGACCTCCTCCACATTCCTGTTCTCATAACAGGACACTGGGAAGCCATAATAGACCCACAAGAAGGAACAGATCTGCATCTGTTCATTGGGCTTGCGCATCTGCTCTATCCCATCGGGACGCAAGCGGACTATTTCACCCGGCCCGACGAAACTGTCAATCTCAAATTCCAGATTAGGCAAAGCTGTAGATTCTGTGGTAGCGGCATAGGCTCCCTCCTTCTTTCCGATAACGATGGGAGTACGTCCCAAACGGTCACGGGCGGCAATGATGCCATCTTCGGTCAGGATAAGCATTGAGCATGAGCCCTTCACCCTATTATATACATTCTCTATTCCTTCTACAAAAGTACGCCCTTTGACAATGAGCAAGGCAATCAGTTCTGTAGGGTTGGTCTTTCCCGAACTGAGTTCGGCAAAATGGGTACCCTCGGCCAACAGTTCACGCTCCAGTTCGGCCAAGTTATTGATCTTAGCCACCGTCACAATAGCGAATTTGCCCAAATGGGAATTGATGACCATCGGTTGCGGGTCTGTATCGCTAATGACCCCGATACCGGAGTTACCCTTGAACTTACCCAAATTGGGTTCAAACTTGGATCGGAAATATGAGCTTTCCAGATTATGGATAGAACGGATAAAACCGTGTTCGGGGCTGTAGGTTGCCAAACCACCTCGTTTGGTTCCCATATGTGAGTTGTAATCCGTACCGTAGTACAAGTCGGTCACGCAACTACGCGTGGATACAGTTCCAAAAAAACCTCCCATGCTATGATAATTCTAAAGTATAGGTTCTAAATCGGGTGCAAAAGTAGGAAAAAAGCTGTAAATAGCCGTCAAAACGACAGAGATATTTAAGAGAATCTGCCACTTTTTTTTTACTAAGTGCCCTTTTATGAGACAAAAGATGAAGCACTATATTGTGTGAATGAGCAGAAAACCTTACCTTTGTCGGAAATTTAGAAAACATAACCATTCTGATAAAGATGAAAAGAATCGTTCTACTGTTATCCCTGTTTGTCGTGACCATAAGCGGTATGGCACAGACTGCCCCTACCTTGGAAGAGGTCACCAATGGTACATTCCGTGCCAAACGCATCAATGGAGTAAACCCTTTGGCTGATGGACTACACTATGCCCAAATCAGTCCTGATGGAGAACGCATTGTGAAATACTCCTTCAAAGACGGCAAAGAGGCTGGAGTAATTTTCGATGTCAAGACTGCCCGTAACCATTCCCTGAAACGGGTGGAGGGATATATCATGTCACCCAATGAAGACAAAATCCTGATACAGACAAACACGACACCCATCTACCGCCACTCTTTCACGGCTGACTACTATATTTATACTGTGAAGAACAATACATTGACTCCACTCAGTGAGAATGGTCCCCAGCAGGTTCCCCTCTTCTCACCCGACGGAAACCAGATAGCCTTCGTCCGCGACAACAACCTGTTCCTTGTCAAACTCCTCTTCAACAACAGCGAGTCCCAAGTGACCACCGACGGTAAGTTCAACGAAGTGCTCAACGGTATTCCCGACTGGGTCAATGAAGAAGAATTTGGCTACAGCCGGGCATTCGACTTCAGTGCCGACAGCAAAATGCTGGCCTACATCCGCTTTGACGAGAAGGATGTACCGCAATTCTCGTTCCCCCTATTCAAGGGACTGATGCCTGAGCAGAATGAGTATGCTGAATATCCAGGAGCTTATACCTATAAATATCCTGTCCCCGGTGTGAAGAACTCTACACCTACGGTACACACATTCGACATCAAGAGCCGCGTAACACGCCGCATGGATGTTCCTCTGGATGCTGACGGCTATATTCCTCGTATCAAGTTCACTCCCAAATCCGATGCGCTGGCTATCCTGACTCTCAACCGTCATCAGGACCGTCTGGACATCTATCTGGCCAACCCACGCTCAACAATATGCAAGCTCATTATCCGCGAGGAGGCATCCCAGTATATCAACACGGAGACTTATGACCAGATACAGTTCTATCCTGAGAACATCGCCCTCTTGAGCGAACGTGACGGATACAACCACCTCTATTGGTACACCGCTACGGGCAACCTCATCCGCCAAGTGACGAGTGGAGAGTTCGAGGTGACCAAGTTCATCGGATGGGACAGTAAGACTGGAGCATTCTATTACGAAAGCAACGAAGGTTCGCCTCTCCGCAATGCAGTTTATAAGACAGACGCCAAAGGACGCAAGAGCCGGCTGACTCCCGACGATGGTGTGAATAATGCCATCTTCAGCAGCACCCTTGCTTACTTCATGAATACTTATAGCAACCTTCAGACACCTCCTGTCATCACTTTGTGCGACAACAGTGGAAAGACGCTAAAGACACTGGAGGACAATGGAGCATTGAAGGATATGTTAGCTACACGCGCCATAGGTACTAAAGAACTGATTGCTGTACCCATGCCTGATGGCACTACACTCAATGGTTGGATGGTGAAGCCAGCCAATTTCAACAGCAACCGCAAGTACCCCGTCATCATGTACCAATACTCTGGTCCGGCTTCCCAAGAAGTCAAAGACAGTTGGAGCGTAGGCTTCTACCGCGATGGAGCGTTGCTTGAATCCTATTGGGCAGGCGAAGGGTTCATCGTTGTCTGTGTAGATGGCCGGGGTACCGGAGGTCGAGGCACAGCCTTTGAAAAGTGTACCTACCTCAATTTAGGAATCAAGGAAGCCAAGGATCAGGTGGAAACAGCTCTTTGGTTGGGTACACTACCCTATGTGGACAAGGCACACATAGGCATCTGGGGATGGAGCTACGGAGGTTTCAACACCCTGATGTCCATGAGTGAAGGACGTCCCGTCTTCAAAGCCGGCGTGGCCGTGGCAGCTCCTACCAGCTGGAAATATTACGACACGGTCTATACTGAACGCTATATGCGCACACCTAAAGAGAATCACGATGGCTATGAACAAGGTTCTGCCATGACTCATGCCTCCAAACTCAATGGTGAGTTGCTGCTCATTCATGGTATGGCCGATGACAACGTACACTTCCGCAACTTTGCCGAATATACTGAAGCACTGGTGCAGGCTGGCAAACAATTCGACATGCAGGTCTATACCAACCGCAACCACAGTATCTTCGGCGGTAAGACACGCCACCATCTGCTGACACGTCTGACCAACCATTTCAAGGAACATTTGCAATAATCATATAAAAAAATATGTCTCCAGCCCTCTACCTTATCCCCGTCACATTGGGAGATACGCCATTGGACAACGTGCTTCCAAGCTACAACAAGGAGGTCATCCTACAGATCAAGCACTTCATCGTCGAAGAGGTGCGCACTGCCCGCCGCTTCCTGAAGAAGGTGGAACCGTCCATCGACATTGACAGCCTGACATTCTATCCCCTCAACAAGCATACCCAACCTACTGACATCAGTGGCTATCTGACTCCTTTGGCCGAAGGTCACCCCATGGGAGTGATATCCGAAGCCGGATGTCCGGCTGTGGCAGACCCTGGAGCTGATGTGGTGGCCATTGCCCAACGGAGGGGATTGAAGGTGGTTCCCCTCGTAGGCCCCTCGTCCATCCTGCTATCTGTCATGGGGTCAGGATTCAACGGACAGAGCTTCGCCTTCCATGGGTATCTGCCCATCGAACAGGGCGAACGCATCAAGCGAATAAAAGCTTTGGAGCAACGGGCCTATGCCGAGAATCAGACACAGCTCTTCATAGAGACTCCTTATCGCAACCGTCGTTTGTTGGAAGAGTTGGTGCAGACTTGCCGCCCACAGACCCGCCTCTGTATAGCCTGCAATGTCACCTGTGAGGATGAGTACATACGTACCAAGAGCATAAAAGAATGGAAAGGCCACCTTCCCGATTTGGAAAAGCGGCCTTGTATATTCCTTATATATAAATAATAATAGAGTTTATCAATACCTTATCTGCAGGTTCTTCAAAACAGCACGATAATCTGTCTCACGCAACAGTTGGGCAATGGTAATATCAGGATTCTTCTTCATATATTCGTCCACAATATGTGCCCCCAACCAAACACCTACCTCTCCCGGAGCATCATCTCCCAAAGGATAGGTACACTCTGACGGTTGCAGATACACCCGCACAAGCATTGGGTCGGTGGAATGCAGATGTCCGGACTGTATCAGGAAATCCCAAATACTGTCCTTACGTGCCGCGCACCATGCACCCTCTTCAGGGGTATATCCCATTTCTTCTTCCAATGTCGGGCACTCCAACAGGTGTGATACTACCCAATGAATTTTTCCCCGATGTACGATGTGGTCCAACAATGTACGATGCCACTCCCAAGGGAATGGATATTCGCTGAGCAAATAGTATTTGAAACAGTCCGGTGCGATGCGCTCCGGTGACATGCTCCGACACTGATAGGGATAATAGAAATGGTCATACAAGGGATAGTCGGCTCCCATATACTTGTCGATACTGAACCCCAATATACTGTCGCCCACCACCACCGACTGGTTGAGGGCTGAAATTTGAGCATATACCTTTGGAATGGTTATTTGCGGCAACTCCTTCTTCAGTCTGCTGAATCCACGCGTAAAGAGGCGCTCCAACGCACTCATATCGTTGAACTTCTCCATTGCATCGTGCCGCAATGCCTGCAACAAAGTATCGGAATAGAATTCACGTAACTGCTGGTTGATATTCTCATCACTAACCGTACCGATGGCCAGAATATCTTCTATCAGAAGTTTGGTTTCCTGTGTGTATTCGGTATTCATCTTCTGAAGAGCTGAGAAGCTGTTCTGTTCAAAATACTCCTCCTGCAGCTTGTCATAGCGATGCACCTTTATACCATCCGCAATAGTCTCGTCCCACCCTTGATCCAACGACCATTGGCAGGCTACGATTGCCAAGCAGGCAAACAGTACAGTGAGTGGGATATACAGTCTATTGCGCATCTATTCCTAATTGTTGTCCGTTCTTTACTTTCTTATCCGTAGATGATCTTTCCGTTCTCGTCCTTATACTCATCAAGTCCCTTTTCATAGGTAGCCATGGCACGAAGACTCATACCTACACTGGAGAATCCGCCATCATGGTAGAGGTTCTGCATAGTCACCTTACGGGTCAGGTCAGAAAACATCACGATACAGTAGTCTGCACACTCATCAGCCGAAGCATTGCCCAAAGGGGACATGCGGTTGGCAAAGTCAAAGAGTTTGTCCATACCCTTTACGCCTGATCCTGCTGTAGTCATAGTAGGCGACTGTGAAATGGTGTTCACACGTACATTACTTTCGCGTCCGTAGATATATCCAAAGCTACGGGCTATAGATTCCAACAACGCTTTGGCATCGGCCATGTCATTATAGCCATAGAAGGTACGCTGTGCGGCCACATAGCTCAAGGCCAAGATTGAACCGTAATCAGCTATGGCCTCCAATTTCTTGGCAGCCTGTATCATCTTGTGGAAAGAGACAGCCGATACATCCAGTGTCTTTTCCAACATATCATAGTCGAGGTCATCGTAGGTACGGCGTTTGCGCACATTGGGAGACATACCGATAGAGTGGAGCACAAAGTCTATCTTTCCTCCCAATATCTCTACCGAACGACGGAACACATTCTCCAAATCAGCTACACTGGTAGCATCAGCAGGAATCACCTCGCATCCCAATTTCTCGCTCAGGGCATTGGTCTCACCCATACGCACAGCCACAGGAGTATTTGACAAAGTGATAGTCGCACCCTCTTCAACGGCACGCTCTGCCACTTTCCAGGCTATAGACTGTTCGTTCAGTGCACCAAAGATAATACCTCTTTTTCCTTTCAATAAGTTGTAACTCATACCTAATAATCTTTTTACTTTAATTTTTCGGCCACAAAGATACAACCTTTTAGAGAATTAAACAAATTTTTAGGGATGAATGCTACTTTTAGACATTTATTTAAGAAATTCAAACCATTCCTAAGACACAATTTATAAATTGGAATAACCAGAATGAACAATGTATAATGAACTAGAGATCAAAAATAAGGTTTCCATTATGAAAAACATCCACTTTTGTTTGTCCACCCTCTCTTTTTGAGTTATATTTGCAGCCTATACGTATTATATATATAACAAACTAAACAATGAAAAAACTACGCATTTGTGCCACATCTCTGCTTATCATGGCAGCGGCACTCGGTCTTCAAGCCCAGGAGAAAGAGATAACACTGACGGTCAGCAACACTTGGAAAGAGGCAAAACAGAATGAGCCTGTCGTATTGACTATAGATGAATTAAAGCCAGGATTCACAGTGCAATCCGTAGTGGTAAAAGAGGGAAATACTGAGATTCCTTCACAGTTGGACGACCTGAACGGCGACAGCCAAGCTGACGAAGTGGCCTTCCTGCTGGATATGCCTGCCAAGAGCAAGCGTAACATCACCGTGACCCTTTCTGCTGAAAAGAGTGAAAGGACTTATCCAGCCCAGGTGTATGCACAGATGATGCTGAGTGACAAAAAGAAGAAATATCCCAAGATACAATCGCTGACCGTGCCGGGTGAGAGCGATGTCTATAATTGCCTGCACCACCACGGACCCGCTTTCGAATCAGAACTGGTGGCCTACCGCATCTATTTTGACAAAAGACAGACTATTGATACCTACGGCAAGAGCCGCAAGGGACTGGAGATAGCAGAGACCCTCTTCTACCCGACTGATGAGCATAAGGCCAAAGGATATGGTGACGATGTACTGTGGGTTGGCAGCACCTGCGGAGGTGGTACTCTGAAAGGTTGGGAAGACGGTAAGCCCGCCCATATCATTCCTGCCCTGCGCACAGAATGTATTCGTGCTTATGGTCCGCTCCGTACAGTGGTGGACATCATCGATACGGACTGGAACTACCAGGGCAAAACCATCACCATGACAACCCGTTACATCCTCTATGGCGGACATCGCGATGTACGTGTGGAGGTCTCTTTCAAAGAACCGCTTGCTGATGAAACATTCTGTGCCGGTGTCATCAATGTGAAAGATTCCGAGAACTATTCTGACCACAAGGGGCTCATCGGTTGCTGGGGTACCGACTGGCCCGCTGGTGCCAATGACACAGTAGGACGCAAGTTGGAGACTGTAGGTCTGGCCGTATGTATTCCGAACCAATATGTCAAGGAGGAACAGCCAATAACTGACAATCTCATCTATACCGTTGGAGCCAAAGGAGAAAAGTGTTTCACTTACCATCTCTCTTTCGCTTCGCTGCGTGAATCTTTTGGCTTCAAGAATGCTAAAGAATGGTTTGGCTACATGAAACAGTGGAAGAAAGAACTGGAGCATCCATGTAAAGTGGAGATTAATGGTAAATTATGAGTTGTGAATGAATAGGAACAGGTGAATAGATTTTATTCCAACTATTTAAGAAATTATGTCCAAACGTCTTGTTATCTTTGACCTTGACGGCACGTTGCTCAACACAATAGATGATTTGGGCACTGCCACCAATCAGGCATTGGAGAAGTGCGGATTCCCCACCCACCCCATCGATGCCTACCCCATGTTTGTGGGTAACGGAATCAACAAACTCTTCGAACGTGCCCTGCCTGCCGGGGCACGCACCGAAGAGAATATCCTACGTATCCGTACCTATTTCCTACCTTACTACGATGTACACAATGCTGACCTGAGCCGTCCCTACCCCGGCATTCCCCAACTGTTGGAACATCTGCAAGAGGCCGGAATACAATTGGCCGTAGCCTCCAACAAGTACCAACGTGCCACAGAGAAACTTATCCGCTACTATTTTCCCACCATACGTTTTGCTGCCATCTTCGGGCAACGCGAAGGAGTCCCCGTAAAACCCCATCCACAGGTGGTGGAGGATATCCTCGCACTTATCCCTGTCCATAAAGAGGAAGTTATCTATATAGGTGACTCGGGAGTGGATATGCAGACAGCGCTTCATGCAGAAGTGGAAAGTATCGGAGTCACTTGGGGATTCCGCCCACGAGAGGAATTGATACAATATTCGCCAACCTATATGGTTGACACAGCAGAAGAGATAGAGAATTACCTCTTTACATACAAGCGGTAGCCAATCATGCTTCCCCAAAAACTATAAAAAGCTGAATCGGCGTATTCTACGGACGTAGTAACGCCAAAGCAGACTCCACGAATAACGTTCGGGCTGGGTAGGCTGTACTGTCTGTGCCATATTTCCCGAACGGATGGAGTAATACTCCGGCCGCATGGAAGCATAGTCTCTCCGAGCCTGGAATACCGCACGTACATTCCCCCATTCTCCTTTAAGAAAGAATTGGATGGCAGCTAACATGTCCAAACACCAACGTACACTCATGACGGAATGTAACTCCGACTCCGGCAGATTCTTATAAAGCATCAGCAAGTTATTGCGGAAATTGAGATAAGTCTTACGGGGATTGGTTTTGTTAAGCGTAGCTCCTCCCACATGATAAATCACACTCTGGGGAATACAGACAATAGCCCTTCCACGGCTACGCAGACGCCAGCAGAGATCAATCTCTTCCATGTGGGCAAAGAAACGGGCATCAAGGCCACCAGCCTTACGATAATCTGCCGTACGGATAAGCAAAGCTGCACCGGTAGCCCAAAATACCGGAACTATAGTATCATATTGCCCTTCATCCACCTCTATGGTATCCATCATACGCCCCCGACAGAAGGGATAACCATATTTGTCCATAAAACCGCCACAAGCACCGGCATGTTCAAACTCTTCACGCCGGTAATAGCTACGAATCTTGGGTTGACAAGCCGCCACTTCGGGATGCACATCCATATATTCCAACATAGGTTCAAGCCATCCGGAAGTGACCTCTACATCGGAATTCAACAATAGGCTATACTCTGCATCCACTTGCGCCAACGCACGGTTATACCCTTCAGCAAATCCATAGTTCTTATCCAATAATATCAGACGTACACCTGGGAAATCACAGTGCATCACCTCTAAGGAATTATCTGTTGAAGCATTATCGGCCACACAGACCTCTACCCCCTCTAATGCAGAATGAGCCATGACCGAAGGGAGAAATTTCTGGAGCATTTCTGCACCGTTCCAATTCAATATAACGATAGATAGTTTTTTCATATTTTCAAATAGCGGACAATCCATAAACGGCAAAAGGCATCATGCCTCGCCAATACCTAACGACCTGTAACCAGAACAGCCTTCAAGGCTGTTTTGTCATCATTGAAATCCCCCAAGCAGACACGCACCAACGTATTATCCACGCATCGGTCTGTCTCATCAATCTCTACACGAATATAGTTGTCTGTGAATCCATGGAAAGGTTGTCCAGCCTTGGGATGTTCCAGCAATACAGTGGTTTCAGAACCTATATGACGGGCATAGAATGCTTCCGTTTTGCGATCACTGAGATCCAATAGCAACTGGCTTCTGCGATACTTCTCCTCAGGTGACACCTGATGGTCAATCTTCAAAGCCTGAGTACCAGGACGCTCAGAATAGCTGAATACATGCAGTTGGGTTATGTCCAATCCTTCAAGGAAACGATGAGCGGCATTGAAATATTCCTCGGTTTCGCCTCGTGTGCCGACAATGACATCCACTCCAATAAATGCATGAGGCATAACCCGACGGATATGGGCTATACGATCAGCAAAGAGAGTTGTATCATACCGACGGTGCATCAAGCGGAGCACCTCATCACATCCCGACTGCAAAGGTATATGGAAATGGGGCATAAAAGCACGTGACTGGGCCACATAATCTATAATCTCATCGGTGAGCAAGTTGGGTTCAATAGAAGAAATACGATAACGTTGGATACCTTCCACCCCATCAAGTGCTTTGACCAAGTCAAAGAAAGTCTCACCTGTACTTTTTCCAAAATCACCGATATTGACTCCCGTTATTACAATCTCCTTGCCACCTTCAGCAGCCACCTGACGGGCCTGCTCCACCAATGACGCAACGGTCCCATTCCGGCTACGTCCACGAGCATAGGGTATCGTACAATAGGTACAGAAATAGTCACATCCATCCTGTACCTTAAGGAAATAGCGGGTACGGTCTCCCCTCGAACAGGAGGGAGCAAAGGAGCGAATATCCTTCATAGGAGTAGAAAGTATCTCACCAGCAGTCCCTCCAAAAGCCGCCCTCCCAGCAGACAGACGTTCATGGAGCAAATCTATAATATTCCCCTTTTGCTCGGCACCCACCACGAGGTCCACCCCTTCAATATCAGCTATACGTTCAGGTTTCAATTGGGCATAACATCCTGTTACCACAACAAATGCCCCTGGATGATTCTTCACTAAGCGATGTATGGCCTGACGACATTTCTTGTCAGCCACTTCGGTAACCGAACAGGTATTGACAATGCAGATATCAGCTTGCTCCCCTTTACGGACAGTGCGCACTCCTGCCTCCTTCAACATCTTGCCCAATGTTGAGGTTTCTGCAAAATTCAATTTACAACCAAGTGTATAATAAACGGCAGTCTTATCTTGGAATATGGTACTATCAATCATATCTTTTCTGGTACGAGCCACAAATGCCTCCATACAGGGGACAAAATTAGCATTTCTATACGATAAACATACAAAAATGAGCATTTATATTAACGAAATATAAGAAAAAGCAAAAAAAGATTATGCAAAATGATACAACATATTCAAAAAGTTCCTAACTTTGCACCCGATTTTTTAAGAAAACGATTGTTTTACAGATTTTAAAAGAAAAGGAAAATGAAAAAGTTAGTTTATGTATTCGTTGCATTTGCAGCCATCTCTTTCGCTTCTTGCGGTAACAAGACTGCCAACACTGAGGCTGCAGCTGACAGCTGCGCTGTAGTTGCTTGCGATTCTGCTAAGGTTTGCTGTGACTCTGCTAAGGTTTGCTGCGATTCAGCTAAGGTTGCTTGCGATTCAGTTAAGTGTGATTCAGCTTGCGTAAAGTAATCTGAGATTACCGAAAGAAATGAAAGTCTGCCGTGCGAAAGCACAACAGACTTTTTTTTTGTATCCATACGTTTCATATCCCTACACCCAAAGAAGGTCACTTATCACTCCGTCAGAAAGAAATATGCCCTGTTCCGTCAAACGGAGCACATCCCCATCAAGCTGCAATAATCCTTTATCTATATGAGGCTGTGCCATACGCAGGCAGTAGACACTATAGGACTCGCCGAATCGTCCAATCACATACGACATGGATATCCCCCAGCGAGTACGTAAGGCTGTGACCATATAATCATTATACTGAGTCGGGAGGTCAAGTGATTCAAACTCCACTATCGGACTCCCTTCCGATATTCCTTTTATATATTGTGGTATCGAAGCCACATTCCACAGACGGGCATTTCCATTGTAAGAATGGGCTGCAGCTCCGCAACCGATATAAGGAATACCCTTCCAGTAGCTGCTGTTATGACGTGACTCCATGCCCGGACGAGCAAAATTGGATATCTCATAATGCTGATATCCGGCACTCTTCAGGCACTCTACCAACCGGGCATACATCTGAAAGCTCAACTCTTCGTCCACCTCTTCTACCTCTCCACGTTCCCGTAAGTGCCAAAGCGGTGTACCCTCTTCATACGTGAGGTGATAAGCCGAAAGATGAGGCACCTGTAGGGAAACAGCCTTTGCTAGATCACTCTCCCACTCTTCGATAGTCTCACTCGGAAGACCATAAATCAAATCTATACTGATATTATCTATCCCCACCTGACGACACCGCTCTACAGCGTCCATAGCTTGAACTGCAGTATGACGACGGCGCAAGAACTTCAATCTTTCCTCATGAAATGTCTGCACCCCCATACTGATCCGGTTTATGGGCAATGCGGAAGCAAGTGTCCGAATATAGGAATCAGACAAGTCATCGGGATTGGCTTCCAAGGTAATCTCTGCATCGCTACTTACCCTATATACCTTATATATATATAAGAAGAGCTTCTCCAATTCATCTATCGTTAGCTGGGAAGGCGTACCGCCTCCCAAGTAAATGGTACACACCTCCTCACCTCCGGCATATCCGCTACGCATATCCAATTCACGGCACAAAGCCTCGACATACGCACCACGATATGAAGACTCTACCGACGAAAAGAAGTCACAATAAATACAACGTCGCTGACAGAATGGGATATGAAGATAAATTCCAGCCATAAAAAGTTTTAATTTTCACAGTGCAAAAGTAATCAAAATGAAGCTAAAAGGCTGAAATATCAGGCAAAAAACAAGAAAGATGTTTAATAACATAGTTTTGAAACAGCAAATAATAATTGGCTGTTCGCTTAATATTTTATAATTTGCGCACCGTTTTGACAGAGGGGTCTTCCGTATGGATGATTCTCTGAGTAGTAACAACATTAAAAAAGTATATATCATGAAAATTTATCAGACAAGTGAAATCAAGAACATTGCCCTATTGGGTAATGACGGTGCAGGTAAAACCACCCTCACAGAGTCTTTGCTCTTTGAGAGTGGTATTATAAAACGTCGCGGCAGAATCACTGCCAAAAATACCGTAAGTGACTACTTCCCCGTTGAACAGGAGTATGGCTATTCTGTATTCTCAACCGTTTATCACGTAGAATGGAACGGCAAGAAACTGAACATAATCGACTGCCCGGGTAGCGACGACTTCGTAGGCGCAGCCATGACTGCCTTGAACGTAACCGACACTGCCATTTTGCTGCTGAACGGACAATATGGTGTAGAGGTGGGCACACAGAACCACTTCCGTTACACAGAAAAGTTGGGTAAGCCAGTCATCTTCCTCGTCAACCAATTAGACAACGAAAAGTGTGACTATGACAATGTACTCGAACAATTGCAAACTATTTACGGCTCAAAGGTTGTGCCCGTACAGTATCCTTTGGAAACAGGACCCAACTTCAATGCAGTCATCGACGTCCTATTGATGAAGAAATATTCTTGGGGTCCCGAAGGTGGTGCTCCTACCATCAGTGAAATCCCAGCCGAAGAGATGGACAAGGCTATGGAGATGCACAAAGCCCTCGTAGAGGCTGCTGCCGAGAACGACGAAGGCCTGATGGAAAAATTCTTTGAGCAGGATTCACTCACAGAAGACGAAATGCGCGAAGGTATCCGCAAAGGATTGGCTTCACGTGGCATGTTCCCCGTCTTCTGTGTATGCGCCGGTAAGGATATGGGTGTACGCCGACTGATGGAATTCTTGGGCAACGTAGTTCCTTTCGTGGATGAAATGCCGAAAGTATTCAACACACGCGGTGCCGAGATTGTGCCCAGTGCAGAAGGCCCCACTTCACTCTACTTCTTCAAGACTGCTGTCGAGCCGCATATTGGTGATGTACAGTACTTCAAGGTAATGAGCGGTGTAGTTCGCGAAGGTGATGATCTCACCAATGCCGACCGCGGTTCCAAGGAGCGCATGTCACAGATGTTTGTCTGTGCAGGTGCCAACCGCATCAAGGTAGAAGAACTGCGTGCCGGAGATATCGGTTGTACCGTGAAGCTGAAGGATGTGAAGACTGGCAATACGCTGAACGGCAAGGATTGCGATAACCGCTTCAACTTCATCAAATATCCTAATCCCAAATATTCACGTGCCATCAAGGCTGTGAACGAGAGCGAAACCGAAAAGATGATGGCAGCCCTCAACCGCATGCGTGAGGAAGATCCAACATGGGTTGTTGAACAGTCCAAAGAGTTGCGCCAAATTATCGTTCACGGACAAGGCGAGTTCCACCTCCGCACATTGAAGTGGAGAATGGAGAACAACGAGAAGATTCAAATCCGCTACGATGAACCTCGTATCCCCTACCGTGAGACTATCACCAAGGCTGCCCGTGCAGACTACCGCCATAAGAAACAGTCCGGTGGTGCCGGCCAATTCGGTGAGGTACACCTTATCGTTGAACCTTACTACGAAGGCATGCCTGCTCCCGACACTTACAAGTTTAATGGTCAGGAGTACAAGATGAACGTGAAGGGCACTGAAGAGGTACAACTCGAATGGGGTGGCAAGTTGGTATTCGTCAACAGCATCGTTGGTGGTTCTATCGATGCCCGCTTCATGCCTGCCATCCTCAAAGGTGTAATGAGCCGTATGGAACAAGGTCCGTTGACAGGTTCGTATGCCCGCGATGTACGTGTTATCGTTTATGATGGTAAGATGCACCCGGTTGACTCCAATGAACTTTCTTTCATGTTGGCCGGTCGTCAGGCATTTGCCGAGGCTTTCCGCAATGCAGGTCCGAAGATTCTGGAGCCCATCTACGATGTAGAGGTATTCGTTCCTAGTGACAAAATGGGTGACGTGATGAGTGACCTTCAAGGACGCCGTGCCATGATTATGGGTATGAGCAGTGAAAACGGTTACGAGAAACTGATTGCCCGCGTACCTTTGAAGGAGATGTCTTCATACTCAACATCACTTAGTTCTCTCACAGGCGGACGTGCTTCATTCATCATGAAGTTTGCCAGCTACGAGCTTGTACCGGGTGACGTACAGGAGAAACTGATGAAAGAGTTCGAAGCTAACCAGGCTAACGAAGAATAATATTCATCACATTTTAACCACTATAAAGCCGCATTCTGTTAAAAGAATGCGGCTTTTTTAATAAAAACAACTAAAAAAACAGTCTCGTTTTTACTATCGGCATTTAATTTTGTATTATTTTTGCAAACAAACTGTGGAACTCTTTGTTAAAGTTGTCATAATATTAATCAAAAACAGAAATTCGGTTAATAATGGAAAATATGACTCTAAAACATGTTAACCACTATTGGCAGTCTATCAGGACTGCGCTACATTTGCAGACATGAAAAAGTCAACCATTTGGACATTAGGCATAATCATGGGTATCTCCTTCCTCTGCCTGCTCTATCTGCAGGTGAGCTATATTGAGGAGATGGTAAAGATGCGCAAGGAACAGTTCAACGAGTCTGTTTCGCGTAGCCTGACAAAAGCGGCCCGCAATCTGGAGCTTGACGAAACCTACCGTTTTCTCCAGAAGGATGTGGAACGTACCATCGCTATGGCAGATACTGCCACCCTCACTGGAGACAGCATAAGCAATGGAATGGACATTGTCAACTTCAAGAGCAGTTACCACTCCTACGATGGGGTATCCATGTTCCGCATGCGGATGGCCATCACCAGTCCATCCTTGGCCCCAAAAGCTGTAATATCCAGAAGCAAGGGTGTCAATAACAGCAGTTTCTCCCAAAGTCTGAAGCTACAGCGCGAGATTATCAAGAACAAATATGTCTATCAGCGCAATCTGCTTGAAGAAGCTGTCTATACGATGATACGTACCGTAAGCGACAAGCCATTAGAGAAGCGTATCGACTTCAGCAAACTGGGTGGCGACCTGAAATCCGAATTGATGGACAACGGCATAGACATCCCTTTTCACTTCACCGTATCAACGGGATACGGCCGGGAGGTTTATCGCTGTTCGGACTATGAAGAGGAGGGAGAAGAACATGCCTATACCCGTGAGCTCTTTCCCAAAGATCCGCCAGCCAAGATGGGTATCCTAAAGATTCACTTCCCCACGATGGACGACTATATCTTCAGTTCCGTCCGGTTCATGATACCGTCATTCATCTTCACCATCGTATTGCTCATCACCTTCATCTTCACCATCGTTGTCATCTTCCGTCAGAAGAAACTCACCGAAATGAAGAACGACTTCATCAACAATATGACCCACGAATTCAAGACCCCCATTTCTACCATCTCGTTAGCTGCCCAAATGCTGAAAGACCCCACCGTTGGCAAGTCTCCACAAATGTTCCAACATATCTCCGGAGTTATCAATGACGAGACCAAGCGCCTCCGCTTCCAGGTTGAGAAGGTTCTGCAGATGTCCATGTTCGAACGTCAGAAGGTGACCATGAAGATGAAAGAGCTCGACGCCAACGAACTCATCAGTGGAGTCATCAATACCTTCACTCTGAAGGTCGAGAAGCACAACGGAAAGATTACCTCCAGCCTCGATGCTGAAGACCCGATGATATTCGTGGACGAGATGCATTTTACCAACATCATCTTCAATCTGATGGACAATGCCGTCAAGTATAAGCGCCCCGATGAAGAACTGTTGCTCGACGTACGTACATGGAACGAAGCTGGCAAGCTCTATATATCTATTCAGGACAACGGCATAGGCATCAAGAAAGAAGATTTGAAGAAGATATTCGATAAATTCTACCGCGTACACACCGGCAATGTACACAATGTCAAAGGATTCGGCCTCGGACTGGCCTATGTAAAGAAAATAGTTCAGGATCTGAAAGGCACCATCCGCGCCGAAAGCGAAATGGGCGTCGGCACCAAATTCATTATTGTATTACCTTTATTAAATAATTAAGATATGGACGAAAAAATGCGTATTTTGTTATGCGAAGATGACGAGAATCTTGGCATGCTATTAAGAGAGTATTTGCAGGCCAAAGGCTACAGTGCAGAACTTTGTCCCGACGGAGAAGCCGGCTACAAGGCATTCTTGAAAAACAAGTTTGACCTCTGTGTACTGGACGTAATGATGCCCAAGAAGGACGGCTTCACCTTGGCACAAGAGATTCGTGCTGCCAATACCGAAATCCCCATCATCTTCCTTACAGCAAAGACCCTGAAAGAGGATATCTTGGAAGGATTCAAGATTGGAGCAGACGACTACCTGACCAAGCCTTTCAGTATGGAAGAACTCACTTTCCGTATCGAGGCTATCCTGCGCCGCGTACGTGGAAAGAAGAATAAGGAGAGCAGCATCTACAAGATTGGCCGCTTTGTATTCGACACCCAAAAACAGATTTTGGCCATCGACGGCAAGCAGACCAAGCTCACCACCAAGGAGAGCGAACTGCTCGGACTGCTTTGCGCCCATGCCAATGAGATTCTGCAACGCGATTTCGCTTTGAAGACCATCTGGATTGACGACAACTACTTCAATGCTCGCAGTATGGATGTGTATATCACCAAGCTCCGCAAGCACTTGAAGGAGGACGATTCTATCGAAATCATCAATATCCACGGTAAGGGATACAAACTGATTACTCCCGAAGCTGAGTAAGAAATAAATCCTCTGAATGACAGCCTCCGCCCGCGTTCCGACATCTTTGGTTCACGAGCGGAGGCTATCTTATATTAAATTACAAAGTATTCTAAGATACTTGACACTTTATATTAAGATGTCTGACCATTTATCTTAATATACTTTTCTAACAGTCCCGCTCACCTTGTTTTTCCTGATTTCAGTGGTTCTTCTGCAACTTAATTAAAAGCATGTCTTTTTGTAGAAAAGCTATACAAAGTAACACATAAATCTGCAATCCTGCAAAATTCGTGGGTCAAGCAAAACATGTTTGCATGTCTGACAGAAAAAAAATGTATCTAAAAGTCCTCAAAACCATCAATTATATTTCGACTATACGAATGTCGTAAAAACAACGAGCGACTTTAATTATCAACGACTTAGAATAGAGTAAAAAGGACGTATAAGGAATCAACCCAAAGAGCGGCGCTTGAAACTAAATAAGAAATCGTTCATGATTCAAATATTAATTCATACATTTGCATACACAATATTAATTCAAACCTTTGACTTATTAAATAGCAAGATTATGACCGGAAAAACTTTTTTCAACTTTAGTAAGGTTTATATTATCATAAGCCTTATATGTTTGTTTTTTCTTCCACAAGAATCTTTTTCACAAGATATTTATGGAAAGTGGGATTGCCCCGAAGGAATGTATCAATATTGGGGATACCAAACAGGCAAAGCACATATCACATTCAAAAAGGACAATACATTTATTCTCAAAGTAAAGGGGAAAAATATGCGATTAGGAGGTAGGCTGAGAAGTATGAATGTCAAAGTTAAAGGGCTCTATACTGAGAAGAAAGACAGTATATACTTTTACGTTATCCAAAAAGACATAAAATGTAACATCATTCCAGGAAAAGAAGACCCTATGATGTCTCCTGAACTACCGGACTACAGGTATCCTCATTATGTTCCTAACGATGTGAAGAGAAAATATGAAAATTATGACTATTATGAGAAAAATATAAAAACACGGGCAACATGGGACTTCAGGGAAGTTTATTACAATTCAGAAATTAGTATTTGTGATTTTCAAAGAATCGCAATAATAAACCAAATGCTTGATTTCTTTGAATGCAAAAGATACTCATTCAAGAAAATAAGTCAGGACAGCCTACGTTTGGGAAAGAAGTTCGTTATCACCCGACCAGCGGATTAGTGATGGAGGTGAGCACAAATAATATTTGAAACTTTACAGTTCTCTCAAAAGCATGAACAACTCTAGTTTCCAATGATTTACAAAGGACTTTCATTCCTTTCTTCTAATGGTTATCCTGACAGTTCCCCAAAATAGTTGTTATTTTCTTTGTGCAAGCCAATAGAAGTTCATACATTTGCCTGCATAACGAACGAAACTTAAACACAAACTTATATGAGAAAAAGAGTAATCCTATCTGTATTATGGCTGTTGATTGCTGGAAACATGACTGCAAAACGGGCAGACTATACCCCCATAAGCACCGAGTATGAAGCAGATCTGGGAATCCAACAAATGACAACAGACAAAGACGGGGTGTATATGCCTACTGTCAAACGCTCTTCAAAAAAAATAAACTGGTTGACAAACTGCGTGGTAGCCGTATCACCTGATGGAGAAAAACTGGCTTTCCTTTCCGAACATAACGGGACAACAAACATCTTCATTAAGAACCTGAAGGATGGTATCCAAAGTCCCACCTTGCAGCGAACCAACCGCACACAGGTCTTGGACTTTGCCTATACTCCTGACGGGAAACATCTGTTGTTCACCGACGTGAAAGGGGATGACTGTCAAATATGCCAAACAGATGCCCACGAAGGGTATGCCTGTGAGATACTGACAGTGAAACAGGTGGATTATTCACCCGCCAGTTGTACTGATGCTGATGAAATTCTCTTTGCTAGACAACAGAAAGTCTCTTTCATGATTTATCGCTACAACATAAAGAACAACAACATAACAATGCATGCCGAAGGGTTCAATCCTTGCCCTATACCTGGAGAGAATGCCTATGTATGCTGTCGGATAAGCCCACAAGGCAAGAGTGAAATATGGAAGGTTGACATGACTACAGGCACAGAAGTGTGTATAGTGGCTGATCCGAAGCAGAATTTCAGTTCCCCACGAGTTTCACCAAACGGCAAATGGATTACTTTTGTCGGAGATGTGAAAAAGGAATATGAAAACAAAAAGATTCCCAACACAGATATATTCGTCTGCCGCACCGATGGAAAAGCGATGGTACAACTGACCGACCATATAGCTGATGACCTCAGTCCTGCATGGAGCCCTGACGGAAAATACATCTACTTCGTGTCCCAACGGGGAAACAGACAAGGCATTGCCAATATCTGGAGAATAAATCTGAAAGACTAACCAACACCTACCAACATGAAAAGAACAATATCTATATGCCTGCTGATAATAGGATTCACATTGAATGGAACAGCACAATATGTGGACGGTACAGCAGCAACAAAAGCATCGCAAGAATCTTTTATCGATCCAAAACAGGACTGGGATGGGGTGAGAGTGGCCATCGAAAGAAATATGTACATAATGCCAGACATAAAGATAGGCAACAAAATCTATGACAATGTATGTACCGCCACATCTGTCGCCGTAAGCTACCTACACGGATTTGCCCTCAGTCAAAAGAAACCTATATTTCTGGAGACTGGATTTGGAATAAAATGGGGTATGTATGATGTGGATATAGATGAGGAAATAGCCGAATACACCTATACCGCACGAGAGAAACTGAGTATGTGCTCCTTCGAGGTCCCCCTCAATGTGGGATACCGTTTCGACCTGAACAGCCCAAACTGGAGCGTATACCCCTATACCGGATTATACCTGAGACTGCACGCGTTCGGAAGAATAGAAGCGGAAGATTTGGACGGAGACAAGGAAGAAGCCAATGTATTCGATGAAGATGAGGTTTATCCAACCTTTGACCGTTTCCAATGTGGTTGGCAATTAGGATGCGATTTCCAATACCGCAACTTTGTATTTGGTTTGTATTACGGAATCGACCTCAACAAAATCTGGATAGACACACGGGTATTCACCAGTACCCTCACTTTGGGATACAGATTCTGACACCTTATTATATTATAATATATAGGCCGGGGTATGTTGCTCAGACAACATACCCCGGCCTACAATATTGATACACGCAATCTTTGTGACTACTCAGTTATGCGCTTATTGATAACAATATAGGCAACGATACCCAAAATAATCAATGCTGCGGAAATCACAAACGGAAGGTTCTCATTCACATTACCAGTGAAGAAACAAACAATCAGAATGATTGCGCCAATAACGACTAAAATCAGTCCCAGATTTTTCAATAAATTATTCATTGTGTCTTATTTAATATTTTTAGTTTAATTTTCTTGCTACAAAGAAACGCATAATTCTCTAATAGACGAAATATTTCGATTAAAAAAGTTTTAAATACCCTATTTTAACCACGTTTTTACCTCACCACCAAGCTAAAATCAACATTTTGCATTAGCAAATACTTTCCTAAGCACTTCTTGACTGATGCTGAGTTCTTCGGAAGTTACCCCCTGAAGCGCTTCTTTCAATGTAAGGCTAGAAACCCTGCGAGCTTCGGGCTCCAATTCACGACCTAACCGGGTGAGATGCACCAGATTGGTACGGCGATCGTCCTTAGAGGCAATACGGACCACCAAATTGATTTTTTCCATATTGTCTATCAATCGGGTCATGCTAGGTTTGTCCTTAAAAGTAGCATTGCACAACTCTTGCTGGGAAACACCATCCTTCTCCCACAAATAAAGCAGCACAGTCCATTGCTCGGGGGTAATATCCAATCCCGCTTCACGGAAATTACGGACAAG
Source organism: Phocaeicola sp. (assembly GCA_045545095.1). Taxonomy (GTDB): domain Bacteria; phylum Bacteroidota; class Bacteroidia; order Bacteroidales; family Bacteroidaceae; genus Phocaeicola_A. The sequence goes on along the minus strand of JAZQAG010000004.1, from coordinate 1,040 downwards.
CTTGCGATTGATGGCTGCTGACACTTTACCATTAAGAATGGCAAAAATCAAACTGATATCAAAATTAATGGATTCTATCATGGCTGAAACTATTGTTCAAACAACGGACAAAGATACAACTTTATTGGAAAAATAGAGCCCACAAAGACTGAAATAATTTAAAATATAGAAAAAAACAAGCAAAAGAGAAAAAAAGAGGATGGAAAATTTTTGGCATCTAGAATAAAAGCGTACCTTTGCGGCCGATTTTCGAATATTAACATTTTATTAATTAACAACGTAGTATGAACCAATACGAAACCGTTTTCATTTTGACTCCCGTTTTGTCTGACGTTCAGATGAAGGAAGCGGTAGAAAAATTCAAGGGTATTCTCGTTGCCGAAGGCGCTGAGATTATCAATGAAGAGAACTGGGGCCTGAAAAAGATGGCATACCCCATTGAGAAAAAATCTACTGGTTTTTATCAGTTGATCGAGTTTAAGGCTGAGCCTGCTACCATCGCCAAGTTGGAACTGAACTATCGCCGCGACGAGCGCGTGATCCGTTACTTGACCACCAAGCTTGACAAGTATGCAGCAGAATATGCAGCTAAGAGAAGAAATTTAAAATCAACTAACAAGGAGGACTAAATCATGGCACAACAATCAGAAATTAGATATTTGACTCCCCCGACAGTAGATGTCAAGAAGAAAAAGTACTGCCGTTTCAAGAAGAGCGGCATCAAGTATATCGACTACAAGGATCCCGAATTCTTGAAGAAGTTCCTGAACGAACAGGGCAAGATTCTGCCCCGTCGTATCACTGGTACTTCACTGAAGTATCAGCGTCGTGTGGCCCAGGCTGTTAAGCGTGCTCGCCACTTGGCTCTGCTCCCATTCGTAACTGATATGATGAAATAATAAAGAAGGAGGAATTTGTATGGAAATCATTTTGAAAGAAGACGTTCAAGGTTTGGGTTACAAGAACGATATCGTAACCGTAAAGTCTGGCTACGGCCGTAACTATCTTATTCCTACCGGTAAAGCCGTTATCGCTTCACC
>JAZQAG010000003.1:0-31746 GCA_045545095.1 Phocaeicola sp. | reverse complement strand
CCAACTCCCCCAAAGGAGGAGGGAGCAAAGCTGTAATGAAGAGTGATTCGTTGAGACGTTGATGGGACTAAGGTCAAATGTCTAAGGTCAAAGGTCAAAGGTCGAAGCCATCAGCCATTGCTATCAGCCATCGCCCAAGGTTCATGCCTTGTCAACTCGTTAAATATTGTTACCTACTATTTATAAAGGTTATTATCAGGCGGTTTCCGCATACTTTCCTTTGTCGGACGGACTGATTTGCATACATTTGCCACAAAAAGAGATTATTTGTCATAAAATAAAAGAACAGACATGCTGCTACACAATTTGACCATGGCTCTGAACCAACTGACGAAGTACAAGTTGCAGACACTGCTGAGCCTCATCGGCCTGGCCGTAGGATTCACCTGTTTTGCCCTCTCCTCCCTGTGGTGGAGATACGAGACAACGTATGACGCGTTTCATCCTGAGGCGGAGAACCTGTATATACAGGTTACTTCGACAGACAAGTGGGCGAGGGTCTTTCCTTCCACCCATTACTCTGCAGCCTCGCAGGCAATGGAGAAAATCCCACAAGTAGAGCAAGCCACCGTGTTTCGGCAAACCGCATTGAGCATCAACGAGAACATCTACGATTTTGTCATGATAGCCGACTCCATGTTCCTGCCTACTCTTCAACCAAAACTGGTAGCCGGGAGCTATCCGCTGATGCAACCTGACGGAACTACGGCCATAGTGACTGAAAAACTGGCAATGAAGTTGTTCGGTACCATTGATTGTATAGGCAAGGAGGTGAAACTGGCCGTCAAACCTGCCAACCCCAAAACTTATACGGGCAAGATGTGGGAAAACGGTACTTACACAGTAGCCGCTGTGGTGAAGGACTGGGGGAAACACAGCTATTTCCGCTTTCAATGTATTGTTCCTTTCAGGGCTGAAGAGATATCCGAATGCAACGGGGAATACTTCTGGAACTACTACACTGTCATGCGTATGCATCCTACGGCCAATGCAGACACGGTATCGGCTCTTGTCAATAAAATAAGCCCAGTACCCATAACCGAGTCACGGGTGATTCCGCTCACATCCTTCCGCACCGAACTTTCCGGCCTATTTTCCGGCCTTGTCAAGATAGCCCACATCCGCACCTTTGCCCTCTTGGGACTGTTGGTAGTAGTGTGTGCCATCTTCAATTATCTTTCGCTCTACGTCATCCGCATCCGTATGCGGTCACGCGAATTGGCTTTGCGCTTGGTGTGCGGCTCCACACGCAAGCAGTTGCTGATGTTGCTCATTACGGAATTCTTCCTGCTGCTCTGTGCGGCCAGCCTCTTGGGGATGCTGTTTGTCAGTCTGACGTTGCCCGAGTTCAAGGAGATTACCCATATCGGGGAGGAAAATTCCTACTTCTTCAGCGAAATGAGCTTGTACATGTCAGCTGTCGCCTTGTGTACCATACCTCTGTTGGTGGGTGTCACTTGGTGGATACAGCGGCAGTCGCTCAACGAAACGTTGCACAAGGGTATGGTCACCGCACAGCGTAACCTGTTCCGCCCTTTGAGCCAGTGGGTACAGTTGGCTATCTGTATAGGACTGGTATTCTTTACCTCAGTCATCATCCTGCAATTGCACTACCTGCGCAACAGCACCGACATCGGATTCAAGTACGAGAATCGTGCTGTATTCTACTGTTGGAATAATCCTGAAAAAGTGGAAGAGATGGCTCACTACCTGCAAAGCCATCCCGATGTAGAGGAAGTAAAAACAGGGTGCTACCAAATAAGCTCAAGTGGATATCGCGAACGGGTCAGAAACTCTTCAAAGTTTATTAGTGTTAAGCCCATTACTCGGGAGGAGGCTGAATTCTGGGGACTGGAGTTACAAGAAGGCCGTTGGATAGAAGACCACGAAAAGGAGGTGGCTTTGGTTAATGAATCGGCCGTAGAATTCCTGAACTTGACACATCCGGTGGACACCTTTGTACATGACTTACGGTTGCACATCAAGGGAGTGGTGCGCAACGTCAGCGCCAAGTCACTTATCGTTCCGCAAGAACCCATGCTATACGTACCCAAGGAGAAAGAGGATATGGAAAACAATAGAAAGAAGCATATCAGCTTCAGCTACCATCCCGGCTCATGGCCGGCCTTGCGCGACTCCATCAACAGCCGCTTCCATGGTAACGGCTATTATGGAGATGATTGGAACTTGAGCAACATTGATGAAGACTTCAACCAACTGCTCCACTCCGAAGATACGCTCCTTGGCTTGTTCTACGTAATGACAGCCGTCTGCATCCTGATAGCCCTGTTCGGTGTCTATTCGCTGATAACCATCAGTTGCGAACAGCGGCGCAAGGAGATTGCCGTACGTAAGGTGTTCGGTGCCAAGGTGGGCGATATTCTGCGGCTCTTCTTCACCGAACAGTTAGTGGTGCTTCTGGCAGCGGCCGTGGTGGCCTTCCCCGTGGCCTACGCCTGCGTCAAGCCGTGGTTAGAGGGATACATCCATCAGGTGGAGATTCCCCTGTGGCTCTGCCCTGCCATCTTCGCTGGTGTGGCCCTGCTCGTCGCCCTCTGCATCGGTTGGCGCGTGTGGCGCACAGCCAAAGCCCATCCGGCAGATGAGATTTGCAAGGGATGATGCTTCTTTGCAAGTTCTTCTTATTTCTCTTCAGTTGAACATTTCCACCCATACAGCCACCAAAATGATAAGTCACACTTTAAACAGACAAAAGTACCGAAAAGTAACTTATCCCAAGCTTTGGTTTACTTAAACCAAGCCTTGGGATAATTGGACCAAACCTTGGTTTAAGTAAACCAAAGCTTGGGATAAACTATTGCCCGGCATTTTTCTGTTATTTGGGCTTCTATTTGGATATAAATGTTTTTCTATTTTACTTCTGACAAAAGATTTTTTTTGGTAAATAGCAAAAAAGTTTGCATTTCCCACTTTACTTTTTGCACTTCGCTACGCTTATATCAATGAAAGCGCATCAAAAACAAGAGGCAAACAGCCGGCAATCACGCAAAAAAGGACCAAACAGAGAATGACACAAGCAGAGTTTGAGACAATTGCTCCAGGACTGAGAAAAGTGATGATGTCCGTGGGACGCAACTTCTTCGGCAACGAGTCGGATGCAGACGACGTGGCTCAGGAAGGATTGGTGGCTCTGTGGAGATACCGCGACCGCTTGGATATCGGTCAGACTCATGAGGGACTTGCCATCCGAATAGCCAAACATTGTTGCATGGACATGATGCGGAAGCGGAAAGAGTCTGTCCAACTGTACGGTGCTATCCCTCCCGATTCCATCACGAAAGAGATGCCGGCCGCACAATCGCCTCAAGAGATACTGGAAACTGATGAACTGCAATCTGCCATAGACGAAGCCATCGGGCAGCTGACTCCTGGCGAGCGCCGGCTCTACGAACTCCGTCAGATTGAAGGCTGGGAACTGGACGAAATAGCCAGTAAGACAAACATCTCCAAACCATCGGTGAAGAGCATTATCTCAACTGCGCGAAGAAAAATATATGAAGAATTAAAGAAGAGTTTGAAATCATGACGCACAAGGAAACTGAAATACTGATTGCCAAGTACCTCAATGGCGAGACTACCTTGGAGGAAGAGAAGCAGCTGGCGCTGGAAGTGACGCGTGATGACGCTCCCGAAGAGTGGAAACTCATAGCCGCCATGATGGGCGAACTGGCCACTGACGAAGCACTGTTCGACCACATCATGACAGAACGTGCCACGCAAAGGTTCACCCGCAAGCCATCGCTGCAGAACTGGTGGTGGGCAGCGGCAGCCTGTCTGTTGCTGTTAGTGGGTTTTGGTTTCTCATGGAGATACCACCGCCATGAGGCGGACAAGACCGTATTGGCAGCCTCAGAACCTGGCACAGAGACCGCTCCGACTGCATCATCCGCTCCTACTACGACAATGGTCGCTGAGACTTATCAGGACCCTGCCCGTGTCACCCGATTCATCAAGGAACTGGCCAAGGTCTATAGTGCCGACAGTCTCCACCCCGACTGTCCGACATCGACGGAGAATGCCCCGCAGGAATCTGTCTATCTGTTCGCCGACAACGAAGAGCAGGACATCATCGGACGACTGGTGCAGGTGGCCTGCTGGTACAGCAACAGGCACCCTGGTTACCACTTGAGCCTCAACGACAAGCAGTTTATCTTCCAGTTGGAAGACAGCCGGAAGAACATCCATTACCAGTGGATGGCAGAGAGGGTCAGAGGCCACATCCTGCTCCATTGCTCGTACACAACGACCAATTCATCGGTCTTCTCGACCTGCTACCGCGAATTCAGGAACGAAATAGAAAACAATCCATATATCATAAATAACCATAAAACCATAAAGATATGAAACAATCAAGAGTAGCCATCATGGCCACATGTATCCTGGCCTCGGCATGCGCCCCTAAAGTGGCAGAAAACTTTACAGACAACAGTACCTTGTATCAAAGTAAGATATATTGGTGGAACTCAGCTCCTCAGGTGTGGGACGAAGAACTGCAAGACAGCGTCATCGAATGGCGCAGAACCGCCAACAAATACCGCGGCGATGTCAAGACCGTCAAGACTGAAGATCTGAACTTTGCAGGAAGACACACCCAACCTTACCAAAAACTGGCCGAAGCACGCAAGGATATAGGATCACGCAATGACTTGACTGGTCTCTTTTGGGAACTGAAGGAAGAGCAGAACCAGACGGTGCTCCACTGTTACTTCCCAATGCCGGCCCATCCGGTGAAGAGAATGTGGCTCGGCGGCGAGGAGACCTACATCGTGGATGAAGAGACAGGTGTACACTACAAGCCAAGAGTGACAACGCCCGACGTCATGCAACAGTACTTCACCGTGCAGGCTCCCAAGGACTCGCTGATAGACTTCACCATCACCTTCCCACCGCTACCGGAATCCACCCAATATATATCCATCACGGGTGTTCCCAACTGGGGGTTGTACGACAGTGAAGGCAGAATCAAAATCAAGCGGAATGGACTGGAGAATGCCGAATACGACCATAAACCGAACATCCGCACCCCGCAACTGAAACAGCCCGAGCAAAACTACAACAAGGACGATGCCGACACATGGGCCTACTACCACAAGGTGCATACCATCAAGCCGCTGGAAAACCAGAATACCTTTGCTCTTTGGAGAACACCGGAGGCTACCTATCTGGCTGTACCGCACAACCAGACATGGACAAGAGAGTACTATAGGTACAACAGCAACACCTTCTTGTTGGACGGCAATGACGGTAAGCAATACAAATTGAAGGGAATACAAGGTGTCCCTATGGACCATCTGTTCTGGGTTGAAGAGTGTGCAGGCGACTGGTTTGCCTTGGTACTGGAGTTCGAACCCATCCCGTTGGACGTTACCCATATTCATTACATCGAATTGGACGGTGAACCCTTCAACGCCTGGGGAGCAAACCCAAAAGGGCAACAGATAATGAACATGAAGGTGGAAACCCTGCGCGAAAACCAGAAACTGTTTGAATACGTAGAACGGAAAATCGTGGAATAAGAAATATACTTAAATCTATACAGGAAGAGAAGCACATAAAATGAGTATATTTTATCATAGCTTGGTTGTGGCACGTCGGGAGACGTGCCACAACTTTTTTTCTGTATATGCCCCTCGCCGGTGTCGGAGCATTTGCCTATGTTGCTTTGTTTACGCATCAACGTTTCCTTCTAAAAAGGAAACAAATGGGCAATCTTTTCCTTTTCAGAAGGAAACTTTTCTGCAAAACTTTCCTTTTGGGAAGGAAAGATGGGGCCTGTCCGATGCATGAACAGTCATAAAGAACAAACAAAGTCCGTACCCCATTTCGCAATCGGGTACGGACTTTTTGCTCTGGACAATTCCCTTTTCCTATTTCTGCAAAATTCTAACAATATCGGATATCACCCCTTGGTGGTAACTGGTACTTGCTATACGCCTCAGTTCCACCAGATGTTCGTACACATCGTTTGATGTATTTTCGTTGATTCCCTTCTGCTTTAATTTCCTGATATAAGATTTCAGATCGTCCAGCACCTGACCTTTATTATAAGTGGTACTGCATGCCTTGTAATCATCCACATACAATCTCACCCGCTTTACAGCATCAAAATCGTATCCTTTCCCACTTCCACCCTTCAATGTGTGGCCACATCTCTCAATAAGGTCGCGGTGAATCTGAGCCTTTGAACGGCCGGCCATATCCCGCAGAATGAGCTGTATCATTTCCTGTTCAGCCCCGGAAGCCTTGCCCCAATGGGCATTCAGATACTCTGTCATGTTCAGCAGTAGGGCGCTGTTCTCCGAACTGTCTTCACCGTTGTATGTATCCCGATAGAAATGCATACGGGTGATGATACCATCCTTTCGCGTTTGAGGGACATGCACCGCCGCCTCTTCATGAAAGGCCGAAACTGTTTCTTCTCCCAAATCGAAATTGTCTCCCATTATCTCATAAAGCTTTACTGACAATCCTCCACTTGCCTCTTTCTTATACTCCATGGCCACCACTACCCGTTTGGTAATGTGTGATTTTACCATACTACGCAATACAATGGCCGTGTACGAGGGGTCTTCTCCTATAACGACAGATGAATGATGGGAAATGTATTTCACCACAATCTTTTTACGACCGGCAGTTTCTTCTTCCGTAGCATTGTACCCCAAGGAGGGAATTTCTTTATAAAAAGTAGTACTCTCCTTTTCGCTATCCTTTATAAATGCCTTGTACAATTCCGGCATATATTTTGCCACATCTTCCTTCTTGGGGATGCTCAATTCCGTGATATTGCAATACCACAAAACGGCAGGTTTTTCACTCTTTTTGTTATCCACGCTTTCTACTATCACGCCTTCGCCTCTCTTCACCTTGTCGAATGCCTTCAGTACATTCTTCTGTGCCGATGCACCGACAGCCATGGCCATCATCAGCATCCACATCATCCAACGAGTGTTTCTTGTCTTCATAATTCTATATAGTTTTTATGGTTTATATTTCTATCACATTCTCAGCCAGATAGGATTCGTATTTCCGCTCCAATTCTTTGATGGCAATCTGCAATTCGATACTTTCATGAAGAATGGTCTGCCGCAACTGCCACTGCTCAAAATTCTTTTCCACCTGAGCCAGGTCGGCTTCGCTCACTTGCGCCTTCAAGTCTTCCAGCGAAAAGGTCTTCTCTGCGGTCTCCTCCGTCTCTTCTACCGGCGCTTCCTCCTTTGTCACTTGGGCTAATGTGGCAGTGGGTCTGACCACTGTCGGACGTTCTTCCTCTTCAGTCTGTTCCACCCCGACCTTTTCCATTTCCTCCGCTATCGGTGCCACCGTCGTTTCAGGCTTCGTCTCCTTTTCATCTTGTAGAAGTGTTTCAGCCACCATCTTTTCCCCTACCCTGCTTTCTGCAGAGTCTTTGGGCAACAAAGCACCTACAGCAAGGAGAAGTGCCAGCGAGGCAGCAATGCCCCATCCTGCATAATGCCACAGATGGCGACGCCTGCGAGTCTTCACCACCTCGTCATAAATGGCTTCGCCCAGGGTCAGTTCGCCCAACATTTCACGGATAATCATCCACTCCTGCGGAGCATCCGTCCGGTTTACCTCTACAGCCAACTGCCGTTCCTCCTCGGGCGAAGTCAGTCCTTCCAAATATCTGTCAATAAGCCTGTTGATTTCTTCTACAGTCATCTGTTCATCCTCCTTTTCATTTCGTTAAACACTTTCTTTCTTGCCATGGCTATCATGCTCTGCACTGATGCCTTCGGTATGCCCGTCTGTTGGGCAATCTCTTCAGTTGACAGTCCCTCTTGCTGCCGCATCTCAAAGAGTTGTCGCTCGCGCACCTGCAGCTGATTGACGGCCTCGTCCAGAGCCTCCACTCCTTCCTTTTGCTCCAACTCTTCGTGCGGCGATGGCATCAAGGCGGGGCTGAGCACCAAGACCTCCTCACCTTCCCTTACCGTATCAATGCGGCTCCTCCGTTGCATATCCACACAGCAGTTCTTGGCCACCCTTGCAGCCAGCGCTTCCATGTTCCGACCTTCGTCCAACCGCTGGCAGTACTGCCATAGGCGTAGCAACGTCTCTTGCGCCACATCCTCCGCATCGTCCGCCGAGCCGAAGAAGTCGCGCCCGATGCGAAGAATCAGAGGACGCAGCCGCGCTGCTGTCTGTTCAAAGGTCGTTTTGTCCATGTTTCAAATAATGCTTTTACTCTCTATACGTACAAAGGAAGGAAAACTTAAGTAAGAAAATGCAAAAATAGTTATTCTCCAAGGAAAATTTGAGGATTTTGAAGCAACTTTTGAGCATTTCCCTTTGCACTTGTGTGGATTTATCCTACTTTTGTCGCGAGATAAAGAACTGATTGCAGGCCCAAAAGAGAACAATAGCACACTCCTGCCCTATAATTTATAATGAACATACAACTATGACAAAAAGATTTTTCCTTGTATTTGCGTTGATGATGGCAGCATTGGCCACTACAATGGCTCAAACGCGCTATTGCCTCTCCTACGAAGATTTCAAGAATGACAAGTGGATAAACTTGGAAGATTCGGTATGGATGGAAGGACGCACCAAATCCCAAAAATTTTGGTCGGGTGGCGGCAGCTTCAAGTTTGTCACAGGCAACGAAGAGACAGACGAATTGCTGAAGAAAGAGGCACGCCTTATCATCTACGAAGGCAAAATGTACGTGAACCTCCGCAAACTGCGTGCCAAGGGTATCACTTTCGGCAGCCATTATGCCCAAGCGTACAGATATGCAGAAGACAAGGTCTGCTTTGTAGCTCCGCGAAAGACGTCCAATGCCGTGATTATGGGAGGCATGTTAGGAGGGGCTATCGGTGGGGCCATTGCCGTTTCGACCGATTTGAACGAAAATCCGGAAGTATGCTACATCATGGACTCCAACGAAAGGAAGGTAAAACAGATTAAAGCCAAGGAAATGAGTGCCCTGTTAGCAGAAAGTACCCTTGGACCAGGACTTTACGAGACTTACGACAAGACTTCCAAGGAATCTGCCGAAGTGGTTATCAGACAACTGAAGAAACTTGGCCTACTGAAACCATTCTGATTCAACATGAGAAGGGGATGGATCACGCACCCCCTTCACCTAATACAACATTATTATTAAAATTAGCGCCATCACTTTGCCTTGGTGACGGTGGCCGAATGGCGCACATTCCATACGCGTAGCCATGTTTCCTGCACCACCTCTTCGGCCTCCATCTCCGAACCGAAGAACTCGCGCCCCATCCGCATCAGCTGCGGCCGCATACGCTTCACCAACTTCTCAAACTCTTGTTCGCTGAGCGGTGCATCCGTCACTTGCATTTCTATGTAAGCCTTGTCCTGCTTCATGCTTTCTTTCTCCCTTCGTTTGCAGATATAACGCAAAGCCCCTTGGATTCTTACTCATAAAGATTGTTAATGGAATGGATCCGCAAGAAAAGACGCAAAGCCTTTGAGAAACTTGCAAAGCCTGGGAGAAAAGTTTAATCATCACTGCTGATTATATGATTAGCACTGTTGATTAAACTTTAGACTAAGGAAAAACCAATAAATGGGCAAGGCAAACTAAAAAAAAGCATGGGGCAAACGGATTTTAGGGTGGAGAGAGAATAAATAAATAAATAGAGAGAAAAATCTTCACCCAAATTCGTATTCGTCAAAAAAGTGTAAAATATTTGCATACCCCACTTATTAGCCATTACTTTGCCGGGCAAATAAGAAAAATGCAGGAATGGAAGAGAAACATATACAAGATTATGCAGAAATGAAGAGCGAGTGCCGACAAGAAAAGGCCCTCATCGAATCGGAACAAAGCCGGTTGCAGCGACGCATCCGATGGGTGAGTACGCTGCGGGTGGTGCTGTTCCTGATGGCACTGCTGAGCATTTCGTTCTACATTGCCGGCCAAAGGATGGCTTTTTTACCTGTCATCAGTGGGGTAGGGCTGTTACTCTTTTTGGCATTGGTGAAATATCATACCCGCCTGTTTGCCTGCTATTCACGGGGCGAGGTCAGCCTTGCTGTCTGCCGGACCGACTTGGAGCACCTCAGCGAGGACTATGCCGGACAGCGGGCAGGGGAGGAGTACGTGGATACGGCACACGATTTTGCTTATGACATCGACCTCTTCGGTCGTCACTCCCTCTTCCAGATGCTGAACCGTACGTGCAGCGATGTGGGCAGCCACTGGCTGGCCAAGGTACTTGGCCGTCCCTTGACTGATACTACCTCCATCCGCCAACGGCAACAGTTGCTGCAAACGATGGGGAAGGAGAAGGATTTCCTGACCCGTTTCCGTGTGGAGATGCTCAGTGCAGCGGCCGAGGACTATGCCACCAACGGGCACAAGGGAGAAGAGACACTGCTCACCTTGGGACACACCGACTGGAAGGCATGGACTACCTCGCCCGACGACTTTTCGCCCCATTGGTATTACCGCCTGCTCACCCCCTTGGCCGCCGGCATGAACCTATTAGTATGGGGAGCAGCCATCAGTGAGCTGTTGCCTTACTCATTGGCCACATTAGTCACCATCCTGTTCGCCATCGTCTCATCACTCTTCACTACCCATATCACCCGCAAGCAGCAGGAGTACAGCCGCCGCTTACGCACCTTGTCATTGGTGGCTCCTGCTCTGGAACTGATGGAGCAGGCATCGTGGAAAAACGAAACAGCATGGCAACAGATAGCCAAAGAAGTGGGGCAGGAGAGGGGAGCATCTGCCTCATCGGCCATCCACCAGTTACGCAAACTGATGGACAATCTGGACCGCCGTAACAACGTCTTACTACTCTTTCTGCTGAACGGTCTCTTCTTTTGGGAAATACACCAAATAATCCAAATTGAGCGATGGAAACGGTTATTTTCTGCCCGGATCCCCGTTTGGATGGACGCGTTGGCACAAGCCGATGCCTATGTATCAATGGCACTATTTGTGCGCCACCACCCCGACTACACATGGCCAGATGCACAGGAGACCGATGGAAATTTCATCTATACAGCCACAGCCTTGAGCCACCCGCTGATGCGGCGCGGCACCTGTGTGCCCAACCCTATAACGATTGACGGACGGCCCGACTTTCTGGTCATCACCGGTGCCAACATGGCGGGCAAGAGCACCTACCTGCGCACCGTGTCGGTCAACTACCTGCTGGCCTGTGTGGGACTGCCCGTCTGTGGCACAAAGATGACGTTTACCCCTGCCCGCCTGCTCACCAGTCTGCGCACGGCCGACAGTCTGAGTGATGGTGAGTCGTACTTCTTTGCCGAACTGAAGCGGTTGAAGCTCATCATCGACTCCCTGAAGCAGGGCGAACAGCTCTTCATCGTACTCGATGAAATTTTGCGCGGCACCAACTCGGTGGACAAGCAGAAAGGCTCCTTGGCACTGCTCCGGCAGCTTGTCCGCCTGAGGGCCAATGGGATCATTGCTACCCACGACCTGCTCCTGGGCACACTGGCCGACCACTATCCCACCCACGTACACAACCTCTGCTTCGAGGCCGACATCCGGAACGACCAGCTCACCTGCGCCTACCGCCTGCGCCCGGGCATTGCCCAAAACATGAACGCCTGCTTCCTGATGCAACAGATGGGCATCGGGGAAGGGGAGTGGTGAGTATCATCACACTGACAATCGGACCAAAAGAGAACTTTTAGAAACATACAAACAAGTATGTGTGACAGATTCTCCTTACCTTTGTCCCCAAAGAAATATACAAAGACTTATGAAGAAGAAAATCTATACCTTGGCCCTGATGGCCCTGACGGCAGCAGGAGTGAATGCTGCACCACTGAACGTATGCGACTTTGAATCGTACGAAATAGGCACAGCATGGACGCTGTGGCAGACAAATGGAGGCAGTGTGACCTCGAAAGCAGAGGTGGTGGCCGACCCTAAAAATGCCCAAAACAAGGTGCTTCACATCACCCTGAAGGACTGGGGATGCCACCCAGAGTTTACATTGAACACCGACTTGCGGGGAAAGGCACTGACGGAGCGTTACCCCATGGTGCGCTACAAGCTCTACCGCAGTACGAGCGATGCCGACAACTGGAAACAGTTTGCCGCCTATGTGGGAAATGAGGAGCTGTACCGCGACGAGGGCTATCCCGAACAAGGGAGCACGGGAGTGTGGCAGACACGGACATACACGCTGAAACAGGCATCAGCCACCAACACGTCGGACAAGCTGCGCCTGGGTATCCACCACAACAATTCGGACTTCTACATTGATGACATTGCCTTGGTGGGCGAATGGGACGACTATGTGACTCCCGATGACGGTGGAACATTGGACTATTGCGTAAGCAACACGGCAGACTCGTACAAGACCATCTCTGACAACATCTACATCCCTGCCGGACAGACTGCAAACGTGCGCACCTCGCGCTACTCGGAGTGGACTGGCAAGGTGGCAGGCGAGGGCAGACTGAACATCTATGCCGGCGGCGAACGCTCGTACCTGGGCACCAAGGCCAGCAAAGGTTCCACATATCCCGACTGGAGCGCGATGAAGGGCGAAGTGCATATCTATCCCTACAAGGCTGTGGTGGGCAGCTGTGGCTTCTACGGCCTGCTGATGCACAGCGGCACATTCCAACCGGACAACATCGCAGCTTCGCGCTACAACAGCCTGTTGGAGGGGAAACGGGTGACACTGCACAACGGAGCCACCATCGCCGTGGAGAGCGGCACACGTGGCATACGCATCGGTGAACTGAACACCGAAGCGGGCAGTACGTTAAGCGGATATTACAAGAGCAGTACAGCCAACTCTTACTTCATCCTGGGCGGACGAGGTACCGACAGTGAACTGGCCGGACAGATTCTGGCTACGAACGGCAATAAGATAGGGCTGATAAAGGAAGGTACAGGAAGCCTGCGCATCACGGGCAACGACAACGACATCAATGCCGGCATACGCCTGCTGGAGGGCACACTGGTGATAGCCAACGATGCACAAGCTGCGCTGACAGGGAAAAAGAGTGGCTCTACAGGCTCTGCAGGCACACTGACAGTGTTCAACAAAGGTACACTGAGCGGAAACGGATCTGTGGCTGCAACAACAGAGGTATATGGCACCATTGCCCCAACGGGCACCCTGCACTTTGCCAACTACAAGGCCACCACATCGGCCGTAAAGGTGACACTACACCCTGAAGCGACCATCGTCTGCCACGTAAAGAGTGCCGACGAATATGCCCGACTGGAAATCGCTGGTTCCCTTGCCCGCAACGGCAAGACAGAGGAGTTTGAAGACTCGGAAGAGATGCCCCGGTTGACCATTGCCCTGGCAGAGGATGCAAGCCTCAACGTGGGGGATGAACTGACCCTGCTGACAGCCACACAAAAGGTGGGAACGGACTGGCAACTGGCCATCAACTATCCGAAGGCTTACACCTGGAAAGTGGAACAACGGGTAGAGGAGGATGATACATTCAGTGTGGTGGCACGGGTGACATCGCTTGCATACGGCAATCAGGGTGAAGGAAACGAAGAAGGTGGCGAAGAGGAAGAAGACAAGGGATATCCTGATGATGACTGGACAGCCGACCTGACGGACAACACCCCCCTGCGCGCTTATGCCGAACAATTAGGGAAATACATCGGTGTGGCCGGAGCCAGCTACCGCTACGATTGTAGCCGAAACGATGGCGAAACAGGTCTTGTAGGCAATCAGTTCAACATGATTGTAGGAGAGAACGAGATGAAGTTTGACGCCACAGAACCCTCCCAAAACAGTTTCAACTACGGAGGGGCTGATGCTATCATGTGGGTGGCAGACCGTTTCGGTCAGAAAGTTCGTGGACACACGTTAGCCTGGCATTCACAAGTACCCGAATGGGTGAGCCAGGACGGCAAGAAGAACAACCACAACTTCACCCGCCGACAACTGTTGGACATCCTGAAGAACCATATCTTCAATGTGGTGGGCAAATACAAAGGAAAGATTCGCGAATGGGACGTGTGCAACGAAGTGCTGGACGACGACCAAAGCATCGTACGTACCGACCCGACGGCCTACAAACTGCGCCCCAGCATCTGGGCTACCTACATCGGCGAAGAGTTTATCGACTCAGCCTTCGTATGGGCACACCAGGCCGACCCGCAGGCCAAACTATTCATCAACGACTACGGTGTGGAGTTTGCCGGAAGCACTAAGACGGAGGCTTACTACAATCTGGTGAAGCGCCTGAAAGATGCAGGCCTGCCTATCGACGGATGCGGTCTGCAGTGCCACCTGACGACAGGCGAACTGGATACACTGAAATTGGAGAAGAACATCCAACGCTATGCCACATTGGGCCTCGACTGCATCATCACAGAGCTGGACATTGCATTAGCTACGAATGACGAGCTACAAGCTACAAGTGGCGATACCGGACAGGAGTTGTCACTGGCATCACTCCTTGACCTCCAAGCTAAGGAATATGGAGCCATCACTCGCATTTTCCTACGCAACGAAAACTGCCCTTCGATGCTCATATGGGGAATCTCGGACAACCACTCTTGGCGCGAAAACCAGCCTTTGCTCTACGACAGTAATCTGCAGCCCAAGCCGGCTTACTACAACGTACATGCCCAACTGCGATTAGCTGCCGAACGACACGCTGCAGGCATTAAGGAAACAGTGCAGACTCCCTCCACAGCTCCTCTGCTCAGCACTACCTACTTCAACCTGTGCGGGCAGGCCGTCAGTACTCCCCAAGGCATCGTCCTCGAACGACAAGTGTATGCCGATGGCACAGTAAAAGTAAAGAAACGGATCAGATAAAAGATTCAAATACCACCTTTCCTTCTGAAAAGGAAAAGATTGCGCATTTGTTTCCTTTTTAGAAGGAAAGTTTCTATATTTGCAGAATTACAATTAGATAGAGCATTATGAATAGAGTTATTTTAGCACCAGTTCTTGGTTTGGGGGTTAGCTGTTTTATTGTGGTAATAACTCTTTGTGGATTCTTCTTTGGAATGTCTTTGGATACGTTGGTTGTCAATTTGTTACTCTGGGGCTTGATACTTTTGATAATCCTTTTGTCAAGCAAAGACCAATTCTGGATTCATCGCAGATTGCCGGCAATGACGCCCAATCATTACAAGACGGTAAATGTATTCTTGCAAAAGAACAAGGCAACGCTTCGTGATGAAGACAGTGATATAAGGTTTGAATACAATGTGAAGAAAAAGCAACTTTATATCATGCGATACATGTTCACCAATCCTCTTCGTCACGTGAAAGAGTATGAGGAAAGGAAGTATCAATTGATAACACGTGTAGATTGTACTGGCATTCCATATAATGGTTGGATTGCAGAACCGAATTATACAATTAGTTTTCACGTAAAAATTGGTTTGCCAAAAACTTTTGCTACTCCTGAAAACATTGGTATAATCAGAAGTATTCTCGTTGATTTGTCAAAGGAGGATTACAACCAGAATCTGTATGCCAAGTTCCAGTTTGACGAAGATTGGTTGTATGTTGAAACGTTTCACTATAGGCTTCTTCGGGTCATGCTGGTGTCAACAGATGGTGAAATAGAACGGTATTCAGAGGATATGCGTCCTTCCAAGGTAGTCCCGAATTCCACTCCTTCAGTGAGACTCTCTTTTGTTCTCAATAAAGCCGCAAAGATGTCTATACTTGACAAAGTAAAGCCTTCGGACATTATCGAAAAGGATACTTTTGAAGAGTTGTGGGGTGAAGACACTTCATTCCTCTTCTCCTAACAACTCGTTCAACACCCGTTCGCGATTGAGGATGAATTGTTTGGTCAGAAGGTAAGGCATTGATTCTTCGTATCTTGTTGGCTCGAACCCGTTGTCGGTGATGGTGTAGATGTCTGCACCAGGATAGGCCAATAGGATGGGAGAGTGGGTGGCAATGATGAATTGGGAGTTCTTCTTTTCCAATTCGTGCATCTTTACCATTAGGGTGTAGAGGCTGTTGATGGAGAGTGCCGATTCGGGCTCGTCGAAGATGTAGAGGCCGTTTCCTGACAAGCGATTGAGGATGACACTCAAGAATCCTTCGCCGTGTGACCTTTCGTGGATGCGTCCACCGTAATTCTTCATCATTCTCCATGAATCTGTAATCCGGTCCAACTCGCTGGCTACATTGTAAAAACTCTCTGCGCGGAGGAAAAAGCTGTCTTTGTTCCGGTAGGGGCCTCTTGTCAGTTTGAGGTCGTTGAACAGGGTGAAGTGGGTGTCGTAAGTATGGTAGTTCAAATAAGAGCTTCCTCCTTCGGGGTTTAGTCCTACGGATACGGCAATGGCTTCGATGAAAGTAGATTTCCCCGAACCGTTTTCGCCAATGATGAATGTGACATTGCTTTTGAACTCAAATTCATTCAAGTGCAGGATGGCAGGGATGTTGTACGGGTACTCCCTGCGATCCTCCATGGGCCGTCTGTTTATGATTTTGTTGATGTAAATCATGTTGCCTTTTCTCCTTGTGAAGGACTTTAATGCGCCTCCAACCAATTCTTTCCCCAACCGCAGTCGGCTTGGAGGGGGACTTGCATCAGATAAGCTCCCTCCATCTCTTCGATGACAATGCGCTTCACACGGTCGCGCTCTTCGGGCAAGACACTGAAGTTGAGTTCGTCGTGCACCTGAATGAGCATCTTTGAGCGGATGCCCTCGCGCTGGAAGCGCTGGTGGATGTTGGCCATAGCCACTTTGATGATGTCGGCCGCACTGCCTTGGATGGGGGCGTTGATGGCATTGCGCTCGGCATAACCACGCACGACGGCGTTGTGGGAATTGATGTCGGGCAGGTAACAACGGCGGCGACAGATAGTCTCGGTGTATCCCTTGTCGCGTGCAAGGGCAATGCTGCTGTCCATGTAGGCCTTCACTTGCGGATAAGTCTGGAAGTATCCGTCAATCAACTCTTTAGCTTCCTTTACAGGTACGTGCATACGGTCGCTCAGTCCGTAGGCCGAGATGCCATAGATGATACCGAAGTTGGCCGTTTTGGCCTTGCTACGCTGGTCGCGTGTGACCTCGGTGAGGGGGACTTTATAGACCTTGGCAGCCGTGGCTGCATGGATATCCTGACCAAGGCGGAAAGCCTCCATCATGTTGCTATCGCCACTGAGATGAGCCATGATACGGAGCTCGATTTGGGAATAGTCGGCCGAAAAGAATTCGCATCCGTCATCGGGGATGAAGGCACGGCGGATTTCGCGTCCGTCCTCGTGACGGATGGGGATATTCTGCAGGTTAGGATTGCTGGAACTGAGTCGTCCGGTTGCGGTTACTGTCTGGTTGAACGAGGTGTGTATGCGGCCTGTACGCGGATTGATGAGGGCGGGCAAGGCATCAATGTAGGTGCTCAGGAGTTTCTTCAGTCCGCGGTAGTCAAGTATGCGTCCCACTACAGGATGTTTGTCGCGCAGACTTTCAAGAACCTCTTCAGAAGTGGAATATTGACCGCCCTTTGTTTTCTTTGCTTTCGCGCTGATTTTCAATGTCTCAAAAAGCATTTCGCCCACCTGCTTGGGGGAGGAGATGTTGAACGGCTGGCCTGCCAACGAGTAGATGTCCTGCTCAATCTCCTGCAGGCGTTGGGTGTAGAGAGCAGATGTCTCGCGCAGAGCATCGGTATCGATACGCACGCCGTTGAACTCCATCTGAGCCAACACAGGCACAAGCGGCATCTCGATGTCGTGGAAAAGGTCGTAGGCTCCCTGTTCACGAAGCTGTTTCTCCAATACATTCTTCAGGCGAAGAGTGACATCTGCATCTTCGCACGCATATTTATAGACCTCTTCGGGAGCAAGGTCGCGCATGTTCTTTTGGTTTTTCCCCTTGGGACCGATAAGTTCCTCGATGGGGATGGTACGGTAGTGAAGAAGTACCTCTGCCAAATAATCCATACCGTGGTGCAGTTCGGGCGAGAGAACATAGTGGGCCACCATGGTGTCGAAGAGCGGGCCTGCAAGCCACACTCCGTATTGTGCCAGCATCAAGAGGTCGTACTTGATGTTCTGGCCCACCTTGGTGGTCTTGGGATTGGTGAGTACATCGCGGAACTCTTCGACGATGGCCGTTGCTTCGGCACGGTCGGCCGGTACGGGGACATACCATGCTTCGCCTTCGGCCACGCTGAAGCTCATCCCCACCAGTTCTGAGGCCATTGGCTCGGTGCCTGTGGTCTCTGTATCTAGAACGAGAAAATCGTGTGTCCGCAAATTTCTTAATAATTCGTCTCTTTTATCCTTTGTATCAACCAATTGGTAGTTGTAAGTGGTCTCTTCAAGGCCTGCGAGAGTCGAATATTTTGGCTCGTCCGTACTTTCGTCCGTAAATAAGTCAAAGAAATCGGCTTGAAACAGGGTAGGGGAGTTGTCTTCTTTCTTGCTGGCCTTCTTTGTTGGTGCTGTGGCCGGTTTGTCGCCCTTCAACACACGGTCTGCCAAATTGCGGAACTCCAGTTCCTCGAACAGCGTGCGCAGTTTCTCTTCGTCAGGCTCCTTAACGAGCAGGCTATCCATGTTGAGTTCGATGGGCACATCCGTCTTGATGGTGGCCAAGAAGCGGGAGAACTTGATTTCTTCGGCATGTTCCTCCACTTTCTTTTTAAGTGCTCCCTTCAGTTGGTCAGTATTGGCCAAAAGATTCTCAATGCTGCCAAATTCGGAGATGAGTTTCTGTGCCGTCTTCTCGCCTACGCCCGGACATCCGGGGATGTTGTCTGACGAGTCACCCATCAGTCCCAACAAGTCAATGACCTGCTCGGGACGTTCGATGCCGAACTTGGCCTTTACCTCCTCCACACCCAAAGTGTCGAAATCCTTGTCACCAAAACGCGGACGGTACATGAATACATGCTCCGAAACCAGCTGACCATAGTCTTTGTCGGGGGTCATCATGTAAGTGTCTATGCCCCGTGCACCAGCTGTAGTGGCCAAGGTGCCTATCACATCATCTGCTTCATAGCCAGATACCTCCAGAATAGGGATGCGGTAAGCCGCAATAATCTCTTTGATAATAGGTACAGAGAGGCGGATAGCCTCGGGGGTCTCTTCGCGTTGCGCCTTATACTGTTCGTAAGCCTCGTGACGGAAAGTAGGTCCGGCTGGGTCGAAAGCTACGCCAATGTGAGTAGGTTGTTGCCGTTTGAGGACATCGGCTAGCGTATTGACAAAACCAAAGATTGCTGAGGTGTTCATCCCCTTGGAGTTGATACGGGGATTCTTGATGAAGGCATAATAGGCGCGGTAGATAAGCGCATAAGCATCGAGAAGGAAGAGTTTTTCCATGTTGTCAGTTTTTAGCTACAGGTGACGAGTTGCGAGTGGCAAGTGATGAACCGCATTTCTAACTGTATCAAACTTGTCACTTTTAGCTCGTAGCTCGTCACTCATAGCTTGATTCTTAATTTTTCGTGTCAAAAGTACTAAAAAAAGGTGACTTTGGAGAACTAATGCTCTTTACTTTGATGTTTTATTATTAATTTTGCCGGAAATTTGCAAAACAATGAATCGACAATCCCTCATAACAGCACCCATTGAAGGGGAACTCAAGCAATTGATAGCCTTGATGCATTCTTCACTCAGCAGCGACTATGACCTGTTGGGACAGGTGTTGGAGCACATCAGCCAACAGACAGGAAAGATGATGCGCCCTATTCTGGCTCTGCTGATGGCCAAATGCCAAGGAGAGGTGACGGAGAAGACACTCCACGCTGCCGCTTCATTGGAATTGCTGCATACGGCCAGCTTGGTGCATGACGATGTGGTGGACAATAGCCAGAAGCGCCGTGGACAGCCATCGGTAAATGCCGTGTTCGATAATCGGGTGTCGGTATTGGTGGGGGATTATCTGCTCTCTACAGCATTGCTGCATGGCTCACTGACCAAGGATGTACACATCATCCACCTTATCTCCCAACTGGGACAATGTCTGGCAGAAGGGGAGATACTGCAACTGTCCAACGTCTCCAACGAGACAATTTCTGAAGAGACTTATTTTCAGATTATACGCAAAAAAACGGCCGTCCTTTTTGAAACATGCGCCCAAGTGGGTGCCTTCTCAGCCGGAGCATCAGAAGAGAAGGTGGAGTGGGCAAGGAGCATTGGCGAAATCATAGGTGTCACCTTCCAGATAAAGGATGATATATTTGATTATTCCGACAATGCCGCCACCATTGGCAAACCGGTGGGTAACGACATGCATGAGGGTAAACTGACACTGCCAGTTATCCACGCATTGTTATCAACAGACAGTCAGGAGATGATGGCTTTGGCACACAAAGTCAAACGGCAAGAGGCGACCGACGAGGAGATAGCCCGTTTGGTAGATTTCACCAAGAAAGAAGGCGGTATTGTTTATGCCGAAGAATATATGCAGCGATTGGTGGAACGGGCACATACATTGCTTGCCGAATGTACGGACGAATCTGTACGTACAGCGTTGGCTACTTATATTGATTACGTAGTGAACAGAGAGAAATAATCTCTGTCGTTTATAGATATCCCTTATCAGAATATCTGCATCTTTATTCCAAATGAGAGGCTAAGGATATCCCACAAGTTCAGATAGTCAGGATTGGTGAAAAGGCTCGCAATATAAAGATCGCATGTATTCAATTCATAATAAGCCGTAATGCTCTTGCTTTTTTTATCCTTCCCATTGAAATGATGGGTCAAACGTTGTCCCACAAAAATATGCGTACGGACACGAGTAGAAAATCCATAATATCCTTCAGGATAACGATCAGGTTCGTCCACCCAAAATTCTTCACTGAAAATAGTATTGAAAAAGAGTCCACAGGTCAACGGCTCCACCGTCAGCCGCTCAGGCTTCAGCGTGATACTCCATGGGGTATAATTCTGCTTTAACGTGAAAGTGAGTTTGCTTTTATCAGAATTATACTTCGGCAAATATCCCAATAGTACCGTTGTTTCCCACTGGTTCCGTTTCCCATAATCCCAACCGACACCTGCCGATAAGAACCCTATGCTGCCTGCATATTGTAAAACCGTATGTGAGGGAATCAGCCCCTGCCACCAACGATGGTATTTGTACATCCGCTGCTCATACTTCCCTGACAACGAATTGAGACTATCCGGCATCCATTCAAAAGCATGGACAGGAGTCATAATCACAGAACAAAGAAACAATATACTAAAAATCAACCACCTTATACTCATATCCCTCCTTATAAATTGTAAACAATAGGTATTTGCGGTCCTTGATGTTACTACATTGATAGTACATCAGTCCATCTCCAAACAGATCATCAGCGGCCAATTTATGCCCATGCCCATAAATGCAACAGATTGGATCAGGAAAGGCCCGAAGCGCGTATTCAAACACCTCTGCCACATTGTTGTTGAATTGCTCGTCAAACGGTTTCACATGCATGGCAAACAATGTACGGTCAGCTTCATCAGGAAAAGTTTTCCGTTCGGCATCCAAGAAATGAAAGTCAGGTACAGGCTCTGAATAGTCATACTCCAGTGCATTGGTATTCATACAAATGAAACGAACATCCCCTGCCGTAAATGCAAAATTGGGATCCCCAAAGACCTTTTTGAACACCTCTTCACCCGTACCCAAACAGTCGTGATTACCAATGAGACAGACATAAGGAACCTTCAACCCATTCAGTATATCACGTTGCCATAACAACTCTTTGGTCGCACCAAAATCTGTCAAATCCCCTCCATGTAACACAAAGTCAACATCTGGCCGCAAATTAATGGCCGCAACGGCATCCTCCGTTTCATCGTACCACCGCTGGGTATCGGTAATGAAAGCGAAACGGAAAGTATCAACGCCTTGCAAACTCTCCTCAATACGGGCGATATTACGGTTATTGATGTCTATCATCCCTTCGATACGTGCGTCGTAGGGATGATATTCAATCATGTCGCAACCTGCCATAATCCACGGCAGGATTGCGAACATGACACGTCTTGTTTTACAAAAAAAGGACATAGACAGTTCAGTTCTTATACAATAATTGCGCTGCAAAGATACACAGAATATCTTTCCTAATATTGACGGAAAATGCGGCAGAACTGTCCTTTTTTTACCGCTTTCCACTAACATAAAGAAAAACCTGAATTGCATGTGCAATCCAGGTTTCAACTATGTCAATAAAAAACCATTACCTATCAGAACACCTTTACCTCTTCACCCAATATGTCGCTGAGCAGCAGGTTGGCCAGTCGGCTGGTGCCGATGCGGAAGAGGGCAGGAGTCAGCCATTCTTCGCCTAACAGCTCTTTAACAATGGTATAGTAGGAGAGGGCATCCTGCACGGTGTTAATGCCTCCTGCGGCCTTAAAACCTATTTTGGTGCCGGTTTTGGCATAATACTCCTTAATGGCCTGACACATGACAAAGGCGGCTTCGGGAGTGGCACTCACGGCTTCCTTGCCTGTAGAGGTCTTGATGAAGTCAGCTCCACTGTACATGGCCAGCAGGGCGGCACGCTTGATATTAGTGGCTGATTTCAGTGCGCCGGTCTCCAAGATGACCTTCAACGCATGGTCGCCACAGAGGGCCTTCAGCTCCTGCAACTCGTCGCACATGCCTTCGTAGTCACCGCTGAGGAACTTCCCTACGGGGATGACTACGTCAATCTCTGTAGCTCCTTCGTGAAGGGCAAGACTGGTTTCGGCAATTTTGACCTCCATAAAGGTTTGTGATGAGGGGAATCCGCCGCTCACGCAAGCCACTTCTACACCCTCAGCTTGAAGTGATTCGCTGACAATACCGGCAAAGCAGGGATAGACACAGAGAGCCGCTACGTGAGGAAGGTCGGGATGCTCTTCGTCCAACGTGTTGACTTTTTCTACAAAATTGAGCACGCTCTCCTCGCTGTCGGTACACTTCAGTGTGGTGAGGTCAAGGCAACCGAAAAGAGCTTTCTTTACCTCAAGTGTGTCATTTTCGCTGACATGTTCAAGCAGGCGTGACACTTGTGCCTGGATGTGTTCGTCGCTCAACTGGGTGTCATACTGTGCCAAGGCTTCGTGGTACTTGTCCTGACTGCTGAAATCTTCCTCGTGGAAATGTTCATGATCGTGTCCGCATCCGCAGTCGCAATCATGGTCGTGATGATGATAATGGTTCATAATGTCTATTGTTATTAGTTTATATTCGATAGGTTTATTGCTCCCCTCCATTCTGGGAGGGGGTGGGGGAGAGCCCCCTTAATTTTTCATTCTCCTTGTGCCTTGTCTTGTCCCGCTCCGTCTTCTTCTGCAGGTTTCGTTCAAAGGCCGCGGTAAGGTCAACTCCCGTCTGGTTGGCCAAGCAGAGAAGCACCCACAGGACATCGGCCATCTCATCGCCCAAGTCATGCTTTTCGTCTTTCTTGAACGATTGGTCACCGTAGGTACGTGCCATGATGCGTGCCAGTTCACCCACCTCTTCGGTGAGGCAGGCCATATTGGTCAGTTCGCTGAAATATCGCACTCCGTACGTCTTTATCCAGCGGTCAACGGTATCTTGTGCTTCTTGTAGGGTCATATTAAGTTAGTTTTTAGCTACGAGCTACAAGTTACGAGCTAACTTTGCTGTGCTTTTACACTCGTAGCTTGTAGCTCGTCACTTGTCACTAGTTCACTCTTTATTCTTCGTATCCATGCAAATGGTTACCGGTCCATCGTTCAGCAACTCCACTTTCATGTCCGCGCCAAATTCCCCTGTGCCTACAGGCTTCCCGAGGGCAATGCCCAACTCTTCGCAAAACTGTTCGTAGAGCGGTATGGAGATGTCCGGCTTGGCTGCCCGTATGTACGACGGACGGTTGCCCTTCTTGGTGGAGGCAAACAGGGTAAACTGGCTGATAACCAATATGTCGCCCCCAGCATCCTGGATGTTTTTGTTCATCACCCCCTGTTCGTCGTCAAACACCCGTAACCCCACAATCTTCTTACAGAGCCACTGTATGTCCTCTTCTGTGTCAGCGTCCTCAATGCCCACCAACACCAGCAATCCCTTCTCTATGGCCGATTTCACCGTCCCATTGATAGTTACCGATGCGTGGCTGACGCGTTGTATGACTGTTCGCATAGATTATTTCTTCTTTACGATATATTTTTGTTTTGGTGAATCAGGAACTATTTTATGACTCCACGGTTATTCGTCCACAAAGGTACAAAAGTTCCTTTATTGTTGTATAGAAGATGACAAAAAAGAGTTGCAAGAATTGCTTTTTTTATCCCTCAAGCAATGAGAGATTGGTTCTACTATTTTCAATGGAATAAGCAAACAAAATCACATTTTTGTGACGAACTTATCATTTTTTGTACCAGCAACAAAAGGACCTGCATCGTGCCAGACTAATTCACCTTCTTTACTCCGACCTCGATTCACTAAAGAAGCTACAAAAGCCGGACAAAATCTATATGGAGAATCCGAATCTGCTCTACGTCCTTTCGCTAGAGGATGTCAACAAGGGGACCCTTCGCGAAGTGTTCATGGTCAACCAGTTATCCTATCAGCATCAGGTAGAATACAGCACTCGCAGTGCCGACTACACTGTTGACCGCCGCTATACCATCGAAGTCGGTGGCAAGAGCAAGGATGGTAAGCAGATAGCCCGCGAACAATCGGCCTTCATCGCCGCCGACAACATCGACTATCCCGTCGGTAATAAGATTCCCTTGTGGGCATTCGGTCTTTTGTATTGAATACTGCTTACAAATTGTATATGTATAACATATTTGTCTTTATGTTGAAATACAATATAAAGTCCCCTTTATAGTCGAATGGAAGGTGATATAAAACGAGTTGCAGAGAAGCATTTCTAATTTTTATTCCTCCGTAACTTGTTTTTTAGTACTTACGGAGGAGAGCTTCAAGGCAATTCTTATTCAATCACTATAAACATTTCCTTGAAATTCAGGGTCACATAGTTATATTGTCTGAAGAAATCTATGCCGAGGGCTATATCATACCAGTCAGTGCTGCTACCTTTCATATAAGGAACGTACACATCTTTCATTTCCAATTCTTGATTGCAAACGGAAAACTTTACAGATGGAACATGTAGTGCCATTGTAGAATGGAAACCATCGACCGTTCCTCCGACAATTTCTTTGGTACCGCGAAGTTGGCTCAGTTCGTTGCGATGCTTGGTGAAATAGTGATAAGAAAATCCTGTTTCCGCTCCGCTATCGAGAAGTACGGTCAACTGCCCTTTTGTGTCTGTTGTTTCCACAAACAGGAGTTGACTGGCATCTCTGACGATGTTTGGTGCATATTCCGGCATTTTTGACTGTTTGGCAGGAAATATTAGTTGGTTATTCTTATTGTCTATCCGCAATTCATCCAATTTCCGTACAAGGTTCATTCCTAAAACTGCGTCTATAGTGCACACACTGTCCAAGGGAGTTCCATTATTTACCAGGACTATTACATTCTTGAAAGTAATGTCACCCAGTTCTAAACTGTCCAAATAGCCTAAGTCTCCGTTTGAGAAACTGTATCCAATGTATTCTACACCGACAAGATCTGCAAATCTTTTTGACAGATATGTTATGGTTGCTCCTGTATCGAACATGAATTGATGCGTAGTACCGTGAATTGTCACAGGAATATAATACCTGTTCGGAACTGGATTCTGATTGTCGAACAATAGTGTATCTGTCTTTTCCATCGTAAAAGGAATGGCCATATCCTTCGTATTGTTACAAATTATCATTATGGAATCATATTTGGACAGAGCTTTATTCCTTTTATGTATTTCAATCAGGTTGGAATAGTCAACAGGTGCACCAGAACTTTTTATTTGTTCAATCAGGTTGTTGGCCTTTTCTGCAGCCAAATTGTACATGCCCGAGCGTTCATAATTGCCTAATATTATTTCTGTAAGGCTCAGAGCTGCGTTACTTCCTATTTGTTGTTGGTGTGAATTTATCAACGTGCGAAACAATTCTATGGCTTCTGCCTCCCTGTTGAAATTTTGTGCAATCATTGCTTCTGCCATCAGTCGGACAAAGTCATATTGAATAGAATCTTTCAATTGCGGATATTCTTTTGCCAAAGTGAACCAATTGGAAGAGTTTGTCAGTTCGTATATTCTCATACCAGCATTCTGTGCGTGACCTGCAAATAGGCTGAGGAAGAGAGCTAATACAATAGTTATTTTGCGCATATAATTCAAGATAAGATTAAGTGTTGCAAATATATCAATAAAATCAATAGGTTGGATGGAAAAGAGGGGAATTTCCCTTGGATTTTCTATTTCGCTCAAATCTTCGTCACGAAAATTATGACCTATTGTATTGGCTTTCAGAATGAAATGCTATAAAAAGGCGCAAATTCCTTGCGATATTTCCGTTCATCCGTGGGGAGGGACGGAAATTTGCGATTCTCGTGAGGCTTTTCGGGGGTGGGGAAGGAATGCTAATCTTGGTCAGTGAAGAATGCTAATCTTGCGTGCGGACGATTGCTATTCTTTCAATGCCTCCATGAGTACTTTTGCTTTGGCTGGCCCGATGATGGTGGAGAGTTCCTCTTCCGATGCTTCGCGGATGCGCTTCACGCTCTTGAAGTGTTTTAGGAGGGCGGACTTTGTCTTCTCGCCAATGCCTTTGATGGTGTCGAGGGCGGAGGCTGTTTGTCGCTTGCTGCGCTTGTCGCGATGGAAGGTGATGGCGAAGCGGTGTACTTCGTCCTGTATCTGCTCAAGAAGGTGGAAGAGGGGAGTGTTTTGCTTCAAGCCGATGGTCTGCGGAGGGAATCCGAAGAGAAGTTCTCGGGTACGATGGCGATCGTCTTTGGCAAGTCCGGCAATGGGGATGTTGAGGTGGAGTTCGTCCTCCACAATCTGTCGTACCACTTCCATTTGTCCCTTTCCACCATCGGTGATGATGAGGTCGGGTAGGGGAGTGCCCTCTTCGATGGCACGGCTATAACGGCGGCGTACCACCTCCTGCATCGAGGCATAATCATCGGGGCCAACAACGGTCTTGATGTTGTATTTCCGATAATCCTGCTTGCTGGGCTTGGCTTTCTTGAATACCACACAAGCAGCCACAGCATCGGTTCCAGAGATGTTGGAATTGTCGAAACATTCTATCTGATACGGCATTTTTTCCATGCCCAAAGCGGTTTGTATCTCTTTCATCAGGCGTACGCTCTTCTGTTCGGGATTCAGTTTCTCGGCCTGCTTCATGCGATCGGCACGATACTGTTTCACATTGAGGATAGAGAGGTCGAGCAGCTTCTTCTTTTCGCCCCGTTGGGGAATAAAAAATGTCACGCCTGAGAGTTCCAAATCCAATTCAAAGGGTACGATAATCTCTTTCGAAAGACTCTTGTACCGCTCGCGCATCTCCACAATACCCAATTGCAACAGCTCCTCCTGCGTCTCATCCATCCGCCGCTTGTACTCGAATGTAAAAGCTTGATTCACACAGCCATTAGCAATATGAAGATAGTTGATGAAAGCATCGTTTCCATCCATCTCTATGGAGAACACGTCGATGTTGTGCAACACACTGCTAACCACCTCACTCTTAGCTTGATAGCTTTCCAGTAGCTGATACCTCTCCTTGATAGCCTGCGCCTCTTCAAAGCGCATCTCTGCGGCCAAACGTTGCATTTCGCTCATCATCTGACGGGTCAACTCATGGGTGTTTCCTGAAAGAATCTGCTTGATTTCGCCGATGCTCTTCATATAATCGTCGTGCGCCTGCTGGCCGATACAAGGTCCCTGGCAATTCTTTATATGATATTCCAGACACACTTTGAACTTGCCGTTTCGGATATTCTCGGGAGTCAGCGCCAAATTACAACGACGCACCTTATAGAGTTTCTTGATAAGGTCGAGCAACCCGTACATGGTGGGCACATGGCTATACGGTCCATAGTAAGTAGAACCGTTGCGTACAATACGACGGGTAGGGAAGATGCGCGGGAAATATTCGTTGCTCACACAGATACTGGGGTAGGTCTTGTCGTCCTTCAACAATACATTATAGCGCGGACGATACTTCTTGATAAGGTTGTTTTCCAATAATAGGGCATCCTCCTCGCTCTTTACCACCACGTAGCGTATGTCAGCAATCTTACTGACCAACACACGCGTCTTTCCTGGCCCGTGTTCCTTGGAGAAGTAGGAATAGACGCGCCGCTTCAGATTCTTGGCTTTACCTACATAGATGATAGAGCCCGTACTGTCCAAATACTGGTAGCATCCGGGTGTTTCGGGCAGGTTCATCACGATACCGCGCAGATAATCGTTTGTATGCAGGTCTTGCTCTATCATATCTTTTAATGGGTTTAGAAGGCTTCGGGTTCCAATTAAGGAAGCAGAAACTTGGCTTCAAAGGAACTATTCTTCAACCTCCAAAAGTGCACTTACCTCCACTCCTTCATCGAAGATTTCGCGGCCATGGAGATTGGTGATCTCAAGGATAAAGTTTACAAATACCTCTTTAGGAGCAAACTTCTTCACCAAGTTGTAAGCCGCTTTGGCAGTTCCTCCAGTAGCCAACAGGTCATCATGAATCAGCACTACATCATTCTCCGCAATGGCATCCTTATGGATTTCGATGGTGTCTGTGCCATACTCTTTAGCAAAAGATTCCTGAATAGTCTCAGCAGGGAGTTTGCCCGGTTTACGTGCCGGAACGAATCCAGCCCCCAATCGAGCGGCCAACAAAGCACCCATAACAAATCCACGCGATTCGATGCCGACAACCTTAGTGATACCTTTATCCTTATAGATATCATATAATGCATCCTCCAATTCACGCAAGCAAGCGGCATTCTTGAAGAGTGTGGTCACATCGAAGAAAAGTATTCCCGGAATAGGGAAATCAGGCACTGTTCGCAGGTTTTCCAACAATAATTCTTTATTCATACCCAGTAATTTACACGGTTTACTTCATTAAATTGTTCCACGTGGAACATTAATCATATTTATCTCCCCATCAACACCAACAGGACATTCACATCGCTGGGTGAGACACCAGGGATGCGACTGGCTTGCGCCAAAGTTTTAGGGTCTATCTTCGCCAGTTTTTGTCGGGCCTCGGTAGAAAGGGATTGCAGATTGGCATAATCAAACTTACCTTTGATACGGATGTTCTCCAACCGCTGCATCTTGTCGGCAATCAGCCGTTCGCGTTCAATGTATCCACGATATTTGATTTTTATTTCAGCAGCCTCCAGGGTCTCTTCCTTTCGACCCTCAATAGTGTCCAACAATTGGGCGAAAGCATTGACATGGGGCGAGATGTTCTTGATATTGATTTCGGGACGATCCAACAGGTCGATAAGTTTGCATCCACCACGGAGTGGGGTAGTGCCCAAGCCTTCCAAAGCATCGTTGATATAAGCAGCCTTGATGGAAAACTTTTGTGCAAAATCTATAATCTTAGTGATGTTTTCACGCTTCTGCAATAACAAATCGTATCGCTCGCGCTTCGCCAACCCCAAGTTGTAGGAACGTTCTGTCAAGCGCATATCTGCGTCGTCCTGACGGAGGAGAATGCGGTATTCAGCGCGTGAAGTGAACATACGATAAGGTTCGTCCACCCCTTTTGTCACCAAATCATCGATGAGCACACCGATATAGGCTTCGTCGCGTTTCAAAACAAAGGGTTCGCCTCCGTGGCAATTGATATGCGCATTGACTCCCGCAACGAGGCCTTGACCACCTGCCTCCTCGTAACCGGTAGTACCATTTACCTGTCCGGCAAAGAAGAGGTTTTGGATAACCTTTGATTCCAACGTGTGCTTCAATTGGGTGGGGTCGAAGTAATCATATTCGATAGCATATCCCGGACGATAGATGACCAAATCGCGGAAAGCAGGCACTTTCTTCAAGGCCGCCATCTGTATATCCATCGGAAGAGAAGATGAGAAGCCGTTCAGATAGAGCTCCTGGGTGGTCTCTCCCTCCGGCTCCAGGAAAAGTTGATGCTGCTCCTTGTCGGGAAAAGTGACGATTTTTGTCTCTATACTGGGACAATAACGGGGTCCTATGCTCTGAATCTGGCCGTTGAAAAGGGGAGATTCCGGAAGCCCGTTACGGAGTATTTCGTGTACTTCAGGATTGGTAAAACAGGTCCAGCAACAGAGCTGTTTCAACTTGCGCGGTTCGCTCATGTAGGAGAAACTATGGAAGTCCGATTCTCCCTCCTGAATCTCCATTTCATCGTAGTGCACACTACGTCCGTCAATACGCACAGGAGTACCTGTCTTCATGCGTCCGGCCACAATGCCGTGACGGGTGATGGATTCTGTCAATTGATAAGCCGCCGGCTCAGCCATGCGCCCGCCGGGAAGTTGGGTACGTCCCACATGCATCAGTCCATTGAGGAATGTTCCGGCCGTCAGGATGACACAACAGGCATGAAACGTCACACCCCAAACAGTCTTTACTCCCACAACTTTGCCCTTTTCAACGAGCAATTCATTCACCGTATCTTGCCAAATATGCAGATTGGGGGTGTTCTCCAACACCTCACGCCAAGCCCAAATGAATTTCTCGCGGTCGCATTGCGCACGCGGACTCCACATGGCCGGCCCTTTCGAGCGGTTCAACATGCGGAATTGGATGGCCGAACGGTCGGTAACCAATCCCATGTATCCACCCAAGGCATCAATTTCTCGCACAATCTGTCCCTTGGCAATACCTCCCACAGCCGGGTTGCAACTCATCTGACCAATCTTGTTCATGTCCATGGTGATGAGACAGGTCTTTGAACCCATATTGGCCGAAGCGGTCGCGGCTTCGCATCCGGCATGTCCGGCACCAATGACAATGACATCGTAGGTAAATTCCATCTTTTTCTGTTTTTCCTTTTTATTGACAGAAGGACAAAAGTACATAAGTTTTCTTTCCTTCTACACCTGCCCCTATCTATGCTGGGCATACATTCTATTTTCGTGGCAAAGTTAGGGATAAAAGTTGAATAGAGCAATCAGATGCACAATTTTTGACGTTTCCCCCTCTTCCTTCCTCATTTCTGATTTTTTAGAGAATAAAACCGCGCATGACATTTTGATAGAGAAATCAGACAATATAAATCTTTATGTCATATTATAGGTTTGTATTGATTAAATTCAAAGCGCAATCAACCCCATTTTGATTGATTACGCTTTCATTTTGTAAACCTTCGCTGTTCAAATCCTTGCGATTTTTGGAGTAATCCGACTCCCTGCCCGTAAATACGAGCAGGAATTTGCATTTATCTGCAAGTTCCCCTCTTTAATGATGATACCCCTCCTATGTTGATTTGTATTGTTCGTATCTCCTCCATGCTTCGTTCATGTTTTCAATCTGCATGGCCACTGCCCAACGCATCAGGCGGTATTCCTGTGCCTGTATTGCTCCCATGTGCGATACCACGTCGGCCGGATCGGAAAACACGGGCGACGCTAATTGTTGGTTAAGCAGGCGTATGGCGATAGGGTTCATGCTGTATCTTTCTTGAATATCCGAAATGTAATTTCGCAAAATTACACAAAAACGCTAAAATAATCAACCGAAATCGGAATAATAGATGAAATCATTGGAACGCAAAAACGAGGATTTACGGGATGAGATAGCAATCCGAGACAAGACCATTGAGCAACTGCAATCCAATATCAAGCAAATGGAGGTGGAACACCAAAAGCAGATACAGGAGGTCAAGCAATCATACGAAGCGGAACATCGTAAACAATCGGAGTATATCGACAAGATTCTGCGTTACTTCCCGTATGTGGAGAAGCTGATGCCGATGATT
>JAZQAG010000002.1:0-92405 GCA_045545095.1 Phocaeicola sp. | reverse complement strand
CTTGACAAGAGTATAAATTTTGGTCTTTTTCAAATAAAGATCCTTTCATACTACTAAAATCAGGAAATAGATCCTCATGATACTTTGGTTGAATGGGGATTATGAATTTATTAACCTCGGTATTTTCATTAAAATATGGGTAATACTTAATCAATGAGTCCAAAGTTGACTCCCCATCATCCTTAAGTTTCATTGGTTTAATATAGACATCGTCTTGCTTGTACTTGCCAAGCAGCGAAAATCCATATTCTTCACATAGTCCTACTAATGTCTTTTGCTCTTCACCAAATGTATGTAGATATACCCAATCAATATTGTTTTTAACACAATAATCAAAAGCAATATACATCAAGCGTTCTCCGAGCTTTTTACCTCTTGCACTTGTGTCTACCTTGAAAGTACAGAGTTTTAGTATAGAACCTGGTATCGTCTCTCCATTATCAGTTAAAATGGCATCTTGTTCTTTTTTGTAGATACAAATAGCGACTACATTATTGTCACCATCTTCAATACACCAACACTTTCTTTGTTCCTCTGCACATTTTTGAAACCAATTATCAAAGCCATTGTATGAGTGTCGTAATGAGTCAAAGAATGACTGACTTTTATTTATTTCATAGAGATAGCGTTCTCGTACTCCCGTATAATCGAAAGAGAATTTCTTTGATGCAGATCGTTGTAGAAATTGAATGAACTGCTCAAGACGGTAAACTTTATCTTGAACACCTATTTTTGATGCTTTTCGATGTATTCCTTCATCATTAGTCACAAGGATGTGTACAGCCCCACGATATAATGCAAATAGGACATTATTATCAACTTTGTCGTTCTCATTTAGTGGATGCAGACCAAGTTCCGTACATTCTTTTTCCGACAAGACGGGAGGGTTTTCTATTTGCGTGTACTGTGCTAAACGAGATTTTACAATATTTCTACGATCTACATTTTTATCGCGATTAATATCTTGCAGTTGAATAGGATGAATATATAGACAATGCTGCTGTTCAGCAGATAATTTCCGCAGTTCAGCAAAAGAAGAATCTAAGACTCGACTTGTATCTTCTAATGGTATTAAAATATTTGTGTCTAATAATATATTCATTGCTTAAAAAACTTTTTTTATTTTTTTTAAAATCTTCCTCCATGGAATGAATAAGTAAGCAAGTAATAATAACAAGCAGATAAAGGTAACCCAATATTCCCATGGTAACCAATTATACCATTCTTGACCTCTGGTCCATGATCTTAAAGAAAAGACTCCGAATAATAAACTGCACATAATATTAGCAAATATAGTCCATACAATTTGCTTATTACCGATAGTCTCTTTTTCAAATTCCGAGAAAAATGAGTATGAACCGTCTTTTGAATTCTCACTTTTGTTAAAAACAATTATACATTCATTGTTGCTGATTTTACTAGTATTGGGTAAATATCTATTAAAAGCGTCAGATTCTAATATACGTATATTCTTTAGTTTTGCACTATTTAGATATGCAATGTTATATTTACTGGGGATAACATGAAAACAAAAACAAGCCTTTATGTCATTACATAAATGAAATCCATTACTTAATAGGTCATTGATAGCTGAAGGCAAATTGCGTTTTTCGTTTACTTTAATATCATATATGTAGGTCTCTTTTGTAATACCTTTTCTAATTATTGCTAATTCGGATACATTGGTTTGGATATAGATTCGGACATAGTTTTTGATAGCATGATTAATGTCTTGTACAGAAAAAGAACAGAATCCATTTTCTGTATTTATATCTTTGACGGGCAATACGGATAATTTATTTCTGGACGAAAACTCTAGAACAGAGCCATTTCTCTTATCTGCTCTAATGTGCGAAGTATTTTTAATCGTATCATTGAATATAAATTTACAATTATCATCATCTCTTACTAGGGAATCCATTAGGCATATTACCTTATCTGATGCTTTCAAAAAAGGTAGTGATAATTTAAAGTCAACTGTCTTTATATTGGGTGTTACAGGTGTGAACTCTATGCCGATTTCAATAGCTGCATTAAAGTCAAGATAATCCCATGTGCAAATATGAAATCTATCTATGCTTAATTTGGTTTTAGATAAGATAAAATATGTATTATTCATAATCTGAATTGTTATATATCATTGATATAGTTTACATCGTTTATTAAATATACAACTTATAAATTTTTCTAAAAAATACTTTCCAATATCGTGTCTCTAAACGAGTTAAAGATGTTCAGCTTTATAGGCTTATAGTCCGGAAGGCTTTCAAGGTATTCAAGTTCAAACACCAAGCGAGGGTCTGTATCGTTACTTAACTTATTAATCTCTGCCTTGCTTCCTATGCGTGCTATACGGATGAGATATAAGTCCTTTACTCCTTTGCCTTTGATATAGGGCATGAAGTAGTAGAGTTTGTTCAGCGCAATTGTTGAGGGGAACGACTTGGTTTTTCCTGTATAGTAGACCTTGCTCGGTGCCCCATCCAAAAAATAATCTTGGTTATCCAACTTAACTAACCCAATAAGGAGGTGCTTGGTCGGGTCTAATGTATAAGTCTTCTTCGGACTATTCACTACAAGGTTTATACGTTCCTCTGCAAACAAGTCAAACTTGAATACTGGCTGCTTGTCGCGCTTTGTGTATATGGGATTTGAAGAAACAGGCTCTTCGCCATAAATAGCACGATACAGACTCTTCCCGACAATTTCGACCACGCCGCAAACAAGAGCATTTCCCATTAAGAAAGCACGACGGCCATCTGATATTTCAGGATGGTATGTATGATTGTCGGGGAACATATTCAAACGCTCCAACTCAATTGGGATAAGTCTGCGATATCGTCCTGATGGAGTCAATACCACATGCTTGAATCGTGATGGGGCTGCTCCTCCTTCGCCAGTAATCATTGTGCGAGAGGGCTTGTCGAGATAATCGGGAAAAGCCATTCCGCCCTCAGAGAAGACATATTCGTAGCCCTCCTTGGACACGCGATTAATCTTCTTCGCGCCCTTCTCATATTGCCACTTGGGGAGTTCCTCTTCCGAAATATAGAACTCTTCGGGCACAAATTCCTCATCGACCAAGATGTCGCCAAGTGTCTGAATAGGGCCATCATATACGGCTGTTGAGTTTACTGAAAGGATATTGCGGTCAATCATTATACCTGCGGTACCGAATGGGCTATCTTTCTTTCCCTTATTGAAGTTATCTGAAACCTCTTTGATGGTTCCCTCAATCTCAAATTGCGTAATGGTAGTCTTCTTCTGTACAAAGGGGAACGACTTGGCCAACACGCCATCGTATAAGAGCCAATTGTTTGCATCTTCAATTTGCTTTGCAACAACAGAATCCGTCTTATAACCCACAATATATGTTCTACGGCGTCTTTGTGGCATTCCATAATCGGCAGCATTGATGACACGCCACTCAACAATATAGCCCAAGTCAGATAATGAAGCCAATATGATGGCAAAGTCACGACCTCGTTGAGAAGCTGGAGAATTGATAATGCGATCTACATTTTCGAGAAAGATATAGTTAGGGCGATTTTCACTCTTTTCCTCTAGGATTCTATATATCTGCCACCAAAGTACACCCTTCTTTCCCTCAATTCCCCCTGAGCGGCTAAGTGTTGCTGCCACAGAATAATCTTGGCATGGAAAACCACCAACCAATAAGTCATGGTCAGGAATTTCATTGGTTGGTACGGTACATATATCTTTGTTAGAATGTCCTGCGCTACCGAATCTCGCTCTATATGCTAACGAAGCATCTTGATGTTTGGTCGAGGGTTCCCACTGGCTATTCCATATAGTTTGATAAGCATCTGATGCACCTTCCAAGCCGATTCGGAAACCACCTACACCGGCAAAGAGTTCAACTACACGGATATTACGATTCTTAATATTCATTTTCTGTTCGTCTTTCATCTACAATATTACGTACATAATCATTGTTAAACCAATAACAAAATTTCTTTGCCCATCCGCCATCTGGAGTTGGAGCCAAGTCTGTAGACTTTTGAGCTTTAGGGCGCACATGAAATTTATTTCTATCTTTCGCTTTCCACCAATAGTATTCAGAGATATGTTTGTTTAGGATATTTTCTTTGATATGTTTCCAATAGCTTTCTGCCCAATTTAAATCGCTTTGTGGCATCGTCCAAAAGAATACATCATCCAAAGTATAGTCTTCTTCTCCCTGATTTTGTTCCTTGAATACAACAAACAAAAATCTGCTTGAAAATAATTCATAAAGTCGTGAGTCCAACCAATCGTCACATTCAGCAACCTCAACATAGTCAATATTTTCAAATGACATAGCTTCTTTAATGCTTCCGTTATATTGAACACGGATAGTCTTCATTGTTAGACCGGCCTTAACAAATTCTTCGGAACGATTAATATTAGAACATTTACTAGATGCTGCAATTGCATTCGCAATCATCGCAAATTTGTTCTTTGGATTGCTCGAAATATTTACCTCTTTTTCAGCTGCTATAGTTTGGTAATCCTTTCCTATGAACGGCATAAAGCGTTTAAGTAGGATTTCATCAAAACTCTGCATTGCTAATTCCTGCTCGGTAACTAACTGCTTCTTTGATAGCTTAAAGTTTGTAACAGCTTTTTCTTTACTCTCTACAACAAACTGTAAAACAGTTCGCATATATGCCATTTTTAGGCTAAAAGCTCTGCGAGGGGCACCTTTATTGGAATAAGGTTGAGCCATAAGACTGTCGCCTTTTTGTCCCTTTCGGCAAGCACCGAGATACATAGTATCTCCTTCAGAAAGCAAATGCGCTTCACCACGCTTTATTTTCTTAATAATTGTCTCATAGTCTTGCCGAATAATCAATAAGTCTTTTTCAGGTAACTTCCAAAGCACAGAAAAGACAAACTCTAAATCAAGATTATTATAGTCCTTCTTATATAGATAGAACATCAAGAGCATCAATTGACATTTCAGATAAAAATGCGATTGCTCAAAATCTTCTTTGACCACATCGCAATAGTTTATCATATTGCATACCAAGCGTTCTTTAATGAGATAATCATTATTCTTTGCCAATTTCAGAGGTGTGCATTTCAGTTCCATTCTTGCAGATGAAAAGTCTGCCTCTGGGTTATTATTGGTTTCTAACAGAAAATACAGATTCTCCACCATTTGCCCAATACCGCCTTTTCCTTTTTTAGGAGAATATCCTTCATAGGCGAACTCACGAAGAGTCTTGCCTAACAACCCTTTACTATATTCGAAAATGCTTATAGCAGAGTACTTGTTATAGGGTAGTTTTTTGCTCATATTACATATACTTTCCAAAACTTATTCTCTGTTGGCGATTAACTCCTTCGGATCAACATTTAATATTTTAGCTATCTCGAATAATACTTCAAGGCTAGGTTGACGACGATTACAAACATATGAGTTTACCATACAGAAACTCTTACCTAACTTTTCTGCAAGCCAAGTTTGTTTGATGCCTCGTTCCTCAAGTACTTCTTTTATGCGATTCATGGTTTATCCATTTCGTTATTATTTACTATCATACTACAAAGTTATAAAATATTATGAAATAAAAAGAGAAAAAGCCGAAACTTTTTCTCTTTATTATGAATTTATAGATGGCAAATATTACTATTCGACTTTTCTATCGTGATATAATTATCCCCTAACTAAGGGGAAGAGAAAAACATCACCTTCTATAGGATTCATTCTCGAAAACGACTTTTTCTACCATTTCATTGAGGCGGTCGACGATGCGTTTGCCATATTTCTCTTCGAGTTGTGCTGAGGTGAGATTGGTGGTGAAGATAGTGTAAAGTTGTTCCTCGTAACGCGTGGTAATGAGGTCTATCAATGGTGTATAGACATTCCCGAACTCCATCACTTCGCGTGGCTCTGTTCCCAAGTCATCAACAATCATAAGCTGGTAACGCATTACGTTCCTCCAATCGCTGTAGTTTCCTTTGCTCCGCATTGCTAAATCTTTGGCATTGCAGAGAGGGAATACATAGTACAAGTTATTAGTGGGATTCTTTAGGTATAATCCTGAGACAAGCAACTGCAAGGCTTTTGCCCAGGTGGTTTTGCCGTTACCGCATAACCCACAGAACATCAGTCCGAACTTCTTACTTCCGCCAGTTAGGTACTTGGCTATCAGATTGAGTTGTGCGTCGAAATGTTCATTCCGTTCAAACACTTTATGCCGGCGTTCAACTTCTGCTTGATATGCAGCCAACAAATAAACTTTGGCATCGTCAAATGACATTGGTAACTTAAATCGTGTGTTTGTAATCCTCTGCTGAAGCAGCCTGTATTTCAGTTCCTCTACGCGGATCTGACTGTTTTTGTTCATTATTTCCATAACCTTTATCGTTTTCTAATTTTTTACTTAGCCAATTTTGAAAATGTATCTTCACATCCTCAATAGTTCTCGATTTCACGCCTTTTTTCTTTTGATAAGCAAAGAATATTTTCAGATAATCTATCAGCTTATCAGATGTAATTGCCGCTGACATCCGAGCCAATATTGATGTGTGCCATTCACCGTCCTCCAATAACATTGATTCCAATTTATCCATACTAATGTTATGAGATTTATATATCTCTTTATCTTTTATATTATGTGGAGGCAATCGACCTGTCAACGGTTCCGTCAATTCACCCGTAATCGCATCTGTAACCTTATCTGTCAATTCATCTGTTGTCTGAACCGTAAACTGAGTGGTGCAATCGATTATTGAGTATTGGGCATAGTTGCCCTTACTTGTGCCTGTGGTGAATGAGATAAATCCTTTTTTATGAAGTCCTTCGCGAGCTTTAAGCACATTCTGCCTAGTCGTACTCAATTGCATACGGATTAGCT
The DNA here is from genome assembly GCA_045545095.1 of Phocaeicola sp. Classification (GTDB taxonomy): domain Bacteria; phylum Bacteroidota; class Bacteroidia; order Bacteroidales; family Bacteroidaceae; genus Phocaeicola_A. The sequence goes on along the minus strand of JAZQAG010000002.1, from coordinate 85,539 downwards.
CCGTTGAGCACCTAAAAGGCATCTTCCAACGCCTTGTATTTGCTTTGTTCAGCAGGAAGAAATAGAGTGCAATCTCTGTTGCCGAGCATGGATCATACTCATTCTCCAACCAGAACCGATTGAGTAACTCGTATATATTCATAACTCACATAATTGATTATACACTAAATCCATTCTTCGGCTTATTGCGCACTGTGCTCTGCATAGAGGCGAGCATCTCATCATAGGATTTTGTGGAAATTACTTTGCGCCCCTCTTCAATCCATTTCAGTAGTTCATCTTCATAGAAGTAGAGTTTCTTGCCCCTTTTATATGCAGGGATTATTCCTTTACGTGCGAGGGTGTAGATTGTAGGTTTTGCTTTGTGGGTGATAATGCATGCTTCGTCTATGCCCACAATACGATGCTTCTCATCTGGTGCAGCTGGCTTTAACGCTGCAACCATATCACGCAGTTCCATCACTTGATTTGTGAGCTCACATACCGCCTTGGGCAGTTGCTCGAATGTCATAATTTCCTTTGCCATAACTATTGGTTTTAATGATTCGTGAGCAAAGGAATGCGGTTATTCAATGGTGGAACAACTCACCCGAGAATAACCGATATACCCACCACAATTATTTTTTGATTTGTGGCGGTGCAAGAAACTCGTCAAGTTCCGGTTTACTTATTTTGGTGTATTTGCCAACCTTGATGCGAGTAATGTTGTGATACTTCACATAGTGATATAGCTGATCACGCGTGAGGTTGAATTTCTCCATAGCTTCGGGTATAGTGTAGTATTGAGGTTTCTCAGGCTCGGCAACTCCTTTGGCTATATCAAAATGTTTCTTTGAATAGCACACAGTAATGCCCACTTTTTTCTTTGGAATCACATTCTTGGAAACAAAACTGTAGATGGCACTGAGTGTCATTCCAAATTTCTCTTGAATCTCAGCCACACTATACCACTCTGTAATATCGGGATTGGGAGCCTTCTTTGCAAAATAGGCATCAATGTGCTTTTTACTCCAATAGGTCTTTCCTCTACTAAAAGTCTTTGGAATATTATTCTCTTTTGCAACCTTGAATATCCACGATTCCTTTACACCGTACTTTTCTTTAATCTCAGCGGTGGTGTAGAACTCGGTGATGTCTTTTCCTTTACTTCTATTCTTTTTTACATAAGGATTCGCATTAAGCATCTTGTCTATATCTTCTCTTTTTACGAAAGAAAGCCTGCTGCTTAATTTGTAAGCCGCCAAATGTCCAGCATATATCATCTTATATACCGCTTGTAACGACAGACCTAATAAGACGGATGCTTGTGCTATTGAAAGGTATTCTTTGTCCTTGACATTTTCTTTGGGTTTCTCGGACTTGATAAAATGAGTCTCTGCCTCTACTTGCTTAACTCGTTTTTCTCTTGTTGCCTGTTTATAGGCCAGATTGGCACAACGATGCGAACAATACTTGGTTGAAACCTTCTGGGCTTCAAATTCCGCACCACACCATTGGCAAATCTTCTTGATTCGAATGCTACTTGTTGCCATTTTCTTTACTGTTTTTGAACTTCATTTATCTTTATTTCTCTCGTTTTGATTGAACCATCTTAAACCATATTCAACCATATTAAACTTTATCCACTACCTTTCTAACGTGATTACTCACTGAAAATCATCGCGGTACAAATGAGGTACAAAAAAAGCTGAAAATCGACTATATTAGACCTATATTAGCCATATAGCAAAAAGAAAACGCGCTGATAAACAACGCCTTTATAATCAATAGTAATGTATTGTAATTGTTGTTAATCGTGGGTTACTTTCCGATGCAAAAGTGCCTAAAAATGTTTTGAAGTACAGAATCGCTTGACACCTCACCTACGATGTCGGAGAGGTGGTGGATACATTCGCGGAGGTCTTGCGAGACAAAGTCGCCGGAAAGGTTCATCTGTAGGCCATTCTGTACGCGGTGGATTGAATCGAGAGCATAAGTGAGAGCCTCATAATGGCGGACATTGGTGACAATGACATCGCTTTGGGAGATTTCGGGAAGGGCTGCGGTCTTTACCAATAGGGTTTCCAATTCGTCCACTCCTTGGCGATGCTTGGCGGAGAGAAAGAGTTTGGGGGCATTGACATCGGCAAAGGTGGCTTCCCATTCAGCAAGATGCTCAGGGGAGACTTTGTCACACTTGTTGAAAAGGATAATCAGGTTCTTGCCTTCGAGGCGGGAAAGGAGTTCTGTTTTGAGTGCTGAGTGCGAAATTTTAAGTGCTGAGTGCTGAGTGCTGAGTGCTGAATTATCGGCATCAATCATCCAAAGGACGATGTCTGCTTGGTCTATCTTCTGGAAGGTGCGCTCGATACCGATGCTCTCCACCACATCGGTTGTCTGACGGATACCTGCCGTATCGATGAAACGGAAAGTGGTGCCATGGAGATTAATGGTGTCTTCAATGACATCGCGCGTTGTACCATGAACCTCGCTGACAATGGCCTTTTCTTCGTTGAGCAAGACATTGAGGAGAGTGGATTTTCCTGCATTCGTTTCACCAATAATGGCAACGGGTACTCCATTCTTCAATGCATTACCTACACTGAAGGAATTGGCCAGTCGGCTGATTACTTGCTCTATCTCGTCGGCTATCTGTGAAAGTTCAGTGCGGTCGGCAAACTCCAGCTCTTCGTGGTCACTGAAATCAAGTTCCAATTCCATCAATGAGGTGAGGTGAAGCAGTTTGTCACGCAAAGCGGAGAGTTCGCGACTGAATCCGCCACGCATCTGATTCATGGCCAACCGATGGGTTGCCGCTGAAGAGGAAGTTATCACATCGGCCACGGCTTCTGCCTGACTCAAGTCCATTTTTCCATTAAGGAAAGCACGCTGGGTATATTCTCCCGGCTCAGCAAGACGACACCCCTGCCCTATCAGCAATTGGAGTACGCGCTGAAGAATGTAAGAGGAGCCATGGCAAGAAATCTCCACAGAATCCTCACCCGTATAGGAATGGGGTGCGCGGAAAATGGAGACCAATACCTCATCAATAATTTCTCCCTCGTCTGAGAAAATTTTCCCAAAGGTCAGGGAAAAATTCCGGCGCTCTTTTAGGGACTTTCCACTGATAGGTGAAAATAAACGTGAGGTTGCCTCTATAGCTATCGGACCACTGACACGGATAACTCCAATGGCTCCGCCTTGAGCGGTAGATATGGCACAAATGGTATCGTTATGCATCATCTGTTTTTCTTTTTTTGATGTGCAAAGATACATAATAGCCAAACAAAGTACAAGATTTTATAATTTTATCGTAGCTTATTTGCTCATCTTTCCACAAATATTTATTTTTGCCGTCCATAAATATATACAACAACATAAAAACAGGAACAAGAATATGACTATTGCCATAGACTTTGACGGAACTATCGTGGAACATCGTTACCCTGAGATTGGAGCTGAAATACCTTTTGCTATCGAAACCCTGAAGATGCTAATCAAAGAGCGCCATCGGTTGATACTATGGAGCGTGCGCGAAGGCGAACTGTTGGAAGAGGCCGTTGAATATTGCCGCCAACGAGGTGTTGAATTTTATGCCGTCAACAAAGATTACCCCGAGGAAGAGAACGGACATAGCAACTACTCACGCAAATTGAAAGTAGATATGTTCATTGATGACCGCAATCTAGGCGGATTACCCGACTGGGGAACTATCTATCGAATGATAAAGGAGAAAAAGAGTTATATGGATATCGTACGAGAAGAGTTGACTGATACAGAGGATTATTACGAACAACCCAAGAAAAAGAGATGGTGGCAACTAAGATAGGCATCTCTAAAATAAAAATAAATAAATTAGGCACGAATTCTACTGATTATAGAGTCCGTGCCTAATATGTAGAAGCCATTCAGGCTTTTTTATTCACCTCATTTCTTGCGAGCATCTTCTTCTAAGCCATAGACACCGTAGCCGTACTGACGATACCCATAACGATTGCCGTATCCATAGCGCCCAGTACCATAATAAGTCCCTTTTTCGACATCAACATCATTGATTACCAATGACATATTAGGAAGTTTCTTCGTTGCCTTCAATTCATTGATAAATTCAAACGAATTCTTGGCGGTATAGTCTGCTCTACATACATATATACTTGCACTGGCAACGCGTCCGATAAGAAGAGTATCTGCCACAAGCCCTACAGGTGCAGTATCCAACAATACATAATCATATCTCTCGCATAAATATTCAATAGCCTTAGGCAAGTTCTCCTTAGCCAACAATTCTGCCGGATTGGGAGGCACAATACCTGCAGGCAAGAGATCCAAATTCTCGCTAACACCAGAATTCATAATCTGGCTGAAGAGCAAATTCTTATCATTAACATCTCCGGCAAGGAATGTAGTAATACCACGCGTCTTGTCGGTCAATTTGAACAAGTCCACCAATCGCGGTTTACGGATATCAAGCCCACAAAGGACGACCTTCTTTCCCAATAGAGCCAACGACATGGCCAAATTGGATGATATGAATGTCTTACCCTCTCCCGAGGTGGTAGAGGTCAATAAAATAACTTTCTTATTAGGTTCTGTCAGAATGAAGTTCAGATTCGTACGGATGGCTCGGAAAGTTTCAGCCATCAAATCATTGCTATCCTGACGGACAACCAAGGCCCGTTCCCCCTTTTCAAGTTTCTTGGCACGGGGTACTTCACCAAGAATGTTAATCTTAGTCAGTTTCTCAACATCGAAGCGACTGCCAATCTTGTAATTCAGCAGATTAATCAAGTAAATAATTCCAAAAGGAAGTCCGATACCCACCACCAGAGCAATCAACAGGACCATAGAACGTTTGGGAGAGACTGGTATATCTTCAGCCAAGGCATCATCAATAATTTTGGCATTGTCAGCCGTAGCAGCAAGAGCAATGGAATTCTCCTCACGCTTCTGAAGAAGCATCAGATACAATCCAGATTGGATTTCCTGTTGACGTTGGATACCAAGTATCTGGCGTTCCTGTGTAGGCGCACTGCTGATACGGCTACTGAAACGGTTCGCTTCACGTTCTATATCACGTTTGGAGATAATCAATCCCTTTTGGAGGTTAGTAACAGCTGTTTTTACATTGTCCAATAGTCCCTCGACAAGTGCCGTGACATGAACAACTGCCGGATTGATTTCCGAAGCTGTACGCATGAGACGGGAACGCTCAAGCGCCTGTTGGTTATAGGCATTGATGGCTTGAGTCAAAGAAGGGTCTGTCAATCCTATATTGGCAGGCAATACCTCAAACTTATTATTGGGATTGAATACATGTTCAGAAAGCATCTCCACCAATCGGATCTGGGTATTTATATCCACCAACTTCTTTTCATAATCCGAGTTCTCTTTCAGAGCCTGTTCGGCAGATGCCGGAAGATCTACAAGTCCCGATTTAATCTTGAAGTTCTGTAAATCTGTCTCTGTAGCATCCAAATCACGACTTACGAGCAAAATTCGTTCTGCAATGAAAGCTTCGGTTTTTCTAGCCACTTGATTCTTGTCCTCATTGGCATCTTCATTATAGATTTCAACCAGTTTGTTCAGGAAATCCTCTCCGCGAGCAGGACTGGTATTGGTCAACGATATGACAGCAACAGAAGTCGTTTTAGAAGTCGGCTCGATAGTCATACTTGCCAAATAACTTTTTGCGACCTTTAAGGGAGGAGTGATATTGACCAACAGTTGCTTATCCAACGTATAAGGCACTAATGCATTTTTTGTAAATAAAAGGTTTCCATTGGGAGTTTCCAATAGATAAGGCAATGTCTTTGTCTCCGCTTCCAATTCAACATTCTCTTCCAAGGCCGCATCATACGTTTCACACGAGATGTGAAGCACACTATCCTTATCCATCTCAATAGAAAGATTATAACCATATTTCAAATCAGCCACTCGCTCATGCTCCACATCCACTAAAATGGGACTCGACTTATAGAGGTCTCGCTTACCTATACGTCCCTTTTCCATGTAAGTCGTATAAAGTTTCATTTCCATGACCGCATCCTTAACCAATGACTTGGAACGGAGAACCTCTATCTCATTATCTATACCACCAGTAGAATTCAGGAAACCCAAATCTTCCAATGCCACCATCTCGCTGGTATAACCACCTTTCTTGTTATCCTTAATCATTATTTTAGTGGTTATCTTATAGACAGGTGTCGTATATTTCAGATAGACAAATGCCACCAAGATACAAGCTACTACCGAAGCAGCAAACCACCTCCAATTCATCAGGAATATAGCCAAGATAGCTTGAAAGTCAAATCCTTCTTCCTCTTCTCTCGCGTAGTTATCGTTATAACCGTCTTCTTTCATAGTGTATTGAATCTTTATTATTTCAGGATGTTATACAAAAGAGATGTCAATGAAATCATAATCGATGTAGCCGAGAACCACAAGGTCGTACTGTTACCTATGTCTGAGTTCTTTGCCTTTGCTTTATTAGGTACGACATAAAGCACATCGTTCTGCTGAAGATAGTAGTAGGGCGAAGTGATGATACTAGCATCATTCAAGTTCAGAGTAACCACTTCTTTGCGACCATTCTCATCTTCTCTGATCAGTTTTACCCCATTTCGTTCTCCATAAATGGTAAGGTCTCCAGCAAGAGCCAATGCTTCGAACACATTGACCTTCTCATTGGATATAGTGTACGTATTCGGCCTTGCCACCTCACCCAAGACAGAAATCTTATAGTTTATCATTCGTACATTAACTATAAAATTATTATTCTCGAAGAAAGGCCTTAGCCTTTGGTGAATCATAGCCTCTGCTTGCGTCTTGGTAAGTCCCCCCACATGTATTTTACCAAGGCTAGGGAACTCTATATCTCCATTATTGTCCACCAGGTAACTCATCAGAGCCGGTTGGGCAGTCAGGTTCTTCGTTGTTGTATTAAAAGGCGACTGAACTACCAGATTATAGGGAGCTGCCACTTCTGAATTTTCAGCATTTACGGTAATGGTCAACAGGTCCTTGGGCATAATACGGGCATCATATAAATCCTGCACCTGTGACATATTCTTCAAATCATCGCTATTCTGCAGGTAGGGGACTTGCTTATAACTTTGACAAGCGGCCAACACCAGAACAGCAAATAGCAAACATATGCTTTTTCTTAATCCTTTCATAATTTTATTCTGCATGTATATTATATTGTTTTCTCAATAAGCATTTTTCTCGTTACGAAGCAACATATTGCGAACAGTCATCCACATGATACGCAGGTCGAGCCAAAAGCTCCAATGCTCCACATACCAGATATCTTTACGAATTCGCTCTTCCATCTGGTAAAGTTCCTTCGTCTCACCCCGACATCCGTTTACCTGAGCCCATCCTGTAATCCCCGGTTTGATGAAATGACGCACCATATATTTGTTTATCAATTCCGAATACTCCTCGGTATGCTTCACCATGTGAGGACGAGGCCCAACCAAAGACATATCACCTATGAACACATTGATAAACTGGGGAAGTTCATCAATATTCGTCTTTCTCATAAAATCACCAAACTTGGTCTTTCGCGGATCATTTTCTGTTGCCTGCAACGTATCCGCTTGTGCATTCACCTTCATACTACGGAATTTGTAGCAATAGAATTCTTCTCCGTTTAATCCATTCCGCTTTTGTTTGAAGAAGATTGGTCCAGGAGAAGTCAATTTGATGACGATAGCCACTATTATATATATGATGGGGAACAATGTACACAAGAATATTGTCGAGCAAACGATGTCAAACAAGCGCTTCAAGAAACGGTTACCTACCTCCTGCAAAGGTTCATTGCGCACATAGAGCACTGGCACATCGCCTACCAATTCCATCTCCATACGGCGCTTCAGGTAGTTACGCACATTAGGTACGCTATAAAAACGCTTCACATGATTCTCGCAATAATTGATAATATCCCGAATTTCCCGGCTTCTGTTGGATGTCAAGCAACAATAGACACTCTCCACATCACTATTTTCCGGTAACTCCAAATATTCATCCAACAGACTGATTTCACCGAGATAAGGAATCTCCTCCGGAAACTCCATATTTTCCACATCATTGAAATATCCTCTTACATGATATCCACGAGAAGGATCATCCATTAAGGTATTATAGAGTTCCAACATATTGGACGAAGCACCGACAAAGACTACATGCCTGGTATTCCGCCCCATACGGCGCATACGCTTCACCAGATAACGTGACACCAATCTTGATACGGTGAGACACAAGAAAAGAAGGAAATAAAATAATATTCCGGTCCAGAAGATTTCAAATGTTTTGCTAATAAACCAAGTGCCGAATATCACCAATGCAGCATACCACCATACAGTATTGAATACTCGTCTGACAATCTCATCCGAACGTACATTATTCATCTGCAGAATTGGCGGGAACAATGCCACACAGAACAGATAACAGAGATTAGATATCAAAATAAACTCACGTCCACCAATCACTCCGATAGGAGACAATCCAAAATCCCGACCAGAATAGAAGAGCCACAACAAGACATTGAGCACTAAAAGGTCACAACCGATGACTCCCCACTTAATTATATTATTAATTTGCGAAGCTTGTTTCATATAAGACGTTTATTGCACAGATACATTTAAACGGGACAAAGATATGTTTTTTTTCCCATTTTATAAAATATTCATCTAAAAAACGACAATTCTTTAACACTAGAAAAGACAACATTCTTATCACCCATATGTTCATTCACCGACACCTTCGCCTTATCATTCTTCATCAATCCAACGTTTAATTATCCTATTTTCTATCCAAAGGCGGTATTTCAACCATTTATACATCATTTTTTCACTCTTTATGGCCAAATTATTGAACAGAAAGACGTATCTTTGCCCTGATTTTATATCTACACCTAATTATTATATATAAAAAACAGGAACAAATGAATATATTTTCAAAACTATTCGGTAAGAAAGAAACCGAAGAAAGCGAAAAAGTTGGCGGCATGCAAGATTTCATGACCCTCATCCGCGTATATTATCAGGCGACAATGGCCAGCAATTTAGGTATCACAAATGCCGGTTTTCTGCCAGACCTGACAGTTTTTAAGCGCACATTGAAGATTCCTACCCAAAACAACAAATTGGGAGTTGCTGAAAAAAGCCGTTGTAAGAAAATGCTTATCCAAATTTATGGCATGAGTGAAGATTTTTTCAAAGAAATTGACAACAGTATCAAGAAGAACTGCAAGAATGTGAACGATGTACGCAATTACCTTTTCATGTTCCAAGGATTCAGCAACGATTTGATGATGCTCATGGGCAACCTGATGCAATGGAAGATCCGCATGCCCGGATTTATGAAAAAGGCCCTCTACACGATGACAGAGAAGAGCGTGAACGACATCATGACCAAAAACAACTGGAAAGATGCGGCCACTGCCAAAACCTGCGGCAACGTACGCCAATACCAGCATGCATTAGGATATACTCCAAAATGGATGACCGAATATGCATACCACATTATCATATTGGCCAAGAAAGAGAAACAACCGAAGGAAGAGGTATAATTGTGAAAAAAGAATAAAATAGGACATATTAATTTCTGCATTTCGACAATCATTCCTATATTTGTGTAGAATTTGGCAATAGCGATGACCGACGAAGACAAAAACCGACTGGACATATTGGAGGCAAGAATCAGACAACTCATGTTTTTACATGACGAACTCAAACAAAAGAATCAAGCCTTAACACAAGCCTTGGACGAAAAAAGCAATAAATTACAGGAACTTCAGTTGGGTTATAAAGAATTGGAGGCCACCTATACAGATTTGAAGCAGGCCAGAATAATCAGTATCCACGACTCCGACGTCAGCGATACCAAGCAACGATTATCCAAGCTGGTGCGAGAAATTGACAAATGCCTGGCTTTGTTAAATGGTTAAATGATAAAGAAGTTTAGGCATGAACAATGATAAAGACATGTTGAACATCCAATTGAGGGTTGCAGACACATACATCCCCATGACCATCCGGCGGGAGGAAGAGGAGTATTATAGAGAAGCAGCCAGACGGATAGACAACCTATTAAACTTGTACAGAAAGAGTTTCAAGGCACAGGACACCGAGAAATACATGACTATGGTAGCATTACATCTCTCTGTAACAGCTGTAAAACTGGAGAGAAGGAACGATGTCCAACCCTTTCGCGACAAGATTGAAAAGTTGACTGAAACTTTGGAGAAATACTTGACTGAAGACAAGTAAGAGAAGAACAACAATGTTGGAAAGAATACGCACCATTTGAGCTTGCACATAGTTATACGCTTTGTGAAGCCGGATGGTGCTTTTTATTATATTAACTTTTAAAATAAACAAGACATGGTAACAACCATCATAGCCATTGTAGCCGCAATAGTGGGATTCTCCATAGGATACACCCTCTACAAGACGGCTCTAAAAAAGAAGTGTGAAGGACTCCTTAAAAAAGCAGAAGAGGATGCCGAAGTCATTAAAAAGAACAAATTGCTGGAAGTTAAGGAGAAATTTCTGAACAAGAAATCAGAATTGGAGAAAGAGGTTGCCCAACGCAACCAAAAAATCCAGCAGGCTGAAAACAGATTGAAGCAACGCGAAATCAACCTCAACCAGCAACAGCAGGAACTTCAACGCAAGAAGGCTGAGAACGAGGCTATTAAAGAAAACCTAGAAGCCCAATTGGTAATCATTGATCGCAAAAAAGAAGAACTTGACTATCTTCAGTCACAGGAACGCGAGAAATTAGAATCCATTAGCGGATTAACCGTGGAAGAGGCAAAAGAACGCCTTATTGAAAGTTTGAAGGAAGAGGCCAAAACACAAGCCGCCTCTTATATCAACGACATCATGGACGAAGCCAAGATGACTGCCAACAAAGAGGCCAAGCGCATTGTCATCCAAAGCATCCAACGAGTAGCTACAGAGACTGCCATTGAGAATTCTGTCACCGTATTCCATATCGATTCTGATGAAGTGAAGGGACGCATCATCGGTCGTGAAGGCCGAAACATCCGTGCCCTTGAAGCTGCTACTGGAGTAGAGATTGTTGTCGATGATACTCCAGAAGCTATTGTTCTCTCCGCCTTCGACCCCGTACGCCGCGAGATTGCCCGCCTGGCTCTCCATCAATTGGTAAATGACGGCCGCATCCATCCTGCCCGTATAGAGGAAGTCGTTGCCAAAGTCAAAAAGCAGGTAGAGGAAGAGATTATCGAAACCGGCAAGCGTACAACCATCGACTTGGGAATCCATGGCCTGCACCCCGAATTAATCCGTATTATCGGCAAAATGAAATACCGTTCTTCATACGGACAGAATCTGCTCCAACATGCCCGTGAAACCGCCAATCTCTGTGCCGTCATGGCCAGCGAGTTAGGATTGAATCCCAAGAAAGCCAAACGCGCCGGCCTTTTGCACGATATAGGTAAAGTGCCAGACGAAGAGCCAGAATTGCCCCACGCACTCTATGGAGCCAAGTTGGCAGAAAAGTTCAAGGAAAAGCCAGAAATATGCAATGCCATTGGTGCTCACCATGATGAGATGGAAATGAGCAGTCTGTTGGCACCTATAGTACAAATCTGTGATGCCATCAGTGGAGCACGTCCCGGTGCACGCCGCGAAATTGTCGAAGCATACATCAAGCGCCTCAACGATCTTGAACAATTGGCCATGAGTTATCCTGGTGTGACCAAGACTTATGCCATCCAAGCCGGTCGTGAGTTGCGCGTAATCGTCGGTGCCGACAAAATTGACGACAAACAGACAGAAAGCCTTAGTACCGAAATAGCCAAGAAGATTCAAGATGAAATGACCTATCCTGGTCAGGTAAAGATTACCGTCATCCGCGAAACTCGTGCTGTAAGCTACGCCAAGTAGTACTATAGGACGTTATATTTTCAAGGTTCAAGGTTCAAAGTTCAAGGTTTAAAGTTCAAGGTTTAAAGTTCAAAAAAGCCTTGAACTTTGAACCTTATTTTTTGAGGGGACATTGAAGGTAAGCATTCAATCATTCGATTATATGAAGCAACTTCAATATAAAAATGAGAGTATATAAAAAGGCCACCTTGGGGTTCATTCCGTTAATCTGCGTTAATTCTTTCCACATTCCATACGTCCAACGACTACTTTCATCTATCTTTGCAGTGTATTATATGGGCTTGACTGGATTTGACAGCGGGCAGAAATGGTACGTAAGCATGCAGTGCGTCGATGATTGGCACTTAAATCCCAGTTGTCAAAGAATTATCTGGCGAAAACAACTACGCTCTCGCTGCGTAATCGAAGTACAGTAGATTACCTTTATTCTTTCACAAGGTGAGAGAACGGGACATCACTCAGAAGCTGTGGTTCCGAAGCGTTCTGGTCCAGTGGTGCAGCTAAATCGGAAATAGTTCGGGTCTTTCCTTGCGGCCCTTGCGAAATCTTTAGAGGATAAGGTTCAGGTGGGTGGCTTCGGTCTTGCCTGAGCACGAAAACCGAAGGCGAAGATAAGCATGTAGAAAGCGTATGGTTTCCTCGTTTGGACGAGGGTTCGATTCCCTCCAGGTCCACAATGATTCAGGCACGGATTACACGGATTACACGGTTAAATTCCACAATCTGTATAGTCTGTGCCTTTTTAATAAAAAGAAGATAAAATGAAAAAATTGCTATACTTTATCTTAGGTTTCGCACTTACCGCTTCGTTACAAGCGCAAGAGGCCAAACAGGTATTTGTCAATATGCCCGACTCCGTTCTTCCCATTCTTACCAAAGTCAACCGTGCAGATTGCATAGATTTCTTGGATAGCGACATGCGGGCACTCATCAAAAACCGTTTCGATCAACAGTCAGAAATGACCCGTCTGACAAGTGACTACATACACATGCAATTGTCCCCGCTCAGCACTTTCGAACTGAAATTGCTCCCTCTGACAGACACCACCCGTATCATCTGCACCATCCGGACTGTTTGCAGCAAGGCATGTGACAGCCGCATCAGTTTCTATACGACAGATTGGAAACCCTTAGCTTCTGCAAATTACATCACCCCTCCTTTATCAACAGATTTCCTGCCCGATTCCATCCCGGCCGCAATATCAGACACATTACGTACACCTTGGGAGACTCTACGTACAGAGGCAGACATCCTATTGATGAAAGCCACCTTGTCTGATTCAACTGGCACATTATCTTACGAATATACCACTCCCCAATACATGGGCACCGAGTCATCCGATCAGCTATTCCCCTTATTGAAACGGAGCCATCTTGTTTATGAGTGGAAAGATGGACGTTTCGTCCGCAAAGAGGAACAATAAGGCTGTTACCTATACCTCTCCACATGGACCTACAGTTGGAACATCATCCGTTAGAGCCCTTCCTGCCGCCCAATGCCAAGTTATTGATGTTAGGCAGTTTTCCTCCCCAACAGAAACGTTGGTCCATGGATTTCTTTTACCCGAACATGCAGAATGACATGTGGCGCATTTTTGGCATACATTTCTTTAATGATAAAGATTATTTCATTGATACATCAACCCGACGTTTCAACAAACCACTCATCATAGACTTTCTCCACCAACAAGGGATAGCCCTCTACGATACAGCCACTACTGTCCACCGTTTACAAAACAATGCTTCAGACAAGTACCTGGAAATAATAGAGGCTACGGACATATCTCTTCTGATGCGCCAACTTCCGCATTGCAATGCCATTGTCACCACTGGGCAAAAAGCCACAGACATACTTTGTGAACAACTCGCCATTCCCCATCAACCCAAGGTCGGAAGCTATATTTCTTATGAAGACCAAGACGAAAAGCATTACAAGATTTATCGTATGCCATCTTCGTCCCGTGCCTATCCTCTGGCATTGGAAAAGAAAGCCCTACTCTATGGTAACATGTTCCACGAAATTTTACAAAAGAAAAGGAGTTGAATCTTATAATTCAACTCCTTTAATCTTTTTTAAGTTCCGGTATTTATTACTTTTTGCGAGCGTTACCGTAGCGGCTCATGAACTTATCTACACGACCGGCTGTATCAACCAACTTAGACTTACCAGTGAAGAAGGGATGTGAGCTACTTGAGATTTCGACCTTCACTACAGGATAAGTTTCGCCTTCGAACTCTACAGTTTCAGAAGTCTTGCAAGTTGAGCGGGTCAAGAACATATCGCCGTTAGACATATCTTTGAACACTACGGGACGATAGTTTTCAGGATGAATACCTTTTTTCATTGTTATATTTCTTTATTAATGTTATATACTTAAACTTATTGCTGGTAACAATAACGTGTAATGGTCTGTCAATTCAGGGCGCAAAGGTACATCTTTTATTTATAACGGGCAAGTTTTTTATGGAAAATTCTCTCATTTCTGCAAATATAGCATTATCTTTGCGCCTTAGATAAATCACAAATTCTAAATAAAACAACATGACACAAAAACTTAAAGAAACTTTGAGAGACTCCAAAGCAGCACGCTGGGCAGCTCTCGCCATCGTATCTTTCACGATGATGTGGGGTTATTTCCTCACCGACGCCATGTCCCCTCTGATGACTATGTTAGAGGTTGAAATGAACTGGACCAGTTCTGATTTCGGTATTTTCAACTGGGCCTATTGTTGGTTCAATGTATTCCTTTTCATGCTCATCTTCGGAGGTATCATCCTCGACAAGATGGGAGTCCGTTTTACCGGTCTCATGTCCTGCACCCTGATGGTTATCGGTGCTTTCATCAAATATTATGCTGTAGAGTATATTTCTCCCCTACCCGAAGCAGGCTATATTTTCGGCATCCGTACCCAGGTCATCATCGCCAGTCTTGGATATGCCATATTTGCCGTAGGTACAGAGAATTGCGGTATCACTGTCACTAAAGTCATAGCCAAGTGGTTCAAGGGCAAAGAGATGGCCTTGGCCATGGGCTCACAGGTAGCCGTTGCCCGTTTGGGCACAGCTTTGGCCATGATTGTCAGTCCACTCATTGTCAAGCAGTACAGTATGTCCACTCCCCTACTCTTTGCATTGGTATTGTTAGGTGTAGGCTTGCTTTCTTACATGGTATTCTGTGTGATGGACACCAAACTTGACAAGCAGATTACTGCCGAACAGGGCGAGGATGACACCTTCCACCTTGCAGACCTCAAAGCCATCATCAGCAGCCGTGGTTTCTGGCTTATCGCTCTTTTATGCCTGATGTTCTATTCCGCCGTATTCCCCTTTATGAAATATGCCACATCACTGATGGAGAACAAGTATGGCATGGCCAATGAATGGGCCGGATGGATTCCCGCCCTTATCCCCATGGGTAACCTGATCATGACTCCACTCTTCGGAGGCATTTATGACAAGCACGGCAAGGGAGCAACCATCATGATTATCGGTTCTGCCATGCTCATTATGGTACATGTTCTGTTCGCCCTTCCTATTCTCAACTACTGGTGGTTTGCCGCTTTCATCGCCATCATGTTGGGTGTAGCATTCTCATTGGTACCCTCTGCCATGTGGCCCAGTGTACCCAAGATTATTCCCGAAAAGCTTTTGGGTTCAGCTTATGCCCTTATCTTCTGGGTTCAGAATATCGGTCTTGGCTTTGTCCCCCTGCTCATCGGTTGGTTACTCAATGAGTACTGCATCACCGGTACCCGTCAAGTCAATGGGGAAGAGTTCATTCAATATGACTACACTCTTCCGATGTGTGTATTCGCTATCTTTGGTATCGTAGCACTTCTTTTGGCTTTTGCCCTTAAAAAAGAGGACAAGCGCAAGGGATATGGACTTGAGAAGGCAAATATTCAATAAAAATCCTATTTTTTATGGACAAATGTTAGTATTTTAATAATATTGTTTTACCTTTGTCACTGAAAAAAGAATTTATTAACCCAATAAAAGCAAAACTATTATGAAGAAATTTAAAGTTAGTGCCATCTGTGCACTGTTGTGCGGAAGCCTTATGCTTTCATCTTGTATCGGTTCTTTCGGTTTGTTCGGAAAGGTTCGTGAATGGAATGAAGGAGTTACAGACAGCAAATTTGTCAACGAGCTTCTCTATCTGGCCATGTGGATTGTTCCCGTATATGAGCTCAGCATGTTGGCTGACGGTATCGTTTTCAATACTATCGAGTTTTGGACAGGTAATAATCCCGTTGCCAATGCTGGCGATGTAAAAGAAATCCAAGGCGAAAATAGCAAATATCTTGTAAAGACCAACGTTGACGGCTACACTATCACCAACGAAGCTGGCCAAGAGTTGAACTTGAAGTTCGACGAAGAGGCTCAAAGCTGGAATGTAATGAATGGCGAAGAGGCTATCGAGCTCATCACCATCAATGCTGACGGCACTGTAAACATGAACATGCAGAACGGCACCTATATGCAAGTGACTCTCGATGCAGCAGGCATGATGGCAGCCCGTCAGGCTACAGCAGCTCACACATGCGGATTTGCCCAAAGATAATCTATAGCTGTTGCCATACATTAATATAATATATCAGGCACGGACTTGGTCCGTGCCTGATTTGTTTTCACCTGTTTCATGTTACCCTCAAGCAGGGAATGGATACACAAGCCAAGCTTTACTTCGTCCATATCCCAAACTTCAGCCAAGCTATGAGTTGGCAAACCAGGTCAAGTTTGTTCAGAACTTTCTAAAAAAAGAGAACAAAGGGGGTGGCATTCGGGAATATGTTGTATATTTGTGCCCAAATAAACAGACACATATTACATCTATGAGAAACGTTCCGACCCAATGTCACCCCCTTTTGTCCTTCATGTGGACGCTCCTGTCAATCATCATTTGCCAAGTATCCTATGCCCAAGGCACTATCAGCCCCGGAAAACTATGGCCCGACACCGACGGCATACATATAAATGCCCATGGTGGTGGTGTACTCTATCATGAAGGCACCTATTATTGGTATGGCGAACACAAGAGCGAACATACCAGCAAAGCATTGGTCGGAGTGATGTGCTACTCCTCCAAGAATCTGACAGATTGGAAAAACGAAGGAGTGGTACTCCCTGTTAGCAACGACAAACATAGCGACATCACCGCCGGTTGTGTCATAGAACGTCCCAAAGTCATCTACAACCGTCAGACTGGGAAGTTCGTCATGTGGTTCCACCTCGAACTCCGTGGCCGCGGTTATGCTGCTGCCCGTGCAGCAGTAGCTGTAAGCGACACCCCGACAGGTCCTTTCCGTTTCCTTCGCAGTGGCCGTATCAACCCCGGGGAACTTCCCTTCGACTGGACCTCCAGTCAGATTGCCGACATGCAGGCATTGGATATCGAGAAGTATAAGGAGTGGTGGACACCCACCTGGTATAAGGCTATCGACAAAGGTCTTTTCGTGAAACGCGACCTCGAAGGCGGACAGATGTCACGGGATATGACCCTCTTTGTAGATGATGATGGCAAAGCCTACCACATCTATTCATCCGAGGACAACCTCACCCTTCACATAGCCGAACTGAGCGAGGACTACCTGAGTCATACCGGTAAATATGTCCGCCTTGCACCTGCCGGACACAACGAAGCGCCCGCCATTTTCAAGAAAGACGGCAAATATTGGATGATTACCTCCGGTTGTACCGGCTGGGACCCCAACGAAGCCCGCATGTTTTCGTCAGATAACATCTATGGTCCTTGGACCAAGCATCCCAATCCCTGTATCGGACCAAAAGCCAACCTCACCTTTGGCGGCCAAAGCACCTATATACTCCCCTTGCCCGGCCATACTGACCGCTTCATCTTCATGGCCGACAAATGGAATCCACGCCGTCACATCGACGGCCGCTACATCTGGTTGCCCATCCTATTCAAGGCCGATGGCACTCCCTACATCGAATGGAAGGAAGAGTGGAAACCCGCAGACTTCATAAACCAATAACGCCATTCTGCTTCCATGAAGAGACTCCTGTACCTGACAATCCTGCTGGCAAGCAGCCTATTCGTCCCCGCCCAATCATTGACACGAGGCATTCTATACCGTGTCGAAAGCGGCGCCACACGGAGTAACGGAGAATCACATGCCCCCTTTTGGCTCACCTCCAACCGATATGGATTCCTCTCTACATTGCCGAACAGCGGATACCTCAGGGCATCACTCTCCCGCCCTGCATCAGCAGATTCCCTCCGGACATGGCAACACAGTTATGGTATCGACCTTGCTGTAGCCTATAATCATACCTCCTCCCTCATCGTACAGCAGGCCTATTATGACATCTCCTGGAGAAAGATGCGGCTCAGCATAGGCAGCAAAGAGCGCCCTTCTGCCCTGAAAAATCCCCTGCTCAGCAGCGGTGGGCTCACCTTCGGCATGAATGCCCGCCCCATTCCGCAAGTTCGGTTCGAAGTACCTGAATATATTGCCATTCCCGGCACTCGTGGTTGGTTGCATGTCAAAGGTTATTTGGGCTACGGTCTCTATACCGACAACCATTGGCAGAAAGATTTTATAGCCCGGGGCCAACGCTACACCCTCAATGCCCTCCACCATGCCAAAGCCGGTTTCCTGAAGATAGGTGACGAGCAACGTTTCCCACTCTACTTCGAGGGTGCTTTAGAGATGGCCACCCAGTTTGGCGGACATGCCTACAATGTGACATGGGGACGCAAGGAGACTGTCACCGAAGATTTCCGTTTAGGGAATGGTATCAAAGATTTCTTCAAAGCATTCATCCCCCTTGGAGGTGACCCCACCGATGGCGAAGGATATGCCAATGCATCAGGCAACCATCTGGGCAGTTGGCACTTCGCACTCACCTATGCACCTGCCAATTGGAAAATCCGTGCCTATTACGAACATTTCTTCGAGGACCATTCCATGATGTTCCTCGACTACGGATGGCAGGACGGTCTGGCAGGGTTGGAAATCACCATCCCCCAAAATCCGTTCGTACACACATTCCTCTATGAGTTCATGAACAGCAAAGACCAGGCCGGCCCGGTCTATCACGACCATACCCCCCAAATACCAGACCAGATAAGTGCTGTGGACAACTATTACAACCACACCCTCTACCCGGGATGGCAACATTGGGGAATGAGCCAAGGCACCCCGTTCATCCTCTCTCCCATCTACAATCTCGATGGAACCAACCGCATACAATTCACACACAACCGGGTACAGTCTCATCATATAGGCATCTGTGGAACTCCCATATCGGGACTCTCTTACCGGTTGTTGCTGTCACATTCCAAGCATTGGGGAAACTATAACATCCCGCTCCTCGATACCCGGGAACAGAGCTCTGGACTGTTCGAAGTGTCCTATGCCCCGACCCGTTGGGCAAAAGGATGGCAACTGACAGCCGCTATGGCATATGATCATGGAACTGTATTGGGAAACAATTGGGGCGGCATGGTAAGCCTCCGAAAGTGCGGTATCCTGTCCGGTAAATAATATGAAACAGACAATTATGAAAAGACCATATCTATTCACCCTCATAGGACTATTGATTCTCACACTCTCCTGCGAAGATTTCGACATCAATGGAGACCTCGACGGCATGTGGCACCTGCGCAGTGTCGAAACATTGTCTGATCAAGAAATCCGCGAAGTCAAGAGCGAACGCATCTACTATTCCGTCCAACAACGCCTCATCACGGTCAAAAGGCTCACCACCGACGAGGTTACAGGCAAGGGATACCGCCAATACATAGGCCGTTTCAACCATACAGGAGACTCTCTCATACTGCACAGTTTCGTATTATTCCAGATAGAGGATTCCATTGCCACCCCAGAAGAGTTGTCCCCCTTCTATCTGGATGGCACAGTTTCCAGATACGCTGTTCGGCAGTTGGACAACAAACAGATGGTACTACGTTCTACCGAGCGCGAACTGACCTTCAAGAAGTTCTGAGAAGTTTTCGGATTCAATCAAATGAAAAACGCCTTGGAGAGATAGTTGGGATTAAAAAAAGGATAGCGAATAAAAAGGACACCCTGACCATCTGTCTCCTAAGCGTTTTCAATATCTTAAGGCAATTATTCTATTTTTCAAGCAGAGATCTTACTGTTACATTCCCGCTTGCCCCAGAAATGCCAAGGTTCACCGGTCACCTTCTGTATCCTATAATCCAAGAAGAGATGCAATATTACCCAGCAAACCACATCGGCCGCAACGACCCATCCCGATGAAACCAAATTCATCAGTCCGAAGTTCAGCAGACAGAACCCGATAGCTATACCTAAAATCAGGATCAAGGAAGTTCCTGCAGAGCAGCCGGCACGCATAAACTTATGGTGGATATGATTCTTGTCTGGCTTGAATAACGGGCAACGCATACGCAGTCTCAGCAACACTATACGTAGCACATCCATGGCAGGTACAGCCAGAATGGTAAATGCTGTCAGCAAGGCATCCTCGCGATATGGCATCACTGTGGAGTCATCCATAGCATAGCGGATACAGAAGAAAGCCAAGATATAACCCAGTGTCAGACTACCCGTATCGCCCATAAAAATCTTCGTATTTGTGGCAGTATCCCCGTACAGGTTGAATCTCAGGAACGCCAGTAACGAACCGGCCAATGCAAACGAGCAAAGAGCATACACCGGCAATCCGGCCTGAACGAACAAAAAACCGAAAATCACAGCAGCCAGCAGCGAGATGCAGCCAGCCAATCCATCAATACCATCTATCAGATTCACCGCATTCATGGTGAACACCGCCACAAAGACCGTCAACGGCCAGCTCACCCACGGAGCCAGTTCATAGATGCCACAGAATCCATACAGGTTATTGATCAAAAGTCCCGAAAGGGGGAATGCGATGCCACAAACAATCTGAACCAGAAATTTTGCCCGTGCAGAGACACTTACCAGATCATCGGCCAACCCAATCAGATACATCACCATCAATCCGCAAAGCAGCAACACAATCCATGTATCAAACCGCATTCCCTGCTCGAACGGCCTCATAAATCCCACCAGACAACCAACGGCTACAAACAGAGCCGGCACAAAAGAGATTCCTCCTAACCGAGGTATGGCATTGCTATGCACCTTACGCTCATCCGGCAGGTCATACAACCCTTTCTTCTTACACAGTCTGAGTATCTGAGGGATAAGTGTCAATCCCACAAGGCCACTCACCACAATCGATGCTATATATAATACGGTATTCAGATTCATTCGCTATTTCCTTTTTCATAAATAACTGCAATAAGGCAGAAATATTGTATCAAAAATACTTTTTTAGGAAATAATCTAAAAAAAACAGTAGCAGAGCGCCAAACCAAGATAAGATTGGTGCATACCTTGTAGGACCCCTATTTATTCTTAATTTCCAATCGCGAAATATATATTTCAAAGCGCGAAATATATATTTCAGGGTTTAAAATATATATTTTGTGGTACGAAATATATTATTAACATAGTTTCTCTTGCTTTTACAGCCATCTGTTTGTATTTTTGCACCTATGTTATAGATACTTCATTATAATTATATACCAACCCTATCACATTATGGCAAAGTACATCAAACAAGAAATGCCCGACATGGCAGGCACAGGAGAAAAGAAAGCATATTATCGCATGAAAACCTACCGGAACATTGGCATGGAAGAGTTCATCCAGAAGATGACTTACCACGGCGGTATATCCCGCGGCACAGCCATCTCTGTGTTGTCCCAAGCAGTGGAAACATTGGGCGAGCTGGTTGGTTCAGGATATTCGGTAAGTATAGAAGGATTGGGAACTTTCAAAGCCACCATAGGACTCCGTCGCAACAAGGAAATGGACAGTCTGGACGGTGAAGCCCCCAAGCACAATGCCAAGAGTCTGTCTCTCAACGGTGTGATATTCCGGGCTGATAAGGAATTGGTCAAATGCGCCGGAAGCTACTGCGAGTTGGAGCGTAGTCATGTAAGCCGTCTACGCAAGTCACCTTACACGCTCGAAGAGCGTTTGACCCGAGCCTTGCAGTTTATTGACGAGCATGGGTTCATGCGCATAGATGATTATGTCAACCTGACCGGCTTCTCACGTGCAACCGCTTGCAAAGAACTGATTGCATTGCGTCGCGACCCCAGCAACGGCATCACTACCCAAGGTCGGGGACCCGCAACGGTATATGTGAGGAGAAGAATAAAGGATGAAGAGTAAAAAAGCAAAGATAAAGAGTACTAATATCTTTCAGATACATGAATATCAAGAACTATATTTTACCATATCTGGCACTATGCTGCATCATATTGGGATGTACCCATGAAGAGCCCGAATGGATTCCAAATGACCCATTGGCAGACTTTGCTCTGATTCATAATCAAGAAACTGTTCTTCCTGTCCATCCAGATTCATTAAGAATATTAGCTATAGGAAACAGTTTTACTGATAACAGTATGGAATACCTCCCCCTTATTCTGAATAATTATGACAATATAAAGAATGTCACTTTAGGAAAAATAACGTATGGCGGATGTACCCTGCAACAGCACGAACATTTTTTCCGCAAAGAGATACCAGCTTATTGGTTTCAAATAAAAGGACCTCAAGAATCAAGATGGAAGCAACAAGTTCCTATCACTACAATGCAAGAAGCTCTTCTGTCTTGTGAATGGGACATCATCATCCTACAGCAGGCCTCTGCCCATTCTGGGTTATACAAGAAATACCAACCATATTTAAACCGACTGATTGAGCACATTCTGTCAAGAGTGACAAATCCCAATGCTGTAATTATCTGGCACATGACATGGCCTTATTCTTCCTTATGTAGGACAAAAGCTTTTCGTCCCTATGGCTATAATCCTGAAACCATGTATGATTCTATCAAAAATGCAGTAAGGAAGCTACAAGAAGAGACACGGATCAAATATGTAATCCCATCTGCAGATTGCATCTCTGCATTAAGAAACAGTCACATCAACAAAGACAAAACAGACTTCACCAGTGACGGCATACACATAGACAATCAAATAGGCAAATATGCATTGGCTTGTACATGGTTCCAATCACTATTTTGCCCCATATATGAAGTTACTCTTGATTCTGCAATTGTTCAATCTTTACCACTCAGTTTAGAGGAGCAAGGAAATATATGTGCCATTGTTAAAGATCTCATATCGGATAGCCATTAAACACACTATTTTACCGCCACCAACGAAACTCAAATATTTTATATAGGTACTTAAAACAGATGAAAAGCAAGTTGGTGTAAATTCCATTTTGGCGACAAGCCTTGACATCTTCGCGACTGATAAGCAGACGGTTGGGGATGTTGCGGGTACTGATGCCTCCTACACGCATGGTGACAAAATCCTTCTTCAGATACTTTGTCTTCAGATTATGCTTGTATAACATACGTACCAGCAACTCATAATCTGCGGCAATGCGAAAGTTCAAATCATATAATCCGTAGCGAATATAATATTCACGCCGCATATAGAAAGAGGGGTGTGCCGGCATAAATCCGAAACGGAACATTCGAGGAGAAAATATGGCTGAAGAATAGTAACGGACACAACTTCTCAAATCCGGTTCACGAACAAAATGAACATCACCATATACCGCAGCCAAGTCCTTGTCTGCAACAAATTCTGCTACTAAAGTTGAAATTATATCATCAGAAGTAAAAAAATCATCTGAATTCAATATACCCACCACATCACCTGTAGCCATCTGAATACCCTTGTTCATGGCATCATAGATACCGTTGTCTGGCTCTGAAATTATTTTTGCAATCTGCTCCTTATAAGGAGCAATCTTGAGCAGAGTTTCATCCCTACTGTCACCATCTATGATGATATATTCTATATTTGGGTAGTTCTGAGATATAACACTACGAACAGTATCAACAATGGTAGCCGCACTGTTGTAGGTAGTCGTGACAATCGAGACTTTTATCTGAGAATCCATTTGCATATTCCTAAATAACTAACTGTATAGTTTCACATCTTGTATATCAAGAGAAAAGCCCCTTTAGACGCACAAAGAATTTTCGACTTGAAAACTGTTGGCAAAGATACGCATATTATTTCAGAAATAGCTTGTTTCTTTTCATTAAATTCAGCAAAAGATATAACCGATAAGACAATCGAAACCAAATGCTCTTGTGTAAGTTGGTGTATCCATTTGATACATTCTTCCCATGTCGCCGATACAAAACTAGTTTGTCATCAATCACCTTTGAAGAGTAAAATGACATTGCTACTACTGCCAACCAATTATCATGAGTACAATAGGTATGATTATTGGGGAATGGTAAAGCCTTACCCAAAACACATCTGCGAAAACACAGACAACATCCGAGATAGCCGAATTTCAAGATATTCCCCCAAAACGTTTTGTAGGGATGTCTCAGTTCAAAGAATGAAGGATAAAGCTTATTCTCTTCGGCATCGATAATCTCAGCATCCGTAATGACCATATCATACTTTTGCAAATAGTGCATACAAATCTTGACTTTATCGGGATCCCAGATGTCATCCTGATCACTCAAAAAGATATAATCTCCTGTTGCATGATTCAACGCATTCTCAAAATTGGGCGTATATCCATGTTCATTTGTGTTATGATATATCTTTATGAGAGGTGACGACATGGCTTTAACAACATCTAATGTTCTGTCGGTTGACCCATCATCTGAAATTACTATTTCATCTTCGGCTGAAAGTTGACTTATAATAGACTCCAATTGTCTTTTGATAAATCGTTCCCCATTATATGTCGCTATACATACAGAAATCATAAAATCAATTCATTTTAAAACTTTCAATGACACCCTTTACAATATTTCTAATTTTTTCTTTTTTCTGACATTCTAACAACAATATCTTTATTGTATCAATCACAAAAAAAAGATCTTTCTTCAATATCCAAATAGGCATCTTAAGAAAATACCTCTTATTCAACAATATTGTGTTTCTAGCCCAATAAAACCTTCTTAATGGAGTATGATTGGATGAAGTCACTCCCCATTTTGTTATCGGATTCCCTAAATGATGCCGTATCAAAGCTCTCTCTACACGATAATTCCTTAACCCTTTCAACAGAACTCGGATAGAAAAATCAAAATCTACACAATCGATGAACAAAGTCTCATCATACAAGCCAACTTTCTGAAAAAGGCTTTGATGATGCAAAGTTCCAGATGTTATTATAGTTGCAGATAACCTAGCTTCAGGTACAATCTCAGAAAAGTCCTCCAAATCATTTTCAGAAAAAGAAGTTCCTATCAAGCCCAAATCCTCATCTTCATTTTTTACTACAGATGAATAATAATGCAAAATATGTTCATTTGGACACGAATCTTGATCAAAAGTTAAAATCCACTCAAAAGACAAAGATATCGCTCTTTTTATCCCTTGATTCAACGCATAAGCAATACCTCTATTCTCTTTGTTACATATAAATTCTATCCCATCATATATCTTCTTTGTCTGCAAACATTGAGAAAATTCCATAGAACCATTATCTACGACAATGACATGCTTTGCTATTTTCACATGTTTATCAAGATTGATAGACAATTGAGTATAATCAGGATTATACGTAACTATTACTATACAAGTATTGTCATACTTGGGCAAATTTCTTTGTACAGAATTCATAACGGCACTATCAATTCATTATAATAAAGATTTATCACCAACAATATAAGACTTATAAAAAGAACTATTATATTGGAAAGATAACGTGGCTTAAAAACATAAAAAATAGAAACATACAATATAACATCAACAATCCCTAACATTTCACTTATTCGGAATGAGACCACAGGCAATGAATAGAAGACAATGAAACTAACTATTGAAACTCCCATCACCTTCAATAATAAAGAAGAATATCTATTATATGTGGATATTAATTCATATTTATACAGCAAAAGTAAATAAACAACTACCCTAATAAGAAAGAGTACATTAAAAACATTAATATCATCTCCCAAAATTCCTTTTTCGTTTAAACGTTGGTATACTTCAAGTTTCTCCTGCAAATAAGGAACAGGAAGAATCATTACCAAATTCAAATTCAAGAAATAAATCATATAAGAAAACGGTACAAAAGAAATTAGTAGATAACGTTTTCTTTTCGACAAAGGCTTGTTATCCAAAAAGATCAATGGCAACAACACGATAGCTGAATAATGAAAAAGAATTGCTATTAACGTACACAATAAGTAAACAATCTTTTTCCCTGAAGCCAGATAAAACATGGCCAACAGGAAAATTCCAGATGCGACCCCGGCTCTTATTTGAGTCATATCGTGCAATAAATAATAATTAGAAAGATATACAATCAAACAAAGAAACAGGTCTTTTGAAAGTTTAGGAAACGCATATAATTTTATCCCCACACCTAAAATGGCATATATTACGAATAACACACGCGAATCATCAAAGAATCTTTTCACAAAATTGGAAATCCATATGAAAGTTAATTCAACTAACTGGGAATCATTATTTCTATAAAGATTTTCATAATTCAAAGAATCACGATCAATACCGATAGGACGAAATGCAGCCACAGTAATCAATAATACACCTAAAATAAAATAAATATACTGTGTATAACTTTCCCTTTCTTTGTTTATGAAACTCCCTATAAACAAAGATAAAAAGACAGTCCATATAATCGCAATAATAAACATAAATTATATACCTTCCTGTCTTATTACTTTTATTACTTTTGCAGGATTCCCACCTACAATGCTATACGGAGGTATATTCTTGGTTACCACTGAATTTGCCCCTATAATACTATGCTCACCTATCGTTACTCCAGGCAATATAACACACCCCTCTCCTATTTGTACGCATTCTCCTATATTTATTTTGCCTTTTGAATAAAGAGGACGGGAATACGTGTGTTTTCGCAAATGCTCATAAATAGTCTTACCATGCATATGGTCTATAATCAAACATCGCTCAGCTATTGTCGAATATTTGCCAATCCGAATTCCATTAATACACCCTATATGACAATATGCATTAATTACCACATTATCTTCTATATTTATTTTAGGACTAAAGGATTGGCCTCCATATTTATCCAAAGTTTCCAAACGTAAAGGGCCTTTTAGATAAACTCCATTCCCCATATATATATGTTTGGCACCATGTAGATACAATGGAGAATGTACTCTGAAACGGCCTACACATCCGAATTCCCGACGAATCCACTCAGCATAAACCATATCTGCTAAAACTCTAATCTTACGATTCAGTTCATAAGGATATAAATATGAAAATAAGCGTATAATAAATCTCATATCACCTCTTCAAAAAACTCTTTATATATTTTTTTTCTTCTTTATTTAATCCAAATTTCCATATTGCCAATAAAGATGAGAAAGAAGTCAACACGCATATAGCAATTACATGCCAGAATGCTTTACACCCAAAAAACCAAACATATATTGAAGGTAAAAAGACTGAAGCCAAAGAAACTAACAGCACTTTGAATACTACTGTACGTAAATAACATATAGCTGGAAACAAATATAGTGTAGAGCAAAGTTTTACTCGTATAGCATGGGTCAGTATCAAAATAAACAACTGTATAACAAAAACTATAGAAGGAGTATAGCCAAGTTTTAAAGCGATGTATGACAATGGCATAATTAGCAACAATGTATGGCCAATAACTAGATAATATTTCTTGACATCACCCGTAGCGGAGGCACCTATCATCAAAGGATTAGCCAATGCCTCTATCAAACAAACCAATAACAGTATTCGAGAAAACTGAACGGCATACAATGGTACATTCTTTAACCACAGTTCTAACACATAGGGAAGAGTAATGAAAAGAGGGAGGACAATCAACCAGACCAAATAATATGAGAACTTGGACGAACGAAAAATCAGCTGATGCATTCCTAACAAATTCTTTTGGGCATATGACTTTGTTATCTGAGGATTCATTGCCATCTGAAAATTTGAAACGAAAGCAAAAGTTGCGGTCTGCACTTGAAAAGCAATACCTCGGGCCGCATTAAGGACTGGTCCAGCAAACATATTTAATAGCAAATTCAATCCTTGTGTATAACACACTACAGCCAAATTCCCAAATACGCTCCAACTTGCGAAGCCTAACATTTTCTTAAACAACGACTTGTCCAAAGAAAGTATAAAAGATGCTGATTTAAATTGATACCTACAATATCCCCAATAAACTAAACGGATTAAAACCGTTTCTATTAGAATTAA
This sequence comes from Phocaeicola sp., assembly GCA_045545095.1. Taxonomy (GTDB): domain Bacteria; phylum Bacteroidota; class Bacteroidia; order Bacteroidales; family Bacteroidaceae; genus Phocaeicola_A. Next base: position 57,371 of record JAZQAG010000002.1, on the reverse strand, counting down.
CACTGCATAGAACAACAATTTGTCAGAATCTCCCCAACGAATCAGCAGAGCTGCAACTAATTTCAAAAAGACATCCAATATGGAAATAAAAGAAAATGCCCCCATATGTTCATACGCAATAATCATTGCATTATAAGGGACACTCGCTATAGTCACCACAGTTGTAAATAAGGACAAATAAAAGACAGTCAATGTCACTTGAAATCTTTCCGCAGGAATTACAGCATAATGTTCAAGAAAGAATACCCCGACAATACCACCTATAACAAAAATAAATAAAGCTATCAAAAAATGGATAATCAAACTCGTCGATACCGTTTTTTGCAACTCTCCATTGCTTTCTCCATATTTACCCAATGAATATGTGATAAACCGTTGAGTAGAGGTCGTCATCGCATTATTTAGGAAAGATATACCAATAACAAGGCTTGCAGCCACATCATAGAGACCATAATCAACGACTCCCAAAGCATTAAGTAATACTCGAGAAGTGTATAAATATACAATCATCTGGAAGAACATACGAAAGTATAGGACTAACGTATTCCTCATAATCCGATTGTACTCTATCTTTGATGGCATACTCCTCTATTTTTTCAAAAGTAACACCCAACCAGTTGTCAAAACAAAGGCAAAAATCATTGCCCCTAAAACAAACAACATACGGCGAGGCGATGAAGGTTTCAATGGAACAACCGCAGGCTGAATAACAGTAAAAGCGGGAGTACTTTCTTGAACTTTTGCACGAGCCAATTGAAGTTGTTCAGAAACTTGTTGATAAGCATTAAATGCCATATTCATTTCATTTTGAAGCAATTCTTCTTGTGCTTTATGCTTAACCAACATCAAATTTTGATTAGTATCCGAGAAACGTGCATACGCTTGTTGAGCAGCCAAATATTCCTGTTTAGCAGTTTGATACAATTTGTTCATATACTCATAATCATTACGAGATTTGTTTGTACGATAAAGTACAATATAATCCTGTAATTTGCGACAAACCGTATCTGCTAGACAAGCAGAAATAAATGGATCTTGATCGGAAACACCAATAGTTATCATTTCTGTCTTTTTATCAACATTACAAGAAATAGTATTCTTGATAGCTTCCATAATATCTTTTTCTACCTTTGTCAAATAAAAAGGATTCAACTGCCCATTTTCTCCATTTTTAGAAGAGCTTCCCAATATACTCTTTATAGCTTTCTTTACTGGAGAAATTATATAATGCCACCACGCATATTTTTGATGTTTCAAAAGATATTCATAATAAGTCGTGGAAACTTTTCCATCTTCAGTTGTGACATGTACATTAAACATATCAACTAAAAAAGGTGATGATTCCAATATATCCGGATACAATTCTGGATAAATAGCATCACTGGAATTTCCGATTCTCATTCCCATCATTGATGCTATAGAGCTCACGCTACCAGACAATGCTGAAGAATTTTCTGTTTCTGGAGCCAATGTCACCGTTGTATCATATGAACGAGGAATACAAACTATATAAAGACATGCCAATACAAAGACTATACCAAGCACTTTGATATATAGACGACGAGATTCCCAAATTTTCAATAAAATCTCTTCAAGATCGATTTCTTTTTCAATACTTGAATTTTTCTCTTCCATACCTTATTTATCATTTAATGAGGTTAGCAATAGTAGCAATCATAGTAGCCAATGAGGCGGTAGATGTACCGATACTCAAGATTTCTGGCAAAGAAAGACCCTTTCGGTCTGGTTTGGTCGGCACAATAATCTCGCAACCGGGCTGTATCAAGTCTTTGCCTCCACCTTTGGCACGAGCTATCGTACCGTTCATATAAACGATATAGGTCTGGCTCTTCTTGGCTTCGGATGAATAACCTCCGGACTGTTCAATATAGTGTTTCAACTTCTTGCCTTTGAGATAGGAAACGGTATTGGGATACATCACCTCACCATTAACCTTGACCGTATTGAGATATTGGGGTACAACTATGCGGTCTCCCTCACGAAGCACCACATCCTGCTCTCCACCCGGATTGGCAATGGCCTTGTCCAACTCGATACCTACATTATACACTGTTCCCAAATCAAGTTTGTCAATATCAATAGAGTCCTTACCACCCAACTTGGACATACGCAAGGTGGCCTTCATACGTACCTGCTCTTCGGGAGTCATCTGGCGCTCAAGACGTGCACCTTTAGCATAGGCCTCGTTCGACAATCCACCAGATGCTTTAATGAGTTCACTGAGGCGGTAGTTTTTCTCTGCCAGCACATAGGTTCCGGGGAAAAGGACTTCACCCTCAATCTTCACATTCAACTGCTCCTGATATTGGGGGCTACGGCGTACATAGATTTCATCAAAGGGTTCAAGGACAAAACCTGCCTGACCATCTACCACAAAACCATCGCGAAGAGAGAAGCTGAAGGTCTGGGCTGTCTCATTACTTCCCGTAGTAGCTGTAGGATTCTTGATACGACGGGCCACATCCACACGTACGGTCGAAGCTGCTTCCTTCAAACCACCTGCCTGCAGGATGATATCCTCCAATGTCGTGTTTGCCGCATACATATAGGTACCCGGAAAAGCGACTTCGCCATGTACCTCCAGAATACGCTCTTCCTGAATATCATGGATACTGGGCACCATCAGGACATCCTCATTACGCAAAGCGATATCGGGGGCTGTTCCCTCCATAATGCCTTTGAGATCTACAGATATGACCTCCAAAGACAAGTCTGCCCGTTTGCGATGAAGCACAGCACGATTAAGGAAGGCATCACCCATAGTGCCCTCAGCCGCTTCAACAAGTCCGCGAACAGAAGTGATACGGCCATCCATCTGATACATGCCCGGACGATAGACCGCTCCCTTCAACTCTACCATATTGGAGAAACGGGGGATGACAGAGTCGATGCTGAGTGAATCGCCATCCATCAGTTTGAAACTGCTGAAATCAAATTCATCCACATTATAAATCTGATATTCGCGACCGCTCTTGCGAACCAGACGTACATTCTTGGTATAGGCATCGCCAGTGAAACCACCGGCATACTCGAGCAAGGTGCCGACACTCTCGTTACGGGTCATCTCATAGAACATAGGGCGCTTTACCTTACCAGAAATATTGACCAAGCAGTCATAAGTGCCTACGACAATGACATCGTCGTCCTGCAGGCGGACATCGTCCTGCATCTGTCCTTTGAGGATATAGTCATAGATATCAAGCGTGGCAACCAACTTGTTGGCACGATAGACCTTGACTGCACGGAGGGTTCCTATCTCATTCATACCACCTGCCTGATAGAGGGCATGGAAAACAGTGGCAAAAGAAGAAAGGGTATAAGTTCCGGGATTCTCCACTTCACCCATCACATTGACCTGAATACCACGTATCTGTCCGACAGTCAGTTTGATGCGTGTATCCGGATTGGAGTAGATTTTCCCAAGTTCTGATGCCAGATAATCATTGGCATCCTTTACTGTCATTCCACTCAAATAGACAGGCCCGATAGCCTCCACCTGTATAGCACCATCGGGAGAGATCGTTTCCTGAATAGTATTCTGTGAAGCTCCCCAAATATCAATGATGACTTCATCACCAGGACCGAGACGATAGTTCTGCGGAGTGGCAATATTCAAGCTGGGTTCAAAAGAGAGTTCCTTATTGCTGAAGATATCGTGACCAAAGATTTTCTTGGCAGATTCATCTTCGTACATCTCATAGTACAACATGGTACTATCAGGCATAATGAAGTCCAGACTCTGAAGCATCATCTCTTCATCGGTCAAATCACCAGGCTTCTTAGGACTAGTCTTATTGTCTGCAGATTTCAGCATATAGTCACGCTTGGCATCCTTGACATCCAAGGCATTGGGACGGGTACGCATACGGGTCTTGCGAAATGCTTCGGTATTACCTACTACCCCTTTGGCTTGCTGACCATACTTGGCCTTCAGACGGTTTGCCTGTTCCATAGTCACACCCCGACGCATCAGATTCTTGATAATGTCTGTCTGGGACATACCTTTCTCCTGCTGTTCGAGGACATATTCTATCACCTGTTCGTCGCTCATGGTCTGTGCATACGCTACGCCCATACTTCCGACAAACATCAAAACCATCAAAATGTACTTACGCATAAGTTCTCTCTATTCTATTTCTAAATTTCTGATAATATAGCCCGGCACTTGACTGCCGTACCTTATATAATATATTTGCATAACGTAGGCCAGACAAAATTATTGCAAAAGTAATCATTTTATCCGTTAGAATGGTCACATTTGAATGATTAATTACTTTTTTAGCCTACAAACTGCAAACAAAAGCTGTTTTTATAGTCCAAAAACCAAAATATTGACTATTTTTGGCGCCAAATTTCGGCCGGACAGGTTCCCGATTATACAAAAGACAGGTACAAGAAGCAGAAACGGCCACCTCAACAAACGATAATAAAACAACATGTCAAAACTACGATTCAGAGTCATTGAAACAGCCTTCAGAAAGAAAGCCATCGAAGCAGTATCACCCAGTGAAAGGCCCAGTGAATACTTTGCCAAATATGTATTCAACCGGGCAAAGATGCAACAATACTTGCCACAAGCGGTGTACGACAAACTGATTGACGTAATAGACAACGGAGCCAGACTGGACCGCTCTGTAGCCGATGAAGTGGCTGCCGGCATGAAGCGATGGGCCATTGAATTGGGAGTAACACACTACAGCCATTGGTTCCAACCACTGACAGAAGGCACTGCAGAGAAGCACGATGCTTTCGTGGAACACGACGGTAAAGGGGGAATGGTAGAAGAGTTCAGCGGCAAATTGCTGGTACAGCAAGAACCTGACGCCTCATCGTTCCCTAATGGTGGTATCCGTAACACATTCGAAGCCCGTGGTTATTCTGCATGGGACCCCTCTTCACCGGTATTCGTAGTAGATGACACACTCTGCATACCCACCGTTTTCATTGCATACACAGGAGAAGCATTGGACTATAAGACTCCACTCCTGAAATCCTTGAGAGCCGTAAACCAAGCAGCAACAGCCGTTTGCCAATATTTCAACCCTGAGGTAAAAAAGGTCATCACCTATTTAGGATGGGAACAGGAGTATTTCCTTGTAGATGAAGGACTGTATGCCGCACGCCCCGACCTGCTCCTGACAGGACGTACACTGATGGGGCATGAGTCATCCAAGAACCAGCAGCTCGAAGACCACTATTTCGGTGCCATACCTCCACGTGTGGTAGCATTCATGAAGGACCTTGAAGTGAAATCATTGGAAATGGGAATACCTGTCAAGACACGACACAACGAGGTGGCTCCCAACCAGTTTGAGCTTGCGCCCATCTATGAGGAATGCAATTTGGCTGTTGACCACAACATGTTGCTGATGTCACTCATGCGCAATGTGGCACGCAACCACGGTTTCCGGATATTGCTACACGAAAAGCCTTTCAAGGGAGTTAACGGAAGTGGAAAGCACAACAACTGGTCTTTAGGTACAGACACCGGTGAGTTGCTTCATGCACCGGGAAAGACCCCGGAAGACAACTTGCGGTTTGTCACCTTTGTGGTAAATACACTGATGGCAGTATATCGCCACAATGGCCTGCTGAAAGCCAGCATCATGAGTGCCAACAATGCACACCGTCTGGGAGCCAATGAGGCTCCACCAGCCATCATATCCAGTTTCTTGGGCAAACAGTTGAGCGAACTGTTGGACAGATTAGAGAACAGCAGCAATGATGAACTTATCACCATTGAAGGGAAACGAGGCATGAAATTGGACATTCCGCAAATTCCCGAACTGCTCATTGACAATACCGACCGCAACCGCACATCACCTTTTGCATTCACCGGTAACCGTTTCGAATTCCGTGCGCCAGGCTCGGAAGGCAACTGTGCCAGTGCAATGATTGCACTGAATACAGCTGTTGCTGAACAATTGGGAGATTTCAAGAACGAAGTGGACGACCTCATTTCAAAGGGAGAGACAAAGGTGTCGGCCATCCTCAGTGTGCTTCGCCGCCTGATAAAAGAGTGCAAGCCCATCCGATTTGATGGCAACGGGTACTCTGATGAATGGAAGAAAGAGGCAGCTCTTCGTGGTCTGGACTGTGAGACAAGCTGTCCGCTGATATTCGACAACTACCTGAAGCCGGAAACCATCACCATGTTTGAGAAGACAGGAGTGATGAACCGGACAGAGTTGGCCGCACGCAACGAAGTGAAATGGGAAACTTATACCAAGAAAATACAGATTGAGGCCCGCGTATTGGGAGATATAGCCATGAACCACATCATACCTGTGGCTACAAAATACCAGAGCGACCTCATCGACAATGCATATAAGACGACCAAACTGTTCCCTTCAGAAAAGGCCAGTATTCTGACAGCCAAGAACATCGATCTCATCGAACAGATAGCCGAGCACAACAACTTCATCGAAGAGAATGTGGCAGAAATGATTGAAGCACGAAAGGTGGCCAACCGCATCGAAAGCGAACGCGAGAAAGCTATCGCCTATCACGATACGATAGCACCCATGTTGGAGGAAATCCGTTACCACATAGATAAGCTTGAACTCATCGTTGATGACCAGATGTGGCCATTACCCAAGTACAGGGAATTACTGTTTGTCAGATAATAGTATCAGACCTGTTCCTCGTTTTTCTCTGTAGTGATGACCTCTTCTGGAAGGGGCTCTGGTGATACGCTATCCACCACCTCAGCCTCGGGCACGTCATTGTTCCGACGACGGAACTTTATCACATTCACCATATCAGACAAGCCATAGACCATACAACATACCCCAAGTATGACAAAAGGGATATTGGCAGACTCTATGGGATTGAACAGGATGAATATGCCAGTCAGCATCACCAGCACAGGAGTGACATAGAATCCCATCGGCACACGACTCCACTGACGGGCTGCCACCAACTGTATCAATTCACTCAAACCGGCAAAGGTCACAATAACTCCCAGTGCATACATCAACGATTTCTCAAAAAACACGGGAGAGACAATGAGGCATAATCCGAAAAGGATACTGCCTATTCCCAACACTTGGGACCATCCGAATTGTGTACTTCCACTCTTGGAAGATGCCCTGAATGAAGCTATTAAGGAGAATATGCCAGGAATCAGGAAGAGACACCCGACAGCCATAATAAGGTACTGGACAGCACTCTGTGACCAAAACACTAATAGAATGCCTAACAACAATGCACTGACACCACGCAGAAGCGGATATACAAGACTATTACTCTTTCCCATACACTCTTTGTATTAATAATAACTATACCCTAAAAGGTTAACGTTGGCGAAAATACTACTTTTTTCTTAACCATACATCATTCGCAGGCTTTTTTCACAATTTTGCCACACAAGTTCAGCATCGGCATCTGCCAATATGGCTACAAAAAGCCACCAGAGGAGCAAAATTACCATAATGGCAACTCCTACCCGAATCCAAAAAATCGTACCCTTTTTCATATGCTTTCTTTATTTTAATAATAGGTATAACAATCTATCGGTCATTTAGATTCCATTTTTGGTAAAAAAAAGAATCTCCAAATGATGTCAGACCTAACCATTTTTGTATCTTTGTGCAGAAAAAAAGCAGAAAACACGTGGACAATAAGATACAAACAATCATCAAGAATTACTTGCCCGGATATGATGGTCCCATTGAACAGATTACAGGTTCAGGCAGTAACCGCATCTACCTGAGATTACATAATGACAGATGGGGAAACTTCATCGGGGTATATGGATCATGCATCGAAGAGAACAAAGCATTTGTCAACATGGCAAGACACTTTGCCTCCAAAGGGTTACCTGTACCACACCTGATTGGAGAATCAAGCACCGACGGGCATTTCTACCTGCAGGAAGATGTGGGCAGGATTGCACTGTACGATGCCATAGCTCCCGGACGAGCCAAAGGAGGATTGTATGACGAGGAGGAACAGAAACTTCTTCATCAGACCATAGCCCTTTTGCCCAAGATGCAGTTCCTCGGAGGCGAAGGGCTGAAGGGTGAGTGGTGCTACCCGAAAGCGGAATTCGACCGCCAAGGCATCATGTTCGACCTGAACTACTTCAAGTATTGTTTCCTGAAAGCCGTCGTGGCCGATATTGATGAAGTCAGATTGGAAGAAGAGTTTGAGCGATTGACAGAACTGTTACTCATAAAGGACGGATACTCTTGGGGATTCCTTTACAGAGACTTCCAAGCACGCAACGTGATGCTTACCCCCGAAGGTGAACCGCGTTTCATTGACTTCCAAGGTGGACGCCGAGGCCCCATCTACTATGACATCGCTTCGTTCCTTTGGCAAGCGGCAGCAAAGTACTCTGATGAACTGCGCCATAGCCTTATCGACACCTATCTGACGCATGCCAAGCCCTTTGTCGGTGAAGTGGATAGAGAAGACTTCGACAAACAATTAAAACTCTTTGTTCTCTTCCGTCTGATGCAGGTATTGGGAGCATACGGCTTTCGCGGATACTTCGAAAAGAAAGCTCATTTCCTGACAAGCATACCGCCCGCCGTCGAAAACATCAGGTCTCTGATAGAGTCAGAAGAAAGCCCACTCAGAGACTTCCCTTACCTTCGCGAAGTATTGGCCGAGGTATGTGCCAAGCCTGATTACCAACATCGTGAGAAGAAAGAAGGATTGGTGGTCAGAGTATTCAGTTTCAGTTACAAGAAAGGAATACCCGATGACCTCAGTGGCAATGGTGGAGGCTATGTATTCGATTGTCGCAGCACCCACAACCCTGGCAGATACGAGCCATACAAGCAACTGACAGGACTTGACCAACCGGTAATAGACTTTCTGGAAAAAGACGGAGAAATACTCACCTTCCTCGAAAGCGTATACAAACTGGCCGATGCCCATGTGGAGCGCTACCTCGAACGCGGATTCACCAACTTGATGTTCTCCTTCGGATGTACAGGCGGACAACACCGCTCGGTATATAGTGCCGAACACCTGGCTCACCATCTGCACGAGAAATTTGGCATCACTGTAGAACTGACCCATCGCGAACAAAAAATACACAAGACATTGGAATGAAAGCACTTATATTTGCCGCAGGACTTGGCACCCGTCTGAAACCGTTGACCGATACCCGACCCAAAGCATTGGTGGAGGTAAACGGCAAGCCACTGCTTGCCCATGTACTTGAGAAATTGACACGAAGCGGATATACCGAAATAGTCATCAACGTACACCACTTTGGCGAGCAGATTATCGACTACGTGGCCAACCATCCCATCGAAGGTGTGACAATACGCATCAGCGATGAGCGCACCGCACTTCTCGACACAGGCGGAGGCATTCGTCAGGCAGGCCCCTTGTTCACACCTGACGGCACACCTTTCCTCATCCACAACGTCGATATCTTCAGTAACCTGAACTTGAAAGATTTCTACACCCAGCATCCCACCACCGAGGGAGCAACCTTACTCGTAAGCGAACGCAAGACCTCACGCTACCTGCTCTTCAACCCTTCAGACAACAGGCTCGTGGGATGGACAAACATCCAGACAGGCGAAGTGAAGTCACCCCACCCCAACCTCCGCGTAGAAGATTGCCGCATGTATGCCTTCGCAGGTATCCATCTGTTCAGCCAGTCTCTTTTGACATACATGGGCGAATGGCCTTCGCGCTTCTCCATCATCGACTTCTACCTCTCAGTAGCCGACAAAGTGCCCATCATCGGAGTCCCCAAGGCAGACCTTCAACTCATCGATGTAGGCAAACCGGAGACTTTGGCACAAATCCCTAAGAGCGGAATTTCTTAATAAATACTAATTATAAAAACAGTTTCAATACCTCTACAAGAATAAGTCGTATATTTGAACGAGTTATACTGATAATTTAAAATTAAAGAATGAAAAAACTCTGTGTCTCTGCGTCTCTGTGTTCTATAGAATAAAGATTCGAATGGGCCACAAATGATAAGAATTCATAAATCATAAATCCCCTCATGACCAAGAAAATCCTTCTCTTAGGCTCAGGCGAACTCGGTAAGGAGTTCGTGATTGCCGCCCAACGCAAGGGACAATACGTCGTTGCATGTGATTCGTATGTCGGTGCACCAGCTATGCAAGTAGCCGACGAGTGTGAAGTTTTTGATATGCTCGATGGCGATGCATTGATGGCAGCCGTAGAGAAGCATAAACCCGACCTGATAGTACCCGAAATCGAAGCTATCCGTACGGAGCGCCTTTACGATTGCGAGAAAATGGGCATTCAGGTAGTACCCAGTGCGCGTGCCGTCAATTTCACTATGAACCGTAAGGCCATCCGCGACCTTGCAGCCAAGGAGTTGGGATTGAAGACTGCCAAGTACTTCTATGCCAAAAGTTACGAAGAGTTGGTAGAAGCCAGCAAAGAGATTGGTTTCCCCTGCGTGGTGAAACCTTTGATGTCCTCATCAGGCAAAGGCCAGTCCTTAGTCAAGACAGCTGACGACCTCCGTCATGCTTGGGAATACGGATGCGAAGGTAGTCGTGGTGACATCAAGGAGATGATTATCGAGGAGTTCATCCACTTCGATAGTGAGATTACCCTGCTTACCGTTACCCAAAAGAATGGGCCAACCCTCTTCTGTCCCCCTATCGGACATATCCAGAAAGGCGGTGACTATCAAGAGAGTTTCCAACCAGCCCCCATCAGCGACGAACATTTGAAAGCCGCACAAGAGATGGCTGCCAAGGTAACCGAAGCTCTGACTGGTGCCGGTATCTGGGGTGTAGAGTTCTTCCTCAGCAACAAGGATGGTGTTTATTTCAGCGAACTCTCACCTCGTCCACACGACACAGGTATGGTGACCCTTGCCGGTACACAAAACCTCAGTGAGTTCGAACTCCATTGCCGTGCCGTACTTGGTCTGCCCATCCCCGGTGTAACTCTGGAGCGCATGGGAGCCAGTGCCGTTATCCCCTCACCCATTGCCAGCCAAGAGCGTCCGCGCTATCGCGGCGAAGAAGAGGTTTGTGCTATGGAGAACACCTACCTCCGCATCTTCGGTAAGCCCACTACCCGCGTTAAGCGCCGCATGGGTGTAACCCTTTGTTATGCCCCACTTGGTAGTGACCTTGATGCCTTGCGCGACAAGTGTAAAGCAGCAGCAGCCAAAGTGGAAGTTTATTGATATTCCATAAACAGTATTATATAAAGGAAAGGCGTTGGTTGAATTCAACCAACGCCTTTCCTTTATATATAGAATTTCTCATTGTTCCTTTTCTTCATCATCCACCAATCTGCCACAGATGAAAATACGCACATACGAGCGCGGATCATTGGTATAGACAGTCACAGACTTACGAAAGTATCCCATTCGTTGTCCCTCTCCTCGATATCCCACAGTGACAGTACCAGTATCTCCTGGCATTATAGGCGTCATGGTGTGCGTTGGTCGAGTACAACCACAGCTACTTACAGCACGTAGTACAACCAATGGTTTTTGCCCCGTATTGGTAAACGTGAAAGTATGCAGTTTAAGGGAATCTGCACCCACAGGTGAAAACTTTCCGAAGTCATATTCGCGTTCAGCAAACTCAATTCTGGGCACCTCAATCGAACGATTCTTCAGTGAATCAGGAATGACAATACGCACATTCTCCTGTCCCATGACAGGAGAGTGCTGTCCAACCCAGAGAAGAGTTATCCATAGAATCCAACGGATAGAGTTCATCTTAAATATCATCAATTAATATCCACATACTCTGTCGTACCAGTTGTATAAGCTTCACCACCCTCGCGCTCGTAGGGGTAGTAAAGCACACAAGGTTTGGAGACACTTCCTTGCATCTTCTCAAAACCTCCGTCCAAGGAAGTTTCAAAATAAGGTTGTGCCACAATAGTTGGATATTCATCATAATTCTTGGGTACCTTATTCATGATGAAGCTGCTAATGACCGAATATTTGCCAGTCTTGGTTTCGCCACGACCTTCAAGCACATCCACATCCTTGTTTATGAACACCTTATTTTTCATTCCCTCATCATACACTTTGAAGTTCAGTCCCCATTTGGTAATGGTAGAACCATTCTTAATCCTAACCACCGTGGTGAAAGCATACTCCACAAAGTCTGTATGCTTGTAGGCTTTCAGCTCCGGGTTACTTTTAAGAAGTTCTTCAAAATCTTCCTCTGAAAGCGGTTCGCCATACCACTGGTAGATTTTGGTATCGATTATTTTAGGTTCAGCCTTAGCCAACACCATCACATTATTGCGGAATTCAGTCACAACATTCCGATATCCGTCCTCTATACAAGGGACAATGTGATATTCCTCGGTATCAGGCAATCCCTTTTCAATGGTGTTGATAACAAAATTATATGCTTTTCCAATCTCTACTGCTCTTCCAGGAATACCGACTTGCGCATATTTCCCCGAGTTCAAATTGTCGGCATAGACTCTGACACAGGGCCATTGCCACTGCGCCTTCGAATCAGCATAAGCAAAGAATGTCTGCAATTTCTTGAATCCGATATTCACATCCAGTTCCACTCCATGACTAGTTACACCAGTCTTATCATCTTTATAAGAAATACCTTTATAGGCTTTGTCACACAAACGGGAATTCACCACAGCATTGGGATTCATAGCCCAATCAGTTTTGGCCAAGCTGAAAGTGGTTCCTCCCAAATCCACGTCATGCCCCAGCACATTTACCACACCATCCACATAAGCATTCAATTGGAAATAAGGTTCCATCATTGCTTGCTCTTGGTCATAGACGGTGTACTTGTCATTACCATCACCCAAATACTCTGTCTTCAACGAAGCCTTGAACCCTGCTTTTCCTTCCAATCCGACAACCACTCCGGCACCAGCCACGGGATTGCCAATAACAAAACCCACTCCGCCTCGCACACGAGCCCAAGCATCAAACGATCCGCCGAAATAGAGCTCCGAGAAGCCGTAGTGATGCAAACCTTGCTTCCACGAACAAAGCATATTTAAGTTTTCCTTAAATTCCGTATCCGAAGCAAACTCTCTCTCTATAGGTTCTTTCTTATCACCGTCAAGGATATACCCCCGGCGAACGGTCGGGGTCAGGTGATGATACTTGGCATGGACAACTCCCCGAAGTTCCCATCCCGCACTGGCATCGAAGTTAATCAACACACAGAAGATACTGCCCGGGATAGGGATGCAGATATTGCGGGTTTTCATTTTGAATGTTTTGGATTCCATGGTAGCATATTCAGGCGCATGCATGATTGTGTGAACGACATCCTCCACATCCTTGGGGTTCTTGTAATTCTTATACCCTTTATTTGCTGAAGGACCTGCTTCCACATCAAAGGCCAACGTTATTTCCTCATTCGTGTCCGTCCACTCCTCGCGGTATCCCTTTCCGTTGTCCTTCAGATGAAAACGGCGATGTTGGGTGTTGTTATACTCCAGATTCACCCCAATGTATTTCCAATCTTTCGTATAGCTCCACTTGATGGTGGTATCCTTTTGCTGGTCGGTCGGATTGTCTGCACGCGTCATAGGATTCTCCATCCGATCAAACAGTGACATATCAATGATGACAGAGTCTGTCACTACCCATCCTCGAGTCAGAGCTTCCACACTATCCAAGTCGTTCACATTGGGAACATCATAACCGAAATCAATGTCAGCCGTCAGGTATTCGAATATTTCTTCCTGTGGAGCAGGTTCAAACTCCACCCGAATCATACCATTCTCTTTCGTCACAGAACGCACCTTGGCATGAATACCTGTCGGTATGGTACGCGAGCAGTTTGCTGCAATGTAACCTCCTTCCTTAGGCATCCACTTGTCTGGCAGATTGTCCATAAACCAGATGACCGAGTCATTCATCATGGCCATATACTCCAATGGCCGGCCGTTCAGAGAAGTCACATTTTTTCTGTATTGATAAGTCACCTCACCATAAGGTGTCACTTCTGTATAGGGTTCGTCCACTCCCTTCTTCTCTTCGGTAACGATATACTCATCCATCGTCAGAGTACAGGCTGACAACCACATCAACGGCAGAATGAAAAAAATATGTTGAATTCGTTTTCTCATCGTAATACAAACTTAAAAATTTAATTCCAATGGGTTCGACGGACTACCATGTGTTTCACCGTCAAACGAAATTGCTAAGGAAGCATATTCAAAAACCACTCCCTTCTTATCGTAATAAGCAAACCGTATCAACTCAGGTTGGGTTGGTTCATCATCTCCCCATTCATAATGTCCATAAATACGGAATTGCAGGAACGTCCTACCCTGCCACTCCATCAACTGTCCCATACCACGGAATTCCGGTCCTGAGAATGCGCCAATCTGCTGCGTCTCAGGATCAAACGGTTTTCCATCAATAGTAACAGTGGCATAAACAATCATGTCATCTGAATATTCAAATGGACTTACCGCCCACGGAGCCATGACATAAACATGGCAATCAGCCCTCTTCTCTCCCAATACAGAAATAGCCATAATGACAGTTTCCCCTTCACTCATGGCAACGACAGCACCATTCTCTATAGTAGCCACACTGTCAGCTTCTGAGAGAAAAAACACTTCATGATTACTCACTGAATCGGGAACAAAGATAGGAGCCAGCACAAAGGTGTCACCCACCATCACATGTACCGTATCACGGTCAAGTCGCATCTCATAGACCATTTGAGTTCCTTCATCAAACTCCATATCAAGCAATCCACACGATGCTGTCAGCAACGAAAACGTCGCCAGCCACATGAAAGTCGTGATATGCCGTAGTGAATTATTTTTCATTATAATCTTTATTTACTTATTAATATAAGTCGTCAAACATTAGTACATTATTCATCCTTCTTTTCCTCTGGTGCAGACACTGTCACTGTATTCGAAGGAGTAGTTTCCCTACCATCCGCATATTTGATTTTCACATAATAGGTTGCTGATTGTCCAGGCGATAACAAGTAATCCTGAAACATACGGTCTTCAGCTTTAGCCGACATCAGGAACCGGGGTCGTTTGTCTTTCGGCCCCTGACGATAGATGCAGAAATACCATTCTCCTTTATAAGGCAAAGGAATCTCGGTCTCCCAAGCAATCTTTGTCTGTTTCGCTTTCACATCATAATCACCTATCAACTTGATATTCCATTCAAAACGTCGTTCCCCTTCGAAACGGGTCGAATAAATCAGACTCAATCCGCTGCTGATACCCGCGTATGAGAAAGTCTCCATAGCATACTCATAGCGGTTGCGACGCACATATTCAGGCACATCCATTACATCCACCATATTTCCGGCATTCCTCAGTGAATCACCATCATAGAGACCTATCACCGTCCATTTCTTTGCACCGCCCAATCGTCGCTTTAATACATGGTGTGACACTTGTAACTCATTACTACATACCCAACGCATACGAATGCCTTTAACCTGATCCACCCACACAGAATCGATATGCGGTACTGCAGGCTGAATCATACTCGGACGTATAACCTGCAACGGAGCGGTGTAGGCTCCTTCATTCGTCGCATAATCCACCGCGCGTACCTTATAATATATATACTTCTGATTGACATCCACTGCCAACGTATCCACAAAGGTTGTATCACGCAACAAGTCACCCGGTATCTGGCGTAGCATAAACTCATGGGTAGTATCATTGGCAAATGCCAGTTCGTAGTAGTCAACATCCATTGAAGGAGCCGTCCATGAGAGTCTGACCGTACCAGTCAGATTATCGACAATCTCATAACGGAAGTTCTCTGGGGCATCGGGAGCCGCCAAGTCCGTCACACGCATGATGTGGGTCATCGAGTAGCTGACGTTCTGTGCCGAGTCGTAAGCAGCCACAGTCACCTGACTGCTGGTCAGGTCAGATACATTCACCGTCCATACCGTGTCGTTCACCGGAATCAGTTCGGGAGTCAGTTCCTTCCACTCAGCCTGACGGTCGTCACGCGAACGCTGGTAGTAGAGAATCTTGTAACCCACGAAGTCAACCTCCATCGTATCCTTGGAGAAATGGAAGTCGGCATAGACATCCTTAGAGAGGTCATCGGGATTGCGACGGTCGATAACGATATACTTCAGTGTCGGTGGACGCGGAGCCTCCAAGTCTGGCATGGTGGCCACGTGGTAGTTTGTAGCTGCTACCAGGTCGCCAAAGGCATCATAACCCGAAATGCGGTATTCGTACGTGCCGGGAGAGACATTGTCGTTGATGAAGTTATCCAGTCCCTCATCGTTGAGGTCGCGCATCATGATGAAGGGGTTTTCGTTCAGTTTGGTCCACTCACTCTCGCCCATGGCCCGGCGGTGGATGTCGAACGAAGAGAAGCGGTCCGTCTGTTCCCACCAGATACGAAGTTGGTTAATGCCCACCACCGAGTCGCCCATCACCGCTTCATAGGATTCGGGTACATACTTCTTATTCTCTATTTCTTCTATGTACCCCACACGGAACTGGAGATTACCTGTGGAGTCAAACTCTGCCGGACGCACGATGTAGCGGTATTTCTCGCCTTTCTTGACATTCTTATCCACAAAGCGCATGGCCAAATTATCGGCCACATCCCTGCGCCATTCACTTGCCAATACCGCCATACCGAAACGGAACTGCTGGTCGCTATACACATCGAGCAAAGCACCCATCTCGCCCGTGCCGTGGCGTGACTGGTCTTGGGTAAATCCGCCCTCGCTATAGAGTGTACCCATACCTATCATAGCCACCGAGTCACTCTCTGGATAAAGAGAACGCCATTGCTCTAATGTAGCAGGCTTTAATCGATAGGCAAGCGTGTCCACACGGAACTCAAAATCCTTTCTTTTACCGTCGGGTATAGGCATGCGATAGATGTTCACACCCACAGCATTGAGATATTGCCAGCTCACATAGTCTTCGGGCGCCCAACGGAGCACAATACTGTCCCCGTAGGTGCGCGCAAGCAGATTAATCACGCTTTCGTAGTTGCGTCGCTCTGGATTCATTTTATTAAATTCGGCTGTATCACGCACCTCTCTCGGCAAATAGTCACGAGTACTATCGGGTTGCCATACATACGCCGTATCTTCCGCTTCAATCACTGCAATATCCTCAAGATCAATAGAGTCTGTCGCAGTCAACACTTGGCCTCCACATGGCGAAGTCACCCCATGCGATGCAGCCGAAGCACCAAAGATGCCCGCAATAAATAGAAATATTATAAGTCTGCTATTTTTCATATATTGTTATTTATCTTCTAATTATTTTTATATATATACCAGTTGACATTCTTCTTGCTACTGTTAGACAAGACATCAGACGGATTGTTGATAGTGTAGGTGTACCGGGAATTGCGCGGTCCCATGTTCAAATAAGCACGATCACTCACCGTATATTCTGCTTTCTTGAAATTGTAGGCATTCACGCGGTATGAAGTAACCTTAATTTGCGTGATATTATCCCAACGAGGAATAAAGTCGAGATAGCCACCGCGAGTGCCATAGGTGTATTTACCTTGGCTATTCTTTCCGGTGATAACCTGGTTATATTCTATATCGACAAGACGAGTTGGGTAGTTCCCGACAAGTCCCAACAATATATCTTCGCTTCGTTCCTCTTGAGGACGAGACCAATCCTTGGGCAAATCATCGTAGCTCGCCCACATAGTGGCATTCTTGCGAGCCCCCTTATTATTAAATTGCGAGCCCCAAAGAATACCTAACTGATAATATGGCACCTCTATACGAACATCTGAGTTTAGAGCCGATTGCTCAGTAATATATACTCCTGTGTTAGTTTCCATCAGATACTCAATTTGGTTTGCAGCCCAATTGCTGTAGTCACCAGCACTATATGCATTTATCATTTGTAATTCCCAACGAAACTTTGAGTCAAATTTGTCCACTGCGCTATACACTGCATAGAGATCTTTGATAAGATTTGCAGCACGATACTTGTCATCTTTCCCTGACAAATTTAACTTGTATGCACGTTCGCGACCACCGATAGCATAGTTATATCTTGAGTCGGTCATTATAGGAAGTGGATATTGGCAATCATTCTTCCACTGACTTCCATCATATATTGATAGGGATTTAATCTTACTATAAGGATAACTATTGCCATAATTATCTTTATAAGAACCCTCATAAACGCCGCCACGGTCGTGATATATGAGTGATTGAGCCGTAGTGGCATTTACCGCCAATCGTTTGTTGGATAGAGTCCAACCACCCACAAGTCCGTAATTACTCATATATGCAATATAGGTGTATGGGTCTTGATTACGCAACGGATTCACACCATCGGCTGCCATATATTTTCTGTATTGAGACAGCCCTTTAAGAGTAATTCCCGGGTGTCCGGTCTTCATCTTCACACTATTCAAGCGTATGCCGACAAACGGTTTTTCATAGTTAACTTGGGCTCCGCGATAGCCTGTGTGATAATATCCGTCATATGAACATAGTTTCCAACTTGCAATGTTTGTGGTATCTGTAACAATAACACTTGAAACCTGTTTCACATATTGCTGCCGTGCGTTGTCCCATCTATAGCCAATGCGTGTTTCTGTCCTTGATACCAGATAGTTGAGTTGCAAGCGGTAGTCTGCTTGATTATACACTGTCTTGTCAAATTGTCCTCCACTAATAGTAAGATTACATGTACTATCAGATACTACCCAATATGCATCTTTTTCATCCACAAATCTCCAATCTCCGCTCATGTATTCTTCCAGTTTCCAACGCAATTTTCCTTTTTGGAAAGTTTGTTTGGAGATATCAGTAAAAAATGCAATATTTGGAGACTTAATGTCATGAGTGTAAGCCTCAAAATCTTTGTCATATTTCAACTGATTGCGATATGAAGGATAAGCTATTGCCACATACTTCTGTAGGTCTTCGGGACAATCCTCAATAGTTTCAGCCGGTCCTGTGCAGAAGAAAAAGTCCTTGTACTGTTGCCATTGCACATTTTCATATTTCTTCTTCTTTTCGTTCCATTTCAACGGATCAACTTCTTGCCCACGTTCAATCTCCTTAGCCCAACCTACTACACGCAGACGATAGTACTTGTTAGGATTAAGTTGAGGCATGTCTATTTGATGTTGGAAACGAGCATTTCCCTTGTAATAGAATGCTATACAACGGTCATAATTATTCAATTTCTGATTAGCACTACTATACTCATATATTAGCACATATTTATTCATGTCAAATACAAATGTGCGGCTTGCTTGGGCTTTAAGTTGTTCCTTATCACCATTGAAATCAGCAGCCAAGCGGTTGAGCTCTGTTTCGTCCAACACACGAAAGTGTTCTTTGATAGGAGCCTCGGTATTTACAGTAATCGGTATGTAGAACCTCGGATTAATCTGGTTATCTCGGTCCCATCCCTTAGCCTGGATGGTATCTCCGATGGAGCAGTCACCGAAGAGTTTGAAGTTGTCGAGAGCATTGCCGTAGAAGATGTCGCAACTTTCGCCACACTCGAACTCAAACCTGCGGTTGATGTTGACCAATCCGGCCAACAGACGCAACTTCACACGCACATCACCTGTGAAATATGTCGGATTAGGAAGTCCCAACCGGAGCACACCACCGATACCGGCATCGATGATGTCAATCTTCTTGTCCCAGAAACCGAGGTTGATGTAGATACCAAACTTGGCATAGAGGTAAGCATAGAGTTGGCCTTCTGCATACCAGCCATTGAATCCCGGTGTCCGTGGAATGTTCATACACTGGGTGTTTCCGATATTGCGGATGCTGACATCGAATCCGGCCAAAGCGCCGATGTTACCATAGAACAGTCCGAGGTCAACATCGATATATCCCCATGCCGAAGCACCCATCATCACACCGCCATACACCTGTGCCTGGAAGTCTTTGAGGGCTGCCGTCCGGGCATTTTCGGCCTTGCTCATATCGGCACTCTGCACACCGCTACCCTTGGTAGAACCATCGAGGAACTGACGGATTTTCTGAGGAATCGGTGGCAACTCGCCGTTATTCGGCAATTCATTACCCAAGCAGAGGTAGGCATTGGCACCGATGTTCACACTTACAATCTTTGACTTGAAGTCAACCAGGATGAACTTGCATCGCAGGTCTTCATCGGGCTGTCCCAGATAGAGGTGCCATTTGGCCTTGTCCAGTTTCTTTCCCTTCTCCTTCATGGTGACGCGGAAGTCGAGCGAAATGGAGACTTCGCCCACTTTGGGCTTTTCGGGCATCGTAGCACCGGGGTTCGAGTCGGCTTTCGAGTCCGACTGGTCATCAAATGCCCCTTGCAATCCGCCACTGGCATTGCTCACCGCCTCCTTCATGTTCGCGTTGAGCGTCTTCTGCATGTCAGCCAAGTCATCAGACAGGGCTGTCATCTTCTCACTGATGCCACCAATACCGTCGGCCTTGGCATCGACCGTGATGTTCAGGGCAAAGTATTTGTCAATGTCATCTTCCTGATAAACGACGGTGGCGCTCGAGTTGATCATGCCCGACACAGCTTTCAGGTTACCAGTGAGCATGAAGGTGGTCAGGCGATCTTTTTCGTTATCATAGACTACTGTCATTTCAAAGTCGCCGCCCAACAGATCCTTACCTGCCGACGAAGCGATGCCCAGTCCGGCTACCACACCGATGATTCCCTTCTGAGGTTCCACCTCTGTTTCCGACTTGCGGATGCAGTTGAAGTAGAAACCTGCCTTGATGTCGGTAATGGCTACAGGCGGAATCTGGATACCTGTGCTGCTACCCAAGGAAGCGAGGAAATATCCCCAACGGTAATCCTCCCGTTCAAAATAGCCACCTTCAGCCTTGGCCGTGAAGAGGTCGCCCGGCATCACAAAGGTGAGTGTTCCCTTGTACCCCTTGCCATACGTGTCATCTTCTTTGGCCGTGAGTTCGCCGCTCAGTTTCATGCCGGCAAACGAACTGCCGAACGAAGCCTTGTCGAACTTGGTATCCTCGTAAGCGAATGAAATCTTCGAGAAATCAAAATCCTTAGCTACGGCCGTCACCCCGCTCAGGCGTGCCATGATGGTCATACCGGCCGTGGCACTGATGTCGAGTCCGTCAATCAGCTTCACCGTGCCCTCAATGGACATGCTCAGCAATTCATCCTTATAATCGAAATCATATTTATCAAGCGAGAGGTCGAAGGGTCCCAACTTCTTGGCCATAGAAGCCAACGACCACTGGCCGGTGTTGAAATAGAGCTGGTTCTTGACGTTGAACTCCTTGCCCTTGTAGAGCGTCAGCAAGGTCTTGGTTTCATCCTTGGCTGTCTGCAACTCCTTGATGTCGTCAAACTGCGATTCCCAAGTGGGGCAGTTGGCCAAGCGCATCTTAGAGAAGTGGATGCCTGGCAGGTCGAAGCCAAGCGACAGATTCTGCATCTTGCTCTTCATGGCATCGCCACCGATGCTGAGGTCACCAGACAGGAGCAGCTCCACACGAGTCTTCAATTCCGTCTTCTCAGGCACCGCCTCCACCAGCATGTAACTCAACTTTTCATCAAACTCAGCCGTAGCCAAGAGGAAGTCCATCTTCAGGTCATCAACCTGCTGCACCTTAAATACATAGGCATAATTACCTGCCGGCGCATTCTTCAGATCATTGATTTTCAGTATCTGACAGCTATAACCAATTTTTCCATCGAGCAATGGCACATCGAACTTGCCGCTGAATCCGCAATCGTTGAAGTTGTTCTGGATAAAGCTGGCCTTCACTTTGTCGAGCGAGAAAGCCCATCCGCCTGCCTTACCGGTCTTGGCAGAAAGCACATCATCGGCACTAATCACGAGAGTGGCACCCGAATCATCGAAGAACATGTCTTTGGCAGAAATCTTCAACCGCTTGTCGCCCGAAGAGCCAAACTCCAGTGACTTGGGCATCTTCACGCTGATTTCCTTGATGTAGAGTCCTTGCCAAGTATCGATATCGCCAGCTACCGTGGTTTTCGACGCATTGTATCCGGTAGGGAACTTGCCCATGTGGGCCGAATTGCGATAGATGGAGTGGTCATAGACAATGTCCTCTGCCGTGAAGGTCCATCCAGGAAGGTCTTCGGCCTGGAAGGGGTCCATAGAGATGTTGTCTACCATCCAGTCTTCCCAATCGCCGATACTTGTTTTGATATTAAGCATGGGGTGTTCTTCCTGCGCCACTCCATCCACATCTTTCTTCAAACTGGGAATCAACATCTCTACATCAATACCCAACAATTCAAATTCATCAGCCTGCCATGAAACGTAACATCCATCTGCAGGTTTGAGCACATCCTTAGGAGCCTTGAAAGTACATTCAAAATCCGAATCAGGATCTGTCAATGTCAAATTTGACAGCAAAGCCAAAGTTCCAGACTCTGGCAGAATACGGTCAGGAGATATACAGAGACGCGGAGCACCGAAGACTAAGATCTGATTATCCAAAACATCACAATCAGGCAGCACAAACTCACCGATAAGATCCATGGTGGCATGTGTTGCTGCAAACTTCATGGTGGTAATCTGGATATCTACCGGACTTTCGTCAGTTACTTCGCTTGGCAAAGCTATAGGCATGTATAATTCTTCAATATCCTGACTGCCGATGGCATTCCACACATTCTGTCCCAAAACAACATATTCATAATACTTGCTCAGGTCTATCTTTTCGGCCAATCCCTTCACGCCATCGGTAGCCGCCGACTGTATTTGGTTAGCATACGGAAGTCCCGTATCGGAAATTAAGTTGTCAATACCCCAGTCGCTGAAAAGTCCTTCTACAATGTCATTGTTGCTCTTCGGGTCATTTGCATAAGTCTGGGCCGTACCATCAAAAACAGCCAAGTCGGTATTGATTTTCAGTTCATCAAACTTGACGCATACCATCACTTTGGTACCAAGTGGGTTCCACTCTACTCTACCCTTTCCTTCCCAAGTGTCAGCCTTCTTGCCAGCCTTGATCTCATCAATGGTCAGTTGGTATTCACCAATGGCAATGGTTCGTCCAGTAAGATCATCAGCCGAAAGTGTGGTGGGAGTCTCATTCTCTATCTCCAACATGTTTGAACACTGGAAATACTTGCGCGACATGGACTCTACGATGGCAAAGTCAACGACATTTAGGCTGTCGTAATGATAAGCAATAGTATCGAAGTTGGTACAAATGGGCTTGACACGTAATACCAAGTAATCTTTCTCTTTTACCTTCTCCGAAATCATTTCCCAACGGATGGTATCTGTCAGTTCTTCGGTATCCTTGATCAATTTGGTATAGATAGGTTCCATCTCCAGAACGACCTCCTTATCTATCACATCCTTGCCGTTGAAGAGTTGCACTTCATAGTCAAAACTCAGAGTATCAGGCTGCTGTCCTTCACCTCCTAAGTGCCATACCTCCTTCCAAGAAACAGCGATGTCACTACGCAAGAATTGCTTACGGGCTGCAATATCGATAAAAGCAGGCGAAGTGATTGTCGGGTTTCGGAAGTTATAGAGCGCACTCAGGTCAAGGCTGTCCCGCATAGAGTTCTTCCCCCATAGGGCCAACAAGTCCACATCCTTGTCATCTTCCTCCTCTTCCTCTTCTTCCTCTTCCTCTTCTTCCTCTTCTTCTTTCTTTTCCTCTTCTTTTTCTTTTACTTCAGATTTCACCTGTTCTACTTCTTCCTCATCACCAACATCGGTCTTGAATCTGAATGGATGATAGGTGCTCTTTCCACCGTTCTCAATCATTACGTATGAGAGAGGTCCACTGGAATTGGATAGGGCCGTCACCTGCGCCAAATAGGTCTTGTCTGCATAAAAATTACTTGTAACCACTTGGGAAGGAATTATACACATGTTGGCCATAAGATCTTCCCCCTGATAAATTACGGGGTTTTTATCCATAGCCACATCTGGCTGTTGGCCAGGAAGCAGTTCCACCACCTTGAAATCATAGGTATAGGTAGCCGTTGCTCCACAAGCTATAATGGGCATTGTCCAAGTAAATTGGGCATTCAGCGGGTCAACCAGAGCCACGGCATTCTCGTCCATCACATTCACCATAGGAGTAAGGAACTGGGGAGCCTGCGCCTTGTAGCATACCTGGAAGGTACACCATCCTCCCTCGGGATTGCTCACCACTACCGGTGTAGGTAATTGCGGATTACTCCAGCGATAAGCTGTTACCTTGGCCTTGTAAGTAGCTTCGGGAAGAAGGCCGAAAGAGCCATTTTCATAATTCCCAAACAAATCTGCCGGACACTGAATCTCACTGGATGGGATATGGTCAAACAGTTTCTTCATCTCCACCGTATTGAGCGTATAGGCAGAATTGGGTTGAATGACAAAAGGCTGTTGTGGCTGGCGATTGGCCGGTGTGGAAATTGCCAAGTCAGAAGAAGGAGTTATCTGCTCCAACTGAAGCCCGAGATGTACTTGCTGCACATCTGCCGTAGTGTTGGTCATAGTGATGGTAAAGAACTTGCCTGGGTCGGCCAAGTACAACAACACTTGAGGTGGAAGCACCTGCTGGGTGGGAGTCACTGTCACAATGACCTCTTGTGCCAACGCACAGAGAACACTGACGAACCATGTTGCCAAAAAGGCTATTGACCTATATTTTTTCATAGTTAACAACTTTTCAAAATCATTTCATCGGACTCATTTACAAAGCCTTGTTTTTTTCTTTCTCTTTATTGGCTTTGCTCTTGATGGCCAAAAGAGTGAACGTGTAAGTATAGTTGAGACTGACCGTTATATCGGTACAATCAAGATTACTTCGTGTTTGGGTGATGTTCACATCGCCATACTTGTTGAAAGAAGCACTGGCCGAGAACATGTGCACCTTCTTTAGATTGAAACTGGCAGCCATGTCGGCACCGAGTGAAAGGCTTTTCGACTGGCGTTCTACCTCATTGTAACAGAGCGACACACTGGCCGAGAGGTTAAGGTTCTTCTCCTTGAGGAAAGAACGGCTGGTACCAAGCGAAGCCACATCGCTGATGTATTTGCTATTGAAGCCTTCGGATTCCTGATGACTATAAGTAAGGGTAAAATCTGTTTCGATAGGCTTCACATCAACATTATAGGAAAGGCCGAGAGCTCGGGTCTTGACATCGCTCTCGCCTGTAGCAAACTTATTGAGGTCCTCATTACGGGTAAAGTTAGCCGAAAGGCTTACACTGTGACCTAACAGTTCTGTTTCGTAATTATAGGAAGGAGTGAGACTGAAGCTGGACATGATACGATGTATTTTAGTCGTATCATTGACTGTGCATACACCATCACGCTGTGTCTGAAGATAGCCATTATAACCGGCAGTGAGGGTAAAATGATTACCCAAACGGGTTGATGCATTGGCCGCATAGACATACCCACAAGTGGTGTATAGCTGTTCGTTTGATAGGTTATCTGCCTGACCGGAGAAAGTTCCCGAAAGGGATACCTTATTAAATAGAGTGGTACCTAACGTGACGCCCAAGCTATGGTAATTATTTGACATATAATAAGTTCCCAATGAAGTATAGTCAGGCTGTACCATGCGGTAGCTGACGGAGGCATTCACCCCTTTGATATTGATGTTGGCATTGAGGTCGCCTGCAAAACGCATCAAAGAACTGTACTTGACATCAAAGACATCATCAAAATCTGTCTTAACGGGAACATCGGGAGTACGCAGGTCGGTATTGAATACCGAAGTGGCCATATTGGCCGTAAACGAAAGCCATTTGAAAGGAGTGACACGTCCTTTGACTCCTACCACTATATTTTCTTGGGGAGCAACCTGTTGACGCCACAACTCATCAATAGAGTTCTCACGATCATAAGCACGGAGCAGATAGAGGTCAATGTAATTCTCGCCCGAGCCATAACCTACCTTAAATCCCCACCCAAGGCGTTTGTATTGCGGAGTGCGTGCAAAAGGATTTGTAGGGTCTCCGTTGATAGCATTGCGCAAACGGCCATAAAAGATTCCGGCACGGAACTTCTCACTATCATACTCTAACCCTATGCCATTGAACGACATGTTCATCACATAGTTACTCATAGCCATGGATGACTGTCCAAAGTGTCCCACCCAATTCTTGTAACGGGGGGTAAGGTTGAAGGAAATCTGAGGATAATTAAAATTAAGATTGTCGTTGCTATAGTACAATGAGAACGGCATATTGAACCCATACAGGCTGATATTCAGGTTGGCATACACCGTGTTACTCATGGGCGAGCCATAACCATTGCCCACAGAAGAATAGCGGTAGGTATTCTGTGTACCCACAGCACCGGAAATAATCAAAGGATCGCTCTTGGCGATTTCGGCAATGTTTTGGGCACAAAGAGAGCCGCTAAGCATGACCGTGACAGCCAACACGAGTATCTGCTTGATGGATTTCATATTGTTTGAGCTATAAGTTACAAGCTACAAGCTACAAGTGGTCATGCGGGACCAAACTTGTAGCTCGTAGCTCATCACTAAAATTATTTCTTCACTATTTTACGGGCAACAATCTTACCATTCTCAATGGTCTTGATAATGTAGATGCCACCTGCATTCATTTTCTCGATACGACGACCGCTGAGGTCGAAGATACCCTCGACAGCGGCATCAGGAGCTATCGTCTCAGCAATACCTGTAGCAATGGCATCAGATGTCAGTTTCACAGGATTCTTCAACGAACCGGCACGTTGGCTATAGGTGATGCTCTCATCAAGGTCAAAGAACTCGCCTGTCAGCTCGTTGTGCAGACGGAAGGTGACACGTTCACCAGCCTTGCCGGCTACGCTGATCATCATCTTGCCACCCTGAACTGCACTACCCTTACCACGGCACTCATCGCCTACGAAAGCACCCACGGTATAGTCAGCGGGGAAGTCCAACTGGGGAATCTCGGCCACAATGGCCATATTATCAGCAAACTGTCCGGCATCGTATTGCCATACGCTCTCGGCAAAAGCCTTCTGAGTAGCCAAAGCTACATTTTGTCCCATAGGAGGTGTAATTTCTGCAGATCCTGATTCAGGAGTAAAGTCGAATGAGAAGCCATTAGGAAGACCATTTTCGCCTGTGCAATAGTAGAGATAACCCTTACCCACTTGGAAAGAGAAGCCATCGCCAGCTATCCATTCACCCGAAGTGGCATCATATTCAGCAAAACCGGTTTTACCGATAATCTGGTCACCGTCATAAGCAGTATTTCCCAAGGTGTTAAGGTCGGCCACGGTCATCTCCCACTCATTGGGATAACCTATCCAGTTATAGCCTTTGACGATTTCTTTATACGGATATCGTTCCCAATAGCAGTCACCATTGGTTTCTATTATCACAGCATCGTCAGCATTGGCATAATCGGCCTTAATCTTATACATACCATCTTCAGGAGTAAGCCCATACAATGAGCCGAAGATACCCAATGTTTCATCGTTGTAGAGCAAGTCTGTCTGCGAACGGATTTCGATGACGCGGTTGTCTGCACCATCATCCAGCCAAGTCGGGTCATCAAAATTTATATAAGACGGAGAGTAAATCCAATCCCAACCAGTAGGATTAAAGGCTATTTCTACGGGGAGAGCCAACGACAGTTCTGCATAACCTTCATCATTGTCCATCAACTTTCCATCGTAAGTAATATACGAGTAATATCTTCCCACAGCATAACCACGGATGTTCCATTTCAAGCCATTGCTGCCTTCCACTTCATCTATAGTAGGCATAGGCAAGACTCCGGCAGTTTCCCCTTCAATCCAGATGTCCAACAAGTCAGGATTAAAATTCTCTTCGCCTGAAGTGATAGTCAACACCAGTTCCGTATCTTTCAGCTTGGAGATAGTCAGCGAAGAGGGGTATGTTATGACTACAGGCTCTTTCACAGTGACGATGATCTCAGCCGTAGCTTGGGAGTATTCATCGCAAGTGACAACCAACGTGTATGTCCCGGCTTGTAAGGCCATACCATCAGCGAAAGCATAACCATCAGCCTCCATAGGATTTATGAAAAGAGTACCCTGTGGAACTACACTGACCTGTCCCTCAAGCAAGGTATTAAAGTTTTCGCCAACTTCCATCTCCAATGTTTCGGGAGCCTGGATATACCAGACATTCACGGTAATAGCCCCAGTCTTGATTTCGGGGTTCTCATCAGAAGCCACATATATGGTATATTCACCCGGCATATAAGCGACGTTGTCAGTAATAGCATCAGAAGCCTCTGCCGGTATGTCAAGATGGAAGCCCGGATTGGTGGCATCTGTAGGATTAATCTCTACATAGGGTGCTATAAGATCATAGATATTGTCACCAATAAGAGCATGGAAAGTACCTGACGGAGAATTCAGCGAGATACTCTCTACAGGCACTGTCACCGTCACCTGAATGGTTGTGTATATATCTGGATTATATTCAGAAACAATTTTGATGTTGTATGTTCCGCCTGCAGAAAATTTAAAGGTTTTTTCATTGAACACATTTGCTGCATCATCATCAGCTGCTGCAAAATACCAGTTCGGATTAGTGGCGTCATCCGGTGCTACAGTTATAGCCGCCCTAAGTTCTTCCTGTTCATACAGATTTTGAGTAATAGGCATTGTCCAAGTATCATAGGAACAAGAAATGCTTTCCACAGGAACCTCTGGTACTGTAATAAGGACAGTGGCATCCCCCCCTATTACAAATTGGTCACCTCCTGACACTGTAAGCGACAAATATGCGCCAGCTTCCCCTGTTTCTTGAAGAGCCGTAAGGATGTTGTTCTCATCAATCGTAAAGAATGATGCTGAATTGGCATAGTTCCATACGTAAGTCAACTCTGTCTCAATAGTGGATTCACCAAGCGGATAATATTCCTCACTTGAAGCCCCATCAGAATAGGTTAAGGAGAAATCATCAGACAAGTCGTATGTCCCAAGCAATTTGGTTTCAATCCGCAACGGATTGGTAATATACACCCCTGTAGGCATATCCACATTCAGCACTACGGGAATCTCCGTATGGGTCTCGCCTGTCCAGGTAACGGTTTTCTCCATATTGAAAACCAATCCATTCCAAGCCACCTTGAATGTAATAGTCTTGTCGATGTCTGCCGATGGATCACCCCAAACACGAAGTGAATAATACTGCGAGTTACCGATTGTCGTTTCTGCAGCATAGGCCACCGCACGGCATTCGTCACCAATGAAAGCTGCAACCTGTGCTTTCAGTTGCGTCTCACCATTTACGTTCACTTGTACATACACCGGAGTCGAGCTTTGATACTCATTCTCACTCGGAGTTGTCCAATCCTGTGCCCATACCGACATCCCGACCAGCATTAGCACCAAACTTAATAATAACTTTTTCATAAAACAGATTCTCAAGTATTTAAAATGTCAATATTTATCTCTATAATTTATGAAATTCAGAGCAATTTCAGAGACGTAGTTTCCAAAACGAAGAGTCCTGGCGGCAAATATAAAAAAAAAAAAAACGGAGCAAAATAATATTAAAAAAATCACTTAAAAAGACCTAAAATTATATTATTTTACAACAGCACAAGCACTTTTTTCCTGTTAAATTACATACACAATTGTTATCGCACGCATACAAGACGAACCGACATGTAAAGATTTATCAGCCTATCCGAAAATAAAAGAAAGAGAAAAAAGAAGAAAGATTTTGAATTCCTTCCGTTTTTACATTATCTTTGCATATCATAAATTTCAAACTTTACAAGCCTGAACATGAAAAAGACCATCAACCAGAATGAGATACCCGGCAATTTCGGTCTATGCAACGTAAACGGATGCCCACAAGCGGAAAAATGTCTCCGACAGACAGCCTTCCATGCTCACGAAGGAGAATTTCCCTTCATCAATGTACTGAGTCAAAAGTGGTTTGACAAGCAAAAAGGTAAATGCAAGTTCTTCTTGTCGAATGAGAAACTACGCCTGCCACGGGGATTCATGCACACCATCAACCTGATACCTTCCGGACAAATGAGTCGTTTCCGTACATTGGCCATAGGCAAACTGGGATTCCGACGCTACTATCAGACACGAAAAGGAGAAGTGCTGCTGACTCCAGAAGAGGCCAAATACATCATTGCTTTGGCTCAGAAATGCGGTCTCAAGCAAGAAGAATACTTCGACGGATACGAAGAGACTTACTTGTGGAAATAGGCCATACCAGCTATAGAGGCAACCACATATATCCTTATTTTCTTACGATATTTATTACATAGAGCTTTACATATAGAGTAGCATTTCCTTTACATCTATGTGTAAAGCTCTTTACATATAGGTGTAAACGTCTTTACAAACAAGTGTAAAAGCCTTTACACGTTGGCGTAAAGGCTTTTACATCTACATGCAAACATAATGTAAATGCGATCAATTGTTATTCAATTAATTAACAAATTATCAAACAACCGCATTTCCTATAAATATTCAGTTTATTGCTCAGAAGAAAGAGGCTTTGCACTGAGGCTGTCCGACCATGCCTGCAGACGCTCATATTCCTCGCGGGTCAGGCGCATGAAAGAACCATGCTGAGGAGCCTCTACACCCTTTATATTCTGTGGTGAAGTGAAATTGCGCAAATTCTTGTCGGCCTTGCAGATGCGGTAATTACGTGGTTTGCTGCTATACTCAATATAGGCCACACGCCATGTACTGTCACCTACCAGTTGGAAAGCCGATGCGCCTTCGCACTTCTTCTTTCCTTCGAAATCCACATAGTCATCGGCTACGGGTTCGGGCCAAGGACCTGTGAGTTTCTTGGAAGCGGTGGTGAAGATACCGGGTGTACCTCCCTCTTTCTTGATCATCATATGGTAGAGACCGTCAGAAGGCAGGTAGTTGATGTCGGCATCGATAGTGGCATATCCCCAATCGAAGAGCAGTTGGGGTTTAGTCAGACGGGTGAAGGATTCATCAGCATAGGAATAGTACATACGGTCGTACTTCTCTTCGGCACGATTCCACATAGAGTAGTAAATCAGATACCCACCCTTCTTGCCATCGGACCACTTATAGTTCCGGTCCCAAATAATTTGGGGAGCCCACACACGATTGATGGTACTCCAGTCTTTATAGACATCGGGCGATTGCGGGTCACAGAAAATGGAAGCGCCCTTGCGATAATCAAAAGTAACTGATTTCCAGTGTATCAGGTCGTCAGAAGTGAGCAGGTCAATACCATAGTTGTCCCATTCAGCGGCTTTCTTCAACTCTTTATAGCTGCCCACACGCATGTCGGTGGTCACCATCAGATAACCTTTGCCATCGTGCCGACGAGTGATGTAAGCATCACGCTGTCCTCCTTCGATGCGTGCATGTACAGTTCTATCCATAACAGGCTCACCATTGATGAGGTCATGAAAGTGAAGACCATCGCGACTGAGAGCATAAGCTGTCCATTCACCACGTCCGCTCATGTGGCAATAGAGATAGCCGTAATCGCCCGTCTGATAGTTGCCGGGATGATGTTTGGTGTACCAAGCAGGATATTTGTCGAGCACCGCTTGCACATCAGTACCTATCCAACTGTATCCCATGCGGCGCTCACGGCTGATTTCGGCATAATTGTCATGCTTCTTGCCATCACGGTCGCCGAAGTAGGGCTTCTCTGTCTCCAAATCATAGTTGCGTGCCCAGAGGAGAGGAGCATTGGCATCGGGTACCAACCGACGGTCCCACTTGCCATTAGTATCCTTGTACATCTCGTGACGGTATCCTTTGATAGCATGATTGCGCAACCACTCTACGGCACACTCTATGGCATTCATCACCGAGGGGGAAGGATTCTTCACGCCCATGAGCAGTTCTACCAAGTCGGCCGTCTCGCCATCAGCGGTGAAGGAGGGGAACTCATAGGCTCGCGCCTGCACAGGTTGCAATGTCTCATAATGGTGTTGCTGGCACCACACCGTACGCTTGCCATCCTTGATAATCTGGGTGTTGACAATACACTGGATAGCCTTCTCATACGAGACTTTGGCACGGGCTTTATCTTTTTCCGACAATTTCAGAGCATCATAGGGCGCCTTATCGCCTTCGGCCAGGTCGCGCATCAATTTGATGACATTGCTCATGGCATCATCGTTGTAGGTAATATGCGCCGAGTAGTCAAGACGCCCACTCTTAGCAGATCTCTTCAAAGGGTAATATTGCGGCCATCCGCCATTGTCGTATTGTGCCTCCAACAGATATTCGAAGCCCCGCATGAAGGCTTTGCGATAGACCTTACGCCCTGTTTCCTTATACATTTTGGCCAAGAAAAGCATCTCAATGGTGGTGCCCATATTGTCGATGGTAGAGCCTACACCGCTTTCGGACTTCATCTGTTGGCGGATAAGTGCCCGTTCGGCCCACTTCTTGGCATCAGGACGCTGGTGCCAACTCTGGTTCTTGGCCCATCCACCACTGGGGAACTGGTAAGCCAACACACTATCGGCAACAGCACGCGCCTCACGTGTGCCATACCAGACATCGTCCATGCCACGCGCCAAATTACGGAAAGAGGTCTCCGACACCGGGCGGGTAACAGACTTTTTCTCTGAAATACTTTGGGATATGGCGGGAAGTGTTCCTATGCAACACACAAGCCCAACGACCATAAGACTAAAAAATAGGTTCCGTCCATTCATATTCTTCTATAATTAGTTATTATTCTACAAAATCTTGTTGTCCCTCCATCACCCCACGATGAGCAGAGGAGATATAATCCGCCCGAGCATCCGTCACGACCAGCACAACATCCTTACCTATCCCCTTCTCCACCGGAAGAAATTCTGTCACCCGATTTTCATATTCACCGATATAACTGAACTTGCCCGTCACGGGGCTATACCACCAAGCCTTCTTCGCCCGACCGGATATCTTACGCAAATCTACCTGCATTGGACGCCCGGTGTAGTTGTAAACCAACAAGTAATCATCGCCCCGGGTGGCTACCAGGCGGTTGTACTTCTTGACAACTAACGAGGAGTCTGCCGGAACGATAGTACCTGACGGAGGAAGTTGCTCCTGTGGCACTCTGACAACAGGGAGGGCATCACACTGGGCCTGCAAATCGTCACTGGCTGCTATCACAGACTGGTCAGGCACACGCTCTTCATAAGGAAAGGTGAGCATAAGTTCCTTCAGATGCTTCATCTGATTGAAACCAGGAAAGTCAAGGGCCTCCCACCAAGGAGTATCGGCATAATAGGCAGGCGAATAACCCGGACGATAGAACTGCATGATATCATTACATCCGTAGGTATGGCCACAAGAGCCGGCAAATACGGACCAATAGGCATAACGACGGACATCTGCTGCCGACCAACGAGGCTCTGTATCATGATGAAGCCCTTGGGGTATGTTCTCATAGGAAGGTTCACCATCAAGTACTGGCTTCAATGGATTCACCGCCAAAGATTGTGCCACATATCGCCAACTGTCCTCCTCGGTCCGATCAGGGATGGGATAATCCTTGTTGCCCATACGCTGGTCATATCGGCGATGACCACTCTGGAACATGTGGAAATCTATCCATTCAGCTGTAGGGAAAAACTGGGATGAGCAGGTACGTCCACGCGGATGAAAGGTCATCAAATGGTTACTGTCAATACGACGGATGGTCCGAGCCAATGTTTCCCAAACTTCCTGTTTAATATTACCTTGTATATCTCCACCTATAATCCAGACGATGTTCGGATTATCTTTATAGCGATTGGCCAAGAAGGTGCCATACCTGACAGCTTCTTCTTCAGTCATCCGGCCACTTTTCACCAGACCGCCCCATATACAGACCATACCTATATACAGGCCATTACGCTCGGCCGTCTCTACGATATAATCCATGTGGTCCCAATAGCCATATATACCCGGGCGGTCAATATGGGTGAATTCATAACCGAAAGGATGCGACGACTGCCCATAAACATTGTAGGCTGGCACTCCGTTGACCGTCTGTACCTGTACGACATTGAATCCGGCCTCGGCACAACGGCTGAGATAAAAGTTCACTTCATCCCGATCAAGCCGTTCGGGCATCAGCCAACCGGTATCACCTAACCAAAAGAATGGCATTCCATTCTCGTGTACCAGATAGCGGTGATTATCACTCACTCGCAAAGCACCATTCTTCCATGGTACGACAATAGCGGATTGTACACCGACTAACGACAAGGCCATCAAGAAAAGCGTAAGAAGAAGAGTTTTTTTCATCGCTATACCTTAATTATATATACCTTATTATATATACTATCTACATACCGACTTGAATGTAACGGCCGATTCATCCGTCATGGCTTTGATGATAATGGGTCTCCCCATGGCATCCATTTGCGGCAATGTATAAGAATCCATATCCGGAGTAGCCCGATGCAACAATTGTCCGCCAAGACTCCACACTTCCACTTGGCGAAGAGGTGAAGTTGCTACCAATCTGCTTGTCTGCAGACGGATGGGGGCTACAGCTTCCATTTCATCAACACTGATGGCAACCAGAAATTTTCCTTCTGCAGCATTGACAACCTCTCCTGTCTGATTATCTATAATCATTCCTACGATTTTGCAATAATCCAAATTACTCTCCTTAAGAATCTCCGGATATCCAAATTCATATTCTGCAGATATGGCAGTATGACGTTCTGCATGGGAAGCCAAAGTAAGGCTACGTCCTGTCCTATCTGTACTAGTGAACACAGCACGTCCCACATTGGCAAAATAATATTCACCAGCAGGTATGGGATCAGGCAAAAGATCCAATCCTCCCATGGCATCGCTACTGCCCGAATAAGCATTGGATTGCGCATAGCCTGTCACACTGTCCTCAACGAGAACGAAAAAGAGACTATACATACCCTCCTCTATCGCTTTACCGAATTCACAAGTGGTACTGACATAAATTCCCTGCTGCTGTGTGCTTGTTGTTGCCACCAAATCAGTAATCTTACCTATCGCCCCTTGTGCACGTGCCTTGTCCAGCATCTCTTCAACCCCAATGTAGGGATCGCCCACTTGCGAGACTTTACGGTCCATCACGCATGAAGGCAAACCATATTTATAAAAGAAAGGAGCATAGAGACTCATGGCATAATCTGCCACCATCATCTCGTCACTCACATGTACGGCTATATCGATAAATTCGCCGGGGCGTTTCTTATGCAGTTGTTGTAATCCATATTGGCCACGCGGGCACCACATACACCAAGTACCTGTACCCTCCTCAATGAGAACGGTACGTTCGAAGCAGGTGATACTTCCCTGAATGGTATCTGTATCTTCCCCATCCATACTGCTGATTACGAGTGTATAGTCTTCCGTGGTATCCTGATTGACATTGATAGGAGTGTCAAAAGTGACAGTCACTATGGAATCCGGTGCAATGCTTTCTGCACTATGGTCTATGATATAAGTCTGCCCTCCATAGGTCAGTTCCAACCTGTATCCTTCTACGGGCAAGAAACCCGATGAAGTGATAGTACCCGTCACCTGTACACCACCAGCTACCGTCACAGCCTCGGGAGTCAGATTGATAAAACTGAAAGTATGTTCGCGGGTAGTAACAGCCAAATCATCCACCATCAACAGGTTGCAATTGGTGCTGTTATTGACAAAAGCCACATAGACATCTTTCCCGGCATACAACTCCAACGGCAAGAAGCGTTCCTGCCAACTTGCAGTCTCAGCAGAAACAGTCAATACGGGAGCATCGGTAAAGTCCTCGGGACGATTACCCTTATCAGAGATATAGACACTATAGCCATCAGGATGTTCGGCATCAATGGCACAAGCTCTCCATGAAAGGATAGCTCTGGCATCGGCCACATGAATAGCTGGAGTCACCAACCAGTCATCAGACTGTGCCACTTCCTTGTACCACGAGCCACTGACAGCAACCGTGTTTCCGCCCTCTACATAAGCCGCCCATGCCATACCTTTCTCCAGACCATAGCGTTTCATACTACGTGACGGTTCATTGGCATCACAGTCATAGCGGGCGAATGTTTCGGGAATACCACCCTCAAAGTCACAAACAAAGAGTGTGTCCTGCGCATGCAGGGTGCATGTGATACATGCCAACAACAGATTAATAATATATATTTTCTTCTTCATATTCTTTATCTTTTACAACGTACGAATCGATTACCATTTATATATACAACGACCAAATGACGCTGTTTTTGGGGTCTATTATTGAACCAGCACCTTAGTTGTTTCCCATTGGCTATCTCTCAAAGTGCGGACCAGATAGATACCTGTGACCCAGCCTGCAGTATCTATACGGTTAAGCCCAACTCCGCCAGCAACCTGTTCACCATTCACTGAAATGACCTGTACGGCCTCAGCATCAATCAACAGAGTAGAGCCTTCCAATCTGACATTTGATTCTGTCTGAAGGACCGAAATATTTGAAGGGGTTGTTTTGGTTATCATATCTGTCAACAAGCGGGTCTTCTCTCCATTGCGATAGACTGCCTCGATAACATATTGGTAATCTCCCTTATCCAAATTGGCCCATACAGGGTCGGCATATACAAAATTAGTTCCTACAGCACTATACAATTCTGCACCATCTGTCGTATTCACAACATTATAGGTCACAGTCGGTGCGCCCGTGCCTGCCACCTGACGGCCACTGTAGTTCATGTAGAAATTTTCTTCATAGTCACTGCCCAAGCCCTCTACATATTCCAACTTGAGCGAAACGGCCAAATCCTCAATATAAGCATTGGTCATGGGAACAAATGGATACCCTTCTGTGCTGGCAGTAGTTATCATTGACAAGTTTCCTCTATCCACACTGATACCAATGAAACATCCATGAGGAGCATATACTGGAGCAGGCAAACGATAGGTGGTCAGATCATAGGGATTGTTTGGAGCCTCATCATCACGATAGAGTTCCTTTCCGTTCAGGCGTCCCCGCTCGTTCAATGCCAAGATGACCACATTCAGTGTGGCCGAATCGCAGAAGGTCCACCACTGCAAACTGTCGATAATCATCCCTTCACGACAAACCAGGCCAATGAGTGTACCGGCCTCCCCCTCTTCTGTTCCAAAGGTATATGAGGGGGCATCGCTATGTAATTTCACGGACTTCTCTATAGCCGGTGCGCTCCAGCTGACTATGGCTGTCTCTTCTCCTTCTGTCAGAAGTACCGATGCATAAGCCGGTGGAAGAATGCTATCGTTCAACGTAAAGTTCCTTGTCATCAAGAATCCATTTGCCTCTGCAGGATTAAAATTCTCAGTTACTGTCTGATAGAAATTCTTGTATGCTTCAACCTTGTACCTGGTTTCCCCTTCTGACAATTCATAAATACCATCTATCCGATAATTTCCATTCCCATCCGTCAGAACTGTATAGGTATTGTATCCACCAATATTTACTGTTGCATCAGGGAGCGGCTCGCCATATTCGTTCCGGACAGTACCCTGATAACTATACTCCTTTCTTTTCACCACATCCAACTCTACATTCACCGTTGTCAGACCTTTTACCGTCACACTTTGCGGTACGGTGAAGTAGCCTAATTTTGTCTGTATGGTATTATAGGTTCCTTCAGATACATTTTTGATTTCAAACTGTCCGCGTACATCGGTCACTGCCCTGTAATCCGTACCTTCCAAACTGACGATAACACCTTCCACGGGATTCAGTTCGTTGTCATACACATCACCACGAATATGTCCTTCCTGATTTTCTGAGACTTCCACATGGGATAAGGCCAACCAATATGCCTCTGTGAAATCGCTAACACAACGGACAGCAAACGAATACTCTCCCGACTCTTCCAAAGGAGTTATGTTCACACGGAACTGGCTCATGATAGTCTCGCCCGAAGCATCCTCTTCGCCATCAACAAAGATGGTATCACTCAGACTGACCGCAGTACTGAGGTCATAATCCTTCACCAGATAGAGCATCATCTTCTCCGGCCGGTAAATGTTACAAGGGCGTGCAGTGACGAGTGCTTTATAAGCCTTGCCTGCCTCGAAGAGATATTTGGGTGAAAGGACCCAATCATCAGCATGGCCCGCAGGGGCATATTCACACTGATAGTAGAAGAATCCCTGATCCTTAAAGTTCGGATTGTACTGCCAGAAATAGGTTTGTCCGTCAGCATCGGCATCGGCAATACTCCACAACTGGCTCTCGGTTTCATTGGTGAAATCAACAATCAGGGGGAGTTCCCTTGCCGGACCATTCACAATATAACCCGTCTGAACCGCTTCGCCCTCACCATCTGCATTGGATACAGTCACAGCATACTGATAACGCCCCAACTCTGTAATACCGGTATCAGCAAAGGTCGTATCTGTCAAATTCTCAGCCAACACTGTGCCATCATTCGTCCGGGTCACCTTATATACGAGAGTGGACAAATCCAGATACCCTTTGTTGGCACTTGTTGTCACAGGATGCCAGGCCAAACGTATAGCATTGTTCCCCTCACGAGTGACACTTGCTATAGTTGCTGAAGATGGAACATCACGTCCAACAAAAGCCGAGATAGTAGCAGGAAGACCTGAGCCTATATTATTATAAGGTATAATCTT
Source organism: Phocaeicola sp. (assembly GCA_045545095.1). Classification (GTDB taxonomy): domain Bacteria; phylum Bacteroidota; class Bacteroidia; order Bacteroidales; family Bacteroidaceae; genus Phocaeicola_A. The sequence continues at coordinate 18,907 of JAZQAG010000002.1, read as the reverse complement.
ATATATACACTCCTGACTGCTATCAATACTATCGGTCCATGTCATTGAGGTTCCAGGAGCCACTCCCTCTGTCAACGTAGCGACCAATGATTCGTTACGATAAATTTCTACTTTGGTTATATCAGCAAGATCCTCGCCCACATAAGTTGTCATAGGGCAATGCCAACAGAGCGTAGCTTTAAGCGCACCATCAGCAGCAGGAGCCAACGTCAACCCTGTCACCTTATGTGGAGCACCATCTTCACACTGGCTGTAAGGTATATAAAGCCCCATTACCTGTTCCTTGTTTTCACCTCCTATATAGCCCAAATCTGTCACAGTACCCGTATTAACTTTTATTTTTTTCAAATAACCAAAGTCATCGGTATCACAATAGGCCCAATAGAGGTCTCCATTCTTTCTGTCGAATTCCATAGACTGCTTGCGCCAAGGATAGACTTCCAGACTGTATCGGTTGGTACATTTACCCGTAGTCTTATTGATGGACACCAAGAAGCCGGCATCATTGATGCCATATACACGACCGTTCTTGTTGATAGCCATAGCCACGACATACTGCCCCATATTCGGATTGATAATCTTCTGTTCACCTGTCCTCAGGTTGATAGTACCAAAAGCTGTACAGTACTCATCTTCGTCCGACACGGTTATCATATACATGGTCTCCGTAGTGAAATCATAGCTCATCTCTATGGCAGCACGTACATTCTCATTATACATATAATCTGCCACACGAGCAGTTTCACCCGTCTTCACATCAATTGTATATAGCCCTTTGGGGTAAGTGGCATAAGAAAGTATTGCATAATAGGCATCTCCTCCCCAAGCGCCAGCTGTAGCCCACTCTTCTGCTGTTTTTATACGTTCCATGGAATTGGCAGGATCCGTACTACTGAACTTAACCAAACCTGACAATTTCTCATTATCTATATTTGTTGAGAAACCATAGATATCTACCTGTGCTTGAACTGCCATGTTAACAAAGACCATCATATAGGCCAAGATAACACTACCGATTTTAATCCTTTTCATATTACCATTCATTCTGTTTCAGGCTGCAAATATAGAAAAAAATGAATAATTCTAAACACAATAATACCCATCTTTATGCATCAAATCCATGAAATAAATAAAGGGAGGGATATCAGCAGATACCCCTCCCTATTATAAAATTCTCAATAAATATATCTATCAATTACTTGACAATATACTTCTTACCATTAACGATATAGAGTCCCTTAGTAAGGTTCTTCAATACTTCAGAAGCCTTACCATTGGCAACCATTATACCTGCCACATTATAAACAGTAACTTCGCTATCCACTGTAATACCCTTGATATTCTGAGCCTCAGCAGTAATATTGAAGACTACCACGGTCTCTTTACTACCTATAATCTGACCCTGAGTATTACCTATATTGAAGTAACCAGCAGGAATAGTCAATGTATAAGTACCGATGGTCTTGAGTTCTTCCTTCAATGCAACAGTCCATTCAACCGGAACATAATTCCAATCATTGGCCTTATCCTCAGGAATAATAGCTTCAGGATCATTCAAGGCGATAGCATTTCCATCAGCATCAGTCAACGTAATGTTACCATACCATGAAGGAGTGATACCCTCAGCACACTGGATAGAAATGGTAGTCAAAGAAGCCTGTTCAATAGCAGCATCAGGAGTTACAGTCAAGTCGGGTACTCCAATGGTAGTTGTGTAATAGTAAGCAAATGTGCTGTACTCACCTTCGCCATTAGTTCCTTGTACGCGCAGACCATCAAGGTCATTGGCAGCAAATACGATATTCACTGTACCACGGATAGCATCCAACACATCTTCGGCAATGGCCAAGGTGTATTCGGTCTTGCCATCGTTGGCCACCACGCTTTCGAACTTCTCTGTAGCGCCCTGACCCATGTTGATATAAGTCAGTGACTCGACCAGTTCAACAGGACCGCTGAACTTCACAACAAACTTGTTCTGAGACTTGTCAGAGATAACAAAATCCTCGGCAGGAGTGATGCTCTCCAATGTGATGGCACTGTACTGGAAGCCTTCACTGTTACCAACGTAAGTAAGGGTTACATTTTCAGACTTGCCCTGTCCGTAGTTGCAAGCCTCCTCTGAAGCCCAAGAGGTCAAAGTCATTGTGTAGGTCACACCCTTCTTCAGTTCGACATTCTCAAAGAGACCATCGTAAGTGAAATCAAGGATATAAACTGTAGGATCATCAGCAGACTGAGTAAGAGTTGCACCGTGAGCATCCTCGCCATTGTCGCCAATCAACATGGTCTTGTCGAGGTAACCAACTTCCTTGTTCAACTTGAGCTCTACCTTAGTCAGAGTCTCTACAGTAGCACCATTCTCGGGAGTAGCGCTGACGATAGCCAATTCTGCAGGAGCCTCGTCACCTACGGTTACATACAACTCAATAGTATTGTTAGACGTCCAGTTCTCATCGCAGATGATTTCCGCAGGCACATACACAATGTATTCTCCCTTAGTGGTTACAGGTTCAGCCAGAGTCAGAGTCACTTCGTTTCCTTCGAAACTGTAAGCCAAATCTGCTACCTTATTCCATTCAGCATCAAATACGCAGGGGAATTCATACATTGCATCAATCTCTGCAATTGCATTGTCGAATGTCAGTTTGATAGTACTCAATTCACTTACTGTTGCACCATCAGCAGGAACAGATTCTACCAACTGAAGAGTCTTGTAAACATAATATGCAAATGTAATATTCTCTGCATAGGGGTCGTCAACAGAACCGATAGCCTTACCATCTTCACCGATAGCATTTACTGTGATATTGAACTCGCCAAAAGTGATGGTTTCAATCACTTCTGCAGGAATTGTCACGATAACTTTGTTATCAACCAATTTGGCATCAAACAGAATTGCATCTTCAGGAACTTCTGCACTACGAGTTGACCACATAGCTCTCTCACCGTAAGCATTAACCACTTCCTTCACATTACCATTGAACTCAATTACCACTTCAGCAGGCAAGTTGTTGACGGGTTGGTAAGTTTCTCCATAAGAAGCAGGAGTGATAGACGCAACTGTTGTAGCTGAGACATCAGCGGCGATATAGTACTCAAGGGAGATGTAAGGATTATAACTTGCACCGTCTGCCAATCCGTAATCTTCCTTAGAGGCATCGAACTTGCTATTGTAGATAGCGCCTTTCGGAATTGTAGGATAGTAATCACCGGCAGCTGTCACTTCCTTGTTCCAAGTGATGATTACACTTTTTTCGTCAGCGGGGTCAACAGCCATGGTTCCTGTAATCTCTGCATCATCAGTCCAGAAGTAAGGAGCCTCAGCATCGGGAGCGAGATATACTTTTTCACCAAATGTCAACTTGATGCTCTTCATGGAAGTCACGTTGCTTCCATTTTCGGGATCAATTGATACATAGTTGAAGTTGTCGTCGCGGATAGCGTAGTCAATGATGAACTTGCCTACTTCGTTGCCATAAGAAATCACATTGCCAGCCTCATCCACAAGACCTTCCAATCGGATGGCAAACTTCTTGGACGTCAGTTCAATCGTAGCCTCAGGCAAAGTCAGTGTACCTTCATGGACAATTCCGCTCCATGTCTCAAGTTCTTCAGTTGTAAAGTTTTCAATAGCAAATTCTTGCTCGGCACCACTCTTTGTATCGATAATCCATCCCTTACCATTAGCGCAAGAAACAGCACCATCGAAGCGCAATGAAAGTTCTGCAGGGATACTGTCAACTCCGTATGAAGGATCGGGGTTGATTGATGTACATACTGTAGCGGCCAATGTCAGGTTCAGTGTCAGCGGCTCTTTCAATGCATTAGCAGCAGCGTTGAGGTCCTGTACATTCTCCAATACAACCTTAATGGCATCACCAGCCTTCAAATCATTTTCGCTCTTTATATCATCAATGATTTCAGAAAGCATTACTGCCAAATAAGCCGGCTGCTGTCCCCAAGTGATGAAGCCATCATACAACGTCACATCTTCAGTAATCTCAATCTTCTTGTTATCTTTAGTAGGTAATACCACATAAACTTTCAACTCATCTCTGTTTACCTTAGTGCTGAAATAGAATTCTACCGCACCAGTTTCATAACTCTCGGGAGCTTCAGTAGATTTACTATACTGTCCATTATCAACAGGGAATGAACCTGTGTATTCGAGTGCATCGTAAGGCAAACCGGCCTCGAAAGACACCTGATACAAACGGGCGCCAAAGCCATAGTCATTCATATAGACAGTCTGACCTGCCTGAACACCTATCCAACGTCGGCCATCATCAGCCTTTGCCAAATCGCCCATATTATACCATGTATCATCGCAACGGGAGAGATCTACTGAATGGTCATCCAAATTAGTGAAATAAAGACGTCCATCTTCTGCAGCGGTATAAGTCATATAGACGTACATGTCGCTGAACGAATATTTGCGTCCGGCAATCAACTGAACAGGAGTCAGTTGTGACGTGCCGCTGATTTCCATCACCCATTCAGGATTCCAATAATCGGGATCTACCTTATAGGTATAAGTCAATTCTTCAGTAGTTTTTGTCTCATCCTCTACAGCAAAAATAGCGCCGGCAGGGATTGTTAACTGATACTCGCCTGCGGTATTGACAGGAGTACTGAGCGTGATAAGAACTTTGGTGTAATCATCATAGTCATAAGAGAGGATACCTTCCACCTTATCACCTGTTTCCTTAGAAGTCAATACAGCCTTCAGTTCATCATTTACATCAACTTCCTCAGTGAATCTCAGCGTGATGACCTCCAACTTGTTTGCAACCTCTTCTGCAGAAGGAGACAATTCAATCGGAGCAAAAATATCATAGCGAGTCAATGTGAAGTTATTGAAAAGCACCCAATTGTTCCCCACATGGGCATGTTTGTCAACCGTCAAAGCCAACTGCCCATCTGCACCGACATAAGTATATACCTCGTTCAGATACTTTCCCTCATTAAATTTAGCAATAGCTTCGTCTGTTCCATTCGGATTGTTTCCTCCTGTCTGACCACTATACCATGACTTGAATGCCACCTGTTCACCATTTGCAATCAAAGCTGTGGTGGATATCTCATAACCCGAATCACCCAAAGTCATACAATCAGCATTACCGGCAGCACGTTCGAAACCATTCACAGTCACCTTGTAAATTCCTGCGGGAAGACCTGTAACAGTCTGTGTGTAGTTTCCTGTGGCCTGCCAAAGTTCGCAAAAATCAGTTCCGTATTTAGGCTGTCCGCCTTGACCTCTTACTTGAGTATAAGTCCAATCGCCTGCACTACCGGCAAAACGGGCTGTTCCGATAGACGAAGTCATGTCTGTAGTTGTAGCTGTAGCCAACACTTTGAGAAAATCCTCGGCACTCACATTCAGTCCGGCCGCCTTAGCCACATTGGCATAATTCTCGTTAACATAGCCAGCTACCATCTCATCGCGTTCAGCCTTCGTCTTCAACTGCCAAACAGCAGCTGCAGTCTGTTCGGCCGTAGGCATCAAAGCCTGCTGCAAGAAGTTTCCTGCAGTCAGCATAACATACGAACCACTTTGGGTGGATTTCAGATAATAACCATCCGTAGTTTCCTCAAAAGAAAAACCTGTAGAGGCATTGTCTGTAAAAAAGAAGTTGTCACCAGTCTCAAACAAGCACAGTTTGTTGTCCAAGAACTTCAGAGACCCTTCTGTTGAGGTCCAAAGCACGGGCGAACCATATTTGTCAACCACTGCGCGTGTACCCCAACTGTCACCATGTGACAAGAAGCACTCGCTCTCTGCGTTGTACAGATAGTATTCACCGTCTGCCTGGGCCACTCCTTTGACTGCAAATCCCAAAAGGAATGCAGCCATCATTAGTAAACCTTTTTTCATACAAATACAATTTAGTTAATAAATACATTAGGGCGCAAAGATACCTCTTTTAAATAATATAAACAAAAAAAATCGAGCAAACGAGGCTTTTTCTATACGTTTTTACTTTACAACCGTTATCTACACCACACTAAAAAGAGGTCTAACAAAGGTTAAATGAGGATTTATCCATACACAAGCAAAGAAAATTAACTGATTTATTTTGTTCTTACCTCAAATTGGTGTAACTTCGCGCCTTAATAACTATAACATACAGAATCGTTATGTCGCAAGAAAAACGTCCCCTATTGGGTATGACATTGGAAGAGTTGCAGGCAATAACCGCTACGTTAGGGATGCCGCGTTTCGCTGCCAAGCAATTGGCACAATGGCTGTATGTCAAGCGTGTAGGAAGCATTGACGAAATGACCAACTTATCCTTGCGCCACCGCGAACTACTGAAAGAAGATTACTGCATTGGCACTTCTGCCCCCATTGAAGCAATGCGCTCAGTGGATGGAACGGTAAAGTACCTCTTCCAAGTGGGAGATGCCGGTGCTGTCGAGTCTGTATATATACCTGCCGAGGATGGCACACGGGCAACACTGTGCGTCTCGTCCCAAGTGGGATGTAAGATGAACTGTTGGTTCTGTATGACCGGGAAACAGGGCTTTTCTGCCCACCTGACAGCTGGCCAAATATTGAACCAGATAATATCTATTCCCGAATCGGAGAACTTGACAAATGTAGTGTTGATGGGTATGGGCGAACCTTTCGACAACATCGATGAGGTATTGAAAGCACTTTCCATCCTTACAGCAGACTATGGGTTTGCATGGAGTCCCAAGCGTATTACAGTTTCGACTGTCGGGGTCCGACGAGGTTTACAACGTTTCCTGGACGAAAGTGAATGCCATTTGGCCATCAGTCTGCACAATCCATTCCCACAGGAACGACTAAGTCTGATGCCAGCAGAACGAGGATGTTCCATCACGGACATGTTGGATATTTTAAAGCAATACGACTTCACCCACCAACGGCGGTTGTCCTTCGAATATATCGTATTTAAAGGTGTAAACGACTCACCCAAACATGCGAAAGAGCTGGTTCGCCTGTTGAAAGGATTGGAGTGCCGCATCAACCTTATACGTTTCCATGCGATACCCAATGTCCCATTAGAGGGTGTGGATATAGATAAAATGACTGAATTCCGGGACTTCCTGACCCAACATGGAGTCTTTACAACCATTCGGGCCAGTCGGGGCGAAGATATCTTTGCTGCCTGCGGCATGTTATCTACAGCACGAAAGAATAATTCAAATTAGCAACTATAAAAATAGAAGATATGAAAAGAGTTACAATGTACATATTCCTGCTTACAGCACTATTATCTTTAGGAGCTTGCTCTGACAGTGGAACCGGACTGATGACCCCAGCTTCCAGTGGACGGGCATACGAAATGCTTGTAGTTATGAACGATTCTTTATGGAACCGGCCGGCAGGACGCGCTTTATTCGATGCCTTGGACACGGATGTCCCCGGACTTCCCCAAAGTGAACGTTCATTCCGCATTATGCAAATCAATGAGTCGCAATACAACCGTACTTTCGGAATCTTCCGAAACATTATCATCCCCAAGATAGACCGCATGTACACACAAGCCAAATTCAAATATTCACGAGACGTACATGCATCACCTCAGATGATTATGACCATTCAGGCGCCCAATGAGCAAGCATTTGCAGATTATGTGAACGAGCATAAACAGACTATCGTAGATTTCTTTACCCGGGCTGAAATGAATCGCCAAGTCAAAGAACTGGAAAAGGATTTCAGCGAAGGTACAGCCCAACGTGTCAAGGATATGTTCGGCTATGAAATACGTATGCCGTCAGACGTGGGCCATTTTTACAAAAGTGGCAAAGACTTCCTATGGGAAACCACTTACTCACATGACCTCAATCTGATTCTTTACACTTATCCGTTCACCGACAAAGAAACATTCACGGAAGAATTCTTTGTCCGCAAACGGGATTCTGTAATGAGAGCAAACCCCTTCGGCCCAGCTGACAATTCCTATATGAGCACTTATACTCCATACCTGGTATCCAAAGACATTGCGGTACGTGGCAAATATGCCCAAGAAATAAAAGGCTTATGGGAGATGAAGAATGCAGTCATGGGAGGTCCGTATGTATCCCACGTAAGAGTGGATGAAGAGAAGGGATTGGTCGTTGTAGCAGAAGTCTTCATCTTTGCCCCAGAAAAGAAGAAACGGGACATCATGCGCCGTATGGAGGCTGCGTTGTACACACTGAAATTACCTAACGACATAAGCACCAATACCACCCAACAAGCGGTAGAAGGTATTGAAGAAGAAAAAGTTGAAACAGACGCAACAAGATAATCATATATTAAGTTAGCGCTTAAAGAAGCACAAAGAACTTTTAACCATAACAGATTATGACAAACAACAAAATAAGAGTAGGCATTACCCATGGAGATATAAACGGAGTAGGATATGAAGTGATTCTGAAAGCTTTTGAAAATCCCACGATGTTAGAGTTATGTACCCCATTGGTTTATGGATCACCCAAAGTGGCCGCATACCACAGAAAAGCCATTGATTCACCTACAAATTTCAGCATCGTCAACTCGGCCTCAGAGGCCCAACAAGGGAAATTGAACATCGTGAATTGTGTGGACGATGAAATTAAAGTTGAATTGGGGAAACCGACAGAGGAAAGCGGGAAAGCAGCTCTTGACGCTTTAGAATTTGCCCTTAAGGAATACCAGGAAGGATTGATTGACGTATTGGTGACAGCTCCTATAAACAAACATACTATCCAAAGTGACAAGTTCCATTTCCCTGGTCATACAGAATACATCGAGGAACGTGCCGGTAATGGTAAGAAGGCTCTGATGATACTGTTAAAGGATGATTTGCGCGTTGCCTTAGTCACCGGACATATCCCTGTAAGAGAAATCGCACAGAATATTACCAAAGATCTGATTCAGGAGAAATTACGAATCTTTGAACATTCCCTACGTACAGATTTTGGTATAGGGAAACCACGTATCGCAGTATTGGCTCTCAACCCTCACTGCGGAGACAACGGGCTTATCGGAACTGAAGAAAAAGAGATTATACAACCTGCTATCACGGAATTGAAGAATAAGGGTATGTTCTGTTATGGTCCTTACCCTGCTGATGGTTTTATGGGTGCTGGACAATTCACCAAATTTGATGGAATTCTGGCCATGTACCACGATCAAGGACTGGCTCCGTTCAAGGCTCTTGCGATGGATGAAGGAGTCAACTACACTGCCGGACTCCCTATCGTGCGGACCTCACCGGCACATGGCACTGCCTACGATATTGCCGGCCAAGGTGAAGCATCAGAGAATTCGTTGAGACAAGCCATCTATACAGCTATTGACATATTCCGTAATCGTAAATCTGACCAAGAAAGCAAAACAAATCCTCTACGCAAACAGTATCACGAAAAGCGGGATGACAGCGACAAATTAAAATTGGATGAAGAGTAATCACTCTATTAAAGTTGAACAAACATGAAATTTGCAATCATTGCCGCAGGAGAAGGTTCACGATTGGCCAAAGAAGGGGTGGCAAAGCCCAAACCATTGGTGGAGTTGAATGGCGAAGCCATGATAGAACGCCTCATCAACGTATTCATGCGTCAAGGCGCCGAAGAGGTGGTAGTCATCATCAACGATGAGATGGTGGAAACAAAAGAATATATGCTACGCTTAAAAGAGCAGTATCCCATCAGCCTTGTTGTCAAAACCACTCCCAGCTCGATGCACAGTTTTCATGAAATCAGCCCGCTGCTAAAAGGAGATAAATTCTGTCTGACAACAGTGGATACCATTTTCCAAGAAGAAGAATTCAGGCAATTCATTTCTGCCTTTATGGAATCTGAGGCGGACGGAATGATGGCGGTCACTAGCTTCGTTGATGACGAAAAGCCTTTGTACATAGCCACCGACAGCAACATGAGAATTACAGGGTTCTATGATTCTCCAACCTCGGAATGCAATTATATATCAGGAGGTATTTATTGTCTGAACGACTCAGCTCTACATACCTTACAGCATTGCATGAAGATAGGCCTGGAGCGTATGAGAAATTATCAGCGCCAACTCATAACAGACGGACTACATTTACAAGCATGGCCCTTTCAAAAAATTATAGATGTTGATCATGCTGAAGACATAGCCAAGGCCGAGGAGTTCCTCCAAAGAAAGAACGTATAATCCATTTACATGCCACCTCATGAACGTAATAGGTATCAGCAGAGATTGTCAATTCTCTCCCAATCACGAAAATAATGATGCAGCCATATTCCGTTTGGTGATGGAACAGTTGCAGAAGTTCGGCTATGCTCCGACAATCTTCTCTGAAAAAGAATTTGCGGATGTGGCCTTACCGGAAGGGAATGTGACTGTTGTAAGTATGGCACGAAGCACTGAAGTCCTCGAGAAATTAAAGCAATGGCATTCTGCAGGAGCATACATAGCAAACCCACCTCACGGCATTACGAACTGCATAAGAGTCCCCATGACCATACAATTAATAAATGCCGGTTCTCCCCACCCCATCAGCTGGATAGTAGAGACTGCGCAAGTGGATACAGGACTACTGACTTACCCTTGCTGGATAAAACGTGGTGAGTCGCATGCTATGCAAAAGGAGGACATCTGTTATGCCACCACCAGGAAAGAGGCAGACTCAATATTTGCAAACCTCCAACATAGAGGAATAACATCTGCCGTTGTCAACGAGCATCTACGAGGTGATTTGGTAAAGTTTTATGGAGTAATGGACTCTGATTTCTTCTATTGGTTCTACCCCACCTCTTTATCACACAGCAAATTCGGTATAGAAACCATCAATGGAGAAGCACACGGCTTGGCCTTTAATCCTACAGTCCTAAAGGAATATGCCAATCAGGCTGCCCAAGTTTTAGATGTTCCTATATATGGAGGGGATGCCATAGTGATGGAAAATGGAGAAATCAAACTGATAGATTTCAATGACTGGCCCAGTTTTGCCCCATGTCGAGAGGAAGCAGCAAAAGCCATAGTAGACTATATCAATCAAAGAATCTGTCAATTGGAGTAAATATAGTTTAAGAGTCATGACAAAAGAAGGAGTTAAAGAGAGACATAATAATGGTGGAATTGAATCTACCTATAAATCCATGGATACGGAAGAATGGTTTGACATCTGGTTCAATCGTCCTATTGGATACCTTTGGGCATTATTCTTCAAGCATCTACACATACATCCCAACATCGTCACCATTTTGTCCATCATCTTAGGAGCTGGTGCCGGATATTTTTTCTATTTCTCCGATTGGAAATTAAACTTAATTGGAGTCTTATTACTTATTTGGGCCAACCACTACGATAGTGCTGATGGACAATTGGCCCGTATGACAGGACAGAAAACCATTTGGGGACGTATCTTGGATGGTTTCGCAGGTGATGTATGGTTCTTTTCCATTTATTTCTTTATCTGCCTGAAACTTACCCTGTCTTGGGGCATATGGATATGGCTATTGGCTGCATTTTCAGGTTTTATCTGCCACAGCAAGCAATGTGCATTAGCAGATTATTACCGCAATATCCACCTCTATTTCTTGAAGGGGAAGGAGGGAAGCGAATTGGACAATTACAAACAGCAACGAACCCTTTTTCATGAGAAACCATGGAAGGGCTATTTCTGGTACAAAGCGTTTCTCTATTTCTACGGCAATTACACCCATTCCCAAGAAAAGATGACCCCAAAATTCCAATGTTTCTTCCACGCTGTAAGGGACAAATACGGAAGCCATGTTCCACAGAAGCTACGCGATGAATTCAGGGCAGGCAGTTTACCTTTGATGAAGTACGCAAACATCTTGACATTCAACACACGTGCCATCGTATTGTACATCTCTGTGATGATGGATATTCCATGGATGTATTTTGTTTTTGAAGTAACAATCATGAACATCCTCTTTTTGTACATGCGAACTCGCCATGAAAATCTGTGCGACCATCTGAGGATCCAAATAGAAGAGGGTATTTTATGAAAAAAAGCTACCGCGATTTTTTCCTATTATTCGGCATAGCAGCCATCATTCTGATGCTATGTACCTTTGATATGGATTACTCCGAGCTATGGAAAAATCTGTTAAGAGCCGGCAGATGGTTTCCGGCAATTGTCGGACTTTGGGTTATCATATACTTTCTGAATGCATGGTCATGGTATTGTATCATTCGTGATGGCAAGGATTGTCCCGTATCTTTCTGGCGCATATACAAACTGACCATATCAGGGTTTGCCCTCAATTATGCCACACCGATGGGACTAATGGGTGGAGAACCTTATCGCATCATGGAACTAACCCCCTATTTAGGGGCAAGCCGTGCCACCTCCTCTGTCATTCTATATGCCATGATGCATATCTTTTCACACATCAACTTCTGGCTATTCTCTATTTTTCTCTATATTGCCCTTTATCATGTAAATTGGGAAATGGGTATTCTACTGACTCTTATTGGAGCATTCTGCATCACAGCCATTTACTTCTTCATGAAGGGATATAAAAGCGGCATGGCACTACGCACCATCAAATTGCTCTGTCACCTACCCTTTATCAAGAAATGGGCCAAAGGATTTGTCGAACGACAACACGAGACACTTCAGCGAATAGACGACCAGATAGCCCAACTGCACCAACAGCGGAAACGTACGTTCTTCGCCTCTTTCCTGATTGAGTTCTCGTCACGCATTGTAGGGTGTCTGGAGATTTATTTTATACTGAACATCCTGACAAACGATGTAAGTTTCCCCGCATGTATATTAATTATGGCTTTTTCATCGTTATTCAGTAACATATTCTTTTTCTCCCCCATGCAATTGGGTGCCCGCGAGGGAGGACTGGCACTGGCCGTAGGCGGTTTATCCATACCCAGTGCATTTGGTGTCTATACGGGTTTGCTTACTCGCGTGCGCGAACTTATTTGGATTGTTATCGGAGTCTTGCTGATGAAAATTGGCAATGGAAAAGAACAAGCACACATTCATAAAGAAAAATTAAAGCTATGATAAAAGGAGTTATTCTTGATTATGGAGGAACCATCGATACCAATGGAGTGCATTGGGCCGAAGTCTTGTGGAAAGAGTATCAGGCCTTGGAACTTCCCATCTCGAAAGAGGCTTTCCGTGAAGCATATATATATGGTGAACGTACTATGGGCAAACAGCCATTGATACAACCTTCAGACAATTTCAGACAGGTGTTGCTCATCAAAAGCCAGCTGCAACTTCAACACTTAAACGAGCAAGGGATATTGGACTCTACCAAATACCCATTGGAAACCTATGCCCAATATTTGGCGGATGGAGGATATCAATATGCCATAAAGACAATCGAAAGTGCGCGAAATATAGTCGGAAAGTTAAAAATGAAATATAAATTAGCACTTGTTTCAAACTTTTATGGCAACATCCATGCCATACTGAAGGATTTTGGCTTACTTTGCTTTTTTGAAAACATCATAGAGTCCGCAGTCGTCGGTGTCAGGAAACCTGACCCTGCCATTTTTTCCTTAGGGGTGAACGAGTTGGGATTACAGCCAAATGAAATTGTTGTCATTGGTGATTCTTATACTAAAGATATTATCCCAGCCCACTCCATTGGTTGTCACACCATCTGGTTAAAAGGTATCGGATGGGATGAAAAAGAAAAGAATGATGAGACACTACCGGATTACATTATCAGCAATCTGGCATATGCCCCACAAACAATTGAAAACTTAGAAAACAAATTAAAATACGTATGAAAAATCAGAATGTTAAACCTGCCGACGGTAAATTAGGAATAATGGTAGTCGGCCTTGGAGCTGTCACATCCACATTCATGACTGGTGTACTCATGGCTCGCAAAGGACTTTCAAAGCCCGTCGGTTCTATGACCCAATACGACAAGATCCGTGTTGGGAAAGGGGCTGAAAAGAAATATCTTCACTATGCAGATATCGTACCACTAACCAAATTGGACGATATCGTATTTGGAGCATGGGATGTATATCCAGCTGATGCTTATCGTTCAGCCATGTATTGCGAAGTTCTGAAAGAGAAAGACATAGAACCTGTAAAAGATGAATTAGAGAAAATCGTCCCTTTAAAAGCTGCATTTGACAAGAATTTCGCCAAGCGTCTGGATGGTGACAACGTCAAAGAATGTAAGACCAGATGGGAAATGGTTGAAGCCCTGCGAGAGGATATCCGCCGCTTTAAAGCAGAAAACAACTGTGCCCGCATCGTCGTTGCATGGGCTGCATCTACAGAAATCTATGTACCTGTATATGAACCGGTACATGGAACATTGGAAGCATTGGAAAAGGCCATGAAAGAGAACGACACAGAACATATCGCTCCCTCTATGTGCTATGCCTATGCAGCTTTGGCAGAAGGTGCCCCCTTCATTATGGGCGCCCCGAATACCACAGTAGATATTCCTGCCATGTGGGAATTGGCCGAAAAGACCAAGATGCCTATCGCCGGTAAAGATTTCAAGACTGGCCAGACATTGGTCAAATCTGGTTTTGCACCAATCATCGGTACACGTTGCCTCGGTCTGAACGGATGGTTCTCTACCAACATTTTGGGAAATCGTGACGGTCTGGTGCTGGATGAACCTGCCAACTTCCGCACCAAAGAAGTGTCCAAACTCTCTACATTGGAATCCATCCTTGTACCTGAAGACCAACCTGACCTATATCCCAACTATTATCATAAAGTACGTATCAACTATTACCCCCCCCGTAATGATGATAAAGAAGGATGGGACAATATAGATATCTTCGGTTGGATGGGTTATCCCATGCAGATCAAGATTAATTTCCTTTGTCGTGATTCCATCTTGGCAGCCCCACTTTTATTGGACCTTTGCTTATTGTCTGATTTGGCAGCGCGCGCCGGCCGCTATGGCATCCAACGCTTCCTGAGTTTCTATCTGAAGTCACCTATGCATGACTACACAACAGACGAGGTGCCAGTCAACCATCTATTCCAGCAATATACAATGCTGAAGAATGCAATCCGTGAAATGGGCGGTTATGAGGCTGACGAAGAGATAGATTAATCAACTAACGACATATCAATATAAGGGAGAATGTGTCAGGCGCGGTTTTGATTCCGCCCATATCACATTCTCCCTTATATTGTATAAGAGTGTATCCCATTCAGTTATCGGGCTGCAGCCATATTAAATCCATACAAATAAATGAAAATATTTTTGCCCTTTTCAATGAAATAGGCTACCTTTGTGGCCACGATAAATAATGAACAACTAATTAATCTCTATTTCAATGAAAAAACTCCTTTCCACTTATGCCTTGGCTACCATCTTCGGAATGTCAACAACCATTCAGATGCAAGCACAAGAAAAAGAAGCCAACTATGTATCAAAAGTATGGGTTGCCGATATGGGCAATGGGAAATATCATAATCCTATCATTTGCGCCGATTACAGTGATCCGGACGTATGCCGTGTAGGTGAAGATTATTACATGACCGCATCAAGTTTCAATTGTTTGCCAGGACTCCCCATTCTGCACAGCAAGGATTTGGTCAATTGGACGATTATCGGACATGCAGTAGCACATACATTGCCTCCTACTGAAACACCCGAACGTCCCGAACACGGCAATCGGGTATGGGCTCCTGCCATCAGATATAATAATGGAACCTTCTATATCTTCTGGGGTGACCCGGACCAAGGAGCATTCATGGTCAGCACGAAAGACCCTCGTGGCACATGGACTGCCCCCAAACTTATAAAGCCTGCCAAAGGACTCATTGACACTTGTCCGCTTTGGGATGATGACGGTAAGGTTTACCTCTACCATGCATATGCCGGTAGCCGTGCCGGTTTGAAAAGTATTCTGGCTGTTTGCGAGCTTGACCCTGTAACATTGGAAGCCACCACACAGAGCCGCATCATTTTTGACGGGCACGTTGATCACCCCACATGCGAAGGTGCCAAAATCCACAAGTATAATGGGAAGTATTATCTTTTCCACCCGGCCGGTGGAGTTGCCACAGGATGGCAAGTTGTAGAGCGTGCAGATAACCCATACGGACCTTTTGAATGCAAGACAGTGTTGGCCCAAGGAAAAAGTACAATCAACGGCCCACACCAAGGAGCATGGGTAGATACTCCGACAGGTGAACATTGGTTTTTCCACTTTCAAGATGTAGGTGCTTATGGCCGTCTTGTGCACCTCCAACCAATGACATGGAAAAACGGATGGCCGGTTATCGGTGTTGACAAGGACGGAGATGGTTGTGGAGAACCCGTATTGACTTACAAAAAGCCCAATGTCGGAAAGACATATCCTATCCAGACCCCTCAAGAGAGTGACGAGTTTGACGGAATGACCCTCGGCAAACAATGGCAATGGCATGCAAACATCAATGAGCTATGGGCCTACTATGCTGGCGATAAAGGATATATGCGTCTGTATTCATACCCGGTAGTAGAGGATTACAAAAGTTTGTGGGATGTAGCCAATCTCTTACTCCAGAAAACACCGGCCTTCAATTTTGCAGCCACTATGAAATTGACCTTCACTCCCAGTGAAAAATACACCGGTGAACGTACAGGTCTTGTCGTAATGGGACGCGATTATGCTGCATTAGCCTTGGAAAATACAGACAAAGGATTGGTTCTCTCACAAGTGGAGTGCTATAAAGCAGACAAAGGAAAAAGCGAAAAGACCAATGAGAGTGTCAATATTGCAACAGGAACCATTTATCTGAAAGCGAATTTCAAGACCGACGCTACGGAAAAGAAAGCTTTTGCTGACAAGGGAGACCGCGTAGTGATGTGCGAATTCAGCTATAGTATTGATGGAAAGAAGTTCCAGAAGTTAGGACAGCCATTCCGCGTACGCGAAGGACAATGGATTGGTGCAAAGATGGGAACATTCTGTACCCGCCCCCATATCACGACCAACGATGGAGGTTGGGTGGATGTAGATTGGTTCCGCGTAACAAAAAAATAAATGGATATACTACTTATTATATTAGGTGTAATAGCTTTGGTGGTCGGGTTATTGGGATGTATAGCCCCCATGCTTCCCGGCCCACCATTAGGCTACATCGGTATTCTATTACTTCATTTCACAGATAAAGTTCAATTCTCTACTGGGGAATTGGTATTCGGTGGTATTATCGTTGTGATAGTATTGCTCCTCGATTACATCACTCCGATGTTGGGAACCAAATATAGCGGTGCCGGACGATGGGCCAATTGGGGAAGCTTTATCGGTACCATCGTAGGACTGCTCTTCCTTCCTGCAGGTCTCATCATAGGTCCTTTTGTCGGGGCTGTATTGGGAGCCATGAAAGATGGCAATGATAAAAAGGACGCATTAAAAGCCGGTATAGGTTCTGTCATAGGGTTTCTTGTCGGCACTGTTCTGAAATTCATTGCATGCGGATATTTCATTTACCTGTTCATTACTGCCCTATTATAAAATTAATGACATGGAAATAGCATCTTCCCACATACTGCTACCTCAAATACGACTCTATGCTTACCATGGAGTCCTGCCACAAGAGCAGACTATAGGAGCATACTTTTCTATATCGTTGGAAATAGAAACCCGATTTGAGAATGCCTTGGAAACGGATGATTTGTCAGGCACTATCAGTTACGCAGATGTCTATAAGTCTGTAGAAGAAGAGATGAGAATACCCTCCCGCCTTCTGGAACATGCAGCGGGACGCATTGTCAAACGTCTTTTTAAGGATTTTCCTGCCATCATTCAAGTGACAATCGAGTTGTACAAAGAGAATCCTCCTATTACCGGAGCCGAATGTCCTCAAGCCGGTATTCGGTTGGTAGCCGTAAACAAATAAACACATAGGAACAATTAACATCAAACTATAAATTTATCACGTATGCAATACATTGAAACCATCTTCAGCATCAATCCATGGAATCAAACAGCCCAAGATATACTCACCGCATTAGCAGGAGATATCGGTTTTGAGAGTTTTGTAGAAGAAGAGAAGGTTCTCAAAGCATATATACAGAAGAAACTGTTCCACAAAGAAGCTATTGATGAAATGATTCTCCAGTTTCCTTTACCCGACTACACAATCACATATACGACTTCAGAACCTGAAGACAAGGACTGGAATGAGGAATGGGAAAAGAACTTTTTCCAGCCCATCATCATTGGAGAGCGTTGCATTATCCATAGCACCTTTCACAAGGATATCCCACCTATGGAATATGATATCCTCATCAATCCACAAATGTCATTTGGCACGGGGCATCATGAAACAACCACCCTCATTGTCAGCCGTCTGCTGGAGACCGAGTTGCAAGGTAAATGTGTACTCGACATGGGGTGCGGCACCTCCATTCTGGCTATTTTAGCGGCCAAGCGCGGAGCATCATCTATTACAGCCATTGACATAGACGAATGGTGTGTCTCAAATTCTGCAGACAATATCAGATTGAATCAGATTGACAACATTACTGTAAAACTGGGCGATGCAGACTTGCTGCGCAACGAGAAGCCCGCATTTGACTTAATCATTGCAAATATCAACCGCAATATCCTCACTACCGATATGGATGCTTATGCTCTATGCATGCATCCCGGCAGCCGTATCTTCCTCAGCGGATTCTATGTGGAAGACATCCCCGTCATCCGACAAAGCCTTACGGCCAATGGACTCACCTTCGTAGAGCACCATGAGAACAACCGTTGGGCCATGGTAGTAGCGGAGAAAATAATGTAATTCAAATACCCCCACTCACCCTTCCCAGTTGCCCATCACCCTTACATACGAATCTCAGTACTTCTTAGGAATGACATGTACTAAATAAGTTGACACAACAAAAAAAGTTATGTCACGAACAATTAGTACTTCTCTCCGTCTGGAGATTGTGGAGGTTTACTACCACAGCAACATGAAAAAAACGGATATCTGTAAGAAATATGGGATATCCA
>JAZQAG010000001.1:0-36113 GCA_045545095.1 Phocaeicola sp. | reverse complement strand
CCTCCCCCCTGCCCCTCCCATGGGAGGGGCAGGGGGGAGGGTCCTATTATAATACAGTCTATGAAAGTTTTAGTTGCAACAGACAAACCGTTCGCCAAAGTGGCCGTTGACGGTATCCGTAAAGAGATAGAAGCAGCAGGTTACGAACTCGTACTGTTGGAAAAATATGGCGAGAAAGCCAATTTGTTGAATGCTGTGGCCGATGTCGATGCCATCATCATCCGTAGCGATGTGATAGATGCAGAAGTACTCGATGCCGCCAAACAATTGAAGATTGTTGTACGTGCCGGTGCTGGTTATGATAACGTAGATTTGGAAGCCGCCACCGCTCATGGTGTTTGCGTGATGAACACTCCTGGTCAGAACTCCAATGCCGTAGCTGAATTGGCTCTCGGTATGATGGTGATGGCTGTACGTAACATGTACAACGGTACTTCAGGTACTGAATTGAAAGGCAAGAAACTGGGTATCCATGCTTATGGTAACGTTGGCCGTAATGTGGCCCGTATCGCCAAAGGATTCGGCATGGAAATCTATGCTTACGATGCATTCTGCCCCAAGGAAGTGATTGAAGCCGATGGTGCCAAAGCCGTAGATTCTGCCGAAGAACTCTATGCCGCTTGCGATGTCATCTCTCTGCACATCCCTGCAACAGCCGAGACAAAGAACTCTATCAACTACGACCTCGTAGGCCGTATGCCTAAGGGTGGCCTTTTGGTAAACACAGCCCGTAAGGAAGTAATTGACGAAGCCAGCCTTATCAAGTTGATGGAAGAGCGTGCCGATCTGAAATATGTGACAGACATCATGCCTGCTGCCAATGCCGAGTTTGCTGAGAAGTTCCCCGCACGTTATTTCTCTACCCCCAAGAAGATGGGTGCACAGACTGCCGAGGCAAACATCAATGCCGGTATTGCCGCTGCCCAGCAGATTGTAGGTTTCCTGAAAGACGGTTGCGAACGTTTCAGAGTAAATAAGTAATAAATATGCTAATGTGCTAATTTGCCAATGTGCTAATGACCATGCGGCACTATTACAATTGTCACATTGTCATATTAGCACATTGGCAAATTAGCACATTGTCACATTAACCAATATTATCATGGCCATTATCAAACCATTCAAAGGAATACGCCCACCACAAGCATTGGTGGAGCAGGTAGAGAGCCGTCCTTACGACGTGCTTAATTCTGAAGAAGCACGTGCCGAAGCCGGCGACAATGAGAAATCACTCTACCACATCATCAAGCCCGAAATAGATTTTCCTGTAGGAACCGATGAGCACGACCCTCGTGTATATGACAAGGCTGCTGAGAACTTCCAGAAGTTTCAGGATATGGGTTGGCTGGTGCAGGACGACAAGGAGAACTACTACGTCTATGCCCAGACAATGAACGGCAAGACCCAATACGGTTTGGTTGTTTGTGCTTACGTGGATGACTACATGAACGGTGTCATCAAGAAGCACGAATTGACCCGTCGCGACAAGGAGGAAGACCGCATGAAGCATGTCCGTGTGAACAATGCCAATGTGGAGCCTGTCTTTTTTGCCTATCCCGACAATGCCAAGCTCGATGCTCTTGTAGCCAAATATACGGCCAAGACACCCGTCTATGATTTCATTGCTCCCATCGACGGCTTTGGTCATCAGTTCTGGATTATTGACGAAGCAGAGGACATCGAAGCCATCACTGCTGAATTTGCCGCTATGCCTGCCCTTTACATTGCAGACGGACATCATCGTAGTGCTGCTGCCGCTCTCGTAGGTGCTGAAAAGGCCAAGCAGAACCCCAATCATCAGGGCGACGAGGAGTACAACTACTTCATGGCGGTATGTTTCCCTGCCGGTCAGCTGACCATCATCGACTACAACCGCGTGGTGAAGGACCTCAACGGACTAACAGCCCAGCAGTTCCTCGATGCAGTGAGCCAGAATTTCATTGTAGAAGAGAAAGGCGAGGATATCTATAAGCCCACTGCATTGCACAACTTCTCACTCTATCTCGAGGGCAAGTGGTACAGCCTCACAGCCAAAGAGGGTACTTACGATGACAACGACCCCATCGGTGTGCTCGATGTCACCATCTCATCCAATCTGATTCTCGATGAAATCCTTGGTATCAAAGACCTCCGTAGCGACAAGCGTATCGACTTTGTTGGTGGTATCCGCGGACTTGGAGAGTTGAAAAAGCGTGTGGATAGTGGCGAAATGAAAGTCGCTTTGGCCCTCTATCCCGTCAGCATGAAACAGCTGATGGACATTGCCGACAGCGGTAATATCATGCCTCCCAAGACCACCTGGTTTGAGCCCAAACTCCGCTCAGGATTGGTAATACACAAACTGGTGTAATCCCCATATGGAAAGAATGCTAATCTTCAGCGCGTAAGATTAGTATTCTTTCTTTTATAAGATTGACATTCTTGGAGTGCAGACTCCGTTCTTTTGCCAAGTTAATACTTCAGGCTAGCCGAGTTTATAATTCTTATACTTGAATCCTATATTGGATACCTACAAAACCATAACAGCCCTTGCAGAAGGTATTTATACCGAGAAGCGTAGCAAGTTCATTGCTATGGCTTTGCCTGTGCGCACATTGGAGGAAATCAAAGGGCATTTGGAGAAATACCAGAAACAATACTACGATGCCCGCCACGTATGCTATGCCTATATGCTTGGACACGAACGGAAAGACTTCCGTGCCAACGACAACGGCGAACCGTCCGGTACTGCAGGCAAGCCTATACTCGGACAGATAAATTCCAATGAACTGACAGACATCCTCATTGTAGTGGTACGCTATTTCGGCGGTATCAAGTTAGGAACCAGCGGACTTATACAAGCCTACAAGGCTGCAGCTGCCGAAGCTATTGCTGCCGCAGAAATCATAGAAAAGACCGTTGACGATGATATTGAGATAGCTTTTGAATATCCCTTCATGAATGATGTGATGCGCATCGTCAAGGAAGAGGAACCACAGATCGTTTCGCAATCCTACGATATGGACTGCCTGATGCGCCTCCGTATCAGACGTTCGATGATGCCACGCCTACATGAACGTCTGAGCAAGGTGGAGACCCTACGCATCATCGAAGAGTAAGGTTCCTATTTATCTCACCAGAATTTATTATTCTCTTCGCTATACTCGAAGCCGGCAGCTGCGAGGATAGCAATCAATTTTTCTTTGTCAATATCCAAATCCTCGCATAACTCATCCAACGAGGGATATTGGTCACGCAGTTTCATGTTGATGAAACTGAAAAGCATAAATGGGTCTGTAGGAATCATCCGCAAACAAGAAATCTATATTCAAATTCTGACCATACGTGAACCGTCTTCCAATTCCTCGATAGTGACACGTACGGCATCTTCCGGCAGCAGTTCTTCTATCAGTTCAGGCCATTCAATGAAACAGAGCGCACCACTGTAGAAATAATCTTCATAACCCATATCATAAACCTCTTCCAGACGCTTGATGCGGTAGAAATCGAAGTGGTAGATAAGTTCTCCCGTCTCATCTGCCCGATATTCATTGACAATGGCAAAAGTGGGCGAATTGATGACATCCGTCACCCCCAACTCTTCACAGACAGCCTTGACAAAAGTTGTCTTTCCCGCCCCCATCTTGCCATAAAAGGCGAACACTGTATTATCTTCCATAGCCTCCACAAACTGGCTGGCAGCTTCGCGGATACTCTCCAATGATGTTATCTTTATATCCATAATTTCATGTACAATTTACCATTTACAATTTACCAATCAAGCAATTGGTATTTATCTCTTTTTCGGTTGTAGGGTTATGAGTGGCACAAGCATCTCCTCCATAGAGATTCCTCCGTGCTGGAAAGTATCTTTATAATAAGAGACGTAATAATTGTAGTTATTGGGATAAGCGAAGAAGTCCCCACCTGTTGCAAAGATGTATGCCGTACTGATATTGGGCGAAGGCAACTGGGCTTTCCCCGGCTCTTTGATTTCATAGACCTCCTTGGGATTATAGCTGAGATTCTTGCCCAACTTATACCGCAGATTGGTATTCACATTGCGGTCACCCAATACCTTGACAGGCTTATCCACGCGGATACTGCCATGGTCTGTGGTAATCAGGACCGTATAGTTGCTGTCCGCCAACAGTTTCAACAGTTCACGCAGTGGCGAATGGCGGAACCATGAAAGGGTGATACTCCGATAAGCAGCCTCATCCTTCACCAGTTCGCGCACAGTCTTACTCTCGGTACGTGCATGACTGAGCATATCAATAAAGTTGAATACCACCACATTGAGGTCATGCCGTTCAAGTTGGCGGAACTGGCTGATTACCCTCTCTGCTCCAGCTGAGTCATTCACTTTATGATAAGAGAATGTATCTTTCCGCCGGAAGCGCTCTATCTGGGTCTGGATAAGGGGGGCCTCATTCAGGTTCTTTCCCTCTTCCTCATCCTCATCCACCCACAGGTCAGGAAACATCTCTGCAATCTTGTTGGGCATCAGTCCGCTGAATATCGCGTTACGGGCATATTGGGTTGCCGTAGGAAGCACACTCATGTACAGTTCCTCATCGATGGAAAAGTTCTGTGCCAACTCACCACACACCATACGCCACTGGTCGTAACGGAAATTGTCCAGCACTATCATGAACACCTTCTCGCCCTTATCCAAGCATGGGAAGACCTTACGTTTGAAGAGGTCAGGACTCATCATCGGACGTTGGGGCGATGATATCCAATCAAGGTAATTCTTCTTGATAAATCTGGCAAAACCGTTATTCCCCTCTGTTTTCTGCATATGGAGCATCTCTGTCATATTGCTGTCCGCTTCAGAGAGTTGCAGTTCCCAATGCACCAGTTGGCGGTACACCTCCATCCACTCCTCGATCGTCCGTGCATCATTTATCTGCATGCCTATACGGCCAAAGTTCTGCTGATAGTTGGTATCGGTTTTCTCCGAAACGATATCTCGTTGGTGGATATTCTTTTTCAGCGTCATCAGTATCTGATGCGGATTGACAGGCTTTATCAGGTAATCGGCAATCTTGCTGCCAATGGCCTGATCCATGATATTCTCCTCCTCACTCTTTGTCACCATCACCACCGGCACAGCAGGAGATATCTCCTTTATCTGGGCCAATGTCTCCAATCCGCTGAGTCCGGGCATGTTCTCGTCCAGCATAATGAGGTCAAAGGTATGTTCCCGACAAAGGTCGAGTGCATCACGGCCGTTCGTGACGGTCATCACCTCATATCCTTTGCTCTCTAAAAAGAGTACATGAGGACGAAGCAGATCCATCTCATCATCAGCCCACAAAAGGAGTCCGTTCTTCACCATTATTCTTTTTCTATTATCTCTGTTCAGGAATCACCGTTCTGTTCTTTCTCATTCTTCCACCTCTTCCCATTCCTCTTCCAGTCGTTCAGCCTCATCAGCATTGAGGATTTGCGGTTCATCGAAAGAGTATCCGTCAATGACAGGCATTGGCAGATTGCCAAGATGCTGCTCATAGAACAGTTGGTAATCATCAAAACTATAGTATTTCAATAAAAGTTCATAGTTTGGTTTGGATATGAGCACCACCCGCAGTCCGTCCAACTTCGTCCGCATGGACTCGTCAGAGAACAGTCTCTTCATATATTGTACACACTCCATGTAGTTCATGAATTCGCCCACCTGCATCATGGCAATTCCTCCCTCTTTTACGAATTGGATATCAAAATTACGCACCATGAAGTTCGAGAAGTTGTATCGGGCAATTTCATAGAGCAACAGATTCTCATTGACAGCCCCATCTTCATAGGCTAACATGAAGATATAAGGCTCGGTAGTCTCAGCCGAGAATGTTTTCACGGAATCCATCGAGAGCGAGTCGCCTGACAACATACCATTGCGCCGTGCCCAGATGGAACCTACAGAGAAACTGCCCGAGCGTAACAGACGGCCCTCCTGCACACCTTTGAGTATCAATCCGGCCAATTCCGTTATCTCATTCTCCGGATATTTCTCTACAATAGTTTTCAGATTGTCCAGGAATCCTTTCTGATTGCCACTCTCCAATTGGCTCATTCCATGCAGGAACATGAACTTGGGACGATGCTGCCCCAAGGGATATTTCTCACCCGAACGGACAGCGTTCCGTTCAACGGTAGCAAATTCTCCCTCACTATATGCGGCATAGGTTGCTGCATAGAGCGAGTCCTCTATACGTTTGCCATGCACTGCGTTCATGGCATATTCCGGGTCTGACAACATAATGGTGTATGCTCCGTCAGGGAAACGTGTCTGCAGACTGTCCAGATAGAGGCTGGCCGTTCCGGGACGTCCCCAACGCGAATACATCAGGTACAGGTTGTAATAGACCTCTTCTACATTTTCATAATCAGGAAACTCTCTGAGCAGTCTGTCAAATGCCTTTTCGGCCAGCGAGAAGTCTTCCAGTTTGTCCTTATAGATAAGGCCACAATTATAGAGCCCGTCCGAAAGGATGATATTGCTTTCCGCCATAGCCTCCTCCGTCAGAGGAATCTGTTGGATATAATAGCGGGGATCCTTGTTGTCTGTCACTATCGAATCTTCAGCAACCCCTCCAGCCGATGAGAGGGAATCGGTAGCTATAGAGTCTGTCAAAGCCTTGAGACTGTCCTCTGCCGCATAGTCATACTCTGCAAATTGGCCAGTATCCACCACTGTCTTGTTGCGTCTTCGCCAGTTGTCCTCCAGTTTTCGGCGTCCCCATTTGCGTTGGAATTCTCCCTTTCCTTGGTTCACCAACTGGGTATTGTAGAAGTACCATGAACGGTCACCTCCCATATTGGCAGCTGTCGGAGTTCTGGAAGGCGCCCTACGGCTGGCTGCTTCAGCCAATGCACTCTCTCGGGCAGCCATACGCTCGGCCCGTTCACTCTCTTCCTTGGCCTTCTTCTCCTCTTCCTTCACTCGTTCGATAATCTGTTCAATCACCTTCATGCGCTCCGCTTCCGGCATGGCAGCCAGACGTTGGAGACTGTCCTGTAGTTCTACGGCACCGGCATGCTCCACCAATTCATCGAGCACCTCAGAGCGATGGCTGACCTCCTTGTATTCTGCCGAGGTCTTATCCTCCAGCAAGCCTATCACTTCCGCATAACAACGCTGTGCATTGTCATAGTCTGCACGTTCCCAATAGAGGTTTCCTAACCGCAACAACAGCACACCCTTCTCCACTCCACTACGGGTGGCCTTTTCGGCTCCCTCTTCATAGTTGGAAATAGCTGCAGCTGTATCACGTTTGGCCAAATAGATATTACCTATGGCATAATAGACCTGATCCAGGTAATCCTTGTTCTTGGGACTCCGCGCCATAGCCTTCAGCCGTTTGATGGTGCTTGTCCCTTCTGAAGCCGAAGCCACCTCCGTCTGTTTGATACGTGCATTGAACTCCAGTTCATAGGGAGGATTCGAACGTATCACTTTGGAAAAAGCCTTGTAAGCCTGTGCATTGTCTCCCGTATGCTGATAGACCTGTCCCAAGAGGAAATAGTGACGGGCACGTTGTTTTCCCCCACCCTCTTTGCGGACAGCCTCTTCCAGATATGGCAACGCCTCTTTCAGCCGTCCTTGACGGAGCAGGAAGTTACCGTATGTAGCATTGCGGTCCAATGCCAAATCTCTCGGCATACTGTCGCGTGCAGCCTTGTTGAGCACATCCTCGGCATCATAATACCATTCCAGTTCCGTATAGCAACGGGCCATCCACAGACGTGCTTCGGCCACCTTGTCCGGTTCACCGCTATACAGGCGGCTGATGTATGAGAATGTAGAAGCCGCTTCCAAGAACTCCCCTTTTTGGAATTGCGATTTTCCCATCAGGAACCAGGCATTATGGATAAAGGGGTTATACTCTTTCTTGGCAAACCATTTGATGCTCTTTTCCGTCTTCTTCTGTCCGGCCTTACGTCTGGGTTTCTTTTTGATGGAGTGTTGTTTGATGGCCTTTTGTGACTTCTCTATGGCCCTGTCAAAGTTTCCGGAACCGCTCCCCACCGTATTCTTGTTTCCAATAGGGAAATAGGGAAGCACCTCCATATAGTTGTCTTTGTTGGCGCGTTCCATCTCCAGCACCCCCTCCTTATATGCCTCATGGCCATTGTAGTAGGTATTGTATCGCGCCGTAAAAGCATGGTAAAAGCGAGTGTTGGCCGTATTCTTCTTAGTCGAACAGCCCACAATCGCCATCACCACCGCCAACGCCACAAATATATATATGAATTTCTTTCTCTCCATCCAATTATAATTCCAATTATACTAATTAACTCCCAACGGGCTGATTTATTGTCCTTTTACGATGGTTAGACCACATTTTCCATATTTTCGCCACAGCATATATCAGGATAGAGACGAAAATGATACTGGCACCCGAAGGTACATTGAAGTGAAAAGAGAACCACAATCCACCCAGACAGGCCAGATATCCCACTCCGATAGACAGGGGTATCATACGCTTGAAGTTATTGCAGAAAAGATTGGCCGTCATTTGCGGAAGGGTCAGCAGGGAGATGACCAGCACAATGCCCACCATACGCAGACATGCCACTATGGTGAGGGCAATGAAGAGCATCAGCGCATACTCTATCAGATTGACAGGAAGCCCTTGCGAACGGGCAAACTCCCTGTCAAAAGCTACACTGATAATCGCATTGACCATACTTCCGAAGAACAGTATCAGTCCCACGGCCACCACCGAGAGATATATCAGGTCACCCGTAGTAATGGTCAGTATATTACCGAACAGATAAGCCGAAAGGTCTGGCGTGAACCCAGGCGCCAAGAATGTGAAGATGATTCCCAAAGCCATGCCCAAAGTCCAGAACACAGCAATGGCAGAGTCCTCCCTCATATCCCTCCTTTTGCCAAGCCATTCCACCCCAAATGCCGACAACACGGCAAACAGGGAGGCCGACAGCAATGGATTGATACCCATATACAGCCCCAATCCTATACCTCCGAACGAAGCATGGGTTATCCCTCCGCTGATGAACACCAATCTGCGTGTGACAATATAAGTTCCTATTATGCCACAGGCGATACTGGCCAGCAGACTCCCTAATAGGGCATGTTGAAAAAATGTATAATGTATCAGGTCCACTGTATAAGCTTTTTTGAGTTATGAGTGCTGAGTTGTGAGTTATTTTTGCCGGCGTTCGCCTACGATAAGGAACACCTCATCCTTCACCTCGTCTGGCAGTTCTACCGCACGCAGTTGGAGACTACGTACCCAACCGGCCACTTCCACCTCCGCCATGGTATAGAGCACATCACGGAACTGTTCCACCTGTTCGGAAGTATAGCCGTCAGAGGGCACACCACGATAAGCATCCAGTTCCTCGTCATCATAATATTCAATCTGCTTGCTCACCGCAGCCAGCAGACTCTCTTTCTCGCAGGTCTGGTGCTGTCCGCAACATTCCATATCCTCAATCTGCTTGATGTCGGGGAACTCCTCCAGTTCACCCCGCTCTATCTTTTGGCGGATAGACCGGTTGCGCAAGGCTCCCAACAACAAGGATACCACGACCAACACCACCAGGCTCACTATCAATATGACAATCATTCGCCCTCCTCCGTTATGAATCCGACACTCTTCAAGTCATCCCAGAACCCCGGATACGACTTGCTCACCACCTGTGGGTTATTGATGACCAGTCCACCCTGCACCATGGCTATCGGAGCAAAGGCCATTGCCATACGGTGATCCTCATAGGTATCAATGGATACATCCGCTTGGGGAGTACACCGTTCACCCGACCACGACAATATACTGTCTGCCTCTTCGTGTAGCACGAATCCCAACTTCCCGAGTTCACACACCAATGCCGCCATACGGTCAGTTTCCTTTATCTTCAGGCTCTGCAATCCCGTAAACCGGAAAGGAATCCCCAACATGACACAAGTCACCACCAATGTCTGAGCCAAGTCCGGCTGGTTCACAAAGTCATAATCCATCCGTTCCACCGTACGCTCACATTTGGAGATTGTCACCCGATTCTTCCCTTCATCATAACGGGTGCATACACCCAAGGGTTCAAACATACGTGCCACAGCGCTGTCCCCCTGATAGCTGGAAGCATAGAGTCCCGGGAGAACCACCTCAGCATGCGTGTCGGCCGACAAAGCCACCATCTCATACCAATAAGATGCCGCACTCCAGTCATTCTCCACTACGAAATCCATTGGTCTGTACGGCACATGCTTCACCTCTATCGTGGCATCATCCACCCACTCAGCCTCTGCCCCAAAGTCTTTCATCAATTGTAGAGTCAGCTGGATATAGGGACGGGATATGATTTCACCCTCCAGGTGCAGACGAAGTCCACCCTTCATCAGAGGACCAATCATCAACAGCGCCGATATATATTGCGAACTGACATTACCCTGCAAAGCCACCTCCTGACATTCCAATGCCTTTCCTCGGACATGCAAGGGGGGATATCCCTCCTCCTTCACATAATCCACCTGTGCACCCATCCGGCGCAACGCATCAACCAGTACACGTATCGGCCTTTGCTGCATACGGGCAGTACCCGTCATCACCTTATCACTACCCGGAGTGGCGGCATAGTAAGCCGTCAAGAAACGCATAGCCGTCCCGGCAGCCATAATATCTACCGTAGAAGAATTTTCCTTCAATGCTCTGAGCATCACTCGGGTATCATCACACTCCGACACATTCTCCAATGCACCTCCATCACCGCTCAAGGCATTGATAATAAGCGCCCTATTGCTTATGCTTTTCGATGATGGCAACACAATTTCTGCCCGTAGCGATGTCGCCGGATTCCATTTTATCTGCATATATCTGTATTCACTTTATTCACATACAATATAATAAGGTGCAATACCCTATCCTAATAAAGTACAAAAGTAGGAATAATTCCTATAATACACCCCTACTCCACCCAAAAAGAAGTTAAAACGGAATGCTTTTTCACCTTTTTATGAAAAAAAACGTCCCAAATGTTTGCCTATTCCAAAATAAGCAGTACCTTTGCAGCGCTTTTAGAGAAAAGTCCAATCGGGATGTAGCTCAGTCCGGTTAGAGTACGCGTCTGGGGGGCGTGTGGTCGCTGGTTCGAATCCAGTCATCCCGACTGAAGAAAAAGCACTGATAATCGCAAGATTATCGGTGCTTTTTACATTTATAGCATGAAGAAATGATTCGCTCACCCTTCACCTTTCACCCTTCATTTCGCTAACCGCTAACCGTTCCCCTTCACCCTTTACCCTTTATTTCGCTCATCCGCTAACCACTCACCGCTAACCGCTCATCCCTTCACCTTTCACCCGTCACCCTTCATTTCGCTCACCACTCACCGCTAACCGCTCATCCCGTCACCCGTCACCCGTCACCCTTCATTTCGCTCATCCGCTAACCGTTAATCGCTCCCCGTTCAACGCGAAGCGTAGTGAAACAAAGCTTAACACCCACTCCAGTACTTGTTAAGAAATACTCCAGTATTTCTTAGGCAGTACTCCAGTACTTCCAGCGTTGTACTGCAGTACTTTATAAGATGTACTGAGATTCGATATGTATGTTAACGATTTCCGTATGTTACGGGACCAATAATAGGTGATAATAAATATGGGACAATAGGTTATAATAAGATTGTTGTACCGAATGCCTTTTTTAAGGCTATTCTTGCGAGTGAACAAGCCATAGCCTTTGTTATGTATAATCAATCTAAGAATGAAAAAATGCCAAAGTGTGCTATGAGTATTGACTCTTTGGAAGAACTAGTTGGACTTGATTTCTTCTCGGAACTTGATGACGACATAGAAAGTGAAATTGAGTCATCTTTTACACCAAAGCATTGGAATTTATAAAATCATACATCCCCACTTAAAGTATAACTTACCCAGCCAATTAAGCCAGCTTGCTTACTTGATTGATTAAGCAAGCTGCATTGGACAATCAAGCAAGCTGACTTTGCCAACGAAGCAAGCTTGCTTTGCCAATGAAGTATGTTTCTGAAAATAAAGTGATAGTCAATGATGAGAAATGCTCCAAAATAATTACCTTTGTCACGCAGAAAAGATATTACAGATAAAAACTGCAGGACTTTATTATCATGAAAAGGAATTTATACTTGGCGGGCATACTATTGGCTGTCTCATTAGGGGGTATCGCACAGACAATATCCCATACATTTGACAAAGATATCAAAGGGAGCACACACACTTGGTTGGTGGATGCAAGCAGTCAGCAGACTGGCAACTATATCTTCAACGACATGAGGGTGGCCTTGTCGGCTGCCGACAGTATCCAACGTACTCTTCCCAAAGGGACTTTCTCTGAGGAGCATCCCCTCACCATCTATATCGCGCCATCGGTCTATTGGTTGGACAATCCGGATGACCCGACTATCCGAAAGCCGCTACCCGGCGAGGGAATTCCCTATGGCATGAAGCTGAAACTGGACCATGTGCGTCTCATAGGGCTGGGAAAGGAACCGTCGCACACGATTCTGGCCAGTAACCGTGGGCAGACACAGGGAGCTGTCGGGAACTTTACCATGCTACACCTGACGGGGGAGGATATCCTGTTCGAGAACCTGACATTGGGGAACTATTGCAATGTTGATCTGGTATATGAACCTGACACGAGCCTTAACCGGCCACGACGGGCTGACGCCATCGTACAGGCACAATTGGCCATCTGCCAAGGTGACCGCATAGCAGCCAAGAGATGCAGGTTCATCAGCCGACTGAACACTTGTCCGCTGGTGGGCGCACGGCGTACCTATTTCGAAGAGTGCTATTTTGAATGTACAGATGATGCACTCTGCGGTACGGGAATCCATTACCAATGCAGCTTCACGCTGTTCAGCGGGAAACCTTTCTACAGTACCCAAGGGACTGGGGCAGTGTTCATAGACTGTGACCTGCATAGCCTGACGGACGGCAAGCAGTATCTGGTAAAGAGCGGAAGCCCTGTCAGCATGGTGGACTGCCGATGGACAATGAACCAAGGGACATCGCTACGCTGGACGCAAGACCCGACAGATGACCAGAGAAGCTACCAATACAATGTGACAAAGAACGGACAACCTATCCTCATTGACGAAGAGCGTTCGCACCTGACGGTGGAGATGGCCGGGAAAAGACTACTTGATGCTTACCGGCTGACACTGCCCAAGGAGATGTTCCGACCCCAAGCTACGGGAGATACGGTGGTATATAACCTCTTCAATCTGACGAAAGGGAAAGACGGATGGAACCCTGCCAACCAACCGGTAAAGGTGATGGAGGAATATACGGGGAAAGCGGTAGCTATGACACTGAACCACCGACGGGCCACAATAGAGACAGGCAAAGAGGCGTTACACCTAAAGGCGGCCGCACAAGATTTCATGCAACGGCCTGACTTCGCCCAAAACAGGCAAGGGGTACGCTGGCAGGTAAGTGGAAAGAATCCCTCATGTGTGGAACTGAAGCTGCTGGCTGACGGTAGTCTGCAGGTGATACCTGCCAATCAAGGTGAGGAGGCAGAGCGAATCTGCATTACTGCCACGGACAGTACGGGACTGCAAACTGCCTGTGTGATAGATGTCAAGCCTCAGCAACTGCCTGCACCGGTGTTTACGGCACAGCCAGTCATCAACCGTAAAGGGGAGACACTGAAGATAAACTATGCGCTCGACCTGCATGGCAGAAGGGATGAATCTGTCATCACCTGGTACCGCAGTACGACAGCTGACGGTAAGGATGCTGTGGCCGTGGCGGTAAACCGTGCTGACAAACCGATAGAGGAGCAGAGAACGTATGTACTGACAGCTGCCGACCATGGCAAATATATCCGGGCAACCGTAACTCCCAAGCATCTGCGAAGCCCATACGGAACACCATGCCAAACGGCATTCAAGAAGAAGGTACGAACAAAGGAGAAAGGTATCAGCCAATACTGTACTGACTTTGCCAACTTCCCGACAGAACGGCAACCCCAAATCATAGCCGGGCACTGGACTGTGGATGCCTACAAGCCGGCAGACACACGCGGACATGAATGGGAAGCTGACACCATACATCCGTCCTGGACATATGGTTACGGAGTGGATGGAGCTGCCCAACGGAAAGGATTGATACAACGGGTAAAGGGGGCACGATTGCGCTACACTCCCTTGCCCGGAGAATACCACGGCATGGAGGTGAAACTGCATGTTTCTCCTTGCAAGACTGCGGGACAAGGGTTCGGCAGTGCCACAGGACAATACATGGACATCTATATCAAGATGGATACACGCACACTGACGGGCTATGCCCTGCGCATCATCCGTACCACAAAGAATGACAAGGCGGTGGATTTCCAGTTGATGAGGTACGACAACGGAGTGGTCACCCCCATCAGCAAGGCTGTATCGGCCATCTGCTACCGCACGGGATGTGTCATCCATCTGCAAGCAACGGAACAGACCCTGACTGCCCATGTGAGCAATACGAACCCTCTGCCCTCCCCTCACCGGGAAGGACTGACCAAGGAGGTACATCTGACGGCTCCCATCACGCCATCAGCCTTCGGTGGGACGGGCATCCAGCATACGGGTTCTGTGGGGGCAAGTGCCACCGTGATAGAGAGCATACAGATTACATGGGACTAAAAACCGAATCGGTCATTAGAACGTAAAATCTAATGACCGATTCAGTTTTAATACTTTCATGGGATTCAATGCACCACGACTTTCCGCCCTTCCATCAGATATATTCCGGCAGGAAGTCCTTGGGTGGCTGCAGTACGGGGCTGATTCCCGCGAACCTTTATTCCTGTAACAGAATATACATCGACCACTTCATCGGATACCTGAATCTCTTCTATGGCATCGGGCAGATTGGTATTCTTGGCCAACAAACGGACGTTATCTATATATAATAAGGTGTTATTGGCTGCACCCACTCCGTTAGAGGTCCGGAAACCCAGGCTGATGGTCACGGGTGCCTTCTGTGCCAAAGTGAAATCATAAGGAATGACCTGCCAGGTGGAATTCTCTGAAGGATACCTGTAGTCCGAGTCGGAACCGACAAGGATTCCTGTCAGTGAAGAGTTGGTGTTACCGGAAGCTACGACAGCATGTCCATCATTGGTCTGCTGATTCGGACACTCATACTTCATATCTATAACAAGACGGTAATCTCCTGCAGGGAGGGTAACGGTCTGTGTGATACGATTATCACCTGCTGTCCAAGAATTCAAGACTGTCAAGCAACGGACACCACAGGTGTCATCAACTACGGGAGAGGAACACTGGGCGGCATAATTCCCCACAGAGGATGGGCTCACACAATACCGGGTCATGCTATAGGGCATAGAATACATACGTGCATAGTTGGAAGAGGTAGAAAGACCATTGCCGGCTGTCCATCCCTGAACGGGAAGGATATTTGGGAAACGGCTGTCTGCTGCAGGAACGGCATTGATATAACAGGGATTGTACACTGTAGATCCCAACGTCACATTGCCGGAAGCATTACCATAGGTCTCATCTTCCTCAAAAGAGGGATTCACCAGACTGGATGCTGTAATATCGGTATAGCCTTCATACAAATCCGATTCTTGTACAGCCGGGAACTCTGCCGGCTCACTCTGAATCTGTCCATCACTTACATATACCCTGACACAAGATGCCGGAGCTAGGCTGACTGTACCGACAACGGGTGTACCATCTGCCAAGATACAGACTTCCGGAGTAGAAACCATGGCGGCATCATTTCTCAAGTAAATGGCACACGAATCTGCCACATCCTGTACGGCGGTAAGTGATGTTCCCCGGACAAAGACCTTGAGTATATCGCTGACAGAATGATTGGCCTCAACGGCAAATACCGCCTCGGACTTATCATCAGTAATGACCGTCGGTTCTGAAAAGACCGGAGCTCCCCATGGACAGGTAATGCCGTCCAACAGGCACTTCTGATCACTGGCGAAGTTTGCCAACAACAGATAGTGGGTCCCATCGGGATCGGCAGCTATCACTCCGTTCCATCCTGCAGGGACAGAGTCTGAAAGGTTTATCAACTGACGGCTCAAGTATGCGGTGCGCTCTGCATCAATACCACTATAATACACGATATGTCGGCGGTCCACAATGTCTCCACTCTTGAAAGTGCGGCCAGTAGAGGTATATGACGGATAGAATCTGGCTGTCATCACCGAATTATTATTCGTACGGTCACCAAAAGCCATCATCTTATCGCTGTGAGAAAGGAACCCCAATTGGTTGTCTATATTTATCCAATCGGCATCAAATGTTGTAAAACGGGTTCCATCCAACTGCTTATGGACAATAGCAGAATCGGCTCCCTGCATATAGAATGTACGTGACATCTTGGTCAGTTCGTCTGTACTGACAGCCATCAGTCCTCCCTGTTCATGGGTAATGGTCCCCGAGGTGTTTCCACGCACATAATCGAGGTAGATGACTGCATTCCCCGGTGTGGAATAGATGGCGAACCGATTGTTCAACGAAGCATCATTCGTATTCAGTTCACCATTCATGGTCCATGAATTTCCACGCAAATCATAAATGCCACTGACTACAGGAGTAGCATTGGTGGACTTGCCGCTGACGGTGTACCAACCTAAGAAGTTACCTGTATTGTTTGCTCTATAGGGGACAATAATCTTATTCTTGTCCGGACTATTGGGGGCTATATATCCTGTATAGCTGCCAAGCCCCGTACTCCATGAGAAACAGGTAAAGCGAGACTCGGTCGATGCCCTGACCACATTCTGACTCGGGAATATACGGGCTTCACTGTGGCTACGATTGAACTCGTCCC
This sequence comes from Phocaeicola sp., assembly GCA_045545095.1. Taxonomy (GTDB): domain Bacteria; phylum Bacteroidota; class Bacteroidia; order Bacteroidales; family Bacteroidaceae; genus Phocaeicola_A. The sequence continues at coordinate 19,318 of JAZQAG010000001.1, read as the reverse complement.
AACTTGTAGCAACCATATCTGCCGTTGACAGGACTTCATGCATAAGCCAAGTCATCATCACGCGGTGTGCCTCGACACCCATACGACGGGCGCCTACATCTGCCCGCAACAGCCATGAGCCATCAGATGTCGTAGTCTGGCGGGCCTTAATATTCTTGTACGCAAGATTCTCCAACATCAAAGCATGGGGATCACGCAAGAAACAGGCCATGGTCGTATAAGAGGTTATCTGGTCATAGAGGAACAGACTCCAATCATTACCATTGGGCATGGCCAACTCCCCATCAGCCAAAGCCAACCAATTGAGTACGTTGTCCATGACTTCACGATTATTATGCATCAGGGCATTCGTCTTCCAAGTCTCTTCTCCATAAAGACTTTGCTGGAAAAGTTTCAGAGCCAATGCTGATTCGCCCAATTCCTGCATCACCACATTCTGATAGCTTGTATGGAACAGGTTATGATTCTGAAGAGTGTAATCCAAATACAGATTCTGCCCCTTATAGAGTCCGGCCACTGTCTGCTGGTCATAATGGGGATCTATGACTGTATGGTCGGAAGCATCAGAAGGATGCGAATAACAATTGACAGCAAACTCACGCAAACGGTCGAACCAACGCGGAGCCAGTTCATGGTCAGGGAAAAGACCAAGAGCTGCAGCCAGCACATTGGTTTCCCATCCATTCTCCTCGGCCTTGGTATCACCCATATACCCTGTAGGGATTGAGCGCTGCAATTCATAATTACACTCTGCCACTAACAAAGCCTTGATATAGTTCTTTTGAGACTCACTCAGGGTATCCCATTGGAAGAATGCGGAATAGGCAACAGACATAGCCCACAAGCTGGACTCCCAAACATGGTCGCTGTTACTGGTAGAGCCCCAATAGCCATTATTTGAACAGACTTTCAACTTATTCGCCTTGTGGGTTGAATAGGCAAAGACCAATGACTTGCGCGCTATCGTCTCAAGTTCGGCCCAAGTCACCCCGGCAGGTAAAGTGACCTTACCCTGTCCGTACTTCACAAGAAAAGCACATACCATGGAGAGGTCGGCATTAGGACGCACACCCTGTTCGTTGGCATTCATGGTACTCTCTCCCTTGAAACAGCCACACTCCTCCCCGACACTGTTAGGGGCAGCACAAAGCTGGAAATCATTCTTCATCCATAAAGAGAAATCTGCCAACATCTGTAACAGATCGTCTTTCAATGTATGCTCTGCAACAAAATCATGGGTTATGACTCCTTCGGTCGGGCTATATACATCCACTTCTGTAGGCTCCTCCGGTTCTACATATTCATCGGGAAGACGATAAAGACGTACATTGTCTATCATCACACAACTACCTCCCGAAAGCCAATTGACAGCAAATGCGATATCGGCACTACCGTCTGCAGTCATTTCAAATACCAGTTCACTTGTTTTCCAACTCATGCTGGTAAAAATATTGCTGCTTCCCTGCAAAAAGTTCTCCACCAAGGATTCTCCCTGAACGGAGATGGTCAGGGAGGATGTTGCCGAATTGGCATACCCTGTACGATGGTCAACAGACAATTGATATTTACCGGCAGGAAGAGCCGCTACGGTCTGTGAAAGAGTGGTTGCTCCCGTACTCCATCCCATACGCATATAGTAGGCCTTTTCTCCATCACTGATTGTCGTGACTACCCCAAAGTTGTTGTCTGTATAGCACTCCTTAGTTATAAGTAATTGGGTTACACCAGTACCCGTAACTTTCCATCCTTGTGGCTCCTGCAGTGTATAACCCCGAAGACCATCCGCATCATTTGTGACATTTGACAACGATGCGATATCGTCCTGCTCAAAAGAGGGATTGACAAGATACTCAGAAGTGACATCTTCGGCTTCGGCCAAAGCATACGAGCACAATGGAGCAAACATAGAGAGGCCCCATACCCAAAGAATACCCAAAAGTTTTTTCATATTCTGCTATTTTATAAATATCCGACTACTTGCGAAAGTTTCATGCTATTGGAACCTTTGACAAGAATGTAATACCCTTCGACAGGATCAGTAGTGAGGGAGTCAATGACCTCTGTGACATCTGCCAACACCGGACTATCTGTCTTCACCTGACCGAACTGGGAACCGACGAAGCAGACTTTGTCAAATCCTGCAGAGGAGACAAAATCGGCTATACGCTGATGTTCGGCCAGACTGCATTCACCCAACTCCTTCATATCACCAAGGATTATCATCTTGGGGGCCACTTTCATTTCACGGAAATTAGTGAGAGCAGCCATCATACTGGTAGGATTGGCATTGTAGGCATCAACAATCAGATGATTACGGGAGGTGTGCATGAGTTGTGAACGGTTATTTTGAGGGATATATCCGGCCAAAGCCTCGTTCACCTGTCCGGCTGTCACTCCCAAATGGAGACCGACTGCGGCAGCGGCCAACATATTATCGAGGTTATAACTTCCAACCAAAGAGGTTTGTACTTCATTCCACGTGCCCTCCTGTTGTCTCCATCTGAAACGAAGATAAGGAGCACAATCTATCACTTCTCCACTTACCCACAAAGATTGTCCGGCCTGTGGTTTTCCATAACTGACCGACGTAAGTCCACCGGCCATGGATGTCAAATGGACATTGTCTGCATGGATAAAAATGAGTGAATCGGCTTTGGTCCGCAAATAGTCGTACAGTTCTCCTTTTGTACGCACAACTCCTTCAAATGAGCCGAATCCTTGCAGATGGGCCATACCGACATTGGTAATCAGACCATAATCCGGTTCTGCAATATCCACCAACTCCTTGATATCCCCGGGATGGCTCGCGCCCATCTCGACAACAGCAATATCATGTTCAGAAGTAAGACGAAGCAAAGTCAATGGTACTCCGATAGCATTGTTCAGATTTCCCTGCGTATAGAGAACCTTATATTTCTGCATCAGTACAGCAGAAAGCAATTCCTTGGTCGTTGTCTTACCATTCGTACCCGTAATGCCAATAATACGTGTGCCCAATTGACGACGATGATAATTGGCCAACTGCTGAAGTGTATGCAATACATTCCCGACCAGAATTATCCGTTGGTCTGAAGCATCTGCATACGCAGGTTCATCTACTACGGCATAGGCACATCCTGCCTCCAAAGCTTTGGAAGCAAATGCATTTCCATTAAAGTTCTCTCCTTTCAATGCAAAGAATATTGATTCGGGAGGACAGTGGCGACTGTCGGTAGTCACCACCGGATGCTCCTGAAACAATTTATATAAAGATGCTATATCCATCATCATTACAAAAACTACTCATTAATGTTCCTCTTCACAATCTGTTGTCAAGACATCGCTGTTTCCAATCTCATCAGCAGGAACTCCCTCATTGATACAGCAATTATACACTACAGACTCTTTCGCTCCATCAGGCTTGTTATAGCCGACAAGTCCACCAGCAAAGCTGTTTTCGGCCACCGTAGCAGTTACGTATCCATAATTGGTTCCCTGATGAAGTGTGGCACCATCGAGGTGATAGCCTATGATACCACCAGCTGCGGCCGTAGTTTGCTCACCTGCAATTCCTACAGCATCAATGGAACCTTTATTTACCACATCTACGACACTTGCTGAATCATTGTATGCAACGATACCGCCGGCATAGGCTACGGTGCCTGATGACAATTGGGAAAGTACATCGCCCTTGTTTGTCGAACCACTGACCGAGGCTTTATTTTGATTACGGCCAACGATACCACCAACGGCCGACTCTGCTGTAGCCTCAGTAACGAACAAATCACCTAAATTGGTACAAGCCATCACCTTAGCGGCATTATCACCATTGCTCGAAAGTGCCACGATACCGCCAAGACGTACATTTCCTCCCTTAGCTGTCAGGTTCTGGGTATTTTCACATTCATCTATCACAGACTGATTGGATCCCGCAATGCCACCCAAATGTACGTATGACTTTTCACCTGCATTGATATTTGTTGATGTCAATACACCATAGTTCTGACTACTCAATACAGTACCCCAATTATTTTTTCCAACGAGACCACCTACATATAATATGGTAGTCGATTTTTCATCTACAACATCCATCTGAGCATGGATAGTGGCATAGTTACGGACATTTTCTATCGTACCATTATTCAAGCCACAGACTGCACCGACACTTATTGTCTTCAATACCGTGGAATTGACGGTATAAGTGCCATCTATGACCAAATTCCTGATTGTACCTTTTGATACACCAAAAAGACCTACATTGGAAGAATCGCCCATGGCAACATTCAAATTGGAGATTTTATGATTTCCACCATCAAACGTGCCAACAAAAGAATTTCTCAAAGAGAGACCGATGGGAGTCCATGCCTGATTGCCCATATCCAAATCACTCAACAGATAGACGGTCTTTCCTTCAAAGTTTGTACCCTCATTGACCAAAGTGGCCAAACCGGCAAACTCCTCCGGAGTAAGAATCTCATAACTGCTTTTAGAGGCCGAATACCACTCGGTGTTCACTTCACCTTTCCAGGGTACTATATCAAAAGGAGTTGTAGTGCCTGTACCTTCGCTCCAATCTGTAATCTCGCCATTGAGCGTGCTTTCGGTCTCCTGACTCTTCGACAATGATATATTATAGGTATATTTATAGCCTGTCAGCCATTTGTTTCCTTCTGTTGTCAGATTCATGACATAACCATCGCCAGAAGCCAAGGATATCACCACTTGTGTCCCGGCACATGTCTGGGGCAACACAATGGCTTCGCCCACGACTGAATTGTCCGATGAAGCGACTACTGCTGATACATTCCTATATTCTGCACCATCCTCAATATTCACTTCACCTGTAACCAAAGAGAACACTCCATCGGTCTGTACATTACGGACAGCCAATGTCAATCCGGCCAAGTCACTTTGTTCGTACCCCTCTCCCGCAGTAACTTTGAAGACTAATTTGCTCAGCATGTGTTTGAATGTCAGCATCTGTTTTTCTGCCGTTGCAGATATACCGGTCAGATTATTACTGTACAGAAGATCCAATTCTGACTGTGAACGCTGATCACGAGTGTTCAATGATATAGTATAATCCGTCACATTATCAAACGGATAGTAAGCAATGAAATCTACAGGAGCTGAAACCGGATAATAGAGCCGGTCAAGCTCGGTAGCCGGCGAGAAAGTCCCTCCACCATATACATACTTGCTATTGGCAGAATTATTATATACATTTTCATCGGAAAGAGTTGTCCCTGTATTCAACATATAAATACCAATCTGATCATTCTCTTCCCACTCGTTATTTACGACACGAGTTAGAATCTCTGTGGTAAAATCAACAGGTATCTTACTCATTTCTGACTCCGCATCCGGAAATTCATACGTCTCTGTACTACATGCAGCCAACGTGGCTATAGCCGCAAAATAAAAAGCTTTTCTCAGCATAGTTTTTCTATTATTAAGTCGTTAATTGTTTAGCCACAAAAGTAATATAATCAGACGATATCGGAAAGGATATTACTAATTTTTTAAAAAAGATGAGAATAAAAGATTCATATTTACCTACAAGAACGTACATTTGTAGGAGAAATAAGAACACTAAACATTATAATTATGAAAAGACTACTGACTTTACTGACATTGAGTATCCTTTTGGGGATATCAATCATGAATGCCCAAAAAAGAGTTTCTATCTTGGGCGATTCTTATTCGACCTTCAAGGGATATGTAGAACCTGACACCAATCTGGTATGGTATCCTGCCGAGAAAAATGATGTTGTGAAAGTGGAACAGACATGGTGGTACCGTTTTATACACAATTATGGTTTCCAACTCGAGAAGAACAATTCCTACAGCGGTTCAACCATCTGCAACACCGGATACAGGAAAGAAGACTATAGCGACCGTTCATTCATCACCCGTATGGACAAGTTAGGAAATCCAGACATTATCCTCATTTTCGGTTGTACCAACGACAGTTGGGCCGGCTCTCCCATCGGGGAATACAAATATTCGGATTGGAGCAAAGAGGATTTGTACAAGTTCCGCCCTGCTATGGCCTATTTATTGAAAGGAACTAAAGAACTGTATCCGGATGCAGAAATATACTTTGTACTCAATAGCGAGCTGAAAGGCAGTATCAACGAATCTGTCTATACCGTCTGCAAACATTACAAAGTCCCTGTCATCACATTATACGACATCGAGAAACAACGTAGCCACCCCTCTATAGCAGGTATGAAGGCCATCAGTGAGCAAATCTATGAATTCTTGGGAAAAGAGGCAGAAAGACAAGAACTGAAAGAGATAAAGGATGAGCTGGACGACATCCAAGAGGAGCTGGGAGAGATAAAGAAGCTGTTGCTAAGGAAAAAGAAATAGACACCGTCTTCCACAAACAAGTAAGGGGCTGCATCACACGATACAGCCCCTCTTATTTTCTTAACCGTCTTGTTTCCTTCTATAAAGGAAGATTAGTTTGCGGGTTCATCAGTTGCAGTTTCTCCCTCTGCATCAAATCCAGGAAGTGTGTTAGGGTTAACCATGATTTCATTCTGAGCATCCTCCTGAAGAACAGACTGGTTAACTACTGTAGAATGAGGCAAGAAGTAAGCTGTAGCTACACTCAACACGACCATAGCAATAGCACATCCCCAAGTAAATTTCTCTACAAAATCTGTAGTTTTGCGCACACCCATAATTTGGTTAGACGAAGCAAAGCTTGAAGCCAAACCACCTCCCTTTGAATTCTGAATCATGACAATGCCACACATCAGAATAGAGACGAATACAATCAATACAATTAATAATACGTACATCTTTTTTCTTTTATTTATCGTTTGAATTTAATACTAATTTCTCCAAGAAACGAATTTGGTCTGCAAAGTAAGCATTTTTTTTTGGATATTTCAAACTTAATCGCCGAATAATTTCAAGAGCCTTGGCATATCGTTGCTGTTTTATATAAATTTTAGCCAAAGTTTCAGTAAAATAGCCGTCATCTTCATCCACAGATGGCAAAATGTCCATATCCTGACTTTCGACAGATGAACTTTCCACAACAGACATGGCTGGGCGTTTGTCTTCGGATTTCTGAATAAAATCATCAATCAACTGTTGCCCCCTCATAGCAGGCCGGATTGGCTCTTCTTCCTCCTGCGCAGAAGAGATATCCTCTTCCTTCAGCTCATACATAGCATAATCTGCACTGAGTCCACCGTCATCAATCAGTTCTGGGGTCTCTTCTTCAAGTTCGGCAGGCAAACCTTCCAAGAAAGCATCAATCAGCGTCAATGTCCGGTCACTCTTTTCCGGCATCTCTTGAGACATCACCTTTGGTTTACGGGGTAGCGGTTTCAACGCATAATATTCCCCTTCTATCAGATTGAAAAGAATCTTCCGGTCAGGTACATAGACAGCAGCCCGTCTCAATTCTTCTCCAAATGACGCATCATGCAACAGGTAGAGCCCTTTAAGGTAGAGCAAACGGGCCGCTTGATAATAGGGATATTGAGCCAACAGTTTCTGAAGTTCATAAAGAACCACCCGATCTGCCAACTTCTCTGGATGCGCTATCAACTCTTGAATGTTATGTGTCATATTCTCAAGCAACCTTTCTCGTTCTTACCAATTAGCTACCGTCGCATTGAATATCTGCTCCGTTATCTCATCAATCATCTGCCCAACCAATTCCTCTTGCACTGCAGCCAACTGCTGTCTTGCATCATATTCACAAGTGGCAGAAAAAGCCCGTTCAAAATCTTCAGTATGGTTGGTATTATTAGTGAAGCGGACATTCACCACCATTTTCAATTCCACTACGGACGAATAACCTTCGGCAGAAATAGACTTGTTATACTGATCATAAGCCGTAATTTCACCGGAAATGACCAAGTCTCCTCCACGCTTGACTTGTTGTAAACGTGTTTGTTGCACATAGATATCCTGCAAATCCGTATTGAACATGGTGGCCATTGGTCCCCACACATAAGCTGCTCTATTGGCAAATGTCTCAATCGTTATGGTCTTCACCTTATCATAATTGATGGATGCCCCGTTGAATTTATACGATATCGTACACGACATCAGCATCAGGCAGAATGCTACCATCAATCCAAGTCCGACATATCCTTTCTTAATCCAATCCATACTCCTTGATTTTCCTGTAAAGAGTTCGTTCTGAAATATTCAAATCTCGGGCCGCATATTTACGCTTTCCATGATGCTTGTCCAACGCTTTCTGAATCATCTCGCGCTCCAAGTCATCCAGAGAGAGAGACTCTTCTACATACTCTTCCGTATCCTGAATATCATCATCAACTACAGAGGACAATCCGACAGAAGGGGTATGTATGTTCAGTGTAGGCACAATCTTTTCGGGTTTCGGTGCTGCCACCTTGGGATAATGTGAAGACTCGGCTGGATAACAGGCAATATGTCCGTCTCCTCCCTCCATGGGTTGCGGAGAAACCTGAGCCAAATTGGCATTGACAAGTTTCTTCAACTCTGTCACATCCCGACGCAGATCAAACAATATCTGATACAGGATTTCACGTTCACTCTCAAAAGTCCTCCCCGACGAACTGCCCCCACTAACCAAGGCCGGCAATTGGGAGACTATCTTCTCCGGCATATAGGTTTGCAGTATTTCAGGAGTTATCTCCCGATTTCGTTCAATGATGGAGATTTGTTCTGTCACATTCTTCAATTGGCGCACATTTCCCGGCCATGAATACATTCGCAATTTATGCTGTGCGGCCTCCGTCAGTTGGATAGCAGGCATCCGATACTTGTCTGCAAAATCGTTTGCAAACTTCTTGAACAACAAAACGATATCATCTCCACGCTCACGAAGAGGAGGTATGGTAATGGGAACAGTATTGAGACGATAGTACAAATCTTCACGGAAACGTCCTTTAGCGATAGCGTCCAAGAGGTTCACATTGGTAGCAGCTACCACACGCACATCTGTCTTCTCCACCTTGGAAGAGCCCACACGTATATATTCTCCACTTTCCAGTACACGCAACAGTCTTGCCTGAGTAGCCAAAGGGAGCTCTCCTACTTCATCCAGGAAAATGGTACCGCCATTTGCATCTCCAAAATAGCCCCACCGTTCACCTATGGCTCCCGTAAAGGCTCCTTTTTCATGACCAAACAGTTCTGAGTCTATAGTTCCTTCAGGGATAGCGCCACAATTCACCGCAATGTACTTACGACTATGCTTCCGCCGACTGAACTCGTGAATGATTTTGGGGAATGCCTCTTTTCCTACACCACTCTCACCCGTAATCAATACAGACAGATCGGTCGATGCCACTTGCATAGCCACATTAATGGCACGATTCAGTCCTTCAGCATTACCGATGATACCGAATCTCATTTTCACTTCTTGTATTTTGGACATTTCCATATCTGTTCTTTTAAGGTTGACAAAGGTACACTATTTCCGCAAGACTCACAAAAATATTGAATCTTTTTCACCTTTCATATATACCTTATATATAATAGAGGGGTATAAGAATGACCCGACAAGCCAAACAAACCGACTGACAAGACAATAAAAGGAGAGGCTCATGCAAACGAATTTGCATTGAGCCTCTCCGCACTCACCCCTTTTGTTGGGGTATATGGACTCGAACCATAAATGACAGGACCAGAATCTGTAGTGTTACCATTACACCATACCCCAATTTTCTTTTTGCGGTGCAAAGGTACGACTTTTTATCGTACCAGCAAACTTTTCCCTCTTTTTTTTCAGGTCTGGCAATTATTTTTTTCAGATTAGAGAGAAAAAAGCCCTTTCAAATCCCAATTATCCATCAGATGTCTCCCCTACCCAGAGCATCAAAGCCCCTTTTCTTTTGCCTCATTCCAAAGGGCATCCATCTCTTCCAATGACATATCCTTCAACGGACGCCCCTGCCGGATACTATGCTCCTCCACATAACTGAAGCGATTTATGAACTTTTGGTTTGTACGTTCAAGCGCATTATCGGGATTTATATGGTAAAGCCGTGCCGCATTCACCAGGCTGAACATCAGATCTCCAAACTCAGCTTCAGCCTTATCTGCATCCATATTGGCCACTTCTGCCTGAAATTCATCAATTTCTTCCTTCACCTTATCCCATACCTGTTCACGCTCTGCCCAGTCAAATCCTACATTACGGGCTTTATCTTGAACGCGATAAGCCTTTATCAAGGAAGGCAATGCAGAAGGGACGCCACTGAGCACTGTCTTATTACCATCTTTCTCCTTCAACTTTATCTGCTCCCAATTCTGGGACACCTGACCAGCCGTCTCTGCCGTGGCAGTTCCAAAGACATGAGGATGTCTGAACACCAATTTATCGCTAAGCATTGTACAGACATCAGCCATATCAAAATCGCCTTTCTCTTCACCAATTTTAGCATAAAATGCCACATGAAGGAGGACATCCCCCAACTCCTTGCAGATATTCTTCTTATCATCCTGAAGCAAAGCATCACAGAGTTCATAAACCTCTTCTATTGTATTGGGGCGCAAGCTTTCATTCGTCTGTTTCCTGTCCCATGGGCATTTCACACGCAACTCATCCAATATATCCATGAAGCGACCAAAGGCTTCCAATTTTTCTTCTCTCGTATGCATAATTTTCATGTTAGACTTCTGCAAAGGTACACTTTTTATCCAACTTTCATACTCAAAAATCAAAAAAAGAGTCAACAAAAATGGAGTTAACACCAGCACGTGATACCCACACCCAAGAATAGAATATCCTATTGATTGATAATTATCCCAATCATTCATTAAAAAAGAGGGATACTTCCACTTGACAATTCAAAAAAAATCATATCTTTGCAAGCGCAAGTAATATGCAAGACAAACCAATAAAATTATATAGTAAACTAATAAATTCACTACATTATGGAAAAAACCTGGAGATGGTTCGGCAAGAAAGACAAAATAACCCTTTCTATGCTCCGACAAATTGGTGTAGAAGGCATTGTAACAGCCCTTCATGAAATCCCCAATGGTGAAATTTGGACATTGGAAGCCATACAGGACCTGAAACAATACATTGAATCTTATGGTTTGAGATGGTCAGTAGTAGAAAGCCTTCCCGTTTGTGAAGCCATCAAATATGCCGGCCCTGAACGTGACCAACTGATTGAGAATTACAAAATAAGTCTGGCCAATTTAGGTAAAGCCGGCATCAAGACCATCTGTTACAACTTCATGCCTGTATTGGATTGGGCACGTACAGATTTGGCACATCCCTACCCTAACGGTACCACATCACTCTATTTTGACCGCAAGACTTTTGCCTATTTCGATTGCTGCATCCTCAAACGCGAAGGAGCATCAAAAGATTATACGGCTGAGGAGATGGCTGCCGTAGAAGAGATGGCTGCCCGAATGACTCCAGAAGATGATGCCAAATTGATTGACACCATCATCGTGAAGACACAAGGCTTTGTCAATGGAAACATTACAGAAAAAGATCGCGAACCCGTAGTACTTTTCCGCAAATTACTGACTCTTTATGACGGCATAGACAAAGATGCTCTGCGCGAAAATATGAAATACTTCCTCTCGGCCATCATGCCCGTGTGCGATGAATATGACATCAACATGTGCGTACATCCCGATGATCCTCCTATGCAGATTCTCGGTCTGCCACGTATCGTCACTTGTGCCGAGGACATCCGCTGGTTCCTCCAGGCTGTAGATAATCCGCACAACGGCCTCACCTTCTGCGCTGGTTCTCTCAGTGCCGGATTGCAGAACGATGTACCTGCATTGGCTCGCGAATTTGCATCACGTACCCATTTCGTACATTTGCGTAGTACCGAAGTGGCTCCTGACGGAAGCTACTTCCAAGAAGCCGACCACCTTGGAGGACGTGCCAACGTCATCGAACTGGTACGCATTTTCGAGAAAGAAAATCCCAATCTGCCCATGCGAGTGGACCATGGCCCTACCATGTTAGGAGATGAAGACAAGGGATATAATGCAGGCTATTCTTTCCACGGACGTATGCTCGCTCTCGGAAAAGTAGATGGCATCATTGCCACAGTACGCCAGTTAGAGAACTTGTAAGGAGCGTACATTTCCTCTACAGAATCTTCTGAGAAAGGCATTAGCCGTAATATAGGCAAGTAGATTTCACAAATTTCCCCATTGACACAACTACGTCACGGAGGAATTTGTGAAATCTGCATTTCAAGACTTATCCTAATTCTCATAAACAAACGAAATGAAACTGATAGCCGATAGCGGATCTACCAAGACAGAATGGTGCGTATGTACAAAAGGGGAAGTACTACAACACATCTTTACGCAAGGAATCAACCCCTTTCACCAATCATCTGATGAGATAAAATCCATCATTCATGATATGACCACCCAACTAAAGGAGACTCATTCTATTCATCATATTGAATTTTATGGGGCCGGTTGTGCGCTACCCGAAAAGATAGCCATTGTGACCCATGCTTTCCAAGAACTTCTCCCCCAATGTACCGACATCAACGTGTCGAGCGATTTGTTGGGGGCAGCGATAGCCACATGCGGAGACCAAGCAGGTATCGCCTGCATATTAGGTACTGGCTCCAATTCATGTCAGTTTGATGGGAAACACATTGTAAAAAATACTCCCAGCCTTGGCTATATCCTTGGCGATGAAGGAAGCGGTTCGGCTTTAGGACGTGCTCTTGTGAGCGACTGCCTGAAAGGCCAACTTCCTGCACACATCTGCCAATCTTTTTTGACGGAAAACCAGCTCGACCAAAGCACTATCCTTGAGCGCGTTTACCGCCAGCCGTTAGCAAACCGTTTTTTGGCATCATTGACACCTTTCCTGCACAAACATCGCAACGAGCCAACCATACACACACTACTCACCAATCAATTCAAGTTATTCTTCAAACGCAACATCCTGTCTGCTTACGACATAACCCTCCCCATCCATTTCATAGGCTCCATAGCTTACTATTTTCGCGAGGAACTGACAGAAGTTGCCACAAGTTACGGCCTGAGAATCGGATGTATCCTTCAAGCTCCGATGGAAGGACTTGTAAAGAGAAGCTAAAAGAGAGCAGTCTCCCATTAATTCCAACACATTAATGTGGCTCGAAATAATCTCTGACACTTAGACCAATATGCCCTATTCATAACAAAAGCACTGGCTACCCATCAGGATAGCCAGTGCGATACCATTACTTTTTTCGTTTTCCTTACCTTATTATATATAACATCAGTAGGTATTTCATTCTGCTTCTTGTTCGTCAATCACTTTGATTTTATCAACAATCAATTGCAAATCTGACTTCAACTTATCAATCTTACGGTTCATCTCAGCCACCAGACTGTTACCTTTCTTAGATGAGCTGGTAAGGAATCCTATATTGTTCTCATACGTTTGGATTTCATTCTTCTTCATCTCATAGGCACGCATCAACTTCTCGCGCTCACGTGAAAGAGAATTGCCTGAGTTCCCTAAGTTTGAACGGAATTTATTCAAATTCTTTTGAGATGCGGACAGATTGAATTTATCATATAAAGCATCCACAGCTACGCGATATTCCTTATAGATTTTGTCTTTTTCTTTGAAAGGCACATGTCCAATAGTGTTCCACTCCTGCATCAGGGCACGAACCTGCTTGGCAGCATCCTCGGCCACCTCATCAGTATTCAAGGCAACCAGACGGACAATGACATCCTGCTTCTTTGCCAAATTCTCTTTCTCCACACTCCGTTGTGATGAAGTGACCTTACCCTTCTGTTCAAAGAAATAGTCACATGCAGCAATGAAGCGTTTCCATATTGCATCCGATTGTTTATGAGGCACAGCACCAATAGTTTTCCATTCCTTCTGCAACTTGGTCAGCTTGTCTGATGTTGCTTTCCAATCAGTGCTATCCTTCAGAGCTTCGGCCTGTTCACACAGAGATTTCTTCCGCTCGAGATTATCATTCATTGTATCACGCAGTTGCTTGAAGAATTCCGCCTTCTTGTTGAAGAATCCATCACAAGCCTGACGGAAACGCTCAAACACCTTTACATTCATCTTCTGTGGAGCAAATCCAATGGTCTTCCACTTGGCCTGCAAAGCCAACACCTCCTGAGTTCTTTCATCCCATTTGGCAAAAGTGGTGAGTTCTGCAAAATCTACCCCTTCCACAATCTCACAAATGGCAGTTTTCTGCTCCAAATTATTCTGTTCTGCAGCCTTCAGAGTTTCAAAATGAGCCTGATGGCGTTTATTTATTTCTGTCGATGCATTTTTGAACCGTGTCCACAAATCCTCACGAAGTTCCTTAGCAACAGGTCCTGTTTCGCGATATTCTTGATGCAAGTTTTGCAACTGGCGGAAGGCTGCTACTACATCATCTTCTGATGCCAAGCGTTCGGCCTCCTCACACAAGCGCGTCTTCACCTCCAGATTCTTCTTGAAATCATATTCACGGAATTCATTGTTCAACTTTAACAAATCGTAGAAATTGTCACGGCAAAGTTGATAATTCTTCCACAATTCGTTCACCTTTCCTGCAGGCACATCCTTTATCTCGTTCCACTCCTGCTGCAATTCCTTCACCTCATTGTAAGCATTGGAATCAATCACTCCTTCGCAAATACCTTTCAGTCTTTCAATGATGGCCAACTTCTTTTGCAAGTTTGCTTCACGCTCCGCCTCCTGCTTTTCCATGATTTCCGTACGCATGGCCTTGATACGTGCCATCACCTCTTTGTATTCATCTTCCAAAAGATTGTGTTCAGGAACAAATTCTTCGGCAGCACCACCCGCCTCTACAAATGCAGCTAAGGCCTTCTCCTGACAAATACGGTGTAATTTATAAAAATTTTGCTTCAGTGCATCCAGTTCCTGTTTGTCAGACACGTTACCCTCTTCGACCATCTCCTTCAGTCGGGCTATAACCTCTTCCTGCGTCTCCTTGGGAATATAGGCCACCGCCTCTACGGCTGCTTGTCCATCATTCTCCAACTCCGGCATGTTTGCGTCGGTCGATTCATTCTCCACGTTTTCACAAGGCTGTTCTGCCACTACGGTCTCAGCCATCTCTCTGTTTTCTTCCAACAGTCCTTCTTCCAAGGGCTTGTTAGTGTCATTAGGATCAATCATATCTTACTTTTTTGGTATTGAATTTATAGGTATCAAACCTTTCGAGCAGACAAAGTAAAGGAATAAATATCTAATTTCCACCTTTTCCGCCTTTTTTTTTCATTCTCAAGGTATTTTTTCTTATTTTAAGGGAGTTTTTCCCTCTATCAACAACGTTTTTATCAGACTACAACCAGACTTACGACTTGCCAACAGCTAATGATTCGCCATTTGTCGCCAACTCTTTTTCCACACGATTTGTCAGTTCCACAAACTGTTCCACAGAGAGTTGCTCCGGACGTTTGTTGAAGATTTCATCTGCCAACAAGGGACTGTCTTTGCCCAGAATAGGCTTGATGGAGTTGCGCAGTGTCTTGCGCCGTTGGTTGAAGGTAGTCTTCACCACCTGTTTGAAGAGTTGTTCGTTGCACCCCAACTCCTTCGTATCGTTACGCGTCATACGTATGACAGCACTTTTCACCTTGGGCGGCGGGTTGAACACATGCTCGTGTACCGTAAAGAGGTACTCCACCCTGTACCATGCCTGCATCAGGACACTCAGGATACCGTAGGTCTTGCTTCCTGGCGCTGCCGCCATACGCTCGGCCACCTCCTTCTGTATCATGCCCGTGCAACAAGGTATCAGTTCCTTATACTCCAGCATCTTGAAGAATATCTGACTCGAAATATTATAAGGATAATTACCCGTCAGTACAAAAGGTTTCCCATCGAACAAGCGGTCGAGGTGCATCTTCAGGAAGTCATCCTCAATGATATTTTCCTCCAACGAAGGAAAATTCTCTCTCAAGTAGGCCACGGATTCAAAGTCCAGTTCCACCACTTTCAGTAGCCTTTCCTTGGAGATAAGGAATTGGGTGAGCACACCCATACCCGGCCCTACCTCCAACACGGGCAGTCCCGGGCAAGCATCCACCGTGTCAGCTATATCTTTCGCTATCTTCAAGTCCTTCAGAAAGTGTTGTCCGAGGAACTTTTTGGGTTTTACAAGTCGCATCTGTCTGTTTTTTAGTGTGGGAATTTACAGTCCCCACCTTTATGTGCGGCAAAGATACATATTTCTGCGAAAATATCACCCTTTGCATCCACTTATCTCCATAAAATCCGTTTGTGAGACCGAAACTGATGAACACTTTTATCCAAATAAGAAATGAAAATCCATAAGTCTGTTCAGGCTATCTGAAAACGTATATCATTTAAGTCCATTCCTATCCACTTTCGTTCTCATTTTCTTATGGTCCCCATTCATCTCCTATCAATCCTCCCTTTCGAATGAGAGTCACAAGGGAGTCACAAGGGAGTCACAAGGGACCCAGAAGGGAGAATGGTAAGAGGGAAATCTGAAATTTGCACTCTTCACTCTTTTTATAGATATTGGTTTTGCCAACTCAAATAAAAGTTGTTCCTTTGCAAGGAATAACAGCAGATATGAGAAAACACCTGAAAAGCCTCATAAAGATATTGCTTCCCCTCGCATTGGGGGGAGGGATACTCTATTGGACATATCGCGATTTCGACTTCTCGGCCGTGAGCCACACGTTTCTGTACGAGATGAACCTGTGGTGGCTGGCATTGTCGCTGGTATTCGAGGTGCTGAGCCATGTGTTCCGTGGTCTCCGTTGGAAACAGACGTTGGAGCCATTGGGCGAACGGCCACGCACGGGGACGTGCATCAACTCGA
This sequence comes from Phocaeicola sp., assembly GCA_045545095.1. Lineage (GTDB taxonomy): Bacteria > Bacteroidota > Bacteroidia > Bacteroidales > Bacteroidaceae > Phocaeicola_A. Next base: position 2,540 of record JAZQAG010000001.1, on the reverse strand, counting down.
TTTTCCTATCCTACGCGGCCAGCCTGGTGATTCCCCGCTCGGGCGAGGTGGCACGATGCGGTGTACTGAAGCGATACGATGGGGTGTCGTTCACCAAATCGTTAGGTACGGTGGTGACGGAACGTGTAGTGGATATGGTGTGTGTCATGCTCATAGCCCTGCTGGTGGTGATGCTCCAGTTTGATGTGTTGCGCACCTTCTTTGTTGAGAAGGGGACAAACTTCGACTCGGTACGTTCGCTCCTTACATCAGGAAGTCTCTACCTGTGGGCAGGTGTGTTGATAGCGCTCTGCGTGGGTGCTTACTACGTGCTCCGGCGGTTCTCATTTGCAGAAAAGGTAAAGGGCACCTTGCGCGGATTCTGGGAAGGTATCTGTTCGGTACGAAAGGTCAAGAATTTGCCGCTCTTCCTCTTCTATAGCGCCGCCATTTGGGGAAGCTATATCATGCAGTTCTACCTGACGTTCTATTGCTTTCCGTTCACGGCCGACTTGGGCTTCAGAGCAGGCCTTGCAGTGTTCATCACCACAAGTTTCGCCGTGCTTGTGCCCACTCCCAACGGGGCGGGCCCATGGCATTATGTGGTCATCTCGATGCTGACAATGCTTTACGGAGTGAGCGAAGCTGACGCGGGAGTGTTTGCTCTCATCGTACATGGCACCCAGACGGCCGCTCTCATCCTGTTGGGGGTATGGAGCATGGTGGCATTGGGGAGGACAAAAGTACTACTGAAACAATAGACCACAGATGAAACGATGAAACAGAAGAACACTGACAAACAAAGAAAAAAATCTGTGTAAATCCGTATCATCAATATCATCCGTGACCTATTCTCAAAATTTAGAAAGAACTATTAACCTATAAATAAAAACTGAAAATATGGAAACTATCCAATCATTGGCTCCACAAGCAGTGTGGAAACATTTCTACTCGCTGACACAAGTTCCCCGTCCATCGGGACACCTCGAAGCTATCCAACAATTCCTGCTCGACTTTGGCAAACAGGTCGGTGTGGAGACCTGCATGGACGAGGCTGGGAACATCATCTACCGCAAACCGGCTACGGCAGGTATGGAAAATCGCGAAACGGTTGTCCTGCAGGCCCACATGGACATGGTGCCACAGAAGAATAACGACACAGTACACGACTTTGTAAAAGATCCCATACAAACGTATATCGATGGCGAATGGGTACGTGCCAAGGGTACGACACTCGGTGCTGACAACGGTATGGGCGTGGCCGCCATCATGGCCATCATGGAGGACAACACACTGGTACACGGTCCGTTGGAAGCTCTCATCACGGCCGATGAGGAGACGGGCATGTACGGTGCTTTCGGACTGAAAGAGGGAACCCTGAAGGGGAAAATGTTGCTCAACCTCGATTCGGAAGAAGAGGGCGAACTCTACATCGGATGTGCCGGCGGTATCGACGTGACGGCTTCACTCGAATACAAGGAGATGGAAACCGATCCGACGGACGTGGCGGTAAAGATTACCCTCAAGGGCTTGCGCGGCGGACACTCAGGGCTCGAGATCTGCGAAGGTCGTGCCAATGCCAACAAGTTGATGGTGCGTCTGGTACGCGAAGCCATTGCCGACTATGAAGCACGCCTGGCCAGCTGGAGCGGAGGAAACATGCGCAACGCTATCCCCCGCGAATGTGAAGCCGTATTGACCATCCCCGCCGAAAACGAGGAGGAACTGATGGGATTGGTGAAGTATTGCGAAGAGCTGTTCAACGAAGAGTACAGCGCCGTAGAGACCCCTATCACGTTGAAGGCCGAACGCATAGAACTTCCGAAGGGAGAAGTTCCCGAAGAGATTCAGGACAACCTCGTGGACGCAATCTTCGCTTGCCACGACGGTGTGGTGCGCTACATCCCCACCATCCCCGACACAGTGGAAACCTCATCCAACCTGGCCATTATCCGCATAGGTGACGGACACGCAGAGTTCAACATCCTGGCACGTAGCAGTAGCGAATCGATGAAGGAATATGTGGCTACATCACTGGAGTGCTGCTTCAACATGGCAGGTATGAAGGTGGAACTGAGCGGAAGCTACTCAGGCTGGCAACCCAACGTGAACTCGCCCATCCTGAAGGCCATGAAGGAGAGCTACAACATCCAGTTCGGCAAACAGCCCGAAGTGAAAGTGATTCATGCAGGACTCGAATGCGGTATCATCGGTGCCACCCATCCGGGACTCGACATGATTTCCTTCGGCCCGACCTTGCGTTCACCCCATTCTCCCGATGAGCGCGTGTTCATCCCTTCAGTACAGAAGTTCTACGACTTCCTGTTGGAAACTCTGAAACAGGTGCCTTGCAAAGAATAAGAATTATGCAGAAGAAAAGATGTGTATAATTCATCTTTTAGACGCAAATAAGAAAATAAAGAGGGTGTGTCAAAATGATGCGCCCTCATTTATTATATCACAAAGCCCCTACTTTCACAAGCTGGGGCTTTGATATATCCTAAAGTTTTTGTATCTTTAGGCATAGTAAATACATTATGGCAAAGATACACTTTCATCCT